>JACQYF010000011.1 GCA_016208315.1 Chloroflexota bacterium | reverse complement strand
TTGTACGACCAACTCGTACAAACCGCGCCGTCCGAGGTGGACGCTGCGACGCCGTTTCGCGCGCTCTGCCGCAACGTGCTCGGCGCACGCGTCGCGCATCTCGCCGCCGTCGGGCCGCTCGCGCCCCTTGTACCCGGCCTGGCGTTTCCCGAAGACGCGACGTTTCCCCCACCGGCTGATCTCGGGCCGTTGTATTCGCAAATCATGTGCGTCGCGCTCGATCCCGCGCAGAACGGTGGCACGGAGTGGGCCATTCCCCTGTGGAGCGAGCGCGGGCTGATCGGCATCTTGCGCTTGGGAGAAAAAACGGACGGGGGACTCTACACGCAAGAAGAAATCGAAATCGCCCGCGCCAGCGGCGAACGCTTGATTGATACGCTGGCGAGCGCGGAACTGGCGCGGCGGTTGATGGCGTTACAGCGCCAGCGGGTGACGGAGACGCAACTAGGCGACTGGCGCGCGCGGCGCGTTCTGCACGACGACATCCTGCCAAAACTGCACGCCGCGATCATCGAACTCCACAGCGGAGAACTATCCCACTCGACGACGGCATCCGTGCCCAATGGAAGCGCGATCGAGCTATTGACCGTCGCGCATCGCGACGTATCGAATCTCTTGCGGGAGATGCCGACGACCGCCGCGCCCGAGGTCAAGCGGCTCGGCCTGATCGGCGCGCTCAAGCAAGCGGTCGCGGACGAATGGCAGCGCGCGTTCGAGCGCGTCGAATGGGAGGTCGAGCCAAGCGCGGAGCCGGCGGCGCGCGCGTTGTCATCGGTCACGGCCGAGACGCTGTTCTTCGCGGCGTGCGAAGCGATTCGCAACGCGGCCCGGCATGGCCGCGACGGAGATCGCGCTCTACATTTACGGATCGCCGTTCAATTGCGCGGCAGTCTGGAAATCATTGTGGAAGACAATGGAGTTGGGCCCCAGAAGGCGGGGTTGGGGGAGCAGGGGAGTGGACGGGGGCTGGCGATGCACAGTGTCATGCTGGCAGTGATCGGCGCGACGTTGTCGGTGGACGCGGTGGCGAATCGAGGGACGCGCGTGAGGATTGTGTTGCCAGTGGAACGGTCTCCTGCTCACAGCCGTCCTTTGTTCGACAGCATTTGACGATGGGCTGCGCCATCCACAATCTCACCCTCGGCTCGGACGGGCGGCTATGGTTTGTCGAGTCGAACGCGAACCGGGTCGGGTGGCTGGTGGTGAATTAGCGACGCGCGCACCTCGCGAAAGGGGCATTGAAATTCCTGGGTGATTGTGCTACACTGCTGGCGAATCTGATGGAGGATTCAAGTCATCTGCCGTCCGCACTTTGACGGCGGATGTCTTTTTCCACAGGGATGTGGCGCTATTGGTTTAGAGGTACGGAATCTTGGCCAAACGGAAACCGGAAACTCCAGGCAACGCTTCGTCCGGTCTTGAGGACATCGAGAAGAACTTGAGGCCGTTACATCCGGGGCGCAACCTCCCGCTGCCCTTGACGAGTTTCATCGGACGTGAAGGCGAGATCGCCGAGGTGAAACGGCTGCTCGGAACGACGCGCTTGCTCACGCTGACGGGTTCGGGCGGGGCAGGCAAGACGCGCTTGGCCCTGCAAGTAGCCGCGGCCTTGACCCAGCAATATGTTGATGGCGTTTGGTTTGTTGACCTGGCTCCGCTAACCGATCCGGCCCTTGTTCCACAGACGATTGCGTCAGTGTTTGACCTCCATCAATCGGCTTCCGCACCGATCATCACCATCCTCACGAACTATCTCCGTCCGAAAAATCTGCTTCTCGTTCTGGATAACTGCGAGCATCTAATTCTTGCATGCGCCCAGGTAGCAGACGATTTATTACGCGCCTGTCCAAGTCTCTCCATTCTCGCGACGAGCCGAGAGGCGCTTGGCATCGCGGGTGAAGTCGCGTTCCGTGTGCCATCGCTTTCACAACCCTCAGATAAATCTTCGCTTGCCGAGTTGCAGCGATGCGAGGCGGCGCGCCTCTTCATCGAACGCGCGACGGCGGTGCAACCCCAGGTTGGGAGCACAACGCAAAACGCGGCATCCGTCGCACAAATCTGTCAACGGCTCGATGGAATGCCGTTGGCGATTGAATTGGCGACAGCGCGCACCAGGTCGCTTTCGGTGGAGCAAATTGCCGCGCGGTTGAATGATCGTTTTCGATTGCTCACTCTTGGAAGTCGCACGGCGCCACCACGCCATCAAACCTTGCGCGCGGTGATTGATTGGAGTTACGGCTTGCTTTCGTCCGCAGAAAAAATACTCTTCCGTCGCCTGGCAATATTTGCTGGCGGCTGGACGCTTGAAGCGGCAGAAGCAGTATGCAGTAATCAGTCT
>JACQYF010000010.1 GCA_016208315.1 Chloroflexota bacterium | reverse complement strand
GAATCGCAGATCAGTTTTCTCTCTCCTTCGGACGCCTTGATCGTCCATATGGCGCGGCGTTTCCTGGCCGAAGTCTCCCGCATCTATGAAACGCGCAGCGGTAAACCGTTTGAAGAGGCGCTCCTCATTAAAAGTCCCCGGGATGCTTACGAGTTCTTTCGGTTGGAAATGGAGAATCTGGAACAGGAGCAACTCCGAACGATCCAGCTTAACACCAAGAGCCGCATCCTCTCCGCCTCCATGATCTACCAGGGCGCATTGGATAACGTGACGGTTCGCATCGCGGAGGTGTTTCGCCCGGCCATCCTCCATAACGCCGCCTTCATCATCGTCGCCCACAATCATCCGTCGGGGGATAGTTCGCCCAGTCCCGAAGACATCTCGCTCACGACCGAGCTCGTAAGAGCCGGTCATCTGTTAGGGATCGAGGTCGTGGACCATCTGGTGATTGGCAGAGGAAACTTTGTCAGTCTCAAAGAGCGGGGGCTGGGGTTTGACCGTCCGTCCAGGTCGCGGACATGAACGGTGTCACACGGGTTTGAAGCATCCGCCGGTTACGGTTCTAGCCGCTGGATCCCTTGGATGCCATCGAAACCCTGGTCGAAGGAATAGAGGGTGCGGGATTCCAGGCGCTCCATCGTGGCGAGAATATAGACATCGCCAAAACTCAATTTCGTCGCCAGGTACAGATCGAGCGCGCGTAACAAGGTACGCCGGTTGGGGATTTTAAAGCGCGGGAGTCGGAGCAGGGGTTGGAGCAGGCCGACGATCTCTGTTTTGGGGAGATGGTAGAGGCGAGGGGAAGAGAGCACATAGATGCAATCGGCGATTACGCTCACGGGCGCGATCAGCGTCATCTCCCCGGCCTCGACCCGCTTGAAAAGCTCGCGGGCGCGCGCTTGCTTGGCGGGGTCATCGCCCGTCAGCAGCCGGATGATCACATCGGTGTCAATGCAGGGATGGCCTTTCAGTTGAAGGGGCATGCGGTTAGTTAGGACCTCTTGGCAACTTTGGTTTTCAGCCGGTCTTCATGGGCGATTTCGAGCGTCTCCTGCCAGGAGAGGCGTTTGTTCAATTTGCCCGCTTTCCCCACCACCGCGTCAATATCGGGATAGCGCGGGACTTTGAGCTTGACTTCGCCCGCGCTTTCGATCACGAGGGCGATCTTTTGGTTTTTCTTAATACCCAGGTAGCGCCGGACTTCGGCGGGAATCGTCACCTGGCCTTTGCTGGTCACGGTCATCAAGATCTCTTTCATGGCGAACTCCTGTGCGAACCTGTGGCTCATAAGTTAAGGATATGATATACCGTGCCTTACCTTTTGTCAAGCCGCCCGCATAGGACAAGTCCCGCCGGTTCGATCCAGCCGTGCAACTCACTTAACGCGGCCCCACCGCTCGCGGGGGCTGCCCGATCTTTTCGGGCGGCACCGCGACCCGGTAAGAAGTGGTTCGATCCGGTCTCATAAGGACGAGCACAAACTGCTGGCCCGGATCATATGCGCGAACCTTTTGCGCCACTCCTGCCGCGTCGAGGGCTTCCCAATCGGTCAGCCCCAGATAAGCTAAACGCAAAGAGAAACTCTTCTCCCCGGTCTTCTTGTCCCGCTGCTCTTGAATCGTCGTGTCGACGATCAACGCGCCGCGTCCCGCGCGCTCATACCAAGACCTGGCTTCGGCCCATAGGGTATCCCCGTACGCTTCCACGAACGCCTCATCCACCGCCTGTTCCTTTCGGTCGGCCTCGTCATGTTCTCTGGTCTCGCGCTCTATCATATTTTTCATCGGGTCAGGTCGTCCGGCACTCCGTTTGATCTGGCGCGACCCGCACCGAATCCAGGTCAATCTCGACAATTTGTAGACTCTCGGTGTTCCAGGAAAGCCAGTCATAAAGCATCTCCCGCTCGTCACTGCCCCATACCTGCGGGGCTGCTTGCCGGATAATTGCCACCAGGTTGACCTTGATCGGGCGCGACGATTTCCGTTTCCTCATCTCTCTGCCTCACACTTTCGACCCGCCCTACGCATCGTCTATTGCTTTTGCGAAGGCACGCCCATCCGATAGGTACTGACGCGATCCTGAGTTTTCCAGAGACTGACGACAAACTCCCACGTCGGATCGTACGCCCGAACCAGTCGGAGCGCGGCAAGATCCGCTAACCTCACGATCAAGACCTCTGGCAAATAGAGAAAGGGGTGGCCGGTTCCGGTTGGGCGCGACGTCGTGTCCACGACGACCGCTCCCCGTCCCGAGGTCTGATAGCCGGCGTGAGCCACCGGCCAGAACACGGGCAGATTCTCTGCGATCCAGGCAAAGTCTCCGGCTCGTTCGTGCTTTGCCCAATCGGGTATGGATCTCGATATCCGCTCGACCATAGAGAGCCATTATAAGCAAGCGGAGGGGTCACTTTCAAGCGGAAAATGAAGGAAAAAAGGCCAAGGCGCTCACCTCGGCCTTTCCACCTATCTATTCCTTTTCGGCTTTGGGCTCGGCGTCGTCTTTCTTGAAGGCCAACTGTTTCGCATCCTCTTCACAGGTAAAGGTCTTGGTCACGACGAACGTCTCACCGGCTTTGACGGTGTGCCCGCAGTCGAGCTTCAGATCCTTCTTCGCTTGGTAGCGTTTGACCTGCGGCATAATTCTCACCTCCTTCCAGATTCTTCGAATGCATCCGAATTCCCGGAGAACCGGCTCTCTTGAATTCCTTGCCATTCCCGTGCGAAAGGGCGGGGGATCGCCAGCGCGTCGAGTCGCGTTCAGGAACGTGGTCTGGAACCGTCTCATCTATACTTTCGTGAACCGATGGTGTTCCGGTGTCCATTCTCGTCCTCTCATCAAGTCCGATGTAGACTCCCCTGCCCCGTCCGGCGCCCCCTGTTCTCAAAAGTCATGCTTGGAAATATCAGACACATCACTCACATCAGACGAATCAGTGGTCCGTAACTCCTTCGTCGTCCGTCCCGTCGCCCAGGAGCTTGCGCTTGATCGTCTCCAAGGGGAGAATCGGCTTGATCTTGTGGCGCGGTCGCACCGGCGCGATCCCTTCGACCTTCTCGATGGCGGCGGGCATCTGTCGCCAGGTATCGTAGTTGACCTCGTCTTTCATGCCGGGCAAGCGCATGCCCGTATCCACCCATTCCCGCTCCCCCCAACCCCGAATCGGAAATTGATCGATGAAAAAGGCCAGCGCGGGCTTGGGAAGGCCCTCGACTTGGGGATAGGGTTTGTGCATCACGAGAATGCGCGTGTTCTCGATCTTTTCAACCGGCGCGTGGTTCACCTCGACGTTGTTCCCTACCCCACGGGCATCCACGTGGGTTTGCGTGAGCGTGATCCGGTCATGGCGTCCATCCACGCGATCCAGGTGTGAAGCCACGAGATCGGTCAACATGGCCTGCGACGTTTTCAAAGAGAGGATCAAGACCCCGGCGATGACGAGTCCGGCGCTGAGCAAGATGCAAGTGGCCACCAGCGCCGCGGCGTGCGGCGATCCCAGTAGCAGATAAGCCAAGAGCGCGGCCAGGATCGAAAGTGGGACGGACAGGAGCGCAAAGGCCCAGGAAAAGGCGAACCCGACCCGCAGATATTCCAGATGCGTCTCATTCATCTCCAGTTCCTTTTGCGGCGTTCCCGTTCTTCTTCCTGGGCTTTGCGCTTTTCGTGGAGCGCGATGGCATCGGCGATGGTCTCGCGTAGGAAAAAGTAAAAGCCGGTCAAGACGAGGCCGACCGCCAAAACGGCCAGGAAGAAGAGCACGGGATCAATCATCTTGCACCCCGGATTTGACGCCCACCGTTTTCACCACGGCTTTCCGGTTTCCGTAGCGCCGGTAGGTGACGCCCAGCCGGTCGACGGGAGAAAATTTGCGGTGCTGCGCCAGCATATGCTCGTCTTTGAACTGCTCGTAGTGGTGGGTCATAAAGGGCGAGGCGTGCCCCAAAAACATCTGGAGCGATTTGGTGTCGCCGCCGCCCACCAGGTACTGCACGCCGCACGTGTGGCGCAAGAGGTGCGCATGCAGGCGCGTGACGCCGCTGTTCTTCGCCAAGCGGCTCATGATGCGCACGATGGCATTGACAGACAGGGGATACCCGTCGAGCGAGAAGAACACGTTATCCACGTCGTCGCGGGCGGGCTGGGGTCGAAAGACCTGGACGTAGCGTAAGAGCGCTTGTTTGGTAGTGGCGCCGATCGGAACGAACCGCTCTTTCGATCCCTTGCCAAAGACCTTAAAGACCCCACGGTTCCAATCCACGTCGGCGAGTTTCATCCCGACCATCTCTCCGGCGCGAATGCCCGTATCCAAAAGGAGCAGGACCATCGCGAGGAGGCGCGCGCCCTTGAGCGTATCGGGATTGATCGTCGCCAAGACCTTTTGGATCTCCTCGGGGGACAAGACCTCGATTTTCGTCTGGGGCAGTTTGGGAAGATCGAGCAGTTCAAAGATCGGAGCTTTGGTGTAGCGTTCCGCGTAGAGCCAATTGGAGAAAGCTCGGAGCGCACGCACGTGGGTGTGAACGGTCTGGGGGGAGAAAGTGCTATTGGGATGCGGAGGCGTGAGCGTGTGCCCCTCGTATTTCGTCACCGTGCCCTGAAGAGAGGCCACATAGGCACGGGCATCGTGGATCGTGAGGTCGGCGAGCTTGAGCGAATGGCCGCGCCTTTCCAGGAATTTGATGAATTTGCCCAAGTTGCTTTTGATCCCGATCAAGGTTTTCTTCGAGCAACCTTTGACCTGCTTGGCGGTGGCATAGTATTCCACCAAATGGGACAGGGTGATCTCCATACGTTCTTTCTTTCGTAAATCTTCCGATCTGCGACTCATTGTAATTCTCCTTACGGCGCGCGTCCATAGTCTGCCAGACAAAGGCCGCGCAAAGTGAGTGTGCCGTCACCCTTCCCAAAGGGAGAAGTTCATGGTTTACAGTGGCGCAGAAACGCGGGGTTTTCGGGGTGCCGTGGGGGGAAAAAAGAAAACACCAGTCGTTTTCGACTGGTGTGTGGGGCAAAGACGAGAAATACGTCTATTGAGAGCGGAAGACGGGATTTGAACCCGCGACCTTCTCCTTGGCAAGGAGACGCTCTACCACTGAGCCACTTCCGCGTTTTAGTTAGATAGTTGCCTAGTCACATAGTTGGATAGTCCAACTCGGTCTTCGTCCAACTACCAAACTATCAGACTATCGAACTATCCAACTAACTGGTGCCGAGGCGCAGAATCGGACTGCGGACACCACGGTTTTCAGCCGTGTGCTCTACCAACTGAGCTACCTCGGCATTCAAGCAAACGTATTGTACGCAAACTTGCCTTTCTTGTCAAACCGCTTGGGATTCATGCAGTAAAAACGCGCTGACGCACCCACGCGCAAGCCCCGTAAAAAAGGTTATCTCCCCCCGCAGACGCCGACGAGAGGAGATAACCAATCGAAAAGGAGGAGAAGAAGTGCAATCGCTAGCTAAACAAAAAACCACAGGGGAAGCTGTGGTATCGAACATGCGCATGTCACTGCGCCACAACTTGTCCCCTTCACTGCCGACGAAGTTAGCTGACGGGTTAGGGTTGAAGGATACCCCTCTCGCTCTGCGAGATACACCCCGTGCGTTCGGTTCCTCCGTTTTCTCAACCGGTCATTGAGAAATTAGGCAGACAACGTACTATCAAGTTGGCTGTAATATACCATAAGAATGTAGCGGTGTCAAGTAGGACTATGGTATAATTCGAAATGTGTCACAACTTGTTCACACCGCGCGCGCTTTTGGTTTGCAACTCGACGCCGGTCAACTCGCCGCTTTCGAACAGTATTATCGTGAATTGAACGCGTGGAACACGCGCGTGAATCTTACCGCGATCACTGAGCGCGAGCAAGTCATCGTCAAACATTTTCTCGATTCGCTTTCCGTCGCGCCTCAAGTACATTCGGCCATTACCCTAATTGATATCGGCGCCGGCGCGGGCTTTCCCGGAGTGCCGCTCAAAATTGCGCTCCCGCACCTGCGGGTGACGTTACTCGAAGCGACTCGGAAAAAAGCAGAGTTCCTCAAACATCTGATCGCGCAATTTGAACTGAGCAACACGATCGCCGTTCAAGCGCGCGCCGAAGACCTCGCCCGCGATGCCGCCCACCGTGAGCAATACGATTGCGCCGTGGCGCGCGCGGTCGCGGAATTGGCGACACTTTTGGAATATTCGCTCCCCTTTGTAAAAGTGGGTGGCATCTTTATCGCGCAAAAAGGGAATAAAGTCGAAGACGAGATTCGCAGAGCCGAACGCGCGTTAACCGTGTTAGGTGGGCGCGTACGCGAGATCGTGCCGGTTCAATTGCCCGGTCTGGAGCTAAGGCACTTGGTGGTCGTCGAAAAAACTGCGCGGACACCAAGCACCTATCCGCGCCGCGCGGGGATACCAGAGAGAAAGCCGATCAGATAGTTTTGTCCGCGAATCGCGCTTCGCTAAAAGGGAATTGGCGGAGATTCGTGCGATACGCGGACAGGCATTTGCTAAGCGTCCTTTTCGTTTTCGATTTGTCCATCGCACGCGTGCAAAATGCGCGCCCGCGAGAGAAACTCGTCCGTAAAGTCGTCCAGGTCGGTCGCGGTGATGATCGCTTGCGGCGAATCTATCACCGTTTGCGACAGCGCGGCGCGCCGCGGCGCATCCAGTTCGGACATGACGTCGTCAAGCAGCAGCACTGGATCTTCGCCCGTCTCCCCGCGCATCAACGCCACCTCGGCTAACTTGAGCGATAACGCGATCGTGCGCCCCTGCCCGCGCGAAGCATAGGTGATCGCGTCAATTGGGTTTCGCTCAGCTGAGCGATGGATGAAAAAGCGCAGATCATCGCGGTGAGGACCCGCGAGGGTCAGCCCCGCGCCCAACTCGCGTGGACGCATCATTTCGAGCTGGCGCGCAAACTGGGAGGCAATGTCAGTCGTGCGCGATGCTGGCTCGCCGGGCAGCAACGACGGCTGCCGCGCGGGCGCAGGCGCGTCCAGGGTGACGCTCGGCTGGTAAACCAGGCGCAATTCCTCGCGCCCGTCCGTCAAGCGTGGGTGAATCTCGGTAGTTAGCCCATTGTACCGCTCGACCGTTTCGGCGCGCCGCGCGATCAAATACGCACCCTCGGCGACGAGCTGCTGATCCCAAATCGCCAGTTCCGCGGGATTGAAGGCGCGTTCGTGAAAATCGCGCAGCAAGCTGTTGCGCTGCTCCAACACCTGGTTGTATTTCGATAGCGCGCGCCCATAGCGCGGGTCAACTTGCGCCAGCGTCGTATCGAGATACCGCCGGCGGTCGCCGGGCGAGCCAAAGACGAGATCCAAGTCTTCGGGCAAAAACAAGACCGCGTTCAGCTCGCCGTATAGGTCGAGAGCGCGCTTGCCAACGCCGTTGACCTTGATGCGCTTGTTGACCCGGCTGTTCGGTTTGCCGGCTTCCTCGCGATTCTTCTCCGCGGCCTGGACCAAGACGATTTCGAGAACTGTCCGCATCTCGTTTCGCTTGACGATTTCCGCTTCGACGCGCGCGAAAGGAATTGGCTCATCGCTCGCGCCCCAACGCAAGAGTTCGCGTTCGGCGCCGGAGTGCGGCGAGCGCGCTGTCGCGAGATAAAAAATCGCTTCGAGCAGATTGGTCTTGCCGCATGCGTTGTTGCCTTGCAGCAAGGTCAAGCCCGGAGCGAGATCAAGTTCCAAGCGCGCATAGTTGCGAAAATTGGTGAGCGCGAGACGGGTGAGGTGCATGGGAATACCTCCCACGTGCTTTTGGCCCTATTGTATCCGCGAATCATTTCAAAATCAAATTGATTTCGGCGCTCCCAGGTGGTATAATCCGTCCGGTAAACAACCTTACGGAGGACAAGATGGCTCACGGCGGCTACACCGGCAAGATTCTGCGAGTAGACCTGACGAATCGGAAAATCGAGATCGAATCGCACGACGACGAATTCTATCGCCAGTATCTCGGCGGGCGCGGGATGGTGGCGTATTATCTCTTGAATGAATTGCCGCGCCATGTCGAGCCGTTGAGTCCCGAGAACATTCTCGTCTTTGCGGCAGGGCCGTTGACGGGCGCAGCGGTTTCGGGGCAGGGACGCAACGGCGCGGGCGCGAAATCGCCATTGACGGATGGACTTGGGAACGCGGAGGGCGGCGGCTTTTGGGGCGCGGAGTTGAAGCGCGCCGGGTTCGACGGCATCGTCGTCCAGGGTCGCGCCGACAAGCCGGTGTACCTCTGGGTTCACGACGGTCAGGCCGAAGTGCGCGATGCCGCGCACCTGTGGGGCAAAACCTCGGGTGAGACAGAGGATGCACTGCACGCGGAACTAGGCGATCGCGCGATTCGCACCGCGGTCATCGGTCCGGCGGGCGAGCGGCTCGTGCGCTTTGCGGCGATCGTCAACGACCGCTCGCACTTCGTCGGGCGCAATGGGTTAGGCGCGGTAATGGGTTCGAAGAACTTGAAGGCGATTGCCGCGCGCGCCGCGCCGGGCAAAGGGCGAATGGAAATCGCGAATCCCGCGGGCGTGCAAGCCATTTCGAAATGGATGGGCAGCCATCTCGACCTCGTGGCCGGATTGCACGAACACGGCACTGCGCGCATTGTGCGTTCGCTCAGCAAGGCCGGCGGGTTGCCCTCGTACAATTTCCGCGACGGGCATTTCGACGCCAACGAAAAAATCACCGGCCAAACGATGAGCGCGACGATCCTCGTCACGCAGGAAACGTGCTTCGCGTGCGCGGTGCGCTGCAAGCGCGTGGTCGAGGTGAAGGATGCGCCGGGGTGGGCGACCACAAGGGATCGCCCCTACGTGGACCCTTTGTATGGCGGCCCCGAGTACGAAACACTTGCGGCGTTCGGCTCGTTGGAGGGGAACGACGATTTGATCGCGCTCGCGAAAGCGAACGAGCTGTGCGCGGCCTACGGGTTCGACACCATTTCACTTGGCGCGGTGATCGCGTTCGCGATGGAATGTTTCGAGCGCGGCGTGATTTCTTCGAAAGAGACCGATGGGATGGATTTGAGGTTCGGGAACGCGCGCGCGATGTTGGCGTTAATCGAAAAGATCACGCGGCGCGAGGGGTTTGGCGATGTGCTCGCAGAGGGAGTAGCGCGAGCGGCGCAGACGATTGGACGCGGCGCAGAAGAGTTTGCGATGACGACGCGCGGCCAAGAGATTCCGATGCACGAGCCGCGCCTCAAGCAAGGGCTGGGCGTCGGCTACGCGGTTTCGCCGACCGGCGCGGACCACAATCACAACATCCACGACACGATGTACACGAAAGAGAATGACGCGGTTAAATCCTTGCGGGAGCTTGATCCCGAGATTCGTCCCGTGCCCGCAAACGACTTGAGCGCGGACAAAGTTCGGATTCTGACCGCGAATACGAACTGGATGCACTTGTTCGACAGCGCCGTGATGTGTCAGTTCCTGCCCTACTCGCCGCAGCAGATGACCGATCTGATGAATGCGGTGACGGGGTGGGGATTGGAGATTAGGGATTACTTGCAGATTGGCGAACGGGCGGCGACATTGGCGCGCCTGTACAATCTGCGCGAGGGTTGGGACTCGCAAGGCGACACGCTGCCCAAGCGTTTCTTCGAGCCGTTCAAGAGCGGGCCGCTGGCAGGCACCGGTTTGCCGCCAGACCAATTCGCCGCGGCGACGCGCGAGTATTATCGCCAGATGGGCTGGGATGAGAACGGCGTGCCGACGCGGGAGCGCGTGAGGGAGTTGGGGGTGGAGTGGGCAGTGTGAGCATGGGTGTGTGTGCGCGTCATCCGGTCCTGACTCCAAGTCGTCACTTGAAATCTTGCAACCAACGAACAGTATTCCTCAACTCATCGGCGGAAAGCGCGGTCAGGAGTCTCTCGACCCGCCGCAACAATTCTCCCGGCGGCAATTCGGTTGATAAGATCACTCCCGCATGCTCTCGACCGGCCTCGTACCATAGAGCAACTAGCGGAGCAAAGTGGTGTACGTTATAGGTGAGAACGGCGCGACCCTGTGCGCTGGCATAGGTCAACAGGGGTTCATCGTCTATCCCACGCTGATCGGTGTTAACGATATGCAAAATGTCGTACCCACGCTGTGTGAGGGCTTGGGTCAATCCCTCCCAGATTTGTTCGTCGAGCAGGAGTTTGATTGGGTCGCCAGTCACTTGCTTTGTCCAGTGACGCGCAGGTAACCTTCCTCGCCCAGGCGCTCTCGCAATAAAGACTGTCCATACTCTTCTGTGTTCTCGGCGATTTCCGCGTCAATCTCACCGCGATGCTCGTGATAAAAGCTGAGCGCGTCATACACTTGCGCCAGCGTGAGATGCGGCAGAATATCCCCCACAAGTGTCTCAGGCGTCTCACCCATTCGCAAATAGCCGACGACGATGCTCACTGGAACACGCGTGCCCGTTATCATCGCTTGCGCGCCACCGACGCGCTTGACGACTTGAACATAGGCATGTTTTGGCGCGAGTTGCTGACGAAGTAGTTCATCGGCAACCTGATCGGGCGTCTGCGCGCTATCTTTAGCTCTGAGTTGGAGCCAGTGGTATGTTGTTTCCGAAAGTGTTATCGTGCTCATAGCAGATTCCCCCGCGTCCTACTACATCTTGTCTGAACATCCCAAAACTGCAATCCCCGAGTACGTCGCGACACCTACATTATACCACATGACCGCCGTCGGTCAGAAACACGACGGCTAATATGGCTGAAAATCGGTTGAGGACCAATTGGACAGTCCGCGCAACTCATTGTCACTTGCGCCGCACCCCTTGAACAATTGGAAAGAGGACGGCGAGGTAGTGGATGTCTAACTCGCCGTTTTCGTCTATTTGGACGTGGGGACAAGGACTTGCATTAACTGATCTTGAGGAGGCCGAGCGCCGAGGTGCGCGGCAAGTTCGTGGGACAATGCGCCTACCTCACGCTGCCATTTTACAATTGCCTCAAATACCTCACCCAGCCCCTCGCGCGCCGCGAGTTCATTGGAGACTGGCTGGTTTTCCGCAACCTGGCGCGCAAAGCGCTGATACCCGCGCACGAACGCCCCGACAATCTCGCCAGTACCAAAATCGCGGCGGATGTAAACACCAGCGTCCAAAGGCACCGACTCAGCCGCGCGCGGACTCGCCGCATTGATGAGCAAATCAAGTTCATCGGATTCTGGATCATACTCCAGCGAACGAATCTGATAGATCATTTTGCCCTGCGTAGGTCTGTCAGCGATGATAATCGTTTTCACGCGCAGCGTCAATTGTTCAGATGAATCAAAATCGGCGGACTGGATCGCTCCAGCCCGCCGCCCTGTACTGTTTACTGGAGAACGCTACGGCGAGCGTTCCCTACGGTTCACTGTTTACTGTTCACTGGCACTTACTTGCCGTACGACTCTAACTGCTTGTTGACGCGCTGCACGCCTTCTTTTGCGGCGCCTTCGGGATCGGTCGCCGTAAAGTCCGCGCTCGATTTGTTGGTGGACACGGCGGTCAACATGTTCTGGATGATGGCGCGGGCGCCCTGCCATGCCGGCGCGATGGGTTCGCGCGCGCCGCTCGGGATAAAGCCCAGGCCCTTTTTGTACTCGGGCAGCACCGCCGCAATACGCGCGTTGGTCTTGGTGACCGCCGCAGCATCCATCGCGTTAATTGCATCGCGGGCAGACTTGGTCGCGGGGAAGTACGAGAGCCGCAGCCCGAACTCGACCAGATTTTGCGGCTGGAACAAGAACTTGATAAACAACCACGCGCCGCGCTGTCGGTCCGCTGTCGTCTTGAACATCGCCATGCTGGGACCGAAAAAGTCTACGACTTGCTTACCCTTGGGTCCCGCCGGATAAAGCGCGATGCTCCACGCGAACGGCCCTTCCTTGCGACCCTTGACCGCGTCGGAATAGAACGGTAGACCGGCGGTCGAGCCGAACGTGAACGCGAGCTTGCCATTGCCAAAGTCGGCTTGGTCGCCGCGTGTCGTGGTCGAGGGAACCTTAGCCCAGCCCTTGTCCACGAGATTCTTGAGCCACTTGAGCGAATCCACGCCCGTGGCATCGTCGAAGGTCGCTTTCTTTTCGTCGGCGCTGGCATACGTGCCGCCGCGGCTGAACACCCAGGTCGCGAACGTGGACGTTTCTACGCTCGGCGAGTTGATCGCAAAGCAGTAATTGTCGCCTTTCGTCACGGCCGCGCAAATCTTGTCGAAATCGTCCCACGTTTTGGGCGGCTCGTTAAAGCCGGCGGCCTTGAGCATGTCGGCGTTGTAGTACAGCACGCTCGTCGAGCGACCCGGCGAGATGCCGAACGTCTTGCCGCCGATTTGATCGAAGAACAATTCGCCGTTGGGCAACTTCATCGTCATCTCGGCCAGTTGATCCGCGGTCAAACCGTCCTTGGCGTCTTTGATGTAATCGTCGAGCGCGACGACCGCGCCGGACGTGTTCCAGTCAAAAACGTCGCCGGGGTTGCCCGTGGCGATCTCCGGCAGCGCATTCGCCGTGATCGCGGCATTGATCTTTTTGCCAATGTCGCTCGTCGTGCCCTGCAGCGTCACGACGACATAGTACTGCGGATTCTTGGCGTTGAACTCATCCGCGAATTTCTGCATCATCTCCACTTGCTCGGGCGCGCTGAAATGATGCCAGACATTAATCTTGACCGCGCCCGGCGCGGCGGTCACGGCGGGCGGTCGCGGGGTCGAGGTCGCGGTGGCTGGGGGACGCGTCGCGGTAGGCCCTGTGGGCGCAGTCGTCGCGGCGGGCGCCGATGTGGGCGCAGTCGTCGCGGCGGGGGCCGACGTGGGCGCGGCGGTGGCCGCGACGGCTTTGGTCGGCTCGGGCGCTTTCGTCGGTGGAACCGCGGTGGCCACCGGAGCCGCGGTCGGCGGGACCGACGTGGGCGCGGGCGCGCACGCCGCGAGCACGACGAGCACGAGCAAAGTTAGCAGGAACATGGACTTGACTTTCATTTGTTGCTTCTCCTCCTCAAGAGATTTTTGGGCGTTCGAGTGTGGGGGTATGGGAGTATGGGAGATACGCCCGCACTCCCACACTCCCATACTCCCTCAGCCGCGTATGCCGATGTTGGCAATTCCTTCGACGAACCAACGCTGCAAGAACAAGTAAAGAATGATGATGGGAATGATGGTGACGGTCGCGCCCGCCAGCAACAGTTGCGTCTGCGTCCCGGCTTCGGTGATGAGCGAGCGCAGGCCAACTTGAATGGGCCGCATCTCCGGCGCATTCGTCACGAGCAGGGGCCACATCAACGCATTCCACGTTCCGAGAAAAGTGAGGAGCGCGCTCGTGATGAGGACCGGTTTCGACAACGGCAGAACAACGCTGACGAGAAAACGCGAGTGCGTCGCGCCGTCGAGCAGCGCGGCGTCGAAGAGTTCGTTCGGAATACCGCGGAAGAATTGGCGAAAGAGAAAGATACTGAACACGGTGGCGATCCACGGGATGATGAGCGCGTAGTACGAATCTATCCAGTTGTGCGCCTCGGCCCCCGGCAAATTCAACGTCGTCGCAATCCAGGATTCGGGCGTGGGGAACCAGACCATAAAGACATAGTTAGGAATCAGGGTGAGTTCGCCGGGGATCATCATCGTCGCCAGCAGAACCTTGAACAGCATTTCTCGGCCGGGGAAACGCAAACGCGCAAAGGCATAACCCGCCAGCGTGCCGGTCGTCAGCACGCCGAGTACGGTTCCCAAGCCCATCACGATCGTGTTGAAAAAGTAGCGGACGAGCATGCACCCTTTTTCGCGGCTTAGAATGTCGAAGGGTTGGGTCGGATTGAACTCGCACGGCTTGGTGCCGTTCATCGCGCGGATGGCGTCGCCGTAATTCGACCAGAGCGGCGTCTCGGGCAGAAAGGCCGCGGTGGTCGTCTCGCTGAACGATTGGAGCGAGCCGAGGAGCATCCACGCGAATGGAAAGAGCATAAAGAGCGCGCCGGAGATCAGGACGAAATGGATCGCAAAGTTAGTTAGCTCTTTCCAAAATCTATCGCGGTTCATTGTTGCTCCTCCCGACCGCCGCGCTCGAAGAACCGGAATTGGACGAGGGTGAGCGCGAAGATGATGAGCGAGAGGACGACCGCGATGGCCGTGGCATAGCCGGCGCGGTTTTGGCTGTAAAGTTGATCGAACATGTAGATGCTGACCGTGCGAGTCGTTCCCAGCGGGCCGCCCAGCGGCTGCGAGGCCGCGATATTCATCGTGTAAATGTGATTAAACGCCTGGAAGGAACCGATGATCGAAATGACCAGCAGAAAGAAAATCGTCGGCAGCAGCAGCGGGATTGTGATGTGGCGGAACAATTGCCAGCCATTCGCGCCGTCAATGCGCCCCGCTTCGTACAACTCAGGATTGATATTGGTCAAGCCGGCGAGAAAGATGATCACATCAAAGCCAAGCGCCTGCCAGATCGCAAAGATCATCACCGCGACGAGCGCGAGACTCGGCCCCTGCGCCCAATTGGGCACTTGCGCGCCCAAGCCAAGCCCGATGACTTTGAACACGCCATCAGATTCCAGGAGCCATTGCTGCGCGGGTATTCCCACCAATTGTAGCAGACGATTGGCCGCCCCGCCGGTCGGATTGAACACCCAGGCCCACACAATCGCCGATGCCACGGCGGAAATGACGTGCGGCATAAAATAGATCGTGCGATAGATGCCGCGGCCGCGGATCTTTTGGAACAGCAGGTAGGCAACCATCAGTCCAAGACCTAATGTGACCGGGACGGTCCCGAGGACGTAAAAGACCGTGTTTTGCAGCGCGCCCCAGAACTCGGGCGCGGCGAGAGCGTTCGTGTAATTCTCCAGGGCGATGAAACGGAACGTGCGGACGCGACCGCCTTGCGTGCTGATCCAGAGCGCATAAAACGCGGGGAGAATGTGAAAGACGGTGAGAATGATCAGGGCCGGAAGCAGATAGACGTACGCAATCCAATCATAGCGCGCGCGCTTGGAGATGCGAGTTTGCGCCGCCACACGCGCTTGGGTCTTTGGGACTGCAGAAAGCGATTCGGTCATCCGAGATTTCTCCGCAATGAGGTCGCCGACCCACACAAGCAGCATCGTATTCGACGTGAGAGTCGCAGGGGATGGGGAATTCTGTTTTGATTATACCTGAAACCAAACCGTTTGACAACCTCCATCATAACTGCTAGAATCTCCACATCCGGTGGTTAGGTGGTTGGGTTGTTGGGTTGTTGGGTAGTTTGTCCGAACCACCGAACCACCTAACCACCTAACTACCTCTCTTATTGAAGAATGACAGACAAGGTATTGTTGACGGGCGCACATTTTTTTGCCCGCCACGGCGTGAGCGACGAAGAGCGCAAGATCGGCGGGCGGTTCGTCGTGGATGTGGAACTGGCACGCGATCTGGCGCGCGCGGGCGCGAGCGATAACCTCGCCGACACCATTAGTTACTCCGAGGTGTACCGCGCGGTGCGCGAAATCGTCGAGGGCCGGTCCTTTCACCTAGTCGAGACGCTCGCCGAAACCATCGCGCAGACGTTGCTCGCTCGCTTCCCTGCGGACGCGGTTTTCGTGCGCGTGAGAAAAGAACCGCCGCCCACCGCGGGGATTATTGATTACGCGGGTGTCGAAATTTATCGGCAGCGGTAGGACAAATTGCTCCCCTCCATTTCCCCATTCGCTTCGCTCAGGGTCTTTGAATTTCGGGGATCTTCGACAATTTGTCCCACAATAAACCATGAAAGAAAAAGGCAAGCACGGCTTTGTCATCGTCTACACCGGCGACGGTAAAGGCAAGACGACCGCGGCGCTCGGTATGGCATTTCGCGCTGTGGGACGCGGGTGGAAAGTGCTGATGGTGCAATTTATGAAAGGCACCTGGCATTACGCCGAACTCGACACCGCCAAGCGTCTCGCGCCCGATTTTGAAATTGTCCCAATGGGCAAGGGCTTTTATCGCATCCTCGACGACCATTACACCGAAGAGCAGCATCGCGAGGCCGCGCTCGCCGCGCTGCAATTCGCGCGCGACAAGATGCTCTCGGGCGCGTACGACCTCTTGATTCTGGACGAAGTGAACAATTCGATCAGCACGGATCTGCTGCCGCTGGACGCCGTGCTCGATTTCCTCGACGCCAAACCGCCGGACTTTAATGTCGTGCTCACGGGCCGCGGCGCGCCGCCGGAACTCGTCGAGCGCGCCGACATCGTCACCGAGATGCGCGAGATCAAGCATCCGTATCAAAAGGGGATTTTCGCGCAAAAGGGAATTGATTTTTGAGGAGTCACAATGGCCGACAAAGTCGAACTCAACGTGGGCGACGTGGCGCCCGAACTGGCGCTCCAAGGCGTCGTCACCAAGCCCGAAGTCTACCGCCTGGATGTGCGCCTGAGCGACTATCGTGGCAAGAAAAACGTGGTGCTCGCCTTTCACCCCTTTGCGTTCACCGCGACCTGAGACCGCCAGATTCC
The DNA here is from genome assembly GCA_016208315.1 of Chloroflexota bacterium. Taxonomy (GTDB): domain Bacteria; phylum Chloroflexota; class Anaerolineae; order UBA4142; family UBA4142; genus JACQYF01. The sequence goes on along the minus strand of JACQYF010000010.1, from coordinate 60,365 downwards.
TTCTTACGAAGCGCAGAGCGCCGAATTCGAAGGCGTGAATAGCCAAGTCTTGGCTATCAGTTGCGATCCGATCGCGTCGAAACAGGCGTGGGGCAAATCGCTGGGCGGCATTTCGTATCCTTTGGTCTCGGATTTCTGGCCGCACGGTGAGGCCGCGCTCCAGTATGGCATCTTTAATGCCAAGTTAGGACGCTCCGACCGCGCGATTTTCGTGGTGGATAAACAAGGCATCATCCGCTGGATCAAACACTTTGAGCCGGGCATCTTGCCGGACAATGCCGAACTGCTGGCGGAACTGAGAAAACTGGAATGAGGGAAACTGGTTGACTGCCATGAAGACCTTTACGCTTGAGCAAGCGAACGCGCTCATCCCACAGGTCGAACAGTTGCTGGACGAAATGACCCACGTCCGGGACCAAATCGTCGCGAGCGGCGCCAGTCTGGAATCCGTGCTGCGGCGCGCGAGCGGCAACGGCGGCAACAAAACGAGCAGCGAGTACATCCTCCTGCTTCAGCGCTTCAACGCGTGCCTCAGCACGCTGCAAGAATTCGGCATTGAGTTGAAAGACCTGGATCAAGGGCTGGTAGATTTTCCGTCGTATCGCGGCGACCAACTCATCTATCTCTGTTGGAAACGCGGCGAAGACCGCGTCCGCTTCTGGCACGACCTCGAGTCCGGGTTTGCGGGGAGACAACCCCTATGATTTCAGATTGCAAATTGCAGATCGTAGATCGAACAATCTGAAATCTGAAATCTGAAATCTGAAATGAATTCGGTTTGGCTTGTCAATTTCGATACCGTCCCCTACGGCGAGGCGCTGGCGCTACAGCATCGCATCGTCGAGGCACGCAAGCGCGGGGCCCTGAACGATACGCTCTTGCTCCTCGAACATCCCCCGGTCTTTACCCTCGGACGCAACGCGCAAGATGCCAACATTCTCGCCTCGCGTGAGTTTTTGGAGCAGCAAGGGATCGAAGTCTATCGCGTCGAGCGGGGCGGCGATGTGACGTATCACGGCCCGAACCAACTCGTCGGCTACCCCATTTTGGATTTGCGGAATTTTCGCCAGGACGTCGGCTGGTTCGTGCGCTTGATGGAAGAGATGCTAGTCCGCGCGCTGGCCGATTTCGGAATTCAGGGGCGACTGATCGAAAAACTGATCGGCGTGTGGGTGGATGCCTCACCCCCCTCTCCCTCGCTCCCCCTCCCCCCTCTCCTGAACCGAAGTTCAGGTTCAGGAGAGGGGGGAGGGGGGGGTGAGGCAAAGATCGCGCAAATTGGCGCGCGGATCGAGAACTGGATCACCTACCACGGTTTTGCGCTCAACGTGGACCCCAACATGACCCATTTCGATCTCATCGTTCCGTGCGGCATTTCCGACAAAGCGGTAACCTCGATGGCGCGCGTGCTCCGGCGACCGGTGGATATGCAAGCCGTACGCCGCTGCGTCGCCGACCGGTTCGCGGAGGTGTTCGATGCGGAGGTTGTCGAGATTGAGCTGGAGGAATTTCGAGAACGGCTGGAAGAACTGTAGCGAGCCACAATGGCTCGCTACGTGATTGATTCTCCCCCGCTCCCCTGCTCCTCCGCTCCCCTACTGTCTTACGGCCTCACCCGCCAATCCTTCAAATTCCAGAAATCACCTGCAAACGCGCTGGGCGCGGCGTTGAAAACCCGGTCGCGTGTGACAAGATACCGCAGCGGTGCGAACATAAAGACGGCCGGCGGATCAATCACCAAATTGCGATTGATTTCGCCGAACAGCGCCGCGCGCCCGCTCGGATCACACGCGTTGACGCGCAGCGTTTCCTTGAAGAGCGCGTCCACTCGAGGGTTGGAATACGAGCCGATATTAAACCCGCTGCCTTTGGCATTCTGATCCGATTGCCAATACCAACGCTGGTCGGGGTCGAGCGGCAGCTTGCGCCGGATGAGGAGCAGATCGAAACGATGTTGAAACGCGCGCGTAAGCACGCCGGGGCGGTCGTCCAATTGCAGTTCTACTTGAATGCCGAGCGCGGCGTACATCTCCCGCAAGCGAAAAGCGAGCGGCTCCAGAATCGGATCGTCCGCCTCGGTCCACAACTGCAAACTCATCGCCCGGCCGTCCTTGCGCAAGACGCCGTCGCCCGAAGCGCGCCAACCCGCGCCGGCCAAGATTTCCTTTGCCTTGGCGAGATCGAACGAATAGCGCGGCGGATTGGGGTCGTTTGCCCAGAAAGTTGGCAGCGCGCTCGAATCTACGGGCAGCGCTTGACCGCCGAGGTCCTCCAGCAAGAGATTGCGGTCGAGCGCATAGTTCAGCGCCTGGCGCACGCGCCCATCGTTTAGCGCAACCGTGTCCGTATTGAACACGAGCGCAATATACTCCGGCGCGGCCGCGCGCAGGAAAGTTGCGCCCGCCAGATTTTTGATAGCGCCATATTCGCCTGGCGCGGTTGCCATCACGTCAATCTGTTTCGCCGCGAAAGCGGACCGCAGCGCCGCAGCGTTAGGATAGAATTTGAGCGTCCACGATTCGATGGGCGGCTGACCGAGGTAATAACTGCTGTTTCGCGTGAGCACAAATTGATCGTCGCCGCGCGCCGCGATCTTGAGCGGACCGGTGCCCATCAACTGCTCCGGTTTCAAGCGCGGAAAATTCAGACTGTTCGCCACCGCACGCGGTAGGATTTTGAGCGTGGCGATGCCCGTAAGCGCGGGGCAATTCGTCTCGCGAAAGGTGAGCTGGACCGTGCGGTCGTCGAGCGCGGTCGCTTTGACAAACGTACCGAAATCGGTCACAGGCACACCGCGAAAATCGGGACTGGCAAATGCGTTCAGCGTCGCCGCGACATCGTCAGCCGTCAGCGCGTCGCCGTTGTGCCACTGGATGCCTTGCTGCAAACGAAACGTCATGCTTAGCGCGTCGGGCGAAACCTGGAACGATTCGGCCAGCCCGCGTTCGAGCGCGCCGGTCAAGGGATTGGGGCGGACGAGCGAATCAAAAATCGCGTCGCGCAGAAACGGCGTCATCGCGTTAACGTCGAGGTTCATATCGCCGGCGACGCCGACGACGATCGCGCCGCCTTCGGGAAGCGGGAATATGGTGGGCGTCGCCGTGGGAGTTGGGCTAACCTCACTTCCGCTGGCTCTCACCTCAGGAGATGGGGCCGGGGGAGACGTTGGCGTCGGCGTCACGTCGGAGGTGGGGATTTGGATGGGAGCGCAGGCGGCGAGCAAAAGAATAGTAAACACGATAGCCCCCGAAGCGAAGCGGAGTGGGGGTAAACAGTTAACACGATAGCCCCCGAAGCGAAGCGGAGTGGGGGTAAACAGTAAACGGTTAACAGTAAACAGTGGCTTATTCATCCGCCTCACATCTCAGCATATAGTCAATCGTCTCGCGGCGACGAATCACGCGCGCACTACCGTCGCCGACCGCGACCACCGCGGGACGCGGGATCAAGTTATAGTTGCTCGACATTGGAATCTGGTACGCGCCCGCGCACGGGATCGCAATCAAGTCGCCGGGCACAACCGGCGCCAGCGCGACGTCCTCGATGAGCAGGTCGCCCTGCTCGCAGTAGCGGCCGGCGATTGCCACGCGCGTCGTCGCTGCATCGTTCATCTTGTTCGCGACGCGGGCCGTGTACCGCGCGCCGTAGAGCGCAGGACGCACGTTGTCTCCCATGCCGCCGTCAACCGATACATAGGTCCGCAAACCGGAAATTTCCTTGATCGAGCCAACCGTGTAGAGCGCAATGGCGGATTGGGCGATGAGGGCGCGGCCGGGTTCGAAAAGAATTCGTAATTCGTCATTCGTAATTCGTAATTCGATCTCCGACATTACCGCGTCTACGACAGATTCGATGGACAGCGTCTCCTGTTCTTCCGTGTACGCGACACCCCAGCCGCCGCCGAGGTCAAGCTCTTGCAATTGGAAACCGACCGCGTCCTGCAATTCACGTGCGAAATCGAGCATGAGTTGCACGGCCTCACGATACGGCGCCAACTCGAAAACCTGTGAGCCGATATGGACGTGCAGCCCGACCAAAGTCAAACGCGGCGCGTGACGCGTGACGCGGCGTGCGGCCTCAAGCGCATCTCCGGTCGCGAGGGGCAAGCCAAATTTGGATTCCGCGACGCCGGTCGCCATGTACTTGTGCGTGTGCGGATCAATCGCGGGCGCAAGGCGCAGCAAGACGCGTGGGGTGGCGTTCAACTCGCCGGCTATACGCGCAAGGAGGTCAATCTCGTCGAGATTGTCCACGACGACGTGTTCGACGCCCATCGCGAGCGCGGCGCGGATTTCGGTGGGCGTTTTGTTGTTGCCGTGCAGGTAGATGCGGTCGCGCGCATAGTCCACGCGGCGCGCAATCTCCAACTCGCCTTCAGAGGTCACATCAATGCCCAGTCCCGCGTCGCTGCAAATGCGCGCGACGTAAGGCGAAAAGTACGCCTTGGTCGCGTAGAGCGGCAGCGTGTTCGGCCAACGCGCCTGGAACGTCTCCCGAATTTCGCGGGCGCGGGCGCGCAGGTGCGCGTCGTCAAAAACGTAAAGCGGCGTGCCAAATTCGCGCGCGAGCGCGACGACATCGCAGCCGCCGATTTCGAGGTGGTTTTGGTTGTTGATGCGGGAAGCAAGGGGAAACAGTTTCAAGTCGCAGGTCTCAGGTCACAAGGCGCAGGTCACAAGGCGCAGGTCACAAGTCACTGGTCGCAGGCAAGAAGGACTGTAGCATATCTTGGAACGAATGTCAAAGAAACGTGTGACGTGCGGCTCGCGACTTGGGACATGCGACCTGAGACCTGTGACCTGCGACCTGCGACTTGTGACGAGCAACTCACAATTGCATCTAGCTCTGTTACATGTTATGATTGTCAGAGTTCACCGCTATCCGCGTCCAAGATTTTGGAGGGGAACTGTGACGACCCTGGCAACGACCGAAAGGCAAGCGCCCACTCGACCACTTCGCGCGTGGGATTATCTGACGCTGAATGTTTATTGGTTCGCGCTCTCGTTCTTGTGGAACTCGATGGGGCCCATTCTCCTGCCGACCCTCGTCCCAATGCTGGTGCCCGAAGCGCAAAAAGGGAGCGCGCTGGGCACGCTGTCTGCGCTCGGGCTGATCGTCGCGATCGCCGTCCAGCCGGCCGCCGGCGCGTGGACCGACGCGCGCACGACGCGCTGGGGCAAACGCCGGCCCTACATCGTCGGCGGCACGCTGTTCGACGTGGTCTTTTTGTTGGCGATGGCTTTTGCGGGCAACTATATCGTGCTCCTCGTCGGCTACTTGCTCCTGCAATTCTCGTCGAACATCGCGCACGGACCCTACCAGGGCTATATCCCCGAACTGGTACCGGAACAAAAACGCGGCGCGGCTTCCGGCGTCGCGCGATTCCTCGAAATCGTCGGCATCATCGTCACCTCGCTGGCAACCGGCGCGTTGGTTGGACAAGGCCAAATTTTCCTGGCGTTCCTGGCGATCATTTTCTTTTTGCTCTTTTGCATGGCGATCACCGCAGTGTTCGTCACCGAGCAGCCGTTTGAGGGGGCGTCGCCAGTAGGAGCGAGCCATGCGACTGCCGTTCGGTCGCATGGCTCGCCCCTACAGACCATATTCTACAGCCGCGATTTCTTTCTCTGGCTCGTGTCGCGCCTCCTCATTTTGCTGGGCGGGAATCTGGTTCGCAATTACGTGCTCTTTTTTCTAAAAGATGTTTTGGGATTGCCAAACCCGGCGGCGGAAGTGGGCAACCTGCTCGCGATCATCGCCGTCGCCATCGCGTTGGTCGTTTATCCCGCGGGCGCGCTCAGCGACCGGTGGGGCCGCAAATGGCCCATCGTGCTTTCGGGAGTCCTGGGCGCGGTCGGCGCGCTGCTGCTGATGTCGGCGACGACGGTGACGATGGTGCTGATAGTTGGCGGCATCATCGGGGTCGGTATCGGCATTTTCCTGAGCGTGAATTGGGCGTGGGCCACGGACCTGGTTCCCGCCGACGAGAGTGGACGCTTTCTCGGCATATCGAATCTGGCGACGGCTGGCTCAGGCGTCTTGGCAGGTATCGGCGGTTACGTGCTCGACTATTTTAATGCGCAATCACCCAATCTCGGCTACACGGCCTTATTCCTCATCGCGGCAGTATGCTATCTCCTGGGAACCGCGGTTGTGTTCGGAGTGAAGGACACCAAGAGAATAGAAAAGCAACGGGGCTTGCCAGCGTAGCAAATTCCGTATATCATTTTGAACCGCGACCGGATATTTTGGCTGGCAGCAGAGGCTGCCTTGAGTTATAGGAGACGTACAGCGTGGCTAGTTCCATCGTCATCGAAAAATACGACCCACGATGGCCGGAGATGTACGCAGAGGAGAAAAAACGAATCTGCGCGGCGATTGGCGAGTACCTCGTTGGCATCGAGCACATCGGCAGCACCTCGGTGCCGGGGCTTGGCGCCAAGCCGATCATTGATATTCTGGCCGGCGTGACCACTCTGCGTCAAGTCGAGAACTGCATCGAACCGCTCAAGACGATCGGCTACAAATACTTGCCCGAATACGAGCAGATCATTCCGGAGCGCCGGTACTTTTTAAAGAGCCGCGGCGATACGCAAACCCATCATCTCCACATTTTTGAGGCGACCAATTGGCTGCACCGGCACGAACTGGTTTTTCGAGACTATATGCGCGCGCATCCCGAAGCCGCACGGCAGTATGTCGAGTTGAAGAAACAGTTGGCGGCCCAATACGGGCCCGATCGGACGGGTTACACCGCAGCCAAGACCGACTTTATCCGCGCCATCATCGCGCAAGCGCGTAAGGAGACGGTGACGAGTGACGCGTGACGCGGTTACCCGTCACGCGATTTGTTTGCCAAAAACCACCATCTGTGCTATATTAGCGCCGAGAGAAAAAAGCACGCCGTCTTAGCTCAATCGGCAGAGCAACGCTTTCGTAAAGCGTAGGTTTCGAGTTCAACTCTCGAAGACGGCTCTCGCCAGCAGACCCGAAGGGTTTACAAAAACCCTTCGGGTTTTTTTTGTTGTCCATAGGTACCCAACGCGTACACAAAACACCCCATCCCGCAATGGGGCGTCTGCTTGTGAAATATGGAGCAAATTGCCGATGTCCTCCGGCTCATCGCTATGAGATACTGTAGCCGCGAAGTTGAGTAACGCCGACAAGTGCGCTTGCAGAGATGCATCCTTGCATCTCCTGCGGATCGCGGACCTGGAAGCTTGGCGAAGTTTCCAGGTCCGTTCTTTTTTGTTTGCAAACCGTACACCCTAAACCCCATTTTAGAATGGGGTTTATTTATGCCTCAAGATACGGCATGTGACGAATAGAAATCGCAACCGTAAAGTTGTATACCGTATGTGAAATAAATTACAAGACAATTTCGCTCCACACTCGAACTGACCACAACACCCAAAGGAGGACACGATGTCGTACGAAACCCTGTTCGTCATCACCTTGTTCGTCACTCGGATCGTGCTGCCCGTCGTGCTGACGCTGGCCCTCGGCGAGTTGATCGCGCGGCGCTTCGATCGCCGAGAACCGGCGAATTCGTAGCGGGCATCCGCGCTCGCCCAGCCGCTGAATCAGGAGAGAATCAGAGGAGAATCAGAGGAGTAAGCCATGTTGCCATTCGAAATCGCAGATGCTCTGGTCGTCGCCGGAATGTTCATCTTGCGGATCGGCGTGCCGATTGGAATCACGCTGGCGGCGGGTTATTGGCTGGAGAAAAAACTGCGCCCGGTTGAAACGCGCAAGGCGGAGACCACCCGGCGACTCGAGCTCTTGCCGCGTCCCCGGTCGGCCAAGATCATCCAACTGCACTGTTGGGATTTCAAGCATTGCGATTCGACCCAACGCGCGCAGTGCGCCGCGTCGAAACATCCTGATCTGCCCTGCTGGCTGGCGCTCCAGGTCGAAGGCGCTCAAGTGCGCGAAGAGTGCTTTACCTGCAATCTGTACCGAACGGAAGAAATTGCCGCATAAAGGACTTTATTCGAAGGAGGATTCCAATGGCTCTAACACGACGTGATTTTCTCAAGGTCTTTGGCGCCGGCGCGGCGCTGCTGGGTGTGGGCGCTCAAGTCGCGCCACCCGCACTGACACCAAGCCGGAAAGCCAGTCCCATTTCACCGCGGACGGAAAATGGCGTGCTGATTGACACCGCCCAGTGCGTCGGCTGCCGAAGCTGCCAACGCGCGTGCAAGGTTGCCAACAACCTGCCGACCGACGATTACGTCACCTGCCTGTCGGCGACGACGCTCACCTACGTGGACTTGAAGAACGTTTCCCAGACCGTCGAGAAACCCAGCGTCAAGCCCGTCAAGTTGCAGTGCATGCACTGCGAAGACCCCGCCTGCGTTTCGGTTTGTCCGGTGGGCGCGCTGCAAAAGCGGGAAGACGGCTGCGTGGGTTACGATCCCAACAAGTGCATCGGCTGCCGCTATTGCATGGCGGCCTGCCCCTTTGGGATTCCCAAGTACGATTGGGACTCGCCCAGCCCCAAGATCAACAAGTGCGCGCGGGAATGCATGGTCAATCAGCACACCGACACGCCCGCCTGCGTCCAGGTCTGTCCCGCCAAGGCGCTGACCTATGGGAATCGCTCGGAACTGCTGCTCATTGCAAAGGATCGCATCGCCAAGAATCCGGGCAAGTACGTGGACCATATCTATGGCGAAAACGAAATCGGCGGCGCGTCCACGCTGTATTTGAGCGCCGTACCGTTCGAGCAATTGGGCTTTCGCACGGACCTGCCCAACGTGCCGCTGCCGCAGCTCACGATGAACGCCATGGAAAAAGTGCCGTGGGTTCTGGGCGGCATGTTCACTCTCTTGAGCGCGATCGCCTGGTGGACTCACCGGGGCGAGGCCGAGCAACTGGTCCAAGCGCCCGTCCCGATCTCGAACGAATAACGCGTGGCAAAACCTGTCCTGGAGAAATGAGAATGTCATTAATTAATCGCAACGACACGTTGATGGTTTGGTTCATGGCGCGGCCCCCTATCCTGCGCGCGCTGATTCTTCTGGCGATCGTATTCGCGGTAGTGGCCGCCGGCGTGGTCGTCTACTCGCTAATCAACCATACCTTTATTGATCTGCTCCTCGTCTTTCGCGATCTGGCCGTGCTCGCCTACATGTTCTTTTTGCGCATCGGCGTGCCGGTTATCCTCGTCGTCGGAATCGGCGCGTGGCTCAAGCGCAAACTGGACCCGGACGAAGAGCGCGCAGGCCAACCGCTGAGCGAACGCGTGCCGATGTTGCAGCGCGTCAAACTGCCGCGACTTTCATCTCGGCTCATCCTGGGGCTAACGTTCGTCGCGGCGCTGTGGACCGCGGCGATCGGCCTGGCGATCGCGCGGTTCTTGTTTGGCCTGAGTTACGTCACGAACTTGAATGACAGCTACCCCTGGGGCCTGTGGATCTCCTTCGACGTGATCTGCGGGGTCGCGTTAGCCGCCGGCGGGTTCGTCATGGCCGGGACGGCCCACGTATTCAACATGAAACGCTTTCACCCGATCGTGCGGCCCGCGATCCTCACGGCGTTCCTCGGCTACCTCCTCGTCGTCGTCGGCCTGCTCTTCGATCTCGGGCGATGGTACCAAATGCTCAACGTGTTCACCATGATCAACATCCACTCGCCAATGATCGAGGTGGCTTGGTGCGTCATCCTGTACACCACGGTGCTCACGCTCGAGTTCAGTCCGGTCGTGTTCGAAAAGTTCAATCTGCAAGTGCCGCTCAAAATCATCCGGCGGATCACGGTCCCACTCGTGATCGCGGGCATGTGTCTCTCGACGCTGCACCAATCCACGCTCGGCACGCTGTTCCTGATCGCGCCGGAAAAGATCAATCCGCTGTGGTACTCGCCGCTGCTGCCAGTGTTCTTCTTCATCAGCGCGGTCGCGGTCGGCTTGGGCATGACGATCGTCGAATCGAATCTCAGCGCGCGCTTTTTGGGACAGGAATTGGAAAGCGATCTGCTCGCGAGCTTGGGCAAGGCCGCGTCCATCGTCCTCCTCGTCTACTTTTTGCTCAAGGTCGCCGATCTGATCGCGCGCGGGGCTACCGCCTATCTGACCGTACCGGGCATTCACAGCACGCTGTACTGGATCGAAATGGGCCTGGGCGTCGTTATCCCGATGTTGATCCTCTCGACCAAACGCGGCCGCGAGACGCCGCGCACGCTCTTTGCGACGGGCTGGCTGATCGTGGGCGGCGTGATCTTGAATCGCTTCAATACCTCCATGCTGGGCTGGTGGAGCTATGCGAGCGGCGGTCCCGTCTACATCCCGACGCTGAGCGAAGTGACCATCACCATTTCGCTCATCACGCTGGGGGTGGTCGCCTTTGCCGTGATCGGCAAGTTCTTCCCGATCTTTGTCAAGGAACACCAGCACGCGCAAGCGCCGGCAGAATAACGCGGTAGACGGCGCTCGCTGTAGCGCCGTCTGCTCATAGAGGAGAAAAATGGGTGGGCGATTTGAGATCTGTGAGACGACCAAATATGCGGACGCGATGGGGGGCTGGCACGAAGTCACCATTCGGGATCGTGTGACCGGCGCGTCGGCCAAGGCCGTTGCCAAGTCTTACGCCGAGGCCGAACTGGAAGCATGGCACAAACTAAAAGAAGTGCAAATCGCCGCGAGTTCCGTAGCCGGTTAACCCGTCGGCGGGCCATGCGTCGCGGACAACGCCTTCCCTGCAAATGTGCGGGGAAGGCGTTTTCTGTTTCGGCGCGTGTACGCTTTTTGGCTTTTGTCGTCAAGCGTTGTATAATTGAAGTAAGGATTCGGCAGGTCACATCGTTCACCCCGTCGTAGGGCAATCGCGTCCCGAAGTTGGCGCATTGTTTTTATCGGCGGGCTTTTTGTTTGGCGCGCAGATTTACGTTTTGCGCTTGACGTTTTACGGGCTGACCCCCATGTCTGAAATCGCAACCTTTCTCCAAGCCAACATCATCCCCATCTACTTTCTCTATGGACTGGCGCACTTCGTCACCGGTTTTGCCGTCGCGCTCGAAAGCGGCCGCGCGAGCCAACTGCGCCTTTCGCGCGCGCTGCCGTTCCTCGCCGCGTTTGGGATCACGCACGCGATCAACGAATGGATCGAAATGCTGTCCATGATCTCCGCCGAGATCCCCACGGTTGCGCGCGAGCCGATGTGGGCCGAGATTCTCAAGACCGGCTGGATGGCGCTTTCGTTTTTCTTCCTGTTCGAATTTGGCGTGCGCCTGCTCATGCAGCTCCTGCCGAAATCGCTGCGCTGGCTGCGCTGGCTGCCGCTGACGTCGGTCTTGGTCTTTCTCCTCGGCGTCCTTTGGATCGCGCGACTGCCCGATACAAACTTTGCCATGCGGATCGCGCTTGCGGAGACGTGGGGCCATTGCGTCATCGGCTTGCCGGGGACGGTCCTCGCCGCGGTCGCCATGCTCGCCCAGCGCCGGTCGTTTTTGCGCGAGAACATGCCGCAATTCGGGTCCGACCTGGTCGGCGCGGCGCTGGCGCTCGCCTGGTATGCCGTCCTCGACCATTTTATCGGGCCGGACGTGCCGTTTTTTCCGTTTTCCGTGATCAACAAGACCACCTTTGTCGCGCTGTTCGGCATCCCGGTTGAGGTCCTGCGGACGATCGTGATTGCCGCGCTGGCCTATTTTGTGATCCGCATGATGCGCGTGTTTGAAGTCGAATACACGCGGCGTCTGGAATCGGCGAACCGCGCCCGCTTTGCCGCGCAAGAGGAAGCCACGCGTGAACTGTCCGTGATGTTTGAAACGTGCCGCATTCTGGGCACTTCGCTCAACCTGAACCAACTCCTCAACGATTCCATCACGCGCATCGTCAGTATGCTCGATCCGATGATCGCGGGGATGATTTACATTTACGATCCCGGCGAACGCGCGCTGGTCGTCCGCGCCAGCAAGCTGCGCGAGGAAACCGCGCCGCTCAAACCCTCCGAGCGCGGCTGCGGCAAGCAGGCCGCGCAGCGCGCCTTCGAGACGCGCGCGACGGCCTACGCCACGGATGCCAAAACCGGCACGGCGATGATCGCGGTGCCGATTTTCGCGCAAGACGAGGCGATTGGCGCATTGTGCCTCGCGCACCGCGCCGCCTTTTCCAATTACCCGGTCATGCAGACGCTTGCGCGCCAAATCGGCATCGCGATCGAGAATGCGGGGCTGTATGCCCAGGTGCAAGAGAAGGAGGATTTGCGCGGCCACTTGCTCGAACGCGCCGTAGCCGCGCAGGAAGAGGAGCGCAAGCGGATCGCGCGCGAGTTGCACGACGAGACGGGACAGACCTTGACCGCGCTCGCCGTCGGCCTGGGCGGGGTCGAGGAGACGATTCCCAAAGACCCGGCGCTGGCGAAAAGGCAGATCGCCGAATTGAAACTGCTGAGCATGAACGCCATCGAGAACCTGCGCCAATTCGTTTCGGACTTGCGTCCCGCTCTGCTCGACGATATGGGTTTGGTCTCGGCCCTGCGCTGGTTCGCGCAGCAGTACGCCGACCGGAGCAAGGTTCACGTGGACATCGAAGTGCTGGGCGCGAAACGCCGTTTGCCATCGCAGGTCGAGACAGTATTGTTTCGCATCGCGCAAGAAGGGCTAAACAACGTAGGCCGCCACGCCCGTGCTAACACCGCGATGATCCGGCTCGAATTCGCGGACGGCTCGGTGCTGCTCACCGTCGAAGATAATGGACGCGGCTTTGTGGTGAGCGAGGTGATGGGCACGCAATCCAAACGCGCGTGGGGCCTCCTCGGCATTCAGGAACGCATCGAGCTAGTGGGCGGCAAGTTCAAGATCGAATCGGAACCGGGGCATGGGACGAAGGTGATGGTGGAGATACCAGTGAACAGTGAGCAGTAAACAGTCAACAATCAACAGTGAACAGTCGACAGTCAACAGTCAACAGTCAGCAGCGGAGGCGACATGAGTGATTTGAAACATGCAGGCAACTTCCGCGATCTCGTGGTGTATCAGAAAGCGCGGCAATTACAGCGTGAAGTTTTCCAGATGACACGCGCCTTTCCCAAAGAGGAAACCTTCTCACTTACCGATCAGCTTCGGCGCTCATCGCGTTCGATTGGCGCAAACATTGCAGAGGCATCGGGCTAAGAGACGATTCGAAAAGCACTTTGTTAGCAAACTGACAGATGCCGACGGAGAAAATTACGAGACCCAACACTGGATCGAGACGGCGGTTGACTGCGAATATTTGGATTCCGGAACGGCAAGACTGTTGCTGGAAAGATACAAGGAAATCGGACGTTTGCTTGGTGGAATGATGGACAAGGCAAACCTCTTCTGCGGCGAACCACCACACGCGCTAAAGGAATCGGCGGCGGAATATCTTACGGATTCCTTGGAAGATACCGTTGACTGTTGACTGTTCACTGTTCTCTGTTCACTGTTTACTGAACTGCGGAGGTGTACGTTGGGAAAAATACGGGTAATGCTAGTGGACGATCACGCGATTGTGCGCGCGGGGCTGCGGATGCTGCTGCAAGCGCAAAGCGACATAGAGATTGTGGGCGAGGTGGAGGAAGGACGCGCCGCGCTCCCCAAAGTCAGAGAACTGCAGCCGGACATCGTGCTGATGGACATTACGCTGCCGGACATGGACGGCTTTGAAGTGACGCGCCAGCTCAAACAAGCATTCGCCAAAATCTCGATCATCGCGCTGACCATGCACGAGAGCGACGAATATTTCTTCAAGATGCTCCAAGCAGGCGCATCCGGCTACGTGCCCAAAAAAGCCGCGCCCACCGATCTCGTTTCGGCGATCCGCATCGTCCACGAAGGCGGCATGTTCCTGTATCCCTCCGTTGCGAAAGCGCTCGTCCACGATTACTTGGGACGCGTGGAGGAAGGCACCGCGCGCGAAAGCTATGACGGCTTGACGGACCGCGAGCAAGAGGTGCTCAAGCTCATCGCAGATGGGCTATCGAATCAAGAGATCGCCGACAAGCTAACCATCAGCGTGAAAACCGTCGAGCGCCACCGCGCCAACATCATGGGCAAGCTCAACATGCACAGCCGCACGGAGTTGGTCAAGTACGCGATACGCAAGGGCCTGATCGAAGTGGAGAGTTGACGAGGGGGAGAGGGGGAGCATCCTTGAGGATGCTTGAACCTGAGTGAGACGTGCGTTTGAACGCACGGCGGGCGAGTACAACGGACAAAGGCGAAACAAACGGACTCTTGGTCTGTCCGTTGATTTCGCCTTTGTCCGTTGTACTCTTTCCACCGCGACTAAAGGGGGGCAAACTTCGCCCCCCTCTGGCCTCCCCCCACAGAAATCAGAATTCAGAATTCAGAAAGCAGAATCAACTTCGGGGAAAGGACTCGGCAACGCGAAAACCGACGTACTTGGCACGGTAGTCCGGGAAGTACCTGAAGCGGAAGGCGCAGCGCGCGTAGCCTAGATCGTAGAACCACGACCCGCCGCGCAAAACATGAATTTGACCTGAATCCGGCCCCTGCGGATTTCGTTCCGGCGAATTCCGGTAATAGCTTTCGTCATACCAATCCGCGCACCACTCCCACACATTGCCTGCCATATCGCCAATCCCGTAGAAACTATCACCTTGCGACGAATATTTGCCGACCGGCGTCGTGTCTCCAATCTTCGATTCGGACGCATTGCACTTCTTTGCGTGGAATTCATTCCCCCAAGGATACCGGCGTTTTTCTTTTTTCGCATCATCCCAACTGGCGGCTTTCTCCCATTCCGCTTCGGTCGGCAAGCGCACGTCGGCCCACTGCGCGTAATCCGCGGCGTCTTGCCAAGACACATAGACAACTGGATGATTCTCCTTACCGTGCGGGATTTGCTCGCTTTTCCAGTGATCGGGAACGCGGTGCTTGGTTGCATCCACGAATTTTTTGTATTCCGCGTTCGTCACCGGATAGCGGCTGATGTAGAAGGCATCCGAGTACACTTTGTGCGGCGGCTGTTCTTCCTTACGCTCATCGCTGCCCATCACGAACTCGCCCGCCGGAATGAGGAGCATCTCCTTGCCGTCTTTGCCGGTGATGGTGCGCGGCAATTCTGGCGCGGGAGGAATGACAATTTGCGGGGTAGGCGGAATTGTAACCTGGGGTTGAGACGCAACGGATACGCCAAACACAGTTAGCAAAGCGCGTAACGCTTCATCGTACCGTCCCACAAAATCCACGTAGAGCATCGCGCGCAGCAAGACCGGCACCGAGCACGGTTCGGCAATGACCGAAATGATGCGCGGCCGCCCATTGCGCCCACGTTCGCGGCTGAGAGTAATTGCCGTGTTGATTTCCAAGTCCGACCACGGAGAGGCAAGCGACGCAGGCGATAAAATGGGGACGTACACATCACAGTCTTCCAAGCCGAGCGCAATCCGCGCGGGAATCAGATCGCCCGGCTGGATCGAGTACCCGTCGAAAAAGCCGTCCAGCCCGCGAGCGCACAAATCATTGGTCAGCCGTCTGGCAAAGTCAATGTCGTGCCAAGAATGCGTGATGAAGAATTTGAGCGGAATCGTGGCTCTGTTGTCCCACCCCTATTCTACAAACATCTCGCCCAAAATGCAAAAGCGTCCCGAACCTTGCTTCCGCTCAGCTCAAGACGCAGTTCTTATCGTGATGTTCCGCGCTTTAGAAATTGTTCTAGCGCTATGTGGATGCGAGTTGCATTTGCGCGGTGATGGGGATCGGTTGCGCGTTGATATCTGTAAAGCGGCCAGAAAAGTTCAAGATTGTCAGCCCCTCCACTTCGTGCGTTTTTGGATTCAGGCGCACCACCAAATCATTGCCGATTTCCTGAGATTCTTGTTCAGCGTACGGATTCCCTTTGGAAAAATATAGAATATCGGCTTCACGGTCATAGTAAAAATTCAACACTCCCACACCCCCACACCCCCACACTCACTTCCCCGGATACCCCCGATGCTCCATATCCGCCAAGAACTTTTCCGCTTCCATCTGCGCCATGCAGCCATAGCCCGCGCTGACGACGGCTTGGCGGAACACGCGGTCGTGCGTTTCGCCTGCGGCGAAGATCCCCGGGATGTTGGTGTGTAGACGCTCATCCACATTGAGGTAACCCTCTTCGTCCATGTCGAGTTGGCCCTTGAATAGTTCGGTGTTCGGCGTGTGGCCGATGTAGACAAAGACGCCTTGCGCGGGGAACTGCGTTACGTCGCCCGTGCGCGTGTTTTCCAATGCCAGCGACTGGACCGCGCCGTTCCCTTTGATTTCCTTGATGACCGAGTTCCAAACAAAATTCATCTTTTGATTCTCGCGGGCGCGGTCCTGCAAAATCGGCTGGGCGCGGAATTGGTCGCGGCGGTGGATGACGTGGACTTTGGCGGCAAAGCGCGTGAGGAACAGGCCCTCTTGCAGCGCGCTGTCGCCGCCGCCGACGACGGCAATCTCCTTGCCGCGGAAAAAGAAACCGTCACACGTCGCGCAATACGAAACGCCGCGCCCCATGAGTTCCTTCTCGCCCGGCACATTCAGCCGCCGCGGCGACGCGCCGGTCGCGGCGATCAGCGTTTTCGCCTCGTACTCGAGACCGTTCTGGGTCTTGAGTTGAAACGGATGCGTCTTCAAATTCACTTCGCTTACAAAATCAATCTCGATCCGCGCGCCAAATTTCATCGCTTGTTTTTGCATCAAATCAACTAATTCAGGGCCAGTAATGCCCTCGGGAAAACCCGGATAATTCTCGACTTCATTCGTCAAGGCGATCTGCCCGCCAATTTCTTGCCCGGTGATCAACAGCGGCGACAGGTTGGCGCGCGCCGCGTAGATTGCGGCGGTCAGCCCCGCCGGGCCCGATCCGATAATAACGACGTTTTCAGCCATTTTGTCATTCACCTCAAAAAAGTAAACAGGTAGACAGGTACACAGGTACACACGGAAACAGGTAGACAGGGATACAGGTAAATACGTAAACAGGTAGACAGGTGTTGTCTAACGTGTTTACCCGTTTCCCTGTATACTTGTCTACTTGTTTACCTGTGTACTTGTTTACCTGTGTACCTTTTCCCTTTTTCCTTAAAGCACGCGTCCACCCACCACTTGGGCGCGCGCGTCACGAGATGCCCGTGCTCGTCAAACAGCGGGCGTGAGCTTTCGTCGCCCGCCACACCGGCATCGCATTCCACCGACTTGCCGGGATGGCACGTCAAGGGACGCTCGCCGACCAAGTGACAGACGCGGCAGATGTATACCGTGCGATTCCTTGCCATCAGCCACCTCTCGTACACAGGTACGACATCACGTATTTACGTGTATGCCTGTCTACCTGTGTACCTATCTACCTACCCGCTACCCCAAATCACCCAGTTCGAACAGGATCGCGGCTGCGGCGGCCAGGCCTGCGGTTTCCGCGCGCAGAATGCGCGGCCCGAGAGAAACCGGCGCAACGCCCGCCACTTTGGCGGCGACAACCTCCTCTTCGGCGAAACCGCCCTCCGGCCCGATAAACAAATGGATCTCTTTTGATTTGGGCACGACTTGCAGCGCTTCGCGCAACCCGTGCGTCCGCTCGTTCTCCCACGGCAGAATCGCGAGACCGCCGCGCGCGGCCGCCGATTCGCAGGCGTGCTTGAAAAGCATCACCGCGGACAAACTCGGCAGAACGGCGCGTCCGGCCTGCTCCGCCGCTTCGACGACGATGCGCTGCCAACGTTCCAACCGCGCGTCGCTCACATCGTCCACATTGCCGACGATGCAGCGCGCGGACAACATGGGCACAAACGCGGTGATGCCCAGTTCCGTTCCCTTTTGCAGCACCCAATCGAACTTTTGGCCCTTGAGCAATCCTTGATAGAGCGTTATCCGCGCGTGCGGCTCAGTCTCCAACTTCCACCGGTCTACCACGCGCCCGCGCACGACGTCACGGTCCACCGTCACTAATTCGGCGCGATAGGCCGCGCCGCTGTTGTCGAGCAGCACGATTTCGTCGCCGGGCCGCATCCGCAGCACATCGCGGATCTGGTGGACGATGGTCCCGCGCAGGATCACGCGGTTGTCACGAACGGCTTGAGGTGACACGAAGAATCTATGCATGCGTCAGAAGTTGGAAGTTGGAAGTTGGAAGTTCGAAGTAGGTTCGATTTTGCTCTCCGCTTTCATCTCTCCTCTTTCTTCGCAACGAGCGCGACCCAGTCCTCTTCCTGTCTTCTCTCGACGACCTCGATGCCGGCCGCGCGGAGCGCTTCGATCACATCGCCGGCTTTGTAGTCGAGGATGCCAGACGCGATGACGATCCCACCGGGGCGCAAAACCGCGGCGAGCGCAGGCGCGAGATCGCTGATGACTTCCGCCAATATATTGATGCAGATTAGGTCGAATAGGTTACCTTCGCCCGTGACATCTAGCGAGCCGCGCTTGACCGCGACGATATTCTCGGCGTGGTTGATCGCGACGTTCTTGGCTGTCGTCTCTACAGCCACGGGATCAAGGTCGAGCGCGAGGATTTCGCGCGCGCCGAGTTTCGCCGCCGCAATCGAAAGGATGCCCGAGCCGGTCCCCACGTCGAGCACGCCTTGGTCTTGGGTAACCTGCTCTTCGAGCGCGATGAGGCACATTCGCGTCGTCGGGTGCAAACCGGTGCCAAAGGCCATGCCCGGATCAAGCTCGACGACCATGTCACCCGCCTGGGCCGTGTATTCCAGCCACGAGGGTTTGATCACGATGTGGTGGCCGACGCGCAAAATCGTATAGTGCTTTTTCCACGCTTCGGCCCAATCTTCCTCGGCGAGTTCGCGGACTTGCGGCTCGCCCATCGCGCGGAGTTGCGCGAGATGCCAAAGTCCGTTCTGCGCGTGTTCCAGCGCCTCGGCGGCGTGAGACGAGAAGAAAGCGCGGACAGTGTATGCCCGCGCTGGATTCAAAGTCTCGCCTGGTTCCGGCGTGATCGTTTGCTCGATTACGGCCCCGCCGCTCACGAACTCGTTCAGCAACGCCGCGGCCGCTTCCGCGCCCTCCGCATCCGTGGCGACGCTCAGTTCGATCCAATTCATGGTCAGGTCACAAGTCTCATGTCACAGGTCGCCGGTCACAAGTCTCATGTCCCAATTTACAGGCCACGCACGTTGCTTGTGACCGGCAACCTGGAACCTGCGAGCTGTGACGTGAGACCTGCGACTTGCTACTTGAACGCGTCTTTCATCTTGCCGAGCACGCTCTTTGGCTCGTTGGGCACGCTGCCCATCGTCCGCGCCAGTTCGCGCAGCAGCGCTCTTTGCTTTTCGGTCAACTCGGTCGGCACCGCGATCTGGACCGTGACGATCAGATCGCCGCGGCCATTGCGCCGCAATTGCGGCACGCCTTGCTCCCGGATACGAAAGGACTTGGCGTACTGCGTGCCGGGCGGAATGGTCAGTTTCGTTTTGCCATCCAGCGTCGGCACTTCGATCTCGTCGCCCAACGCGGCCTGCATGAAACTGATCGGCAGGTCGAGCAACAGGTCAATGCCTTCGCGGCGGAAGAGCGGATGCTTTTTGATATTGACGACGACGTACAGGTTGCCCGCCGGCCCGCCGCGCATGCCCGCCTCGCCCTCACCCGTGAGGCGGATTTGCATCCCATCGTCAACGCCCGGCGGAATCGCGATGCTCATCTTGCGCGTGATCTGGACGCGCTTTTGGCCGCGGCAGTGCGAACACGGCGTTGAGACCACTTCGCCTTCGCCTTCGCAGCGCGGGCAAGTGGCTACGTTGACGAACGAGCCGAAAATGGACTGTTGAACCCGGCGGGCCTCGCCGGTCCCATGGCACTGGGGACAGCGAATCGGCGTCGTCCCCGGCTCCGCGCCGCTGCCGTGACAGTTGGGACACGTCTCGAGCCGCGGAATTTCCAGCTCTTTTTCCGCGCCAAAAACCGCGTCCTCAAATGAAATCGTCAGATTGTATTTGAGATGCGCCCCCGGCTGAGGACCGCGCCGCGCCGCGGCGCGCGAACCAAAGCCGAAAAACTCCTCCATGATGTCGGCAAAGCCGCCAAAGCCGCCGCTGAAATCGCCGAACCCTCCTTGCGGCGCATTGTGACCGTAACGGTCGTAGACTTGGCGTTTTTCCGGATCGGAAAGCACTTGGTACGCTTCGCCGATCTCTTTGAATTTTTCGGCCATGCCGCCGTCGCCGGCGTTGGCATCGGGATGGTATTGCTTGGCGAGCCGCCGGAACGCTTTCTTGATGTCGTCGTCGCTGGCGTCGCGGCCCACTCCGAGGATGTCGTAATAGTCTCTTTTGGTTGGCACGGCGATTATTATACGCAAAAGGCGGGATTTAGTAAAGTGAACGGGATTTACAGGCGAATGAATTCGCGGCAACACGAACGCAAAGTCGGCCTCCGCCGACTCAGAATTAGTCCACGAAGGTGGACTTGGTGTGCTTGTTGCCGCGAATTTATTCGCCTGGGCCGCCCCCCTTGACAGGCCTGCCGAGTTCCCTTATAATTTAGCCATGACTAAACTTGAAGTTAGCGTCGAAAAAACCTTTTCGCTCGGCTCGGCCATGGAGGACTATCTCCGGGCGATCTACCACTCGCCGAGCTGAGATTGGCGCGGCATTCACCCTACCACGGCGTCACGCTCACGCGTCCGGGCGAAAAGATCGCCCTGGAAATCCTGCGTCACCACCGGCTCATCGAGCTGTTCCTGAACGAAACGCTCGGCATCCCCTGGGACGAAGTTCACGACGAAGCGCACAAGCTCGAACACGTCCTTTCCGATAACCTTGAAGAACATATCGCCGAATTCCTGGGCAATCCGACTCAAGACCCGCACGGCGATCCGATCCCGAGCAAGAGCGGCACGATCGTCGAGGGCGCGCAACAGCGGTTGGGCGATCTGCCCCCGGGCAGCCGCGCGACCATCCGTCGCGTGACCGATCAGGACCCGGAACATCTGCGGCACTTTTCGCACCTGGGGCTGGTTCCCAGCGCGACCGTCGCCGTGCTGCAAGCCGAGCCGTTTGGCGGTCCGCTCCGCGTGCAAGTAGAATCGGGCGAGGAACGCATTCTGGACGCGGCCATCGCGCGCGAGATCTGGGTGGATTCGCCCGGCGCACGCGAGAATGACAAGACGATTCAAAGTATCAAAAATCCCTACGGGACGCTTCGCAGTCCCAAACCACGTCGCAAGGCAACTAGATAGGAAGAAGATGACATGAACGCAAACCAACCCAAAAACCTTTCCCGCCGCGATCTGCTCAAACTGGGCGCAGTGGGGACGCTGGGCGCCGTCGGCGCGAAAATCCTGCTGCCCGGCAGCCAGACCGCCGCCGCGCCGGAAAAAGCTGTGCTCCACGCGCAAGCCGTCGAACACGCCGCACACACCGCGCTGGGCCCTTCCTCGTGCGGGTGTGATCTCTCTACGGCCAATCTTCACGCGGCCGACGAGATGAATCCGACCAGATTTCTGACCGCGTTCGATTACGGCAAGGTCAGCCAATTGCCCGACGGGCGCACGCTGCGCGAATATGAACTCGTCGGCGAGGACAAAGAGATCGAGGTCGCCGGCGGCGTAAAATTCGCCGCGTGGACCTATAACGGGTTCGTGCCCGGGCCAACCCTGCGCGCCACCGAAGGCGATGTGGTGCGCGTCAAGTTCATCAACAACGGCGCGCATCCCCACTCGATTCACTTTCACGGCATTCACCCCGCGAACATGGATGGGCTGGAAGCCATACCGACCGGCGGCTCGTTCACCTACGAATTCACCGCGGAACCGTTCGGGTTGCACCTCTACCATTGCCACACCATGCCCCTCAAGCGTCACATCCACAAGGGTCTGTACGGCGCCTTTATCGTGGATCCCAAGACGCCGCGCCCGCGCGCAACCGAGATGGTGATGGTGATGAACGGGTTTGACCTCGATCAGGACAGCGAGAATGAATTCTACACGGTCAACGGCGTCGCGTTTTGGTTCAACGAGCACCCCATCGAAATCAAGACGGGCGAGCGCGTCCGCGTCTATCTCGTCAACATCACCGAATTCGATTTGATCAACTCGTTGCACCTGCACGCGAATCTGTTTCACTATTATCCCACCGGCACCAGTCTGACGCCGCGCGAGTATACGGACACGATCGTGCTCGGCCAGGGCGAGCGCGGCATCCTGGAATTCGAATACAAGACCCCCGGGCGCTATATGTTCCACGCGCACCAGTCCGAATTCGCCGAACTTGGCTGGATGGGCTTTTTCAACGTCGGCGCGGTAAACCTATAATGAAGAGTCGAGGAACACTATGACTGAATATGATCTTCCCCAACGAAAGATAGCAACACCCGTGGGCCTGAGCGCGGGCACGATTCTGCTCGCGCTGCTGCCCTTGATTCTGCTCGGCCTCGTGATCGCCGTCTTTCTCGTGACCAACGCGGGACTGCCAACGGGGGCGGCGCCGCTTGGCGAACTCAGTTTCGAACGCGTCGTGCTGCGTCCCAACCAGATCACGATGTCCATCGTAAACAGCGGCAGGACCGAGCTGACCATTGCCCAGGCCACGGTAGACGATGCGCTCTGGGCATTCCAGATGGAACCGCGCGCGACGCTCGGACGGCTTGACCGCGCGACGATGACGCTGAACTATCCCTGGGTCGAATACGAAGCGCACGAGATCAAGCTCATTACTGCCGAAGGGTTGATCTTTTCCTACTCGATCCCGCTCGCCGTGGCAACCCCGGAGCCGACGCCGGAAATGTTCGCGAGCTTTGCGCTCATCGGCATCTACGTCGGCGTGATTCCGGTCGGCTTGGGGCTGCTGTGGTTTCCGTTCTTGCGGAAAATCGGCAAGCGCGCCATGAACTTTTTGCTCAGTCTCACGATCGGCCTGCTCATTTTCCTTGGCGTGGATGCGCTGAGCGAGGCGCTCGAAATCGCGGGGCGCGTGCCGGGCCCGTTCCAGGGGATGGGACTGGTGACCATCGGCGTCATCGCGAGTTTTCTGGCCATCGTCGCGGTGGGCGAGTTGACACGCGGGCGCGTGCCGGACGAAGCCGCGCAGCGCCTGCGGCTGGCGTACCTAATCGCGCTCGGCATCGGGCTGCACAATTTCGGCGAGGGACTGGTCATCGGCGCGGCCTATGCCGTGGGCGCGCTCGCGTTAGGCGTGTTCCTCGTGATCGGCTTTATCGTTCACAATGTGACCGAGGGTTTTGGAATTGTGGCGCCGCTGGTGCGCGGCAAACCGGCGCTGGGGCATTTCGTCGCGCTGGGGCTGCTGGGCGGCGCGCCCACGATCCTGGGGACCTGGATCGGCGGTCTCGCGTACTCGGATCTTTTTGCGACTCTCTTTTTCGCGATTGGCGCGGGCGCGATTTTCCAAGTCGTCTACGAAATCGGCAAATTGCTGGGGAAAGAGACCCACGCCGGCGCGAGCGCGTGGAACATGGCAAATGTCGCCGGCCTCGTCAGCGGCCTCGGGATCATGTACGTGACCGGCCTGTTAGTGTGAGACGACTGCCGTCTGCAGAGCGCGGGAGAGAGGGAGACGTTCTCCCCCTCTCCTCTGCTCCCCTGCCGTAAGATTGCAAAATCCTCATTGCGGAGTATAATCCGCCCATGACCCGCCTCGCTGACGCGCCCATCACCGTTGTCCGCTCCGGCGATTCGCCCACGGTCGCCGCGGCTGTTGAAATCCTCCAGGGACAGAGCAAGAAAAACCCCTTTGCCCGGCTCCTCCCCTTCCTCGGTCCCGCATTCATCGCCTCGGTCGCGTATATGGACCCCGGCAATTTCGCGACCAACATCCAGGGCGGCGCGAAATTCGGCTACATGCTCGTGTGGGTCATCGTCGCCAGCAATTTGATGGCGATGCTGATCCAATCGCTTTCCGCGAAACTCGGCATCGCCACCGGCTTGAATCTCGCCGAACAGTGCCGCGAGCATTTTCCGCGCTGGCTCGTCTGGACCATGTGGGTGCTGATGGAACTCGTCGCGATGGCGACCGACCTCGCGGAATTTCTCGGCGCGGCGCTCGGCTTTTATCTCCTCTTCGATATTCCGCTCCTCGCCGCCGGCATTCTCACGGCGATCTTTACCTTCGTCATTCTGGGCCTAGAGCGTTACGGCTTTCGCCCGCTCGAAGCTGTGATCACCGCGTTCGTCGGCGTCATCGCGCTCAGCTACTTGGCCGAGACGATCATCGGCCAGCCGAATTGGGGCGAGATCGGCTATCACGCGATTGTGCCACAGTTCAGCGGCACCGAAAGCGTCCTGCTGGCGAGCGGCATTCTCGGCGCGACCGTCATGCCGCACGTCATCTTTTTGCACTCGGCGCTGACGCAGGGACGCATAGTCACGCGCGATCCGAAGCTGTTGGGCCGGCTCTATCGCTTTGAGCTGCTCGACGTGTTGATCGCGATGGGCGCGGCGGGTCTCGTCAACATCGCGATGCTCATCATGGCTGCGGCGACCTTTTACGCGCAAGGGCTAACGGAGATCGGAACGATTGAAGAAGCGCACCGCACGCTCGCGCCCTTGCTCGGCAATGCGTCGAGTTGGATTTTCGCCGTGTCTCTGCTCGCGTCCGGGCTGTCTTCGTCAGCGGTCGGCACGATGGCGGGCCAAGTGATCATGCAAGGATTCCTGCGGCGGCACATTCCGCCGTGGATTCGGCGGCTAGTGACGATGCTCCCTTCGCTCGCGGTCATCGCGATCGGCCTCGACCCGACGCGCACGCTCGTCCTCAGCCAGGTCGTCCTCAGCTTCGGCTTGCCTTTTGCCGTGATTCCGCTGGTCATTTTTACCGCGCGGCGCGATATCATGGGCGTGCTCGTCAACAAGCGCGCGACGACTCTGCTGGCGAGCATCGTCGCCGGGCTGATCGTCGCGCTCAATCTGTTTCTCCTGTATCAAACTCTCACGGGAGGCGAGTAGGAATGTTCCGACGATTGCTGCTGCCGCTGGACGGTTCGCGCCTCGCCGAAGCTGTGCTGCCCATAGCCGTCTATTTCGCCGAGCGCTTTCACGCGACGCTCGTCCTCTTTCACGCGCTCGAACAAGCCCCGCCCGCGACGGTTCACGGTCAGCGCCATTTGATGCAAGCGGACGAAGCGCGCGTGTACCTCAAGGAAGTCGAGGCGCGGATCGCGCGCCCGGGCCTAACGGTCGAAAGAGACGTTCATCCGGCGCGCGAGGAAGATGTCGCGGGCAGCATTCTCGAGCACGTCGGCGAACTCGACAGTGATTTGGTGGTGCTGTGCGCGCACGGGCGCGGCGGCTTGCGCGATGTGTTGATCGGCAGTCTGGCGCAGCAAGTGATTTCGCGCGGCGCGACGCCGGTGTTGTTCGTGCGGCCGCGCGACATAGGAGCCGCTGGCTCTAGCGTCCCCTACATCACGCGCAAAATTCTCGTCCCGCTGGACAGCGCGCCGGTTCACGAACCCGCGCTGCCCGTCGCCGAGCAAGTGGCTCAAGCGACGGGGGCCGCGCTGCACTTGGTCACCGTCGTGCCGACGACCGGCACGCTCAAGGGCGAACGCGCCGCAACGGGTATGCTGCTCCCCGCGACGACCACCGCCGTGCTCGAACTCGCGCAGCGCGGCGCAATCGAATACTTGCAGCAAATGACCGCCCACCTGCTCGCGCAGGGTCTGCCGGCGACGGCAACTGTCGCGCGCGGCGATCCGCCGGCGGCGATCATCAACGAAGCCGGCCGCGTCCACGCCGATCTGATCGTCATGGCGACGCACGGGCGCCAGAGTTTCGACGCGTTCTGGTCGGGCAGCGTAACCCCGAAGGTGCTGTCCAAAACCAACGTGCCGGTGTTGTTGGTGCGTGTGATGGGGGGCTAGCACTAGAGCACTATTGCGAGTGCTGGCCGCTTGACGTATGTTACATTCATCTAACTCTCAAACGGAGGCGCGATGGATGGGAACGGCAAACACTCGAGAACGGATGTGGTTCGGAAATTCGGCGTCCTGCTGCCGCTTTGGGTTACGCTGCTTTTGGTCATGGCCTTGGGAGCGCCAAGCGTTTTTGCTCAGGGCGGCGGGCCGAGCTACGTGTCCGGCGAGTTGATCGTTCGATACAAGACCCACGTCGCCGAGTGGAACAAAGCCGATCTCGAAACTCGCCTCGGCGATCGGATCGTGCGGATTTTCAAGAACGTCCAGGCCCGCGTCGTCAAGCTGGGACGCAATCGCTCGGTCGAACAGGCGATTCAAGAGTATCACCGTGACGCAAATGTGGCGTACGCCGAGCCGAATTATATCCTTCGCACTTTTGGCTCACCCGACGATGCCGCCTATCCTCAGCTCTGGGGCCTAAGAAATACGGGCCAAGTCATCGGCGGCGTGGCGAGCAAACCCGGCGCGGACATCCGCGCCGAGCATGCTTGGGCGCTAACGACTGGGAGCGCCTCGATTGTCGTCGGCCTGCTCGATACCGGCGTTGACTATACGCATCCCGATTTGGCGACCAACATTTGGAACAATCCGGGCGGCATTGGCAACTGTCCCGCCGGAACTCACGGATACAACGCGATCACGAACACTTGCGATCCGCGGGACGATAACAAGCACGGCACGCACGTCGCGGGCACGGTAGGCGCAGTGGGTAATAACGGACTGGGCGTCGTCGGAGTGAACTGGAAAACCCAGATAATGGCGCTCAAGTTCATGGACGCGAGCGGCGCGGGAACGACAGCCGACGCGATTGATGCGATCGAGTTTGCGATCAACGCCAAGCTGGCCGGGGTCAACCTGCGCGTCCTCAACGCGTCGTGGGGCGGGAATGGCTACTCGCAGGCGCTGCTCGACGAAATCGTCAAAGCCGGCGGGCAGGGTATCCTGTTCGTCGTCGCGGCCGGCAACAACGCGACGAATAGCGATGCAAGCCCCTCTTATCCCTGTAGTTATCGCGCGACGAACTTGATCTGCGTCGCGGCCACTGACCCGAGCGACAATCTCGCCAAGTTTTCAAATTACGGTTCTTCGGCGGTTCACCTGGGCGCGCCGGGTGTGAATATCCTTTCGACGATCAACGGCGGCGGCTATGGCTATTTCAGTGGGACATCAATGGCGACCCCGCACGTCTCGGGCGCAGCCGCGTTGATTCTATCGCTACCTGGGCAAGGAAACTTGTCGGTCGAACAACTCAAGAACTATGTGCTGAACAATGTAGACCCGCTGCCCAGTTTGAATGGCCGGACGACTACCGGTGGACGCCTAAACGTCTGCCGGGCCATGCCGGGCTGCGGCGCTCCTGCTCCCGTTCCCCCGCCGCCGACAGCCACGGCCACGCGGGCGGCAACGCTCACGCCCGTCAAGCCGACAGGCACCGCGACGCGGGCGGCAACGCTCACGCCCGTCAAGCCGACGGGCACGGCAACGCGTGCGCCTGTTACGCCGACGCGTGTCGCCACGCCAATGCCAGGCAGCTTTTATCTTTCGACGCCGAGATGGGTCCTGCTTCGGCGGAACAGCCCGGGCGTTGTGGTGGTTCGAGTCACGTCGTCGGGCGGCTTTAGTGCTCCGGTCAGTTTAGGTGTGAGTGGCCTGCCGCAAGGCATGACCGCAGCGTTCAGCACCAACCCGATAATGCCGACGACCGGCGGCGCAATCTCCAACTTGACGATCACGCCGGGGAATTCGTCGGGAATCTTTTCGCTTAGAATCACCGGGGTGGGCGGAGGACAACTCCGCAGCAACGCGTTGACCGCGATTGTCTGGTGAAATGGACGAGGCCCGGCAGAACACTCTGCCGGGCCTCGTCGCGCAAGGAGGAGCACAACCCCGTCGCTATTTCGTGATAGGCAAGTTAGCGTTCTTCCACGCAGTAAAGCCGCCGGCCATGCTCTTGACGTTTGTGTAACCCAACAGATTAAGCGCCATCATCGCCATCGCGCTGCGATGACCGGAACCGCATTCGGTGATAACCGCCGCGGTCTTATCCATGGGCAACTTGTCGAGATTCTTGGCGATCGTGCGAAGCGGGACGTTGGTCGAGCCGGCGATGTAGCCGTTGCCGGTGACCTCGCTC
Source organism: Chloroflexota bacterium (assembly GCA_016208315.1). Classification (GTDB taxonomy): domain Bacteria; phylum Chloroflexota; class Anaerolineae; order UBA4142; family UBA4142; genus JACQYF01. Next base: position 32,392 of record JACQYF010000010.1, on the reverse strand, counting down.
GTTTCGCGCACTTCGAGTTGGAACGGCTTGGCGTTGGCGAGCAGATCGTTCAACGCGGCAGGCGCGATCGTCTGCCAACCGTCGGGCAGGCCGCTCAGATACTTGTCGAGCGCGGCGACCAGGTCTTTGTCAACCGTGGGCGCCATGCCGGCTTTCGCTGCCGCCATCATTCCGGTCGCGACCGGCAGGTTGGCCGTCTTCCAGGCCCCGAAACCACCGGCGAGCGATTTCACGTTGGTGTAACCCAGCATCTGGAGCGCGACCATCGCCAGGGCCGAACGATGCCCGCTTCCGCACATCGCGATGATCGGTTGGTCCTTCGCGGGCAACTTGTCGAGATTCTTCATTAGGGTGCGGATCGGAATATTCACCGCGCCGGCTACAAAGCCGCCTGCGACTTCGCTCGTCTCGCGGACGTCCAGAACAAACGGCTTGGCCGCTTGCATCTGATCGTTCATGGCCGCGGGCGCAATCGTGCCCCAGCCATCCGGCAAGCTCGAGAAATACTTGTCGAGCGCGGCCTTCATGTCGAAAGCCATGGCGGGCGCGGTGGTGGGCGCCGTGGTCGCGGCGGCCGCGGCAGGCGCGCCGGCGATGGGCAGGTTGGCCGCTTTCCAAGCGTTAAAGCCGCCGACGAGGTTCTTGACGTTGGTGTAGCCAAGCAACTGCAGCGTCATCATCGCGATGCCGCCGCGCTGTCCGACCGCGCAGTACGTGACGATAGGCGCCGCCTTGTCTTGCGGCAACTTGTCGAGCGACTTTATCATCGTGCGGATCGCAACATTCGTCGAACCTTCGATAAAGCCGTTGCTGGTCAATTCGCTGGTCTCGCGGACGTCGAGCAGGAACACCTTAGCGGCAGCCATCTGATCTTTCAACGCTGCGGGTTGCACGCCTGCGAATCCATCCGGCAAGCCACCGAGGTACTTGTCGAGTGCGGCGAGCAAGTCTTTGTCAACGTCGGCTGCTTTGCCGCCCATCGGCGCGGCGGGTACCATCGTGGCGACCGGGAGATTGGCCGCTTTCCAGGCATTGTAGCCGCCGACGATGTTCTTGACGTTGGTGTAACCGAGCAGTTGCAGCGTCATCATCGCGATGCCGCCGCGCTGTCCGACCGCGCAATAGGTAACGATGGGCTGATCTTTGGCGGGCAGTTTGTCCAAATTCTTGGCGAGCGTGCGGATGGGAATGTTGACCGCGCCTTCGATCAGACCGTTGGCGGTCAGTTCGCTCGGCTCACGCACGTCCAGCACAAAGGGCTTGGCCGCGGCCATTTGGTCTTTCAACGCCGCCGGCTGCACTCCATAAAAGCCATCCGGCAGGCCGGTCACGTACCTGTCGAGCACCATCTTGATGTCAAGCGCCGCGGCCGGAGCCGTCGTCGCCATGGGCGCTTGGGTCGCCATGGGCGCTTGCGTCGCCATGGGCGCGACGGTCGCCATCGGTGCCATCGTCGGTGGGATCGGCGTCGCCGTCGGCGCGGGCGCGCACGCGGCGCCCAAGAACGCTACGAGGAGCATCATGCTCAACAGCGTAGCCAGTACAAGTTTACGAGCGTTCATGCGAGTTCCTCCTAAAAAGATTTGTTGCGTCACACAAAGCTGACAAGGCCCGCGTAGACGATGACGAAGCGCAGCGCGAGACTGCCGGTCAGTTTCAATACCGGGGGCAGCCGCATGGGCACTCCAGGCACGCGGCGATGCATCAGTTCCAGTTGCTCGAAGGTCGCGGGCACGAGCAGACCAAGCAGCACGACCAAGCCCCAAAACGTCAGCCCGAACGCGCCGTCAAACAAGATCGAGCCGGCGCGCTGCGCGGTGTTGTTGCCGAACGTCAGATTGATCGCGTACGCAACCAACAAGACGATTTCGACCGCGCAAAACAGAATCGAAACCGGCACGAGATGCAGGTGTTCCTCATCGGGCAGGAAGAGGCAGAGGAACGCGCCGCCGCTCGCCAGACCGGACACGAGGAACAAGGGCGCGAGGACCGCCGTGTTCCACAACGGGCGCGAGGGAATCGTGCTGAGCAGCACGCCCGTGTAGAATCCGACGCCTATGCCGAGCGCGACGCCGACGAACGCGAGCGCGCGGTCGCGCGTCATCGCCCAGCGTCCCGCGCTGACGGCGAGATTCCACGTTCGGATGATTAGAGCTTGGAGACTGGAGATTAGAGATTTGACCCAGCGCGTTCTCGACTTTGGGTTTAAATCTGAAATCCCTACGGGACGCTCCGCAGTCTTAAATCCTAAATCTGAAATGGGTTGGAGGCGCGAGGCGAACCGCAACGCCAACATCGCCATCGCCACTAGCAAGACCCACGCACCCCACGACATCGCGCTGCGAACCTGGAAGGTCGTGTAGAAACGCCAGACGTTGACCTTGTTCGAGAGGTCGAGCAGCAGCAAGAACATGCCGATACCCAACAGGGGCAGCCCGGTCAGATCGGCGACGAGCAGCGCGCGGCTGAAACGTCCGGGACGCGCAAGCCGCATGACGCCGCTAAAGATCATCAAGCCCGCCACCAGTCCACCGACGAAGAGGTAGAGCGCAATTTCCCAGCCCCAGGTAGACATGCTCGGCCAAGTTATTCCATTCGCGCCAGTTACGGTTATCTCAGGCATCTTATTCCCCTACTCGCGCCATTTCCGAAACGACCATCGCCGGCCCCTCTTCCGCATCGCCGTTCGTGAAACGCGAGTTGAGGTAGAACAGCTTGGGCCGTGCGCCGGTTTCGGGCTTGAGCACCTCGGATCGCCGCGCGTGCGCGATAGCAACCCGTACGGGACTCGCGGGGTTGTCCAGATCGCCAAAGGCGCGCGCGCCCGTGGGACAAGTCTCGACGCACGCGGGCACGCGCTGCTCCGCGACGCGGTGCTCGCAGAAGGTGCATTTATCGGTGTAGCCGTCGGGACGGATGTAGCGCATGTTGTACGGGCACGCGGTGACACACGCTTTGCAGCCGGTACATTTGGCCGAGTCAACCAATACGATTCCTTCCGCCGTCCGATACGTCGCGCCGGTCGGACAGACGGGCACGCACGGCGAGTTTTCACAGTGGAAGCACTGCTCCATGCGAAATTCGCCTTGCAGGTTCGGGAACGTGCCGACGACGGTCGTCCGCATCCGCAGCCGAAAGTAGCCGAGCGAAACTTCGTTCTCGGTCTTGCACGCGACGATGCACGCCTGGCAGCCGAGGCAGCGCTCGAGATCAATGGACATGGCGTAGCGGGTCATGTTAGGCCTCCTTCACCAAGCGCACAAAGTTCACCCGCAAGCCCGCGCCGCCGCTGATGGGATCGAGCGCGTAGCGCGTTTGCAGCGCGGCATCGCTTGCGCCGCGCTTGTGCGCGCGTTTCAACCCCGGCGCATCGTGCCCGAAACCATGCACCATGTACACTGCATCCTTGCGAATGCGCTGGGTTGCTTTTACCTTGATCGGCCCGCTTTTCGCCTTGTCTTGGTTCTCCAAGTAAACGTGCTCGCCATTTTTGAAACCGAGCTGCGCCGCGACCTCGGCGTTGAGCCACACTTCGTTCTCGGGATAGAGTTCGTTGAGCAACGGTGTATTTGTCGTGCGGCTAAAGGTGTGGACCGGGCTGCGGCCGTAGATCAGGCGAAAGTAGCCGGCGGGCGGCTCGGCCGGCGCTTCGTATTCGGGCAACGGTTTCGATTTCGATTTTTCGAGCGACGCCGCGTACAATTCCACCTTGCCGCTTTCGGTCGCAAAGGGCGACGAGTTTTCTTTTTCGAAATCTTCCAACCAGGCCTTGCCTTTTTGAATGATGACTCCGCCCTGCTCGCGCATTTTGTCGAGGTTCGTTCCGAGCGAACTCAAACGCCGGTTGAGATATTCCTCTGCGGTCTTCCACTGGAAAAAGTCGGTAAGCCCGAGCCGGATCCCCAGTTCGCGCACGATCCACCACGCGGGTCTCGTCTGCGCGTACGGCTCGACCGCGGGTTCGCGCAGCGAAAAGAAGGGCGTCTTGTGCCCGATCACCGCGAACTCGTCGTAGCGTTCGAGGTACGTTGCTTCGGGCAAGACGACGTCGGCCCAGGCGACGTGGTCTTGCGGCAGCGTATCCACCGCCATCACAAAATCGAGATTCTTGAGCGCCTCTTTCGTGCGCGGCACGTTGGGCAGCGTGTGAAACAGATTCGTGCCGTAAGCGATCAAGCCCTTGATAGGATATGGCTTGCCGGTAATCATCGGCTCGATCAATTCCTGAATCGCCGTGCCGCCGCGGAGGAATTTCTCGCGGGCGCCATCCGCGCGGGCTTTGCCCGTCGGTCCGAGAGGCAGACCTGCCTCTTCCCCAGGGGTGCTGCTTCAGCCACCCGCGCCGCTGGTCGCGGCAAAAGGCGGATGCGGGATTTCCTCCAAAAAGGGCGACTTGTTGAAATACATTCCGCCGCGGCGGCCATACGCGCCGAGGAGCGCGTTGACGATGTACACCGCGCGCATGCGCTGCGTATCGTTGCCGTACCAAACCACGTGCCGACCCGGAACGATCAGCGCCTGCGGACGATTGTAGCCCAGCTCGCGCGCGGTCGCGCGAATTTTATCGGCGGGGAGGTCGGTGATGCTCGCCGCCCACTCGGGCGTGAAGGGCTGGACGTGCTCGACCAGTTTGTCAAAGCCGGTCGTCCACTTGGCGATGAATTCTTGGTCAATCAATTTTTCGGCGATGAGGACGTTCATCCACGCCAGCAAGAGCGCGGTATCGGTGCCCGGCTTGATCGGCAGCCAATAATCGCTCTTCATCGCGGCCGAGGAGTAGCGCGGGTCAACGACGACGAGTTTCGCGCCGCGCGCGCGGGCGTTCGCCAAATCCTGCATCATCGTGTTGCGCGCGTCCTCGCCGATGTGCGTGCCGATGAGGACGACGCAGCGCGTGTTCTCCCAATCCACCGGCTCGTGGTTGCCGAGCGTCTTGCCAATCGTGATGAGCGCGGCTTCTTCGCGCGGCGTAGTACACATCGAGACGGACGGTTTGGCCGAATTGGGCGAGCCCCACGCTTGCGACAAATAATCGGTGAACCAGAAATCGCCGGAGGTATGCCCGAGGAACGCGATGGCTTCGGGTCCGTATTTGTCTTTGATCGCGAGCATTTTTTGTGCCGAGTAATCGAGCGCCTCGTTCCACGTCGCGCTCTTGAACTTGCCTTCGCCGCGCTGGCCGACGCGGATCAGCGGCTGCTTCAAGCGGTCGGGGTCGTAGTTGAACGACACGCCGGCCTGCCCGCGCGCGCACAGCATCCCGCGGCTCTTGGGGTCGAGCGGATTGCCGTCAATCTTGAACACGCGACCGTTCACGCTTTTGACGACGATGCCGCACTTCCACGGGCAGATATCGCAATAGTTGTAGGTCGTTTTGATTTGCCCGCGACGATACCACGGCACCGGCACGCCCAGCTTGATCAACTCGTCCGCCATCGAACGGAGCGCCCGATCCGCGAGCACCAACGCGCCGATGCCGAACGCCGACGCTTTCATGAATCCACGTCGCGTCAAATTGGGATTCAGGTCAGACATGTGTACCTTTCCTAAAAAAAATACCTTCCCCGATTCTTCATGGAAGGCACTCAATACCTCTGCTTCAACTCTCTGCCCAAGCGCCATCACTTGAGCAGTAATTCACAATCATCTTCTTCTACTATAACGCGCGTTACTTGTAAAGTCAAGTAATTTTGAATATCTTCGTTATACTGGTTTCCTATTAGTCCATCAAAGCGGAATTTATAAGCGCAGCCGTGTAGATTCGATTTCTTGACATTTGGCGATAAACAGGGTAAATTATCAAGAGAAAAGGCACGATGGGGTGATGATGGCCTCGCGGCGGACCGGAGGGTACGCCGGCGAGGTTTTCTATTTTCACGGAGTGAACCATGGTAGGAGTTCGCGAACTAGCGGTTTTCCTCGCGGCGGCGGAGCAGGAGAACTTTTCGGCGGCCGCGCGCAAATTGCACCTGAGCCAACCGGCGATTAGCTTTCAGATTCAATCGCTCGAGCAACAGCTTCAGGTGCAACTATTTCAACGCGTTGGCCGCCGCATCATGCTGACGCAAGCCGGCCGCGACCTGCTGCCGATCGCGCACGAGATGATCTATCTTTCCTCGCAGATCGAGCAAATGATGGGTGAACGGCAGGGTCTGGTAAAAGGAGAATTGGTCATTGGATGCAGCACCAGTCCCGGCAAATACGTCTTGCCGCGCCTGCTTGGAGCTTTTCATCAGCTCTACCCCGAGGTGCAATCGCACGTCGAGATTATGGATCGCCAAACGGTCGAGGATCGCCTGCTGACCCGGCAGCTCCATTTCGGCATTTTGGGATTACCTTCGAAGAACAAAAAACTGGAATGCTGGCCTTTTTTTACCGACGAGTTGGTCCTCATCGTCGCCGAGAAACATCCGTGGGCGCGGCGCGATCAAATCTCGCCGGCGGAGTTTAGGGAGGCCGATTGGATACTGCGCGAGGGCGGAGCGGCCACGCGGCATTTGATTCTCACCGCGCTGGCCGAACAGGGTCTGCCGACGGACGAATTGCGCGTGGCGATGGAGTTGGGCAGCCCCGAGGCGGTCGCCGTGGCGGTCGAATCGGGGTATGGGGTGTCGTTTGTCTCGCGCGTCGCAGTCGAACGGAGCTTGGAATTGGGGCGCCTGAAAACAGTGTCGGTCGCCGGGATGTCGCTGTGCCGCCAGGTCTTGCTCGCGCGCAACCGGTCGAGTACGTGCAATCGCGTTCAATTGCGTTTTCGCGAGTTCGTCGAATCCGCTCAAGGGCAGCAAGTGATCCAGGGCGTCGTGGGCTAGAGCCGCGCCTTTTCGCCTTGACATCCCACGCCGTTTGACCGATAATTCCATCGTCGCCGAAGCGTCAACGGCAAACGGGAAGCGAGGGAGGACATGGTGAGGAAACTACGCTGGGGAATCTTGAGCACGGCGAAAATCGGCCTCAAGCAAGTCATGCCCGCGATCAAACAATCGAAAAACGGTGTGCTGGCCGCGTTGGCCAGCCGCAGTCTGGAGAGCGCGCAGGAGGCCGCAGCGCCGTTTGGCATTCCGCACGTCTTCGGCTCGTACGAGGAAATGCTGGCGTCGCCCGAGGTGGACGCGGTCTACGTTCCGTTGCCCAACGCGATGCACAAGGAATGGACGATTCGGGCCGCCAACCATGGTAAACACGTCTTGTGCGAAAAACCCCTTGCGCTGAATGCCGCCGAGGCGGACGAGATGATCACAGCCGCGCGTCAGAATCACGTCCTGCTGATGGAGGCGTTCATGTATCGCTTTCATCCCCAATTCGCCAAACTAAAGGCGCTCATCGCCGACGGCGCGATTGGCGACGTCAAGGTCATGCGCAGCGCGTTTTGTTACAATATTCAAGGCGCCAACAACATCCGGCTAGACCCGGACTTGGGGGGCGGCGCGCTGATGGACGTGGGCTGCTATTGCGTGAATATGGCCCGCCTGGTCGCGGACGCCGAGCCGGTTGAGGTGCGGGCCGACGCGACGATCGGCAAGAGCGGCGTGGACGAGACGCTGGTCGGCATCTTGCGATTTCCGAACGACGTCGTCGCCCACTTTGATTGCAGCTTCCGCACGGATTACCGCGAATGGCTCGACGTGCAAGGGACGAAACACCGCGTGGACTTGGCCCGGCCGATCAAGCCCGGCACGCGCGCGGCGGATATTTTCCTGCGATTCGACGAGACCAGCGAGACAAATCCGAATTCGACGTTGATTACTGCGCCGGCGGCCAATCATTATCGGCTAATGGTCGAGCATTTCGCCGATGCCGCGTTGAACGGCAAACCGCTGCGTTATCCGCCCGAGGACGCGCGCGCAAATATGCGCGTGATTGACGCGCTCTACGAATCGGCGCGCACAGGTCGTGCGGTAAAGATTGTCCGCTAAAATCACAACAACGACCGGCCGCGCCATCGTCAACGCGGCCGAGTTCCGTACTTGGTTGAGATGACCGAAAAGACGAACCCGAGGCAGGCAAGGCCGACGCCGGACAAGAGGAAGGCGAGGAGCAGCGCGTTGACCGGGGTAACGGCGTCCGTGGGGAATATAGCGTTCGGTCGAAACAGATGAGCGACTAGCACCAAAGGAAATGCCAAGGCCGCGGGTACCGCGAAGAACGCCAGCGCGACCGAGCCGGCAATGACGTTGCCCCAAAAATGCCACGCGGTTCGATACTGCGGCCAGTACGTGCTAACGTATAGGTCTACCAAACTCCACAGAAACCACAAAACGCCGAGCAACATGGCCCCGGCCCCGACCGTTTCCGCCAGCATGACGAGCGTTTCCCGATCGGGACCTTGCCGCAACACAGGCGGCAGGAAAAAGGCAATGAGCAGGCCAACCAGAAAGAGGAGCATCGGCACGAGCCAGTTGGCCTCGGCGCTAGCGCGGCGCGCGTAAAATCCCCGAATTCGTCGCAAAAGACCTTCCCTGAAAATGCCTTGTTGGGCGAGCGGCTCGCTCGCCACCCGACGGGCGAGCCGCCCGTCCTACGTTTGAATGTATTAACGACGAACTACTCGGGATGTAATGGTGGGAATCAAAGACCCAAAGGGTTTACGAAAAACCCTTCGGGTCTCATGTTTACACGCCCAAACTCTATTTCACTTCGCGGAACTCGCCCTCGACGGTGTCGGTGCCGCTCGGGCCTTGTGGTTCCCCGCCCGTTTCGCCGCCGCTGTCGCCGCCTGGAGGCGGTGTCGCGGCCTCCGGGCCGCCCTGCTGCTGGTACATCTTTTCGCCGATTTTCTGGAGCGCCGTCGCCAGCTCTTCGGTCTTGTGCTTGATGTCTTGAACGTCCTTGCCGCCCATCGCAGTACGTAAAGTCGCGATCTTGCCCTCGACCTCGGTCTTGACGTCTGATGGAACCTTGTCGCCCAGATCGCGCAACAGCTTTTCGGCTTGGTAGACGCTCGAATCCGCGTTGTTGCGAACCTCGACTTCTTCCTTGCGTTTCCGGTCTTCGTCCGCGAACCGCTGCGCTTCCTTCACCATCTTGTCCACTTCGTCCTTGCTCAAGCCGGACGATGCGGTGATGGTGATCTTTTGCTCGCGGCTCGTGGCCTTGTCCTTGGCGGTCACGTTGACGATGCCGTTCGCGTCAATATCGAAGGTCACTTCGATTTGCGGGACGCCGCGCGGCGCGGGCGGAATGCCGTCCAGGATAAAGCGTCCCAGCGTCTTGTTATCCGCGGCCATCGGGCGCTCGCCCTGCAGGACGTGGACCTCGACCTGGGTCTGCATATCCGCCGCGGTCGAAAAGATCTGCGATTTCTTGGTCGGGATCGTCGTATTGCGCTCGATCAACGGCGTGGCAACGCCGCCCATCGTTTCGATACCCAGCGTGAGCGGCGTCACGTCGAGCAGCAAAATGTCTTTCACTTCGCCGCCGAGCACGCCCGCTTGAATGGCCGCGCCAATCGCGACGACCTCGTCTGGGTTGATGCCTTTGTGCGGCTCCTTGGCAAAATAGCGCTGCACGCTTTGCTGCATCAACGGCATACGCGTTTGGCCGCCGACGAGGACGACCTCGTTAATATCCGGCGGCGAGGATTTGGCGTCTTCCATCGCGCGGCGCACGGGGTTGAGCGAGTTCTCGACCAGATCGCCCACCAACTGCTCGAGCTTGGAGCGCGAGAGCGTCATCGTGAGATGCTTGGGTCCCGACGCATCCGCCGTGATGAAGGGCAAGTTGATTTCGCTCTGCATCACCGTGGACAATTCGATCTTGGCTTTTTCCGCGGCTTCCTTCAAACGCTGCAACGCCATGCGGTCGTTCCGCAGATCAATCCCCGATTCCTTGCGAAACTCGTCCACGATCCACTGAATGACGCGCTGATCGAAATCATCGCCGCCGAGGAACGTATCGCCGTTGGTGGACTTGACTTCAAAGACGCCTTCGCCGAGCGACAAGATCGAAATATCGAACGTGCCGCCGCCAAAGTCGTACACCGCAATCGTCTCGTCCTTTTGCTTGTCGAGACCGTACGCGAGCGAAGACGCGGTCGGCTCGTTGATGATCCGCAGCACTTCGAGACCGGCGATGCGCCCCGCGTCTTTGGTCGCCTGGCGCTGGGAATCATTAAAATAGGCAGGCACCGTGATAACGGCCTGGGTGACTTTTTCGCCCAAGTACGCTTCCGCGTCCGCTTTGAGCTTGCCCAAAATCATCGCGGAAATTTCCGGCGGCGAATATTGCTTCCCGCCGAGTTCGACCCACGCGTCGCCGTTGTGCGCTTCGACGATCTTGTACGGCAGTATCTTGCGCGCCTTTTGCACTTCGGCATCGGTGAACTTGCGCCCCATCAAACGCTTGATGGAAAAAATCGTATTATCGGGGTTGGTGACCGCTTGACGTTTCGCCACCTGCCCTACCAATCGCTCGCCGGATTTCGTAATTGCGACGACGGAGGGCAACAAACGCGACCCTTCGGCGGTCGGAATCACGACCGGCTCGCCGCCTTCCATCACGGCGACGACCGAGTTGGTTGTTCCCAGATCAATACCTACAATTTTCGATTTCGCGGCCATGTTACCATGCTCCTTATTACGTATTGCGTAATACGTACTATGATTTCTTCTTCGCGACCTTGACCATCGTCGGTCGCAGGACTCGGTCGTTCAACAGATAGCCCTTTTGAAGTTCGCCGGTCACAAGACCCTCTTCCGACTTGTCAGTTTCTTCGTGAATGACGGCCTCGTGGAAGTTCGGATCGAACGGCTTGCCCAGCGCCTCAATGGGTTTCAGCCCTTCGGCTTCCAGGATCGCGCGCATCTTGCGCGCGATCAACATCACGCCGTCCACCCAGGTCAATTCGCGCAGTCCATCCGGGACCGTCACAAACGCGCGGTCGAAATCGTCCAGGACGGGCAAGAGCCGCGCGATCAAGGCGCTGTTCGCGAACTTGGCCAATTCGCCCGTCTCTTTTTCCGCGCGTTTGCGATAGTTCGACAAGTCGGCGGCCGCGCGTCGCCAGCTATCCAAATATTCCGCCGATTTCGCCCGTTCCAGCTCCAATTGCTGTTTCAGGGCGGCAGGATCATCTCCGTCGGTTGCGGCGGTGACTGGCGTCTCCTGCATCTCTTCTGCCTCTTTGATTTGCTCTTCCGGCATCCGGATCCTCCGACTGCTCTATTTACGTTCCATACATGCGCGCCACCAGATCGTCGAGCAATCCGGCGACGTAACGTACCACTCCGATGGTGCGCGCGTATTGCATCCGCACCGGACCGAGGACGCTGATCACGCCGCTGGCCTCCGGTCGTCCGTAACGCGCGAGCACCACGCTGAAATCGTTCATTTCGCCGTGACGACTCTCGCCGCCGATCACCACTTGGATGCCGCTATCGGGCGCTAGGTCGGTCAGCATCTCTTCGAGAAACTGGCGATGCTCCAACATCTCGAGCAGGGCTTGCATCCGCTCGATGGCCGCAAATTCCGGCTGGCGCAAAATATCCATCAAGCCATCGCGATAAACATCGCGCGAGGTGCGCCGGTCAATTTGCTGCATCAGCCCGACGACGACCTTGAGCACGCCGGCTTCGAATTCCGTGACGGCAAGCGGTTTGGAGCGAACCTGTTCGGCGTCCATTCCTCCAAATTGGTTGTTCAGGCGATTGGAAACTTGGGTGAATTCTTCTTGCGACTTGGGTTGCGCCAGCGCGAGCATTTGCTGCTTGACCGTGCCTTCCTGCAAGACCAAAACGAGCAGCGCGACCTGATCGCCAATCGTGATGAGCTGCAAATGCTTGTACCGGCAGTGCCGGGATTGCGGCGCCGTCACGAGGGCCGCGCCGTGCGCCGCGCGCGACAAAACCGCCGCCGTAAGCCGCATCCACTGATCCACGTCCAGCGTAACCTGGTGGAACTGATGGCTGATCATGCGCTGCTCGACAATCGGCAGCTCAAACTCTTCCATCAGCGATTCGACAAAATAGCGGTAGCCGCGTTCGGTCGGCACGCGCCCGGCCGACGTGTGGGGATGGGTGAGATAGCCCTCTTGCTCAAGCTCGGCCAACTCGTTGCGGATCGTCGCCGAACTGATGGCAAAACCACGCCGCCGGAGGGTCTCGGAACCCACCGGTATTGCGCTCTCTATGTATTCTTTGACGACAAAGGCGAGGACTTTTTCCTGTCGTTCGGTCAAATCTGCCATAAAGTCAGCCGATTTGTTGAATTAGCACTCTCAACCTACGAGTGCTAACATTCTAGCACCAAACAAACGGCTTGTCAAGGTACGACGACGATCTGATCGCCAATTCGAACGCCCAGAATCTGCGCTGCGTTCGCCTCCCGCGCCGCCACCTCCAAATACCCGCTCGAACTCACTAGCACGATTAGGTCTGGATCCCACCCGGCGATTTGCTCCTCGACAACGTTAATGACGATATTGCCAAACCGGTCAATATGCCGGACCTGCGCGATCAGCGCGCCATCCGCGCGGCGGACCGGCGCCGCAGGCGCGAGGCGAATCCAATCGGCAATCGGCTCGCCCAGCGCGTCAACCGGCGTGCCGAGCGAAAGATGGGCGGCGACCGGCGCAAAGATATCGCGCCCGTGGAACGTGTGAGAGACGCGCGGGAGCCAGTAGGCGGGTTTCGTAAGGTGAACGGCGCGCGTTTGGGAATTCGTAAGTCGTAACTGCGAAGCGTCCCTTTGGGATTCGTAATTCGTAACGGCTAGTGACAATACACCGTTATCGGGAGCAACGAAAATAGTTTCGCCGAGTTGGAGCGCAATCGGTCGCCGCGCGGTGCCGACGCCAGGGTCAACGACGACGACATGAATCGTATTCGCGGGAAAGTATGTGGCGCTGGCCGCAAACAGAAACGCGCCCTGCTCGACATTCTGCGGCGCGATCTCGTGCGTAATGTCCACGATGGTAGCTTGGGGGTTGATGCCCAGAATCGCGCCCTTCATCGTTCCCACGAAACCGTCCTGCAAGCCAAAATCACTCGTCAACGTGATGATGCGGTTCATCTCAAACTCCGTTAGTCAATTGGTCAGCGGATCGGGCGACCGAGGTCGCAGCAATAACAACACAAAGCCGACCTCCGTCGGCTGGGAGTCGGCGAAGGCCGACTTTGCGTTCGTGTTGCCGCGACCTCGGTCGCCCGATCCGCGCAACACGCGCGGCCCACCGGTGTTATAGTTCGTAGAAACTCTTATGCCCAAAACACTCGTGATCCTCAACCCCATCTCCGGCAACGGCGCAGCCAACCAGACCTGGCCCGCCATCGAGCGCGCGCTACGTGAGGGCGGCCTCGCCTTCGATCTGGCGCGGACGACCGCGCCGCGTGCCGCGGTCGCGCTCGCCGAACAAGCCAAAGGCGATGGGTACGAAATGCTCGTCGCGGTGGGCGGCGATGGGACCGTGAACGAGGTCGCGAATGGGATGTTGCGCGCGGCGGATGGTCGCGCGGCGGGCTCGCTTGCCATCATTCCCATCGGTTCGGGCAACGACTTGACCAAGACACTGGCGACGAAATACGGTTGGCCGCAAGCGGTTCGCTGCATCCTGGAAGGCAAACGCCGCGCGATGGATGTCGGCAAAGTGGCCGGCGACCAGCCCGCGCCGGGCTATGATGCCGGCCCTCACTATTTCCTCAACGCGCTCGACACCGGTTTTGGCGCGATGGTTGCTCAGCACGTTCACGAGATTCCCTTCTTGCGCGGGTTCCCCATGTACCTCGCCGGAGTGTTCAAGACGCTCCTGAACTATTCCGTGCCGCGCGTGCGAATCGCGCTCGACGGCAACATCGTCGAGCAGCGCAGCACGATGATTTCGGTCGCGAACGGCCGCTGCATCGGCGGCGGCTTTCGGATCGCGCCAACCGCGCGGATTGACGACGGCTTGGCCGATGTGATTATCGCGCAAGGGTTGGGACGCGTGGGCATTCTATCACTGCTGCCCAAAGTGATGCAAGGCACGCATATTGGCGATGCACGCGTCACCTTCGTCCAGGCCGCGCACATCACGATTGATTCCCCCGATCCGCTCACCGTCGAAGCCGACGGCGAAATCCCCTACATCGGCGCGCACCACCTCGAAATCCAAATCCTACCGAAACACTTCACTCTTGTCGGCCCCTAACAACCCGACCATCCTTCGACCTCGCTCAGGACAGGCCCAACCACCCCCCTCCGCTCTTGCGAATTCTTTATACCATTGACCCCACAATCTGCTACAATGCAACACACCTTTCGTGGAGCTACTCACCTTATATGTTTACCGCAACCCAGGAACTCGACGTGGCTGTTGACACGCTGTATTATCGCCGGGTGATGCGCCGTTTGGCGACCGGCGTCACCGTCGTCACGGTCCGCGATGGAAACTTTGTGCACGGCATGACCGCGAACACCTTTACTTCGGTCTCACTAACGCCGACGCTTGTCCTCATCTCGGTGATGAGAAGCAGTACGACTCACGAGTTTATCACCCGCGCCCGCAACTTTGCCGTCAATATCCTGAGCGCCGCGCAGCGCCCGCTGGCCGAACGATTCGCCCATCAAGTCCCCATGCCGCCCGAACCGTTTGGCGACATCGCGTATCACGAACAGGCGACCGGCGCGCCCATCTTCGACGACTGTATCGCCTATGTAGATTGCCGACTCGTCGCGGCCCACGATGCGGGCGATCACACGCTTTTCATCGGCGAGGTTGTGGACCTTGGCTTTGGTCACTCCAAAGACGCCGCGCCACTGCTCTGGTTGGATGGCAAGTACACCTCGGCGTAGACACGTAAACAAGTAGACACGTAGACAGGTACACAAGTACGTGTTTACCTATTTACCTGTTTACTTGTGTACCTGTTTCCCTGTATACCTATTCCATGCCCGTTCTCATGCTCTTCTTTGACGGTTGGGGACTTGGAGCCAACGACCCCGCCAGTAATCCGTTCTTGACCGTCCCCATGCCCACTCTGCGCGAGCTGCTTGACGGTTCGCCGCCGGTCCGGGGCGAGTACCGCGAGTTTAAGCACGCGACCCTCGTCCCGACCGATGCGACCTTGGGCGTCCCCGGCTTGCCCCAAAGCGCGACCGGCCAGACGACCATTTTTACGGGCGTCAATGCGGCCCGCGCCATCGGCGAGCACCTCGGCCCCTACCCCAATGCCGCGCTCCGCAAAATCCTGGCGCACGACAACATCTTTCAACGCCTGAGCGCCGCGAATTGCCGCGTCGCGTTTGCCAACGCCTATCCGCCGATTTTCTTCGAGCGCCTCGCGCGCAACTCGGCCCGCCGCTCGGCCACTTCGTATGCCGCGTTCGCCGCGGGTGTCCGTTACCGCGACATTGACGATTTGCGCGCGGGACGCGCGGTTAGCGGCTTTGTCACCAACGAGCGCTGGATCGCGTTCGGCGCGGATGTCCCACTCATCACCGCGCGTCAAGCGGGTCAAAATCTCGCGCGGCTCGCGAGGGAATACGATTTTACCTTGTTCGAATATTTCCTCACCGACGCTGCCGGCCATCGCGCCAAACCGGATTTCACCGCGTTCGTCCTTGCGGAAGTGGACCAACTCCTCGCGGGCGTCCTCGACGAAAGCGACCTGGCGCAATCGTCAATCGTCCTGACGAGCGACCACGGCAACCTCGAGGATACGTCGGCCAAAGGGCACACGCTCAACCCGGTCCCGACGCTCCTGATCGGCGCGGGCCGCGCGTCCCTCGCGCCGCGCATTCACTCGCTCGCCGACATCACCCCCACCATCGTCAGCCACCTCACCGCAAAATAAAAAACCGCCAAGCGACTCGGCGGCGTACTTCGATGCGCTTAAAATGCCTCTACGTACCCTGGACATGACGATTACAAGTGTAGAGAGTGATTCCTTCAACACGCATAAAATCGGCATCCGTTGTGACTAAGGTACCGATACCAGCGTCTTTGACCAGCGTGGCGTGTAGCGCATCGCGCGGTAACAATCCGTATTGTTGAACGAACGTCAATGCTTTCAAGGACTGCGCAAATGTCGTCTCGATCCACAACAGATTGGGTATTCGTAGAATCTGCTGCGTAACTTGTTCCAATCGCTGCGCATACACGCGAATCTTCTCAGGATGTTGACGCAGAAACGAAAGCCATCCACTTTGACCTTGCTCTTGAACCGCCTGGAGCCGCAGCAGGACAAACCACATTTCGTCCAGCACAAGATTGGAAAGCACGAGAAGCGACTCAGCTGCTTTCAGCTGCTTTGCAAAATTAACGCACTCGCTGTGAAATGCGGACTCCTTCACGACGAGATTAAGAACAAAAGACGTGTCCAGATAGGCGATCTCTGGTGGCGCGCCTTGGAAACTATAGGTCGCGCGCGGATTCGTCGAAACCGCCGGCATCCAAAATCTCCTCGATGTTGACGGGCTGACCAACGCTGAACATGCCTGCTAGTCGCTCCCACGGGTTTAGCGTATTATCGCCGGAAATATTGACGCGCGCCAGAGCCGCGTGTTGGCCAATCTCTTGCGCACGCGTTGGCAGCGCGCGCAACTCAATCGGATCAAGATAATGCACGTCTACAGCGAGAGGATACTTTTCTTCCACGCCAGCCGTTTCAGGTTGCGGGACCAGCACAATCGAGCCACTGCGGCGAGTAACTCGAAAAGTCTTGACATGTACCAGTTGCTCTCCGAATGCCGGGGGCAGGACTAGACTGCCGTCGGGTAACAATTCCACGGTCGCTGATACCATTTCTCTCCTTTTCCGGCACCCATTCTACGTCAACTTCACAACCCCGTCAACGTGCCAACCTGCCAAACTCACGCATCACGTCTCATGACCCGCACCACGATATGAACACCGTGTCTCCCTCGACCTTCACCTCCACGCGCTCGCCGTCAATGGCAACCACATAGCGCCCGTCTTCGCCGACGATGGTTTCAAAGCCGCCCTCGCCGTAATGCGGCGCGCTACCGCTGAAAACCAGCGTCTTGTTCTTCTTGGCGTCTTCGATACTGACGACTACGCCGGCCGATGGCAGACAGCCCGCAATCATCCGTTGGCCCGGCAAATGGTCAATGTGCACGCGAGGTTTCTTGACGGCGATCTGCTCGTCGAGCGTGGGCAACTCGTGTTCCAAGATGGGCGTTATCTTGGTCTCGACCGGTGGAACGATTGGCGCAGGGGTGGGCGTTGGATTGTTGAGTTGCTCGACGTAGGACGGAACCGAGATCGGCTCTTGGACCGGTTCAGCGGGGGCCTGTTCCACTTGAACGGGCGACTCTTCGGGAATCGCTTCGACCTCGACCGCGGGAATCTCGGCAACGGGTTCCTGCGCGATAACGGGCGCGGCGGGCGTTTCGAGTTGTGGCGATTCCACGAGCTCGGGCGTCTCGGCAACCGGCGCGGGTTCGACCGGCGGTGCGGCTATCTCCGGCGCGGTAATTTCCGCGACGGGCGCAGGTTCCTGCTTTGGCTCGGCCAGTGGCGGCGCGGGCGAAACCTGCTCGGCAAGTTCCACCGGTTTGGCTTTGGCGCGCTTGCTGGTAGCTCTGGATTTCCTCGCCGGTTTCGGCGGTTCTGGCGCGGTAATCTCTTGAACTGTTGGACGGCCCGAATGGATGACGACAATGCCGCGATAGTAATGCTGCAAGATTTGCTCGAAAGATGCGCCCCGGCGCGCCATGACGATCGCGCCCCGCTGGCACATCCCCACGCCGTGCCCCTTCAGCGCGACGAAACCGCACGCGCATTCGACGCCGCGCAAGTAGGCGACCGGCGAAATATGGACCTCTTCCGAACTGCGCGTCCGTCCATCGCAATGCTCAAAGTAAAACGCGTCAATGAATTTTCCGTCGTGGATGGCGACAATGCCCCACGTCTCGCTCAACGCCTGAAAAATTCCAGGGGCGACGATCGGGTCCACGCGTTTCCATTCTTGGCAATGCGGTCCCGTACACACGTCCGCGCCTTCCGCGGCATGGCGATGCGCAGCAGCCGCATACGTCCGCGCCGCGACCGCTTGCGCTTTGAGGGCTTCCAGCGGCGCATGCGCGCCAATCTCGGCTGCGACCACACCGGCCAGATACGTTTCCAATTTCATTTCCGCGACCTGCCCGTTCGGCATCAGCACGCGGATCGAACTCGGCACCGACATACTCATTCCGCTACAATCCAATCCTCGTTCAGTTTCAAAACCCGCCGCGTGACCAAGTCGGCAACGGTCTCATCAATCTGCTGGCGCGACCAGCCAAAGACCCGCGCGATCATCGGCGGTTTCGCCGCGACGACCGTTTGCACGTAACGTTTGACCAGCGCGCGGCGCGCGCGGTCGGCGTCAAGCTTTTGCGCCCGCGCGACCTGCGCCGGATACCAACGCGCGACCAGATCAAAGATCTGCGACGGCCACGCGCCCGTCTCCAACGTCGCGCCGACGGGCAGAATCACCAGACTCCGCTGCAATTCGTCGAGCGCGCGATGATAGCGATTGTTATCCTCGGCTCGATCAAAACCGGCCGCCGCGCGCAATGCTTTGCTCGGCGTTGGGCCGACTGCGCGCAGCGTATCGTACACGCGTTTCGCCTCGAGCCCAAGTCGCCCGCGCGCGTATTCTTCGTCCACGTTCTCCGTCGCGTGCAGCGCGTAAAGACAGGGCAGCATTTTCAGGGAAATGAACACGGGCTTGCCGCCTACCAGCGCTTTGCCATAGTACGCGCGCTTGGCCGCCGGCAGATCGTTCTTCCACACCCACACGCGGTCGGAATCGGCATCCCAATCCTCAATGTGGGCATCGCGCCGACCCTTGACCGCTTCAAAGAGGGAAGGCAATTCGATTCCTTGCGTGGAGGCGAAGAGTAGGCAGAATCCGACGGTATCAATGAAGTGCGCGGCCTCGTCCATCGTGCGGATGCGCTGTATGCGCGCGCGGCGATAAATTCGATCGCGCTGCTGCTCGAGCTGTGCGGGGGTCATTGCGCGTGAAATATACCACGCGCATTAGGCGGTGTCAATTTGCGCAGAACGCGCGTAATCTTCCGGCGTATCCACGTCAAAGGCCGCGCGCGCTTCGGCGAACTCTACGTATTCGACCGGATACTTGACCAACACCTCGCGGCCACCTTGCTCGCCGCTGAGCCGCATCAGTTCCGCGAAATGCGCGCGACCGAACAACACCGGACTGCCGCGCTGGCCCGCATAGCGCGGCGCGACGATGCTCACGCCCGTTTCACGATGGCGCTGAAGGATCGCGTTGACGATCTCTGGTGTGATCAGGGGCTGATCGCCGTTGATGAAAATTGCCGCGTCGGTTTGCGGGTTCAGCGCGCCCAAGCCCACGCGGATGCTCGTCGAATGCCCCTCGGCCCAATCCGGATTTTGCGCGATCCGCACCGGCAAACTCTCGATAACCGGCCGGATGATTTCGGCGCGCGCGCCCAGCACGACGACGATTTCGTCCACATCCGCGCGCGTCGCGATCTCGACGGCGTTCTCGATTAGCGTTTTCCCGCGCCACGGCAAGAGTTGCTTGACGCGCTCGCCCATCCGCGTGCCCGCGCCCGCTGCCAGCACGATCGCCGCGACCCGCCGCCGCATTTCGCGAATTGGGCTGGACGCGTCTTGGACCGCGCCAATCGCGACCCCCTCGATTTCATCATGCTTCAACAGCAAGCGCGCAATCTCCCGCGCGGCGTCGAGCTGCCTTTCGCTTTCCACCTGATTAACCAGCACGACGACACACGCGCCCGCCGGCTTGCTTTTCAACCCACCCTCTGAATGCGCGATCACGCGCGCGATCATCGTGGGAGTGATGGCATCGCCCACTTTTGCGCCTGCGAGTCGGGCGACCATTTCAGGACGGTGGACGTGCTGCGCGTCGAGCGGCGCGCCGACGACGGACACGCCAACCACTGGAACCAGCAGCGTCGTCGTGCCGGGCACTACCGGCTCGTGCGCGGCAGGCGCTTTGAATGGCAGCATCCGTGCGCCATCCGCTTCGACAAGAATGACATCCGCCTGATTCGACGCGGCGAGTTCGTCAAGCACCGCAGGCGGCACGCCCGCGACCTTGTCGCCCTCGATGTCCTTGCCGACGAGGATGGTCGCCTCACCCCCCCTTCCCCCCTCTCCTGGACTGAACTTCAAGTCCAGGAGAGGGGGGATGGGGTGCAGGGGGTAGGGGGTGAGGCCCACCTGCGCGGCAAACATGCGCGTCGTCGTCGTCACGATGACGCGCCAGCCCTGCGCGACCAACTCGTCCGCGAGCCGCAACATGGCCGTCGTCTTGCCGCCCGCGCCGACAAACGCGACGAGTTCTTTGGGCCGAATGCGTAAAGCGTGAGAAAGAAACATTTCGATTTCCGATTTCCGATTTTGGATTCCGCTAATCGAAAATCTAAAATCTAAAATCTAAAATTACCTTGTCGTCCGTTCCCACCGGCAGCCGCTGCATGTTCGGCTGCGAATACAGGCCGATGGCGATGGAAGCGGGTAGCGGCGTGTCAGCCGAAAAAACAAACCGGTATTCGTCTTGCACGATTTCGCCCACATCCCAGACCGACGTGGGATATGCGCCGTCGCGCGGCGGCGAGTCCTTTTGGGCCACGATCTTGCCGGATGGGTCGAGTAGATGGACAAAGACCGTATAATCGTCGTTCGGCTTGGCGCGACTCTGCCAGTATAACGAAAGATGCGCGGTCCGCGTCTCACGGTCGTACCGCAGCGCGTAGCTCGCCAGAACCAGATTATCGCCAAAGCGCGCGTCGAGCCGTTTTGTCGCGCCGAGTTCTTCCGCGCTGGGCGGCGGAACCGGCAGCTTGATTTGCGCGAGCGCGGCGGCGGCATAATGGTCTTGCGCGCCTTGCTCCGAGGGCAGCGTGTGAACGTCAACGAACGCGCCGTCCGTGCGGCAGTACAACCCAAGCTGCAACTTGTAGACCCCCGGCGCGAGTTTCGCATCGAGCGGCAGCGACCACATGTCGCGCGCAAACCGGCCGGGAGGCCAGCGCTGGAGCGGATACTTACCGCCGAACGGATCGCCGTTCGCCTTGCTGACCACGTTCCCGTGGCGATCCACCAATTCCGCGCGCCAGCCAACCGTTTCCGACGGCGGGTAACGCGATTCGGTGTACGTCGTTAGCGTGACCATCTCGCCGGGCGAAAAAGTCGCGCGCGGTAAATCGTACCCGAGTAGTTTGATCGCCGAGCCGAAATATAAGGTCGAGGCATACGTGGGCGTGGGGGCCGCCGTTGTTAGCGTTTCCTTCTCCAGGATCGCGCTCTTGCCGCTGGCGTAAATCGTCTTAGGTAACGGCGCGCGGAGCGCGGTCACGTCAGGCACGAGAACCCAACGCGGCCAAGCAGGATCGCGCAGCCATTCGTCGAACGTCTTGGGCCCCAATTTCACGCCGGCCGGAATCCACTGGAACCACTCGTTCGGCAGATTCTCGCGCCATAATCCGAACGCGAGCCAATAGGCGCGCGCGGTCTCCGGTTCGAGATAACTGATCTGATACGTGTCCAAATGCTCTTTCGCCCACAGCGCCGTTTCCAACTCCGACTCGCTAAACGGCGCATACGCAATCGGCGGACGAAACGCGACCACGCCAACACTCGCCGCCAGCAGAATCGCGACGAACGCGGCCGCCAGCCGTCGCGGCGAATGCTCGATTCGGGCCAGCCAACGATCGAGCGCCCACGCGGGCAAAAGCGCGGCGAGGATTGCGAGCGGATAGACGAGGATGTAAAAGGTCTTGTCAATGCGATAACCCGAGACCTGGAACACCGGCTGAACGATGACGAGCGCGCCAAGTTGCAGCAGCCACACGGCCACGAACGCGAGAATCGCCCCCGCGGGGCCGCGCGCGCCAGTGCGCCACGCCAGCGGAATGCCGACCAGCGCCAGCAAAAGAAAAATCGGCCCGCCCAGAGTTTCGAGCGAAGGATTGGCGACGCCGCCCGCGCCCACGTCGCCTTCCGTCGCAATCTGAAAAGTCTTGAGCTCGAGGATGCCGCCCTGTTGCAGCGCCATCGCCGCAAAAATCAATAACGCCGCAAAAGCCGCTAGCGCGACAACTCCCCGCCGTTTCAGGGAGGGGCCAGGGGTGGGTCTCACCCGCGCGAGCACAACCAACCCAAACACCGCCATCGGCAGCGCGACCAGATACGGATACGCGGCGACCACGCCCAACAGCGCCGCGCCGAGCAGCACGAGGAAACGCCAATCCGATGTCGCAGCATAACTGGCGATGTACCAGAGCGCGGCGACGACGAAATACTGCGCGAAAATCTGGGCGTAGAAATATTGCTCCCAATTGATCGCGCCCGCAAAGTATGACCACGGCGCAAACAGCAGCGCGGGCGCGGCGAGCGCCGCGATCTTGGAGCGCCGCTTGGGCGGCAGCAGCGCGCACGTGATGCCGTACGCGGCGCCCGCGCTCAGCGCGACAAAACTCGCGGCGGTCGGATGCAGAACGCGCAGCGGCGCGGCGCCGACCCAGTGAGAGAGTATCGCGACGACGAAGGCGCCGCCCGCCGGATACCAGCTGACGAGCGTGCCGTTCGGATACGAGAAGAGGGCTTGTAGATAATGGCGCACGGCATCTACGGACTGCGTGGGCGGCAACAGCGTGGGCAGCGACGCGGCCACAAAATACAACCACACGCCCGCGACGACGACCAGAAAACCGATCAACTCCACGAAGTCGAATCGGACGGAAACGAGAACCCGCGCGGCGGCGAGCGCAATGGCGAGTTCGACCGCCAGCCCCGCGAGCACAAGCCAGTTATTCGCCTGGTAGCCGCTCACGAGGTTCAGCGCATAGCCGTTGAGAAGAATGAAGAAGAATACAAGCAAGGCCAGCGTGAACAGCGCCTGTGAAATTGAGAGTTCGGTCTTTGTATGCAATGACATTACGGATCAATCTTGATCGTCAGCGGCAGCACCACCTGATCGCCATTGCCCGCCGGTAGCCGCTGCAAATTGGGCCAGGCGTACATTCCAACCGCGAGGCGATATGTGCTCGGCGACGGCTCTCGCGGAACGACGATCGTGTGCGTATCGCCAATGATTTCGCCGCGATCCCAAATCGAGGTGGGATACGTTCCGCCCCGCGGCGGGCTATCGTGCTGGGCGCGCATCGCGCCGGCTTCGTCCACCAGGTGTACAAACACGGAATAGTCCTGCGGCATCGCTCGCAGGCATTGCCAATAGAGCGTAACGTTGACAGAATCGCCGGGACGGATGGGCGATGGCTTTTCGATCTGATAACCGAGCAGCATGATCCCTTCGCCGAATGTCCGGTCAACGCGCGCGATCGAAGCCAAATCTGGCGTCGGCAGTGCCACTTTGACCTGGCCCAAATCCAGCACATCGTCCACAGTTCCGTCATTCATCCGGTAGCCCACCGCGTCGCCGCTGCCGACGTAATATAGCCCGATTTTTAGATCGTACAACCCGGGTTGAATATCGGCGGGCAACGGGAATCTGAATTTCTGAGACACCGCCGCGCCGTCGGGCCAGCGCTGCAATGGAAACTGGTTGTCGAATGGATCCACCTGCAATTCGGCGGCCGAGTCGTTTTGCGAATCGCGCAGCGTCAATCGCCACGCGACGCGCCGCGGCGGCACTTGCCGCGCCTCGACCGTCGTCGTGAACGAGAGCACCTCGCCCGCGCCGACCGTTTGCCGCGGCAGGGCATAATCGCGCAAAGCCAGTACATTGCCGAAGCGGGCCGGCGGATCGTCGCTTGGAGGATGTGACGTGGTGGACGCCTTTTGCGCGATCATGCTGTCGCCTTGCCGATACAGCACGGTCACGTTTAGTCCGGCGGGAATCTTTTGACGACTCGACACAAACACATATTCCCCCCAACCCGGGGCATCGTACCACTCTTCAAATGTCTTGGGGCCGAGCGCGGCCAGGTCCGCCAAAAGATCGCCGGGCAGCTCCTCCTCCCACAATCCAACGCCGAGCCACAACCCCGTGAGACTTTTTGAACCGATGTAATTGACGTGCCGCGTGTTCAAATGCGATTTGGCCCACAGCGCGACCTGAATGTCTGATTCGTCGAGTACCGCGTAGGAAGGCGCAGGACGCGCGAAAAGCGTAATGGCCGCGAGCAACGCAAAGACCGTGATCAAACCGGGGGCCGAAGCGACGAGCCGCCGTGGAATCAGACGCGACAGCCAGTCCATCGCGCGAGCGAGCGCGATCACCGCGCAAAGCGCCAGCGGGAAAATCCAGAGGAAAAATGATTTGTTGAACCAATATTGGCCCCCGCCGAGGAAAACGCGCGTGCCCAACAAGGCCAACGTTTGCAGCAGCGTGAAAACCGTCAAGGCGACGACAACCCGGAGTCGCTCCTGGCCGCGCGCGATCAGCAACCCGGCAAGCGCGCAGAGAACCAAGAGGGGCCCGCCCAATGCGTCGAGCGTCGGCCCGAGGACGGTACCGCCGAGTTGAATTCGTCCGAGGGTTGGAATGAATTGACGGCCATTCAAGAGAAACGCGGCACCGACCACGAGCGCGGCGATGACGGCAAGCCGCGCGGTCCGCTGTGTGCGCGCGCGACTCGCTTCGTTGCGCCGCCACGCGTCAACCATTTCCCACGCCAACAGCGCGCCCGGCAAGCCAATCCACAGCGGATACAAAACGCCGACCGAAAGCAGACTGCCGATGAGGAGTATTTCCCACACCGTGTCCTCGGACTCGCGATACTCGCAAAGGACCCACACGAACGCGACGATAAAGAGCTGCCCGGCGATTTGCGAAAAGAAGTAATTTGCGCCTAGCGCGAGGCCCGCGAAATAGTTCCACGCGACGAAAAGCGCAAACACCGCGCCGAGCGCGACGACCTTGGATTCTTTCCGGTCGGGCAAGATAGCGCACGCGATCCCGTAAATGCCGCCGGCGGTCAAAGCCAGCCACAGCGCGGCGACCGGGTGCATGACGCGTAGCGGCGACTGGCCCAGCCAGTGCGCCAGCGTCGCCGCGATGAGCGACGGGCCGCCGGGATCGTCGGCGATGATGCGACCGGTCGCAAAGACCTTGCTGGTGAACGCATAATGCAGCGCGGGGTCGCCCGAATAGGACGGCGGCAGCAGCGTGGGCAGGGCCGGATAGACAAAGTAAATCCAAACGCCGACGACGACCAGAAGAAATCCGGCTAATTCGAGCGCATCGCCCGCGATTCGAACGTGCCGCACCGCAAGCCAACGCGCGAGCAAACTCGCTTGGATCAGAACGAGAACAAGCACAGCGGCGGCATCGGCGGGGAGCCAGAGCAAGTTGAGCGTGTAGCCGTTCGCGAGGATCAGGATAAAGAGCGCGATCCACGCGGCAAAAATCGCTTGGGCCGGACGCAAGACAATGGACGCGGCGTTCATTCTTCTTTCGGCGGCTGGGTGAGCCAATAGTCCTTGACCCACGCGGCGGCGCGCGTATTCTCGATCACATCCCCGCGCGCGATATACGGCTTGATATCGAGGACCGGCGTGCCGTCGAGCGCTTCCAGTCCGCGGACGCGTAAAGTCGCGCCGCTGATTTCGAGTAGTTCGACCGGGCTGATGCCGATGGGGTTGGGCCGCTGCGGTGAGCGCGTGGCAAAGCGTCCGACGAGCGGCAAGTCGCCCCGGCGCATCGGGCGAACGCGCGGCGCGTCCGGGCTGGGCAGCGTAACGCGGTCGAAAAAGAAAATGATCCAGACGTGCGAAAACTCATCCAGCCCCTCGAGCGCCTCGCGCCATTCGTCGTCAACGACGATGGCGGATTCGATATCGCGCCACGGCGTATCGTAGTGGGCCTCGGTAATGCCGTTGTGAACAAGGCCGATTGATTTGAGTTGAACAAGAGTCATTTCGGGTTTTCCGCACCTACTCTATCATAGCCGAGAGATGGTGTCAAAGTCGTTCTTTGTCTCCCTCTTCAAATTGAGGTATACTGCCTCACGACAAAACATGCGGAGTGCTTTGTGAAGAGACCACTCGCCGTTTCGCTCGCGCTGGCTGCGCTCGTGCTGGTCGTTGCGACATTCGCAAGTGTTGCGCCCACCCTCGCGCAAACGACCACCGGCTGGACCGGCTCATACTTTGCCAACGCCGAGCTAAAGGGAACGCCCGCCTTTACGCGGACCGATCCGAACATTGATTTCGCGTGGGGCGCGGCCGCGCCCGATCCCAATCTGCCCGCGAGCAACTTTTCCGTGCGCTGGGTTCGCTGGTTGTACTTTGACACGCCCGGCCTCTGGACCTTGACGACGATCCACAACGACGGCGTGCGCCTCTACGTGGACGACGGGTTGGTGATTGATGCGTGGAGCGATCAGGCGGCGACGGCGCACACGGTCAAGCTGAATCTGACCCAGGCGTTCCACCTCGTGCGTATGGAATATTATAGCAAAGCGGGGCCCGCGGAAGTGCGCCTGCAACTGATCTCGGCGAATTTTCCCGATTGGCGCGGCGAGTATTTCGGCAACCCGAATCTGACGGGCGCGCCCGCGTTCGTCCGCAACGACGGCGCACTGAATTTCAATTTCGGGACAACGGGTCCCGGCGGCGGCATCGCGGGCGAGAACTTTTCGGCGCGTTGGACGCGCGGCGCGTATTTCGACGCGGGGCGCTATCGCATTACCACGCTGACCGACGACGGCGTTCGGCTCTGGGTGGATAACCAACTGCTCGTTGACCAATGGCGCGATCAAGTGCCCAAGAATTGGTCGGGCGATATT
The DNA here is from genome assembly GCA_016208315.1 of Chloroflexota bacterium. Lineage (GTDB taxonomy): Bacteria > Chloroflexota > Anaerolineae > UBA4142 > UBA4142 > JACQYF01. The sequence goes on along the minus strand of JACQYF010000010.1, from coordinate 5,704 downwards.
ACGCTCGCAACCGGCGAGCACTTGATCAAGATGGAATACTTTCAGCGTAGTTCGGCCGCGCTCGCGGTCCTCACTTGGCTCCCCGTTCCGGGCAGCGCGGAGATTTGGCGCGGCGAATATTTCAACAACACCGGCTTGACCGGCGCGCCCGCATTGGTTCGCGACGACACGCAGCTCAATTTCGATTGGGGGACCAGCGCGCCCGGGCCCGGCATCGCGAATGGCGCGAACTGGTCGGCGCGCTTTACGTCCAAGCGCGCCACGAGTTTGGCGGGCTATTACACGGTGAGCGCCGCGGCCGACGACGGCGTGCGCGTTTACGTGGACAACAACCTCGTCATTGACCACTGGCACGATCAACCGCCCACGATCTACGCCGCGACGGTTTACCTGAACGCCGGCGTCCACGATTGGCGCGTCGAGTATTACCAGCACACCGGCGCCGCATCGCTGCGCTCGCAGATCGCCAGCGGCGTCACCGCGCCCCCTCTGGCGGCGGGTACCACGCCGCGCGCCATCGGCGATGTCATTGTAGACGACCAGAGCCCGGGCTTTGTCAAGAGCGGCTGGCGCGATCATCCGGCCGGCCATGGCAACCACGCTTTCTCGGCACAAAACAATACCTTTTCGCTGCCGTTATACAATTGGGCGCGCTGGTATCCCGAATTGCCGCGGGCCGGCTACTATGAGGTCGCGGCCTACATTCCGGGCAACTTGGCGACGACGCGCAACGCGCGCTATTGGATCGAGCACGCGTTGTCCAGTGATATTCGCGCGCTCAATCAAGCGTTGTACGCGAACCAATGGGTGGCGCTCGGGACATATTACTTTGCAGCGACCGGCGACGAATACGTTTCCCTCGCCGACATCACCTACGAGCCGCAGCAGTCCACGGTGGTTGCGGTGGATGCCATTCGTTTTTCGCCACGGTAACCAGTGTTCAGTAATCAGTATTCTGTATTCGGTCCGTTCAGTGATCACTGAGTACTGAACACGGAATACTGTTTACTGGAGGTGTCATGAATTTCAACCTCTTCGACCTCTTCTGGGTCTTTCTCATCATCTCGTCGCTCCTGCCCGTCATCCAACGGATGATGATCGGCAACTCGCGCAACACGCTGATTCGCAAGTTCGAGCGCAAGCGCGGCTCGCGCCTCATCACCATGATCCATCGCCAAGAGGCGTTCTCGTTCCTCGGGCTGGCGTTCGCGCGCTTTATTGACATCGAAGATAGCGAGCAGGTCCTGCGCGCGATTCGGCTCACCTCGACGGATACGCCGATTGATATTGTGCTGCACACGCCGGGCGGTCTCGTCCTCGCCGCGGAGCAGATCGGGCACGCGCTGATTCGGCACAAGGCGCGCGTGACGGTGTTCATCCCGCACTATGCCATGAGCGGCGGAACGTTGCTGGCGCTGGCCGCCGATCAGATCGTGATGGACCCCAACGCGGTGCTCGGCCCCGTGGACCCGCAGCTGGGACAATATCCCGCGTCGTCCATCTTGCACGTGACGCAAATCAAGGACGTGAACGAGATTGACGATCAAACCCTCATCCTCGCCGACGTGGCCAAGAAAGCCGTCGCGCAAGTGAACAGCGTGGTGCGCCGCATTCTGATGGGCAACGGCATGGAGGAGGAAAAGGCGAACACGCTGGCGGACGCGCTGACCTGCGGCCAGTGGACGCACGATTATCCGATTTCGTTCGAAGAGGCGCAGTCGCTTGGCATGCCCGTCTCGTCCGACATGCCGGAAGAGATCATCAAGCTGATGGAACTGTATCCCCAAGGCGGTGGCCGCCGTCCATCCGTGCAATACATTCCCGTGCCCTATCCGCGCCGCGAACCGGCGCCCCCGGAACCGCGTAGAGAAAAACAGTGAGAGTCATTACGGGACGCGTCGCCTTCAATGAAGGCGCCTAACGCGGATGAACGCGGATAAAGAAATATTTCTCCAGCAAATTCAGTTCGGCAGGACATAACCGCTATGATTCACAGCGTTCAGCACTTCGTCAGCTATTTCGCCGGCGTTCGCCGCCGCACGCTGAACTACGTCCGGGCGATTCCCGCCGACCAGATGGATTGGTCGCCCAAGCCGGGCGAGTTGACCTGCGGAGATCTGATCCGCCACCTCGCCGCCGCCGAGCGAATGTTTACCACGGTCGCGCTCGGCGGCGCGTGGCACTACCGTGGGCACGATAGCGTTGGCGCGCGGACGCTGGAAGAGACCATCGCTCACTTGGAGTCAGCCCATGCTGAGGCGACGGCGGCATTGGCAAAAATGAGCGACGCCGACTTGGAGGAACCGCGCCCCAGTCTGCAAGGGCCACCGGCCAAGGCGTGGCGCTGGCTGATGGCGATGACGGAGCACGAAGTGCATCACCGCAGCCAAATCGCGACCTACCTTGCGCTGATGGGCGTCGAGCCGCCGCAGATTTACGGACTCAAGATCGAAGACATCATTGCGTTGACGACCACATGAGCGGCTCACTCTTCCGCCCAGTTGAACCGCTCGTCGCGGCAGCGTACGCGGTGCTCGTATTCGCATTGGTGCTCATTTATCGCCACGCCAAGGACGTGCGCGCGCGGCTCGGGGTATTGCTGTTGTCCATGATCCTCGTGTTCGCGTTTCTGCTGCTGTTCGCGCCGCGGTGAGATTCCGATGCGCCAATCCGCCCAAGGCATGATATAATGTCGCTGCGACCATGAATGCGATTTTTCCTCCCGAATCCCTGCCAGTTGTCGAGCCACGCGGACCGATCGGCCGAGCCAACAAACTCGACCCGCAAGACCGTGCGTTCCACGACTGGTATCGCTTTGTCCTCTCGTTTCCCCCTCACCTTGTTCGCAAGTACGTTCAGGATTTCGGTTTGGACGCGGATGCCGTGATCTTGGATCCATTTTGCGGCACTGGCACGACCGTTGTCGAATCAAGATTAGCCGGGATGCAGGCGATTGGAATAGAAGCTAACCCGTTCGCGCATTTTGCGTGCTCAGTGAAGACGGATTGGGATATAGATCCGGACGCGTTAAATTCACGAGCGCATGAGGTGGCAGATGCCGCCCGCCAAATGCTGGCCGCGCAAGGCATTGACGACAATTCTCCCTTTCAAGACCGAGCCAGAAATCTACCGTTGAGGCGGCTGGAGAACGAACCCTCCAAGCTATTGCTGACCAACTCAATTAGTCCTCTACCTCTGCACAAAACGCTCGTCTTGCTCGATTGCCTCAAATCGTGCCAATACGAACGATGCTACCGTCATCAACTGCTTGCGCTTGCCAACGCGCTAGTGTTCACTGTTAGCAATCTCCGTTTCGGCCCTGAAGTGGGTGTTGGCAGACCCAAGCACGATGTCCCTGTCATTGCGGCTTGGTTACATGAGATTGAGAACATGACAACGGATCTAGGGCTTGTGGCGGGCAAATCGTATCCAATGGCAAAGGTTCACCTCGCCGATGCGCGTCGTGTCGGCGAGGTAATTCCACCCGGCCATGTTGACGCCGTAATTACGTCTCCGCCCTATCCAAACGAGAAAGACTATACGCGCACGACGCGACTGGAATCGGTATTGCTTGGATTCATAAAGAGCAAACAGGAATTGCGAGAGCTAAAGAAAGGATTGGTACGTTCCAACACACGCAGCGTTTACAAGGCGGATACTGATGACAGTTGGGTTGCCGAGCATCCGGAGATACAGCGCATTGCTCAGCAGATCGAAAACCGAAGGATTGAACTTGGCAAAACGTCGGGGTTTGAAAAGCTCTACCCGAGAGTAACCAAGTTGTATTTTGGCGGGATGGCACGTCATTTGGCCGAATTACGCACCGTGCTTCGTCCCGGGGCGCAGTTGGCTTATGTGGTCGGCGACCAAGCATCATATCTGAGGGTAATGATTCGCACAGGAGAACTGCTTGCGGATATTGCCCAAGCACTCGGCTATGAGCATGTGCGCACAGACCTGTTCCGAACTCGCTTTGCAACCGCGACGAAAGAGGAATTAAGAGAAGAGGTTATCATCTTTCGCTGGAACGGCATTTCATCGAGACATTCATGACTAGGAGGCGTATGCCTGAGAAAGCGAAACAGACTCCAGAGACCGGCAACGAACTTGAAAACTCTGGCACTCTCTTTCCGCTGGAAGAGGTCGGACCCGCAATACCCGAAGAAAAGCTCAAGGAATATGATAGGATTATCGAGAAGGTTTTTCACAAGCTGCGCGAGGCTAACCCAAACGCCGGATCATTAGCGTTTACTTTGAAGGACGTCAAACAGACGGCGATTGAGCTTGGGCTTGTACAAGAGAATCCGCCCGACGTGGCTTATACATATCGCACGGGTCGTTCAGCATTGCCCAAGTCCATTCTGACTCACGGTGATTGGGCGATTACCGGAGCAGGAAAAGGCAAGTACGAATTCATGCACTTGAACCGATCACCGTACGTCATTATCCCAGAAGACTTGAAAATCATCCGCGTACTCGATGCAACACCACAAATCGTGTTAAAGTACCAGGGGAAGGACGAACAGTCTATACTGGCTCGCATTCGTTACAACCGATTGATAGATACATTCACCTCATTGACGACCTACCATTTACAGGCCCACTTGAGAACCTCTATCAAAGGACTTGGGCAGGTAGAGATGGACGACCTCTACATCGGGATTAACACGGATGGAGATGGCTTTATCCTCCCTGTCGAAGCAAAATCCGAAGCGCCGCGTGATCTGCTGGGCGTTGTTCAGATTACACAGATGGTGCGGTTTGCCAGAAAGGCGTTCCCCGGTTTGAAGGTTAGGCCGATTGGCGTGAAACTTATGAAGGGCACTTTTGTTTTCCTTGAATTCAATGACACGGACGACGTTAATCTTGTAGCTACCGAAACGTACAAACGTTATGAACTGTATCGTGAGAGATAATTATGCTGTTGTTACCCGCTTGCCACCCAAGCGCCTTTTGTTATTATCCGCCTATTAGTTACCGAGTTGAAGTTCTATGCAGCAACTTCACAAGAGATTGAAAGAGCATGTCCCCTCTCCCATGTTCGTGGACTTGTTCTGCGGGTGCGGCGGGATGTCATGGGGACTAGCACAAGCCAGATTCCACGTGTTGGCAGGCCTAGATATAGACAAGGCTTCCGTAGAGACCTATCGCCGCAATTTTGGCAGGAATTCAGGAATGGCCTGCGATTTGACGGCTCTTTCGCCTGCTGACTTGGCGGATTATCTTAACTTGCGACCCCAGGAACTGGACCTCTTGGTGGGTGGTCCTCCGTGCCAAGGATTCTCCAAGAATGTGCCCCGCAAACAGCGATTCTTGGAGGATCCCAGGAATCTTCTCGTGCGCCGCTTTCTAGACTATGCGGAATATCTGCGACCTAAAGTGCTTATCATGGAAAACGTCGCGGAGATGAAGGGGAGCTTTGAGGGCGCTTATACCAATGAGATTCGGGAGCGGCTTGAAGCAATCGGGTATCTGTCATGTCCAACGACATCGTAGTCATTTTTCCGATTTCGTTAGCTTGGCCGAGTCCAACGACATCGTAGACATCCTGCGGCGTCGGTGCGAGCGCCGAAACTCAGGACGTAGCGGCCGCACCGGTTCCGCGATTTCGTAGCGTAAAGTCTTGAGCCGGCGCAAGGGTTCCTGCCCGGACCGCTGATGATAAATGGACATGCGTTGTTCATGCGTCACAATGGTCGCCCAC
>JACQYF010000059.1 GCA_016208315.1 Chloroflexota bacterium | reverse complement strand
GTGAAATCGTTCCCGTAGACTTGCTGATGACCGACCTTGCGGCAGGATTTGGCTTTTCTCCAGAACTGATATACGTCCTTGCGCAACGCAAGGGGAACAGCAGCCAGCAGATGGGCAAGTACGGGCGAGAAGCCAATCGCAAGAGCATCACGGTTTGGACAAAGAATTAGCGCGTTGGTCACTATCTTGGCTGCATAGGAGTGAGTATGCGTTCTCGCCGCGTCCGCGAATCCTCTCCACCTTTGTTTGGGAACGATCCACTTCCAGAGTTTGCCAGTACCCCAGAAGAAATTCGTCGTGCTGTCCAGCGAAATGCTGTCAAACGCGGTCAATTCTTCGCCTTGAATCTCGTCCGTCTTGGATTTGACCAGATTCTTGAGCAGGTTGAAGCGCTGGCTCGTGACACAGACCCGGAGATTTGGCGTGAGTCTGCAAGCCGGCTGGGAATTGATACCAAAGCACTTGATGTCTTGGACAGCATCCTCGTTCGATACCCCTATTACTTTTGTGATTCCACTCAGTTGGTCCAAACTCCTGCGCTTATCATGTACTATCGCAATGTCGCAATGGTTTCTGCGAAAGTGATGCGCGGTATCGGTTTGGATACGACACCTCACGAACTCGGCCAGCCACTCCCGGAAGACAAAGCGGAGCAACTTGCCAAGTATCTTAACGGCACAGTCAGCGCGCTGTTGATCGAAAACCAATCGCTCGTTACCAGCCGCCGGCACATCGAAATGGTGTTCTCGAATGTGGGGGAGAGTATTGGCGGTTCATGGCGAAATGAGGTGGGACGGCTTGCGTATGCAGAACTCATGGGATTGCTCTTGCGCCATCTGCATGCACGACAGTGCCTTTCTGCCATTGGATACGACCTGAAAGGACCGTTGGTTGAACCGGAAGAGGAAGAGAACAAATTCCTGGCAACTGACAATGTTCTTGCCGACAGTCCGGATTTCGTCGCCAACTTGGAAGGAATCGAAGCGAACCGTGTCGTCTATAAGACAATCACGCTTCGAAATAGGAACGAGCTTCTGCTGAATCGGCAGATAGAGTGGGTGGATTTGAAAGGAACTCCGTTCAAGATTGGTCCCGACCTGTCGGCCTTTGCTCCAGGCGATGTACTCACATGGGGCGGCGAACTTAAAGGCGGAGCCGACCCCGCTGGCTCTGACGAGCATTGGAAGACTGCGACGCGCGCCTTTGATCGCATCTTGGACGCCGTGGAGCACACGGCCAGACCCAAGCCGAAATTATCTTTTATCGCCAGTATCCTGGTAGATCGCGTTGCTCGCGAGGCGGCATTGTGGATTCAGCAGGGGAAACTCACTTCGGTGTACAATCTGACCCAGATCGCCGAAAGCACAGAAAAGCGCGATCAATTTCTAAACGACATGCTAGGTTTTCTGCACTGCGGACCTTGATGCATTGGCCATGAGCGAAAGAGCCCTTCGCAATCAAAGACCTGTCGGGTTTCCGAAACCCGACAGGTCTTGTCGTTAACGCCACTTCAAGCCGTGCCGTATGACTCTGACAATCCCAAGTTTCCGAAACCCGACAGGTCTTTTCGTTCATGCCACCGCAAACGCGTGCGGCATAACACTGCTCGCCATGCCAGGCAACTGCTTGCCGCTTTGCAGCATCTGGGTAAACTGCGGCGCGGGCACGGGACGGCTGAAGAGATAGCCCTGGATTTCGTCACACGTTAGCGAGCGCAAAAAGGCCAATTGCTGCTCGGTCTCGACTCCCTCCGCGACGACGCTCAGGTTGAGATTGTGCGCCATGGCGATGATCGCCGAAAGGATGGCCGTGTCGTTCAGATTCCCCTTGAATTCCTGCACGAAAGACTGGTCTATTTTCAACGTCCTCAGCGGAAAGCGCTTCAAGTAGCCCAGCGATGAATAGCTCTTGCCGAAATCGTCAATGGCGATGTGGACACCCATCGCGTCCAGTTCGTTCAACGATTTGATGCTGAGCGCCATATCGCGCATCGCGGTCGTTTCGGTAATTTCCAGTTCCAGCGACTGGGACGCCAGCCCCGCCTCGCGGAGCCACTGGGCTATCGTTTGCGGCAGGCGCGAATTCTCAAACTGGCGCGCCGACATGTTGACGGCCAGGCGCAGACCACTGTGGCCCGCCTGTTGCCAGGCGCGCATTTGCCGGCAGGCCGTCTTGAGCACCCATTCCCCAATCGGCACGATCAACCCCGTTTCTTCGGCGAACGAAATAAACTCTCCCGGCGGAATCAGACCGCGGCGCGGGTGTTGCCAACGGACCAGCGCCTCCGCGCCGCTGATCCTGCCGGTGGTGAGCGAGACGATCGGCTGATAATGGACCGCGAATTCGTTCCGCGCTAGCGCGAGCCGCAAGTCCGCATCCAATTGCATTTGCGCCACAACATGGACGCGCATATCAGATGCGAAAATCTCATACCGCCCCTTGCCCGTTGACTTGGCGCGATACATCGCCGTATCGGCATCGCGCAAGACTTCTTGCGGCTGATTGTACGCCGGTCCAACTAGCGCAATGCCGATGCTGGCGCTGGCGCACACTTCCTGCCCGCCGATTTTGATCGGCTGCGCCAGTTCCTGGTGGATCCGGTTTGCCACGCGCGTCGCGTCTTCGACATCTCGAATATCGTCCAGACACAACGCAAACTCGTCGCCGCCAAACCGGGCGAGCGTATCGGTGGGGCGGACACACTGGGACAAGGTGTCCGCGATGGCAATGAGGAATTGATCGCCCACGAGGTGACCGAAACTATCGTTGATCATTTTGAAACGATCTACGTCGAGAAACAGGACCGCGCTCGTGACATGCTGATGGCGTTTTGCCTGCGCGATGGCATGGGCCAGGCGATCGGCGAACAGCACGCGATTGGGCAGGCCCGTCAGCGCGTCGTGGAGCGCATCGTACTGCAAGCGTTCCTCCATTAGTTTGCGACTCGTGATGTCGCTGGACGACCCGGCCATGCGGTAGGGCTTGCCTTCGCCGTCGCGAATCGCAAGCCCCCGGCTCAGCATCCAGCGATAGGTACCGTCGGCATGTAGAATGCGATGTTCGTTTTCGAAATGGACGGTGTGTCCTTCCAGGTGCAACGCCATATCGGTTTTGAGTTGGCGGAGGTCGTCCGGGTGGACACGGCCGAACCATTCATCCGTCGTGTTTCCCACGGACCCATTGTGGCCCAGCATCTGTTTCCAACGCGGGGATAAGTAGACGAAATCGGTTTTCAGATTCCAGTCCCACAGGCCGTCGTTCGCGCCGCGCACGGCAAGCGCGTAGCGTTCTTCGCTCTCGCGCAGGGCCGCTTCGGCGCGTTTGCGTTCCGCGAGTTCCTGCTGCGATTGTTCAAAAAGCCGAGCGTTCTCCAGCGCCAAGGCGATGGCTTCCGCGAGCGACTCGACCATCAGGATGTCATTTGCGTCGAACCCGTCGGCGCGTTCGCTTTCGATGTTGAGCGCGCCGAGCAGATGCTCGCCCGACCGCAGCGGCGCGACGATTTCGCTCCGCAAGGGCGGCGCCTCGGTCGCGCCGACATCGCGCACATAGCCCGGATCGGCCAGGACGTCCCGCACGAGCTGCAAGTTCCCGGTCCTCAGGCAGCGTCCGATGACGCCCTGGTCAATGCCGTACACCGCGCCCAGGGATGCCGCCAGCGTACCCGCCGCGCCCCGCACCACCCAGCGTTCCCTATCCGTCTCCAGCAGGGCGATGCACACGTGCGGATAGTTCGCCAACTGGACGATCGTGTCGGCCGCCAAGCGCGCGATGGCGTTGGCGTCCAGTTGCGCGCTCACGGCGCGCATCGTGTCGGAGACGATACGCTGCCGTTCCTCCGCACGCTTGCGCTCGGTGATGTCAATCGCCGAGCCGACCACTTCGAGAGGCCGGCCCGAGTCGTCGCGCACCAGGCGCGACTCGTCCTGAATCCAATATGTGGCGCCGTCGTCGCGCACCAAGCGGTATTCAAAGGCGTACGTGCCGTATTTGAAAATGTGCTTGATTCGCTCGGCGATGAGCGGACGATCGTCCAGGTGGACATGCTCCCGCCAAAGCGTGGGGTTGGCGATGATCTTGTCGGGCTGAATGCCCCATTGTGAGAGCAGATTGCCGCTGATAAACGTAATCCGGTAATCATCGCGGGCTTGGAAACTGTAAATGATCGCCGGGCTGGAGACGAGCAAATGCTCCAGCCGCGCGCGCGCTTGGCGCAACGCGGTCGTTCGTTCGGCAACCTTGATTTCCAACTCGTCTTTGGCTTGCCGCAACTGAAACTCGCGGTCGCGCAGGCGGCCGGTCATATCGTTAAAGGCCTCGGTGAGCTGACCGATCTCGTCGTCACGCGTCACGCCAATTTGGTGGTCGAGATGGCCTTCGCCAATGTGCTCGGCGCCCGCGCGCAAGCGCTGAAGCGGCAGAAAGACGAGCTGAATGAGCATCCGCCGGCCCAGAAGAATGAGCGCGATCGCGAAGACGAGCATCTCGGCGCCAAACACGATCAGGGCCGTGCGGGTCCGCGCGTATGCCTCCTGCGAAAGGAGTTCGGTGACGACCACCCAATCGCGATTGGGAACCGGAACGGTCGCGCCGACGACCGAGTTACCCTGGAGGTCAGTGTACTCTCCGTACCACTCGTTGCGTTCGGCTTGCAGCAACGCGGCTAACTCCGGCCGTCCGGCCAGACTCACATTGCCGCGCACCAGCGCGCGATTGGTGTGGGCGATGATTTCACCCGCTTGGTTGATGACATAGGCGCTGCCGGTTTCCCCAAAGCGGATGTCGCCGGCGACCTCCATGAGGACATCCATTCGAAGCCGCGCGGCGACGACGCCGCCATCCGGCGCGGCAACCGCGAGGATGAGATAAGGATCATCGTTCGATGAGAACTGGATGTTGGTTACATAGTTCTGGCCGGCTTTGGCCTGCTGAAACCATTTGGACTGCGGAATGGTGAACAGATTGGCGAGGATTCGTTTGTCTTTGGCCCGACTGGCAACCATTTGTCCGGAGCCGTCCAGACGGATCACCTCGAGGAGCGCCGGTTCATTCTGCAGCGTGCCTTCCAAGATGGAAGGATGCGCTTTCAAATAGTCGCGGTCAATATGTCCGGTTACCGATAGCAGATTGCCGATATGGTCAACGAACGTAGCCACGCGGTCCGCGGCATTGCGCGCGGCTTCGCCCTGTCGGCCGCGCCACGCGGTCTGTTCGGACACGTAAACGAAATAAGCCACACTCAACCCGATGATCAGGAAGGTAAAGACCGAGGCGTAACCGATCAGCGACATCATTCGGCGGCGTAAGCGTGAAGCGCGCCGCGCGTCGTGCTGGACGTTCATGCCTACCGACTTTCCTCCAGATAGCGTTGCCATATCGCGTCATACATTATTTCTCCGCCGGGGCTGAGGGGCATGACGATCTCTGCGTTCTTGAGTAACTCGTTAGGCGGAAAGATGACGGGGTCGTTCAGGAGTTCCGGGTTGATCAGCGGCAGCGCGGCTTCATTGGGTGTGGCGTAATAGTTTTCGTTGGCGATGGCGGCGCCGATCTCGGCGCGCAGCAAAAAGTTGATAAAGACCTCGGCGGTGTATTTGCGGGGACTGTTCGCGGGGATGGCAAACGTATCGCCCCACATCAGCGCGCCTTCTTTGGGCAGCACATACGTGATGGCGCTGTTTTCTTTGCGCGCCAAGAGCACATCGTAGGCCCACCCCTGCGCGATCGCGACCTCGCCGCTGAGCAGCGCCGGCGCCGACGAGACCTGGCTAAAATCTTCGATGGGTCGCACGTGGGGCTTGAGGAGCAGCAGGCGATCGAGCGCGGTCTGGAGTTCCACCGGGTTTTCCGAGTTCGCCGAATACCCAAGCGTTTTGAGTGTCAACGCCAACACCTCGCGGGACATACCTTCCCAAATGCCGGCTCGGCCGGCATAGCGCGGGTCCCAAAGGTCGGCCCAGCGCGTGACTGGCTCGGCGATCAAATCGCTGCGAACGACCAACCCGCTCGTGCCCCAGTTGAAAGGAACGCTGTACTTGTTGCCGGGATCGTGGGCCAGATCGCGGAAACTCGCCGAAATGTTTTTGAGGTTGGGGACGTTGCGGTGGTCAAGGGGCACGATCAGTTCGTCGGTGACCAGTGACGGGATGAGACGATATTCCATGACCACGACATCGGACGCCTCGCCCGCGCGGATCTTTTCGATCGCCTCTTCCTGCGTGGCGTAGGTCTTGTAGGTGACGTTGACGCCGAATTCGCGCGTGAATGCGTCGAGCACGGATTGGGGCATGTCATCTTCCCAATCGTAAAAGATCAATTCGTTCGCGAGCGGGGGCGCGGTCGGCGTAGGAGTGGGTGCTGGAGACGCACAGCCCAGCAGCGCGCCGAGCGTCGCGGCGAGCATCAACGAAACCATCCAATATGTTCGGAGGGACGAGCGCAGAGCCGGGGTGATGTTGGTGAACATAGCATCCTCCTCTTGCGTATCAGAAATGAAAATGCCTTGAGATGCGCCGAATTCGCGCTTGCATTCAAGGCCTCATCACCGAGCCAGGTATATTGGGGTGGCGGCTACGGCAGAACTTGACTGGACTACCGTGTCAGAACTGTTCGGAATGGTCGCACGAAGGTCAGTATTCTCGCCCAGGTCGAACGGGTGTATCATCGCATGAAAGATACCGGGAGTCAATAGGAAACATTACTACTTTTCGCGGGGAAACGCCCCCATGCCATTGCGATTTCAGCCCACTCGGCTATAATGTTTGGCATGGATGAAGTACGCGTGCTCGTCGCCGCCGCCGATCCGCTTGCGCGTGCGGGGCTTGCCACGATGTTAGCCGGTCAACTCGGCTGCAGCATCGTCGGTCAAGTGGGGGTGGATAGCGACCTGCGCGAGGTGGTCGAGGTCTATCGTCCCGATGTGGTCATTTTGGACTTGCATTCGCCAACGGCGTTGGAGCGATGGGCAAATTTCCGCAACGCGGGCGCGCCCGTGGTGGCTCTATTGCCCGACGACGGCGATGCCGCTCAGGCGTGGTCCACCGGCGTTCGCGGCCTAATCCTTCGCGACGCCACGCCCGAGCATATCGTCGCGGCGCTAAACGCGGCGGTTGAAGGTTTGGCGACGTTCGATCCGGCGCTTGTGGCTGCGCTGTTGCCCTCGCGAATTCAGCCGCCCGCGCCTCCCGCCGAACAACTGACGCCGCGCGAAATTCAGGTTCTCCAACTCCTCGCCGAAGGAGCGCCGAACAAAGAAATCGCGCGCCGTCTCGGGATCAGCGAGCACACGGTGAAGTTCCACGTCAATGCGATCCTCGGCAAACTCAACGTCCAGAGCCGCACGGAAGCCGTCGTGCGCGCAACCCGCCTCGGCTTGATTCTCCTTTAACCTAATCCTTTTGCTAGGTAACGTCCCCGCCGTTCGGGTGATGTGTTCCCGTCGCGTTTCTGCTAGTATGCGTGTGGGAGTGTGGGGGTATGGGCGTTACACCCATACCCTCACACTCCCATACTCACAAGGAGGACCCATGTCAGTTCTTTCTGATCTATCTCAAACACTGGCGTCAACGGTTGAAACCGCTGGCCCAGGAATAGTTCGTGTCGAAGCGCGCCCGCGTGTTCCCGCGAGCGGCATTGTTTGGTCGGCCGATGGAGTCATCGTCACGGCGCATCATGTTGTCGAAGAGGAGGAAACCATTCCGATCGGGCTGGCTGACGGTCGCACGGTGAACGCAAAACTCGCGGGCCGCGACCCGACGACCGATGTGGCCGTGCTGCGCGCTGAAGCCACCGGCTTGACGCCGCGCGGCTGGGCCGATTTGAACTCGGTCAAAGTTGGACACTTGGTGCTGGCGCTCGGTCGCCCGGGCAAAACAGTTATGGCGACGCTAGGCGTGGTGAGCGCGCTTGGCGAGGCGTGGCGCACGCCGGCCGGTGGGCGCTTGGAGCGTTACCTGCAAACCGATGTCGTGATGTATCCCGGCTTTTCCGGTGGTCCGCTCGTAGATGCTAGCGGCCAGTTCATTGGACTGAACACGTCGGCGCTCTTGCGAGGCGTCAGCATGACCGTGCCCGCGGCATCGCTGCGAAGCATCGTGGAAACGCTGCTGACGAAAGGGCGCATCAGCCGCGGCTATTTTGGCGTGGGCGCGCAGCCCGCGCGCTTGCCCGAAGGACTGGCCAAGCAGCTCAAGCAAGAAACCGGCTTGCTCATCGTCTCGGTCGAACCGAACGGACCCGCAGACAAAGCCGGTTTGCTGCTCGGCGATGTCATCGTCGGATTGGGCAACGACGCGGTTCGGCATCTCGACGATCTGCTGGCCGCGCTGGGCAGCGATCGCGTCGGCACGCTGATGTCAGCGCGAATCGTACGCGGCGGCCAAGTGCAGCAAGTGCCGGTCACCATCGGCGAGCGCGCGTAGAGGCAAGCCATGAGTAACTTGTTACAACAACTTAACGACGACCTGGCGGCGACCGTCGAAAAGGCGCGGCGCAGTCTGGTCGAAATCCACAACGGACGCGGCGGCGCGGGTGCGGGCGTCGTCGTGCGCGCCGACGGCTTGATCGTGACGAACGCGCACGTCATCGGGCGGCGCCATCTACAAGTAACGCTGCCCGACAAACGCCAACTTCCCGCCCAGCTGGTCGCGTTCGACCGCGACCACGACCTGGCGCTGCTGCGGGTCGAGCAGGATGGGCTAACGCCCATCGAGCTGGGCGATTCGAAGCAGATCAAGGCGGGTGAATGGGCGCTGGCGATCGGGCATCCGTGGGGCGTAAATGGCGCGGCGACCGGCGGCATCGTCATCGGCGGCGGGGCCGAGTTTCCAGAGATGCGCGGCAGCGGCCGTGAGTGGATCGCCGCGAGTTTGCACATGCGGCCGGGACATTCCGGTGGCGCCCTGGTGGACAGCCAAACGCGCCTGGTCGGAATCAATACGATGATCAATGGGCCAGACGTCGGAGTTGCCGTGCCCGTGGATGTGGTCAAGGAATTCCTGGCTCGTAAAGACCTCACAGGTCTCCGAGACCTGTGAGGTCTTGCTGTTCTTTTCGCAATCGCGCAAGATACCACGGGCGGACGACCGCGTACAAGAAATAGAGCGGACGATTGACGACGAAATCGTACGCGCCGATGTGCTGCGTGAACTTGCCGCCAAAGCCCTCTTTGAAGCGGTAGACGCCATACATCGGCGCGTTTTCGTCCAAGGTATCGGGCGCGCCCCAAAAGTCATAGACCGTGCAGCCGTGCGCTTGGGCCCACCGAATCGCTTCCCATTGCAAGAGGTGATTCGGCATGGCGTCGCGATGCGTGTTGCGTGACGCGCCGTAAAAGTACCACGCGCGATCCCCAAAGACGAACAGAATCAGCCCCGCGACAGTTTCGTCCCCGATGCGCGCGAGCAGCATTTGGGCGCGGCCCGCGTCCAAGAACGCGCCCCACGCGTCGTGATAATAGGGGAATTGGCGAATCAGAAATCCATCGCGCGCGCTCGTCTCGGCGTACATTTCGTAAAAGAGCGGCAAGTCAGCGCGCGTGCCAGGGATAATCCGCACGCCGCGTTTTTGCGCGAGCCGGATGTTGTAGCGCGTTTTTGGTTTCATCGCGGCAAGGAGTTGTTCTTCCGTCGGCGTGAGATCGAGCAGCACGGTGTTTTTGAATTGGATTTGCTCGCGAGACAAGTGCCAGTGAACAGTCAACAGTGAGCAGTGAACAGTGTTCAGTGGAAGATCGGGGTCTATCTTGATGAAGATGGCGCGCTGTTCGCGGGCGATGCGTGCCAGCGCAGAAAGAGTTTCAGTGACTAGTGTAGAGTTGCTGTAATCGAGCAAAGGCCCTTTGGGAACGTAAAGGACGCCGAAAGGAGTGTGGGGCAGGGGGCGACGGAGAATTTGCGCGGCCGCGCGCGGCGTGTCCTGATCGAGAAATAAGACGCGGGTCGGCGTCCAGCCGTACTTGGCTTTGAACGCGCCCCATTCCCAGGATTGCAGGATGTGCGCGGCGGGCAAACGCAAAATCGCATGGTTCCATTGGTCGTGATCGTGTATTACGCGCGGTGTGAGCACGCGGGCGATTATGACCGCATTTTTGCGATTGCT
>JACQYF010000058.1 GCA_016208315.1 Chloroflexota bacterium | reverse complement strand
TTTCAAAAATACTTCTCTAAAGTATTTCTCGTCCTCATCTTGAGTACGCAGTGATCCGTTTTCACTGAGAACTGAGAGAAAGTTATCTCTCCATGCCTTCCTTGCCGTCAATCCAATATGATTCCAGCATCGGTCACTCTGCCAAATTGCAGGTTTTCTAGCCCATTCATAACTCCTATCAAAGCAAACTTGGCACACCTTTTCCTGAGTCATATCTTGATAAATCATAATTTGACTATCCCTTAAATCAGACCAGCGTGATAGTGGGGCGTGTGGCTGGCTGTCGAGTATATGGCATGGCGGAGAACTAGTGGCTTCCCGCATGAGTGCGGGACGCGTGCTAATTTGGTACGTTTCCCGCACTCCGGGTGCGGGAAACAGCCCTTTGGCTACGATGTGTCCATTTACCCTCCTATAGTCCCAATTTGTCCATCGGGCTTGTTATTCGCCCTAACGCATTCTCGCTAACGTGAGTATAGCGTTCTGTTGTCTTGATACTGCCGTGTCCAAGTAATTCCTGGATATACCGCATATCCACGCCGTCTTCCAGCAAATGCGTTGCAAACGAATGGCGCAACGTGTGGAATGTAGCTGGCTTGCGAATGCCTGCTTTCTTTTTCGCATCCCTAAAAATCTCCTGCGCCGCGCGCTCCGACAAATGATCGTCGTGTTCTTCGCCCGGAAACAACCAAACCTCTGGCTTGAATGCCTGAAAGTACTCGCGCAAAATCCGCAACGCCGTCTCCGATAAAAGCGTATCGCGATCCTTTGCGCCCTTTCCGGCAGTCACGCGTATCTTCATCCGTTTGGAATCAATGTCGTATATTTTCAAGCGCACCACTTCGCCCACGCGCAAACCCGCTGAGTACGCTGTCACTAATAATGCCTTGTGCTTCAAGAACGATGTCACCCTCAAAATTTTTGCCACTTCATCTTTGCTCAACACGGTGGGCAACTGCGACGGTCGTTTCATTCGTGGCAGATCGCGTACCCTTTCTCCCTGTTTCAGCGTCGGCTCGTACAAGAATATGATTGCCGCACGCGCGCCAATGCAATAGGCGGCGGATACTCTGCCACTCTGCGCGAGTTGCACCAGATACTCGCGGATTTGTTCGCGCGTCGCGCTCTCCGGCGCGATTTGCTTTGCTTTCAGCCAATCAAAATAATTTCGCAGGTGCTGCCCGTATGATTTTCGCGTCCCATACGCCATTCCGCGCAGCACCAACTCGTCGTCAACTCTTTTGATCAGCGGGTGCGGCGGATTCATCGTTAGCGGCTTGTCTCGCCCCGCCACATACCTCCCCCCTCCCTTTCTCCCTCCCCTGTTCGCTGGTTTTGCGAACGGGGGAGGGTCGGGGTGGGG
This sequence comes from Chloroflexota bacterium, assembly GCA_016208315.1. GTDB lineage: Bacteria > Chloroflexota > Anaerolineae > UBA4142 > UBA4142 > JACQYF01. The sequence goes on along the minus strand of JACQYF010000058.1, from coordinate 5,813 downwards.
GTCCTTCGGTCTGACCGCCAGCATCTTCGGCGGCGGTGCGGGTGGCAGTGCGACTATCTCCGCTAACGCTTTGCGCGTCTCCGGCGTATCCGGAAACTGCCACTGCTTGCGTTCTGGATTCCAGCGTGCGCCCGGAATGTGCTTGATCCGTCTCAGCTCCTCGTCGCCAAAGTGCGTCAACGTGACCCACAACTTGCCGTCTGACGCGGGTTCAATTTTCAATGTCGCCATGTTGTCCCGCTCCCTGTTTCAAAGCAAAAACCTGCTGCCGACGCGCTATAGCGCGCCGAACAGCAGGTGCGTACCATGCTCCGATAAATCGGCCGGACGTGCAAAAGACGTCATCGAACGCCTCCGCGAACCAGGTGCTCTCTTCTAGTCGGTGGGCAAAATCCAGCCGTGCAACTCTAGTATATTCCAGAGTTCCCGCAAAGTCAATTTCTCGATGCTATTCGTTCATTCGTTTATTCGTTCCCATTCGTTGATTCGTTGTCACCGCGGCAGCAGCGCGATGAAGACCTCGTACAGGACGATCTGATAGATCAGCGTCACCAGGATGCCGATCAATGTATCCGGAAATTTGACCGCGAACCATTCCTGAACCAGCGCGTACACCGTGTAACAGCCCAGAGCCACCGCGGGAATGGTCGCGGCGACGAGCAGAAACAGCGGCGCGCCCGCGGCGACGAGGAGGGCGAACCCCAGCGCGGGCAGCCAGCGCAGCACCTGGGTCCGCGGGTAGATTCGGATGGCCTCGTCGAAATTCATCCGCTGCAACTCGCCGATGGGAATCGCGCCGAGGTAAAGCGCGACCAACGGCCATTCGATCATCGCCAGGATCGGCACGATCAGCAGGCCCCATGGGAATTGCAGATGGACGAGTCCACCGATCGCCAACGGCACGGCCAGCGCGAGCGCGATCCCGGTCATTTGCCGCGCGGCATCGCGTGGCGTGATCTGGATTTCCTCCGCGGTCGCCAAGCTGCGCATTGCCGCCTTGGGCGCGTTCAGCGTCGTGAGCAGCCAGGTTGGCGATTCTTCGGAAAAACGCGCGCCAAAGCCCTCCTCGCCGTGCTTGCGCTTTAGCTCCGCGATGATCGTGCCCACGACGCCGTCGAACCCGGCGAGGTCTGAAGTCAGCAGAAACCCGCGCCACAGCACGCGGCCAAAGAGGAGACTGCCGAGCCAACCTTGCAGCGGCAGTCCCTTGGTCGAATGCACCCACACGACAAAGCGCCCATTCGGCTCCAACTCAACCGAACGTATGCCGCGCATTGCGGCGTACGGTATGAAGCGGCGGCCCAGCTCGGTATCCATCGCCAGGCCGGTATCCAGCAAACTGATGCGCGGCGTGAGGAACGCGAGTGCGCGGACCGCGAGCAAGGTCGCCAAGAGACCGAGGTGGGCAACGAGCAGATTAGGAAGGATGTTTTGGTACGGCTCGAGGAAAGCGATGTAGGGCAGGCGCAGCGGAAGATACAACGTGGCGTAAAAGGCACGCGCCCATTCGAGCATGTATTCGGCGACGTTCAGTAGCAGCAGGAACGTCCAAAGCGCGTTTACAGTTCGTCGAATTTGAAGCGGGTATTGATAAATAGTGCCGTCCTTAATTTGTGGTATAATTTGAATAATAATTCGCTTCCAGTGCGCTGTCCACCTCGCGCGTCACGTCGCGGTGGACGAGAATGATCTCGCCAAAGAGCATTTCCTGCCGCGCCGAAATCTCGCGCCGCTTGATCAGTTCCAAGACGGCCAGAAACGTGACGATGACTTCGATGCGCGACGTCGCGCGCTCGAGCAGGCGGCTGAAATGAACGGGGACCCGCGCGCGGGTGAGCTGGGCAATCGCGTGAATTTGCTGGTCAATCGAAACCGACAGCGGGACGGTCAGCGTGCCTTGCGGCAGCGTGGGCCGAATCCGCAGCGCGCGTTGCAGCGCGTTCGCCAGGTCGTCTGCGGTGACTCCTTCGAGCTTCCACGCGGTGGGCTGGGGACGCGGCGGCGGCGCAAAGCGCGGGTAGGCGCGCAGGCCCTGGCGTTCACGCTCGCGCAGAAACAGCGCGGCCTGCTTGAACAACTTGTAATCGCGCAATTGCCGCGCCAATTGCTCGCCCATGTCCTCCTCGCCATCGGGCGCGGGGGTCTCGGGCTGCGGCAGCAGCAGGCGCGATTTGATCAAGATCAGTTTCGCCGCAATGATCAAATAATCGGCGAGCGCGGCCAATTCGATCGCGCCGGGCCGGCTGATCAATTCAAGGTACTGGTCGGCGACCGCGCCCAGCGACACGCGCGTAATGTCCAGTTCGCGATGCTCGATCAGATGGAGTAGAAGGTCGAGCGGCCCTTCAAAATCGGGTAACCTAAACGAATACATCATCCAACTTCCAACTTCCAACTTCCAACTTCCAACTTCCATTCCATTCTACTTGTAATCTTATGCTGACGCAAAGCCCTTTCACGCAAGTCACCTCGGTGATTCGATTGGAAAATGTGACCCGTGCCTACACCATGGGCGGGCGCACCCTCTACGCGCTGCGCGGCGTGTCCTTGGACATTGGCGCGGGCGAGTTCCTCGCGATCGTAGGCCCATCGGGCAGCGGCAAGTCCACGCTGCTGAACTTGATCGGCGGGATTGACAAGCCGGACACCGGGCACGTCTGGGTGGACCAAATCCACGTGAGCGCGATGGGCGAGAACGCGCTCGCCAAATGGCGCGGCGACAAGATCGGCATCGTCTTCCAGTTCTTTCAATTGCTGCCGACTTTGAACGCGCTCGAAAACGTGATGCTGCCAATGGAGCTGCGCAATTCGTTCGCCAACAACCGCCGCGCCCGCGCGCGCGCCGTGCTCGAACGCGTGGGCCTGGGCGATCGCGCGACCCAGTTGCCTTCGGAATTGTCGGGCGGCGAACAGCAGCGCGTCGCCATCGCGCGCGCCCTGGCGAACGATCCGCCCATTCTCCTGGCCGACGAGCCGACCGGGAATCTCGACACCGAGACCGGCCAGCGCGTGATCGAACTGCTTGCCGAATTGAATCAAGCCGGCAAGACGATCGTGCTCGTAACGCACGAAGAGCAGCTCGCGCGGACGGCCAAACGCGTCATCCGCGTGCGCGATGGTCACATTGTGGAGCAAACCCGTTGAACTCGAAACCGTCGCCGGTGCTCGTCTCCCTGGTTGGCATTCTGGTCGTCTGCTGCTGCCTCGCGAGTTTCGGGGCCGTCGGGCTGACCGGCTGGGCCGCGTCCGGGCAATGGTCTGACGCGGTCTTGTCGGGTGCGGCGGGAGTCGGGACCGATGCCACCGCGTCCGGCGATCCCACGCCCATCCCGGCCGTTTCGGGACTGAACTACAATCTCGTCGTTCCGACACCCACCGCGCCAGCAGTCGTCTATCCAATCCGGTTCGACAGCCAGCTCAACGTCGTCACCTATCCGGTCACGGGCACGACTGCAACCGCCCTCAGCCGTTCGCTTGACCTACACGCTCGGCCGGATCCGCACGAAGCCACCGGGCGATATTATGCGCGAACCGATTGGTTCCTGCGCGCGAACTGGAACGTCAAATCCAGCGCGCGCGGTTGTGAAGTGGACAGCGGCGACATCACGATGGCAATAACGATGACGCTACCCGTGATCGCGACCACGACTGGAGTCCCAACCGATCTGCTCGCGCGTTGGAATACGTTCGTGAATAACACGATCACGCACGAAGTCGGCCACGTCAAACTGAACCTGCAAGGCGCCCGCGCCTACGAGTGGACTCTCGGCAACTTTCCACCCGCGTCCAATTGCGACACGCTCAAGCCGCGGCTCAAGCAATTGTTCGACAGCAACTTTAGCGCCATAGACCGCGCGAACGTAGACTATGACGTCACCACGCAGCACGGCCTCAAACAAGGCGCGGTGTTTCCATGATTGGTAGGAGGTTCTATGCTCTTCGCCGGACTCGGATTTGAACTCGGTTATCTCTTGATCGCGCTCCTCGTCGCGCTGACGTTTCACGAGGCGAGCCATGCGCTCGTGGCGTATTGGCTGGGCGATCCCACGCCCAAAAAGATGGGGCGGCTCTCGCTCAATCCTTTCGCGCACCTCGAACTCTACGGCGCGCTCCTGATCCTGCTGATCGGGCTGGGCTGGGGCAAGCCGGTGCGGATCGAAGCGGAAAACTTAAAGCCCGGGCCAAAGGTCGGCATGGCGCTCGTCGCGATTGCGGGACCGATCTCGAACCTCTTGCTCGCGATCGTGGCCGGCATCCCGCTGCGTTTTCGCTGGGTCTCACTTGTCAGTGACATCCGCATCCCCCTCGATTTTTTGCCCGCGGGCTACCAGGCCATGTACGTCGGCCTCGGTCCGCTGCTCCAATGGATCGTCTGGTTGAGCCTCGCGCTGGCCGTGTTTAATCTCATCCCGCTCAGCCCGCTCGACGGTTCGCGCCTTTGGCAAATCCTTCTGCCGACGAATTGGTACCGGCAATTCACGCGCTATGAATTCTTTGGCTTGTTCCTGGTGATGGGCCTCATTCTGTCCGACCGCTTCTTTGGCACGAACATCCTGGGCCGCGTCCTTCTGCCACCCGTCGCTATCTTGTGGCGCTTTATCATCGGCACGACGCCGCCATTTCAACTGTAGGGCGATTTGGCTCGGCGCCTGCGGCGCCGCATTGCCCTACGGAGGTATTGAATGCTCAAATCCTTTACTTGTGGTGAATTGCGAAAAGAGAACCTTGGCCGGACGGTGACACTGGCGGGCTGGGTGCATCGTCGCCGCGATCACGGTGGGTTGATCTTTATTGACGTGCGCGATCACTTTGGCTTGACGCAGGTCGTCTTCAACCCCATCGTCTCGCCCGACGCGCACAAAATCGCGACCGGCCTTCGCCCCGAGTTTGTCGTGCAGGTGACCGGCTTGGTCGAGGCGCGGCCCGCGGGTCAGGAGAATCCGCATCTCGCCACCGGCGCGATCGAGGTGCTGGCGCAGCAGGCGGCGATTCTGAACGATGCCAAACAGACCCCGTTCCTCATCAACGTCGAGGAGAACGTGGACGAGGCGCTGCGGCTCCGCTATCGCTATCTCGATTTGCGCCACGAACGCTTGCAGCGCAACCTCACGCTCCGCCACCGCGTCTGCAAGTTCATGCGCGATTACCTCGACGCACGCGGCTTTATCGAGATCGAAACGCCCATCCTCATCAAGAGCACGCCCGAAGGCGCGCGCGATTACGTCGTGCCGAGCCGCTTGCACGCGGGGCAATTTTACGCGCTGCCGCAGTCGCCGCAGCAGCTCAAACAACTCCTCATGGTCGCCGGCTTCGACCGCTATTACCAGATCGCGCGCTGCTTTCGAGACGAGGACCTGCGCGCCGACCGCCAACCCGAGTTCACGCAGCTTGATCTGGAGATGGCCTTTGTCGAGCAGGAGGACATTCTGAATCTGATCGAAGGGTTATTCACCGAATTGATTGGGACGCTGGTCACTCACAAACGGCTCCTCTCGCCGTTCCCCCGTCTCACCCACGCGGAGGCCATCGCAAGGTATGGCAGCGACAAGCCGGATTTGCGCTTTGGCATGGAACTGACCGATGTGGCCGACATCGTCGCCAAAAGCAACTTTCAAGTTTTCACGTCGGCGCTTCAAGCCGGTGGGCAGGTCAAAGCCATCCGCGTGCCCGGCTGCGCGAATTACACGCGCAAGCAAATTGACGAACTGACCGGCATGGCCAAGACCAAAGGCGCGCGCGGCCTCGCGACGATCGCGTTGACCGCCGAGGGCCTCAAATCGCCCTTGTCGAAATTCCTGAGCGACGGCGAGATG
>JACQYF010000093.1 GCA_016208315.1 Chloroflexota bacterium | reverse complement strand
GTAGACATCGCCCAACGTCGTCGCGGGCAAGCACAATTGCAGCGACTCCATAAAGCGAAACACCTCCGCGCGGCCCGCGTTGGCAATTTCGAACGAGAGCACGCCCCCGAACCCGTGGTCGCCAAAGAGGCGCTGCGCGAGATCGTGCTGCCGGTGCGACAGCAACCCTGGATAGTTGACGCGCTTGATTTTCGGATGCGCGGTCAGCCATTCCGAAATGCGTTCCGCGTTCGCACATTGTTGCCGCACGCGCAGCGACAGCGTCTTGCAGCCGCGCATCGCCAGCCACGCCTCGAACGGCCCCAACACGCCTCCAACCAACTTGTTTAATTCGTAGAGCTTTTTCCGATTTTCGTCAGACGTCACGACGACACCGGCCATCACATCGCCATGGCCGCCGATGTATTTGGTCGCGCTGTGAATGACAAAATCCGCGCCGAGCGCCAGCGGGTTGCAAAGATAAGGCGACGCGAACGTATTGTCTATCAGCAACTGCGCGCCATGGCGATGCGCCAATTCGGCGAGCGCGGCAATATCGGTCACTTTGAGCAGCGGGTTGGAAATCGTTTCGGCTAACAACGCGACCGGACGCGTGTCGGCCAGAATCGTTTCGAGCAAAGGCAAATCGCTAACGTCCACAAGCCGGACCTGCGCGCCGAGTTCGGTCAATAGTCGTTGCGTCAGCGTCACCGTCGCGCCGTAGGCGTCCAAAGCGGCGACGACGCGGGTTCCCGCGCGCGCGCCCGCGGCCAAGAGCGCCGCGTGAATCGCCGCCATGCCGGACGCGAACGCGTGCGCCGACCCGCCGCGCTCCAACTCGGCCATCGCCCCTTCGAACGCGGTGACGGTTGGGCTGCCGTAACGCGGGTACACGTAACCCTCGCGCGTCGTCGCAAAGATCGCGTCCAAATCGTCCATGCTCTCGTAGGTGAAGCCAACAGTAGGGTGGATGGGCGTGACGACGGGGGTAAAATTGTCGGGCGGCATGCGTTCACCCGCGTGAACCGCGCGGGTGATAAATGCTTTGTTACGCAAATCGGTCATGGGGTTGACTCCTGATAAGTTGCCCGTAGTTTACTCCAGCACGTGATTTTGCGCCAATCGGGAGAGGAGAGGGTGGGGGAGCGGGATGGGGCGGGGCTTGCAGGGTTACACAAGAACGGAGCATACAAAGAAAAACGCTGGGCGCAATCTCGAGATTGCGCCCAGCGTCGTCAGTGGAGATGGCGGGAATTGACACGCAGCCCTCGGTTTTTCAACCGAGCGTTGACTATCTCTTAAAGTGGCTGTATCATCTACTCACACCACTTTCCCGGCGTCTTGTAAGGAGGATGCCCATGCAACTGAGCGACACAGAGGCTGCCTATGCCGCAGGCATTGTCGATGGCGATGGCTCGATCCAACTCACTCGCTGCAGGAGAGACCGTTGGCCTTCGCCAATTGTCTCTATTGCGTCAACCGACCGAGAATTACTCGAGTGGTTTCGCGCTCGTTGCGGAGGAACGATTACCCACAAGCGAACCTACAGTCCTAATCACACTCCATCTTTCGAATGGAAGTTGACCGACCGTCAGGCACTCGAGTTCTTGGAAATCGTTCGCCCTTTTCTGGTTATTGACCGAAAACGTGCTCGTTGCGAATTGCTGCTTACAGAGTACTTGGCATGCACCCCGCGCAACGGACGTTATACCGATGAGATGGCGACCAGAAAACGAGAATTGATCGAGTTGTTCTCCTCCTTACCCTAGTGCTCCATTGCAGGAGTCTATGAGTCGATGCAGGGCTTGCCCCTTTCGGGTTCACCCCTCAGGATTAGCATGGTAGAGACGTTTCATGAAACGTCTCTACGGTAACCTTTCCTGATTAAGCCGGGTTTGCTGTGAGCGTCACCGCTCACAGGGGCTCGTCTTTTCAGAGAACCCGCGTCCGAAGAGTTCGTCCCACAGTTACTACAAGCTTAGTCGGTCTTTGGTTCTCGCGTTTCCCGGTCCGACCGACAGGATTGGAAACGCCGAGCCGTGTCAAGGTAACCACAAGGGTTACCCCTACGCTTTGATAACCGTTACCGGCGTCGCGGCTACCGCACCCCGACTTGGTTGCGCCCAGCATTCCTCCTTCGGGGGAGAACGAATGTGGACGTCGCAACGCTAGGTTGCGAACCTCAAGCCGAATTCCTTAGCGACTTACGCCGCGACGGGAAGCGCCTGGAGGTTGGTGCGAGTGTTCGCATCTATCTTTTGCCCGTTTTAACGCGGTCAGGCGCCGCGGCTTGCAACTCTGAGCCAGCCCTCCCCGTCGAAGCCACATCATCCCCAGGGAGTCCGCAGATTCACATTAGAGATCAGAGATTAGGGATTAGAGATTGATCTGCGGCAATATTATAGCACAAGCGGGCCCAAGATTCAAATTGATATTTCTTCGCGTAGCCAAGATGCTATCAAATCCCGAAAACTATAATTTACTCTCAAAGCGAAAAACGCTACGCGAACTATTTCGGCAGGAGGAAGGGGATCAGTAGGGCAGGGGTGCGTGCGCGAGGAATAACAAAGCGGAGTGGAACTTGTCTCCACTCCGCTCGATCTCAGCCACGTACTTTGTCTTTCACCGCGCGTTGGATCTCTCGATCGCTCTCGCGCTTGGCAATCGCCTCGCGCTTGTCGTACAACTTTTTGCCGCGCGCCAGACCAATCTCGACTTTGGCGCGATTGTTTTTCAGATACATCCTCAGCGGGATAAGGGTCAATCCTTTTTCCTGAACGCGTCCCATCAGGCGCATGATCTCGCCACGATGGACGAGCAGCTTGCGATCGCGGTACGGATCGGCGTTCTCGCGGCTCGCCGGCTGGTACGGAGCGATGTGGACGTTCATTAGCCACAGCTCGCCATTCCGCACTTGGGCGTAACTATCGCGCAGATTCACGCTGCCCGCGCGTACCGATTTGATTTCCGTCCCGGTCAGAGCGATCCCGGCCTCGTGCGTCTCTTCGATATGATAATCGTGATATGCTTTCCGATTGCTCGCGACGACCTTGACGTTTTCAGCCATGCCGCGTCTATGTGCCGAACGCGAGATACTGGGCTGGCGCCGGGAACTGAAAACTCGTCGCGCCCGTCTGCGATTTTAGGAGCTCGATGGCCTTGTCAAGCTGCGGATCGCGCTTGTTGGCAATATCGTCCTCGCTGATCTCAACCACGACGTCCGGCAGAACGCCTACGTCGTTAATCTCGTTATTCAGCGGACTGAAGAAATGCGCGATCGTCACGCGCAACTGCGACCGGTCGCTGAGCGAGTGGACATTCTGCACCGACCCCTTGCCAAACGTGGTCACGCCGATAATCGTCGCGCGCTTGTAATCCTTGATCGCCCCCGCGACGATCTCCGAAGCGCTGGCCGAACCCTTGTCTACCAGGAGCACCATCGGGATGTTGGTCGCCAACCCGCCGCCTTTCGCCTTGAACTCTTGCGCGCTCCCATCCTTACGCTTTTCGATCAAGACTGTTTGTCCCGGCTTGAGGAATTGGCTCGCGACGTCAATCGCCGCGTTGAGATAACCGCCCGGGTCGCGCCGCAGGTCGAAGATCAATCCCTTGGGATTTTGCGCCATCAACTGCTGCAACGCCGCGCGCAAATCTTCGGGCGCGGTCGCGCCAAAATCGTTTAGCCGGATGTACGCGAAGGGCGTGCCTTCGATCATCCGGGATTCGACGAACGAGGTCTTGATCGTATCGCGCACGATGCTGACGTCGAAGGGCGCTTGCTTGGCGCGTTGCACCTTGAGCTTGACCGGCGTGCCCTTCGGTCCCCGAATGAGCGAAACCGCGCCCGTGACGTCCATATTCTGAATGATCGTTTCGTTCACTTGCAGAATAATGTCGTCCGGTCGCAAGCCCGCCCGCTCCGCCGGCGAATCCTTGATCGGAGCGACAATCGTCAAGCGGCCCTCGCGCATTTCCACCGTCGCGCCGATGCCTTCGAACGAACCCTGCAAATCAGAATCCGAGATCGCCGCGCGTCGCGCATCCACGAATGCCGTGTGCGGGTCGCCGAGCGCGCGCACCATGCCGCTGACTGCGCCGTTCACCAGCGCGCTATCGTCAATGTCCGTTTTGTAAAAGTCCTGGTGAACATAGTTCCACGCTTCCCAGAACACGGGAAAGTCCGCCTTCCATTCCGCCGGCGCGCCGCCATCGGGCGGCGACACAGGCGGAAAGAGCTGCCGGCTAATCCCAAACCCGCCCAGGTATCCCGCCGTGATGAGAACTAGAGTCACGACGCCCAATATCGTCATGCGTAAAATTCCACGTAGCATCGTATCAACCTCGACGAAATTCTAGAATCACCGAACGAGCAAGCTGGTCGTTCCGACCTGGGCTTTCAATAGCTCGATCGCTTTATCGAGTTGGAGATCGCGCCGGTTCACGATATCGTCTTCGGTGAGTTCCACTTGAACGTCGGGCGCGACGCCCACGTCGTTGATTTCGTGGCCCTTCGGGCTGAAGAAATGCGCGATCGTGACGTTCAGTTCCGAGCCGTCGCTCAACGAATGATCGTTCTGCACCGACCCCTTGCCAAACGTTTTGACGCCGACTAGCTTGGCGCGGCCATGATCTTGGAGCGCCGCCGCGACGATCTCCGATGCGCTCGCCGAACCTTTGTCAATCAAGACGACGATCGGCATACTTGTCGCGCGCCCGCCTGGCTTGGTCGTACACTTGACCGGCCGGCCGATGTCGTCGGGGCAAGGATTCTCGTTTCCGTTCTTGTCCTTGATGACGACGACCTGCTGCCCGGGGGAAAGGAATTGGCTTGCCACATCTATGGTGACGCTCAGAAAGCCGCCCGGATTTCCGCGGAGATCCAGGATCAGCCCCTTGACGTTCTGCGCCATCAACGCCTGCAACGCGTCATCCAAATCTTCTGGGACCGTCGCGCTGAATTGGCTCAGCTCGACATAGCCGAGGTTCGTGCCCTCGATCAACCGGGCCTCGACCGAAGTGGTCTTGATCGTATCGCGCACGATACTCACGTCGAAGGGAACCTGCCGCGCGCGTTGAATCTTGAGCCGGACCGTCGTGCCCTTGGGCCCGCGGATCAACGAGACCGCTTCGTTGATATCCATGTTCTGGATGATTTTGTCGTCCACTTGCAAAACGACGTCGTCCGGTCGCAAGCCCGCTTTTTCCGCCGGCGAATCCTTGATCGGAGCGACAATCGTCAAGCGGCCCTCGCGCATCTCGACCGTTGCGCCGATGCCTTCGAACGACCCCTGCATTTGCGACTGGCTGATGGCGGCGCGCTTGGCATCAATAAAAAGGGTGTGCGGATCGCCCAACGAGTCCACCATGCCGCTCACCGCGCCGTTGACCAGCGCGCTGTCGTCAATTTCCGCCTTGTAAAAGTCCTGGTGGACATAGTTCCACGCTTCCCAGAACACCGGAAAGTTCGCTTGCCATTCCGCCGGCGCGCCGCCATCGGGCAGGGCCGTGGGGGCAAAGATGAGCCGGCTGACCCCAAATCCGCCGATGTATGCGCCGCCAATCAGAAATACGGCGACCAGCGTGATCAGGACGACACGTAGTATGCCTCGGACCATCGTTACGCGCCTTTCTTCAAGTATTCGATCGCGCGATCAAGTTGGGGATCGAGTCGCTTTTGCATGTCCTCGTCCGTGAGCGGCACCGCAATGTCGGGCTGCAGGCCCGTGCCTTCGATCTGAGTGCGCTTGGGCGTAAACCAAGTCGCCACGGTGATATGGACGGCGGCCCCATCGCTCAATTGGCGAATAGACTGCACCGACCCTTTGCCATAGGTCGGCTCGCCGATCAAAACCGCGCGTTTGTAATCCTTGAGCGCGCCGGCGAGGATTTCGGCCGCGCTCGCGGTGCCACTATTTACGAGCACGACCAGGGGCATCTCCACCGCGCCGCGGCGCCCGCCGGCGTTGTAGGGTTTTTCCGTGCCGTCGCGATATTTCTCATATACGACCACGTCGCTGTTCTTGAGAAACTGCCCGGCAATATCGAGGACCGGGTCGGGGAAAAGGCCGCCCGGATTGTTGCGCAGATCAACGACCAAACCCGTGATGCGCTGGCCCTTGAGCGCATCCAGCGCCTTGGCAAACTCGTTAGCGGTCTCCGACGTCTCCAAGGTCACTTTGATATAGCCAAAAGTCGTGTCGGGCAACATCTTCGACTCGACGGTCGGCAGCGCATATTGCTCGCGCGTCAGCTCCGCCGTGATGGACTTGGCCTCGCCGATGTGATGGATGGTGATTGAAATCGTACTGCCGATGGGACCGCGCAAGCGCGCCTGGGCATCTTGAACGGTGATGTCAGGCGTCATATCTTTGTCGCCGATCTTGAGGATAATATCGCCGGGGCGCAAGCCGGCTCTTTCGGCCGGGGAATTTCGGATGGGCGAAACGATGGTGAGCAACTGATTGCGAACGTCGAGATTCAGGCCCACATCGCCGGTCTGTCCCTTCAAGTTCGATTGCTCGTTCTTCGCGACATCCGGTTCGACGAGTACTGTGTTTGGGTCGCCCAAGCCCTGCAGCATGCCGCGAATTGCGCCGTGCGTCAACTGCTGAGGGCCGGGGATCGTCCCGTAATATTCCCCTTTGATAATTCGCCACGCTTCCCAGAACAAACCAAAGTTGCTAGGCACAACCGTCGCGACGTTTTGCGTTCGAACCGTATAATAGTTGACGCCAAAACCGACCATAAAAGCCATAACGACGAGGAACGCGGTGAGCAAGAAGAGTATAGCCACACGGAGAAGTGCGCGCATAAAATTCCTTTCAAGCCAAGTAGATTTGCCGAACATTCTAGCACATAATCCAATGTACGACAATAGCCCGTGAACGGATTCAGAATTATCGCGTGGTTACCCAAGACTTGATTATGCCGATACGGGCGCCGGAAGTAGGGAACGTTCGCTGTAACGTTCCGAACGTCCGCTGTAGCGTTCCAAGGGTAGGGGACGCGGCGACTGGAGCGAGTCACAGTGCTCGGACGCGCGCTCGCAATGCCGATATGCGCTGTCGCAATCGCCCTAACTCGTCCTCCGCCGTGACGATGCGTTCGCTTTCTGCGCGGACGAAACGAGTATACGGCGCGATTCCCTCATGCAGACGCGATAGGGCACTCTCGACCTCGCGGTTGAATTGCGTCGTCAACGACTGCATGAGTTTCTCGCGGAGATTAGCGATCTTGACTCGAAAACGGTCTTTCGCCTGCTTGCGCCGGAAAGGTATGATGAACAAACCAAGGATCGCCAAAGTGCCCGCGGCGAGCAATCCCGTGATGTCGGCGGCGGATGATGCGAGCACAGTCACGACCCACGCGCCCAGTCCCACCGCGCCGGCTTCGAGCAACGCCACCTGCGCGACCGCCGACTCGACGCCGACTGCCAAATCATGCGCCTCTTTGTCCCGATCGTAGCTCTCGACAATCTCCTGCGCGGTCCTGCCTACCGAGTCAATTAGCGTTCGGCGACGGGCATCCAACGTGGCAATGGGTTCGCTAGCGATGTGGTCCGCATATTGCGCCCGCCGTCTATGCAGAAAAGTCATCACCTGTTCCCACTGGCTCAGATTCCTCTGCACCAGCCAGTCAATGAGACGATGGACGGCTTCCTCGACTTGCTGCGGCACATCGGCCAAGACCTGTTTCTCGAATTGCGCGCGGATCTGGTCGCCGCGTGCCAGCCGCGCTACATTGGTCAGCCGCAAGGTGCTGTCGAAAAAGTCTAGGCCGCGTTGTTGCATGCGCTGCAAGATATTGTCCACTTCGGCCAGACGCGGGCGAAGCTCGTTCTGCAGGTCACGTTCGTAGCCCGCTGCAAGGTTCTCCAAAGCAGCCACGGTTTGTTTGTCGTCGTTCAGTCCCAGGGCCTGCGCTTGCGTCGCCGTGGCGGCCTGCTCGACCACATGTTCCGCAACTCCAAGTGGGTTCGCCAATTTCAGCCGCAGGCGAGTCTTGTCGTCGAGCGTCGCGGCAATATAGTCGGCAAGCGCATCCAGGTGACTCGCTTTACGCATCCAAATACGCTTCGCAGGATCCGACTCGATGTTCGCCCATTGAGCGAGGCGCGCCGACACGGGAAACAACTCCGGTGTCGTCCCGAGCACTTGGTCCATGTGTTTGAGCACGAAACTGCGGACCTCGGCGACCGTGGACTCGTTCTCCAGAATATCCACCTTGTTCAGGGCGACGGCGACCTTTTTGCCCCAGTTGCGGATCCGTTCTAGGAACTGCCGCTCACTTTCCGTCATCGGACGATCCGCCGAGGTGACGAACAAGACCAAGTCGCTGCGCGGCATGAAATCCTCGGTCAGGCGCTCGTGCTCGCGGATGACCGCGTTCGTGCCGGGCGTGTCCACGATGTTCACTTCGCGCAGCAAGGGCAAGGGATGGGTAAAGACGGCAAAGGTTTCATCTACCAAGTGTTCGCCGGCTTGTTCGCCCCACTTGACCAACGTCACACGCGAGGTTGTCGGCGTCGCGCCTTCGGGCAATACCTTTTCGCCGAGCAGCGCGTTCATCAGCGCCGACTTGCCCGAATTGAATTCGCCGACGACGATGATGAGGAACAGTTCGTCCAGTTGCAGGATCGCGTGTTGCAGTGTATCCAGCGCGTCGCGCGGCGCGTCGAGCCGGGCCAGCGCCAGGCGCATCTCCGCCAGCGTCCGTTTCTCTTCGCGCAACAGTTCGGCTTGAGTATCGGTCAATAAGGGTTGGAGCATTGGCGTGTTCCTTGAGGTCGGGCCTATTTCTCTTCGGACTTGGCGTCGTCCTCTGAACTTGTATAGTTAAAAGCGGCGCGGTGAGCATCTTTCATTCGCTTCGAGCTTACCTTGGCATAGATGCGGGTCGTATCCGGTGAAGAATGCCCGAGCATATCTTGAACTGTCGCGAGATCGCCGGTTGAATCGAGCACTTTGGTCGCAAACGCGTGTCGCAGCGAGTGCGGTGTCATCTGGATTTCGATGCCCGCCTCTTGAGCGATTTGGCTAAAAATCTGACGGACGGATTCCGTTGTCAGAGGCAACGTTTTTTGTCCTGCACCACGATCGTGGCGGGCAAAAATCGGCAGTTGGTACAGCGCGCGACCTTTGGCGCCATCCGCGCGCAGTTTCAAGTACGCTTGGATCGCGTTCCAGGCCGGGTCGTCAAAGTAGACGATGCGTTGCTTGTCGCCCTTGCCAGTGACGCGTGCGGTGTGCGCTCGATAGTCCAAATCATCGCGTCTCAGGCGAACTAACTCGCCGACGCGCATTCCTGAAGAATGTAACGCTTCGAGCATCGCAATGTTGCGCAAGCGGGCAAGCTCGAGCCGCGTTTTTTTCGCCTCAGCTTTGACGTTGCGTGCCGCCGCGAGAAGGTCGCGGACGGCCTCTTCAGCCGGGAGTTTTGGAAGTGGACGATGGTAGCCCTGCCGATATTTGGCGTATGCCTTACGCATTCTTTCCAGATCGGAAGCGTCGAGCGCAATGATTTTCTCGGCTAGCATGAAACTATAGAACTGGGAAATACTCGCTAGATAGGTCCGCAAGCTAGCTTTGGCAAGGCGTTTCGGCTCACTCTCTCGCTCCTCACTTAACCATCGCGCGAATTCGAGCGCGTCGTCCACAGTAAGAGAGCCGGCAGGGCGAGTGGGGGAGTGGTGTGTGGTCAGCAAGAATTCCCTAAAACGCGCCAAACCTTGCGAATAAGTCTCTACCGTTTGTGACGATTGCCCGACGGCAAGATCACGCAGATAGATTTCGATTGCGTCTTGTATC
This sequence comes from Chloroflexota bacterium, assembly GCA_016208315.1. Taxonomy (GTDB): domain Bacteria; phylum Chloroflexota; class Anaerolineae; order UBA4142; family UBA4142; genus JACQYF01. The sequence goes on along the minus strand of JACQYF010000093.1, from coordinate 1,040 downwards.
GTTAGCATCAAAATGCCTCCGGAAACGCGCTGTAGGGCAGGGGCGGCCAGCGTTAATGAGCACCCGAAATCCTCGGCCTTTTATGCTTTGGTTAACCTTGATTATCAAAATCATAACACAAACGGATTCAACGGTCAAATTCGCTTGACGTAAATGATTTCTTCGTTTAGAGTGCAAGTGACCCAAAATGCCATCATCGAAGTCTCAACGCGTCCACGAGCCGTTCGTTTTCGCTGCGCTTGTCTTTGCGCTGACCCCGGGATTTGGTCTCGTCGCGGTTATCGTCGCGGCATTCGCGTTCCAGTGGAATTTTGGCGCGTGGTGGATCGCATCCGTCCAGGCGCACGGACACGCGCAGCTTTTCGGCTGGGCGGGTCTGGCGCGCGCTGAACTTGCTCCCTGGGCGCTCGCGTGTTTTGTCGCCGGCTTCACGCTACACGCGTTGTCACAACTGCTCCTGGCGATTCTCGCGGCTCAGAACGCCGTAGAGTCGCTCTGGGGCCTTCTGGGACGTTCTGCGCTGGCGCTCTCCGGCATCGTCGAGCTGATCGGCGCGGCACTCGTGGGCATGATGCTCGTCTCTTCATTTCGACGTGCCCGGCCCCTCGCGCCCGATGCGCCAATTCTTCCGGTGCGACTCTATCTCGCGACCGCGCTCGCCAGCTTTGCACTGGCGACGATCCTCAACGCTGCCCTGGCGATTGATACCGCGCTGCGCGGCTCCTGTCTTTACCTTGCCGTTTGGAACGATGCGCTCACACACTTGATGATCATGGGATTCATTATCCCGATCGCGCTCGCGCTTTCCATTCGCAAGTTGCCGCTCTTCGTGCGCCTGGCTTTTCCGCCGAGTCGTCGGCTTACACCGATCCTCGCGTCTTATGTAGCCGGTCTTGTCCTGCGGCTGACAGAACAGTTGTTCGGAATACAAGTCGGCGGCTTGGGCGACATGCTTGAAGGCGGCGCGCTCCTCGCTTTCAGCCGTGATCAACGGCGCGTTTCAATTGGCTGCCGGCACTGCCCTCTTCAACCCGGATATC
>JACQYF010000092.1 GCA_016208315.1 Chloroflexota bacterium | reverse complement strand
TGTCCATAATCACGACATCGTGTGCGCTGATGTAATCACGACATCGTGTGCACTTTAAAAGCCAAACGTAATCACGACATCGTGTGCGATTTGACCATACTTCCATGTTACAGGAGGAAGTATGGACACCGACACGAGCGAGCAAGCCCTGCGACGCGAAGCCATCCGTCGCCGTTTAGCGCATGAATCGCGAAAAGCCATTTGTACCGATCTTGGCCGGAGCACCAGTTGGTTTGACAAGTGGTGGGCGGAGTATCGCCACAACCCACGCACCGACTTTGCGGATCGATCCCGCGCGCCGTGTACATCACCGGACGCGATGCCGGACCCCGTGGTCCACGCGGTCGTTGCGATGCGCCAAACGTTGGAAGCCGCCGCCACGACCGACACCAAGTATGGGTTCATCGGGCCCGGCGTCATCCAGGATCGCTTGGAGGATTTGCACACGGATCCCTTGCCCAGTGTGCCGACCATTGATCGGATCTTGCGCGCCCATGACTTGACCCATCCCGTGGGCAATGGCCGTGACTCCGCCTATTATCCGTGGCCGGTCGCCTGGGACGTGAATGTGATTCATGCGACCGACATCATCACCCGCCATATTCGCGGCGGGGAAACCATTGAGAACTTTCACACGATCGATCACTATAGCCATGCGGTCTCACTCTCGCAGTTTCCTGAGAAATCGAGTGCGATTGGCTGCGAGCATCTGGTAGCAACATGGAGCAAGTTGGGGCTCCCGCAGATCGAACAACTGGACAATGAAGCGCTCTTTTGTGGTGGACATACCCATGCGCGTATCCTGGGTCGCGTCGTGCGCTTGTGCTTATTCTGTGGCATCGAACCGCTCTTCACTCCTTTTTACGAAGCGAAGCGCAATTACCAGATTGAGTCCTTTCACAGTGTGTGGGTCGGCGCTTTCTGGAACAAGGCGGAGTTCCGCAATCGGGCGCATGTGCAAGCCGAAGTGCCCACCTTTGAGCGGTGGTATCACACCGTCTACGAACCGCCCGCGTTGGGTGGACAGACCCCTGCGGAGATGCGCCGCGGTGTGCCCATCGTGCGCTTGACGCTGCCGCTTGCACGACAGATTCCGGAGGGACGCTTACCCATTACCGCCGGACGCTTACATTTCATGCGGAAAGTCAAACCGGCGGGACACATCGAGTTGTTAAACGAAACCTGGGACGTGGGTCGAAAATGGATGGGCGAATACGTGCGTGCCACGATCAACACCGCCAAGCAGACGCTAACGATTTGGCATCAGCGGGATGCTGACGCAGACTGGCGTCTGCTCAAAACGCGGCAGTTTCGTTTGGTTACGCCTTACGTTTCACGTTTTACGTTCTGTATTTTCCGTTAATCGTCACGTAATCATGCGACAAATCGCACGTCCATACGGTGGCGTTCGCGCGGCCCATTCCCAGATCGAGGCGAATCGTCACGTCGGCGCCCGAGATGGCGCGCGTGGAATCGGCTTCGTCGAAGTTCGTCGGCGTGCCCCGGGCAAACACATTTACATCGCCAAACCAGAGCGCCATCTTGTTCGGCTCGACCTCGACGCCGCTATAGCCCGCCGCGCAAACCACGCGTCCCCAGTTCGCATCGGCCCCGTAAATCGCCGTCTTGACGAGGGGCGAATTGGCGATGGCCTTGGCGACGCGCGCGGCATCGTGCTCGCTGGCCGCGCCGGTCACGTTGATCTCGACAAACTTGGTCGCGCCTTCCCCGTCGCGCGCAATTTGCTTCGCAAGCTCTATCGCCACTTGCGTCAGCGCGTTCGTAAAATCTCTAATCTCCAAATCTCCAATCTCAAATCCTGATGCGCCATTCGCCAGCACAAGCAACGTGTCATTCGTGCTCATATCGCCATCCACGCTGACGCGGTTGAAACTCTTGGCAACCGCGGCGTGCAATGCCTGATTCAACAGGTTAGGCGCAATTCTGACATCGGTGGTGATTACTGCCAACATCGTCGCCATGTTCGGGTGAATCATGCCCGCACCCTTACACATGCCGGCTATTGCGTAATGCGTAAAACGTAATGCGTAAACTTTGGGACGTGTATCGGTGGTCATGATCGCACGCGCCGCATCCGCGCCACCTTCGATAGACAGCCGCGGCGCAGCATCCGCAATTCCCGCGCGAATCTTGGCCATCTCAAGCCGCGTGCCGATGACGCCGGTCGAGAGCACGAGCACTTGATCGGCGCGGCGGCCAATCGCTTGCGCCGCCGCTTCGGCCATCGCGCGCGCATCTTCGAGTCCGGCATCGCCCGTACACGCGTTGGCGCAGCGACTATTTGCTACAACCGCGCGAATCGAATCGGGATTGGTCGCGAGCACTTGCTTGTCATACACGACCGGCGCGGCTTGCACGCGATTCGTCGTGAACACGCCCGCGCACGCGCAATCGCTGTCGCTCGCCAAGAGCGCGAGATCGAGCGCGCCGTTCGGTTTCAACCCACACGCGACACCGGCAGCGCGAAATCCTTTGGGAGCTGTCACACCGTTATTTTCCGTTAGCATTCATCATCCTCAACGAAGTGTGCGAGTATGGGAGTGACTCCCATACTCCCATACTCCCATACTCCCATACTCTCCACTCAATCCCGCTTAAACTGCGAATAATCCGGCGCGGCGTACGTGCTCTTGCCGTGTCGCTCGATGTCAATCAGAGCGCGCACCTTCATCGGCAGGCCGAACAGGCGGATGAATCCTTCGGCGTCCTTTTGATTGTAGACGTCCTCTTGACCAAACGTCGCGTAATCCTCGCGGTACAGACTAAACGGCGACTTGCGCCCGACCAGCATCACATTGCCCTTGTACAGTTTCATGCGCACCGCGCCCGTCATCGTCCTTTGCGTCTCGCGGACAAAGGCGTCGAGTGCCTCACGCAGCGCCGTGAACCACTGGCCGTTGTACACGAGGTCGGCGTAGCGGAGCGCGATTTGCTGTTTATAGTGCAGCGTCTCGCGGTCGAGACAAATCTGTTCCAGCGCGTCGTGCGCCTCGGCGAGAATCGTGCCGCCCGGCGTTTCGTACACGCCATGCGATTTCATTCCGACCAGGCGATTCTCGACAAGGTCAATCCGCCCGACGCCGTGCTTTGCGCCGAGTTGATTCAATGTCGTGACCAGTTCGATCGCGCCCATGGCCTCACCATTGATCTTGCGCGGCACGCCGCATTCAAATTCGATCTCGACGTATTCGGCTTCGTCGGGCGCTTGTTCGGGCGAAACGGAAAGCTGATACATCGCGGCTTCCGGTTCCTGCCACGGGTCTTCGAGGATGCCGCCCTCGTGCGAGAGATGCCAGAGATTCCAGTCGCGCGAGTAGATGGATTTTACGGTCGCGGCGACGGGAACGTTGTGTTCCTTGGCATACTTGATCGCGTCTTCGCGCGAGCGAATCGTCCATTCGCGCCAGGGTGCGATCACGCGCAACTTGGGATTCAGCGCCTGATACGTCAATTCGAAACGCACCTGATCGTTGCCCTTGCCCGTCGCGCCGTGCGAAACAGCGTCCGCGCCCTCCTGCTCCGCAACTTCGATCTGCGCTTTGGCGATCAGCGGGCGCGCGAACGAGGTGCCGAGCAGGTACTTGCGCTCGTAGACCGCGCCAGCTTGCAGAGTTGGATAAATGTACCTGACGATGAATTCCTCGCGCAAATCTTGCACGTAGCATTTGCTCGCGCCGCTGGCGATGGCCTTGGCTTCGACGCCGCTCAAATCATCGCCTTGACCGATGTTGGCGCAGACGCAGATGACTTCGCAGTCATAGTTCTCCTTCAACCACGGCACAATCACCGACGTGTCCAGTCCGCCCGAATACGCGAGCACGACTTTGCCTGCTTTTTGTTTTGCCACCGCGACCCCCTCGAAATTTCAAATTTCAGATTTCAGATTTATGATTTACGAACCGAGAGTTGCGAATTGCCGAGTAGGAATCAGAAATCCTTTGTTTTGCTCCCACACTACCACACTCCCATCCTCGACGGGCCGTACCACCGCGACCTCGTCGCACGCGTGACGGACGGGGCAGATCAGGCAATCGCGCCAGACCTTTTCAGGAAAGTCGTCTTTCACCGTCACGGTAAATCCGAGCTTTTCGAAAAACGGCACCGCGCGCGTCAGCGCGAACACGGTGGGAATCTCACGCTCACGCGCCGCGGCGATCAGCGCCTCGACCAGTTGTCCGCCGATGCCGTGCTTGCGATACTCGGGCGCGACGGCGAGCGAGCGCACCTCGCTCAGAGTTGGCCCCATCTCCACGAGCGAGCCGCATCCAATGATCCGGTTCTTTTCTGCCGCGACGATCCAATCGCCGATGCTTTCTCGAATCGAATCAAGCGATCGCGGCAAGAGTTGCCCCTCGCGTTCGCCAAGGTTCACCAATTGCGATATTTGGTATGTGTCGTCCTTAACTGCTCTTCGTATCATCATGTCGGGTCGGCTAAACCTCTGCCAGTATCTTGCCGAATTTGTCCACCAACTCGTCAATGTGCGGCTTTTCGATCACGAGCGGCGGAACGAAACGGACGACGCGCTCGCGCGCCTTGATGAGCAGCAGACCGTGCGCGTAACCTTTTTGCGTGACCTGGGCCGCGTCAATATCCAGTTCCACGCCGACCATCAGGCCGCGCCCGCGCACTTGCTTGATGTGCGGCGAATTAATCTCGCACAAGCGCTCCATCAGGTACGCGCCCGTTTCTTGAACGTGAGCGAGGAATTTCGGGTCGCTGATGCGGTCGAGCACCTTGAGCGCGACCGACGTGATCATCGGTCCGCCGCCGAACGTCGTACCATGCTCGCCAACATGTAAACTGCTCGAGACCGCATCCGTCACGAGGAGCGCGCCAATCGGCAGGCCGCCCGCGAGCGGTTTCGCCAGCGCCATCATATCGGGCTTGACGCCCGCCCATTCATGCGCCCACAACTTGCCGGTGCGGCCCATGCCGCACTGGATTTCGTCGAAAATGAGGAGCGCGCCGCGCTCGTCGCACAGCTCGCGCAAGCCCCGCAAAAACTCTTCGCTCGCCGGAAACACGCCGCCTTCGCCCTGCACTGGCTCGATGATCACGGCCGCGGTTTCCTCGGTGATCTCTTTGCGCGCCGAACCGAGATAGTTGAAATTCGCAAAGCTCGCGCCCGGCATGAGCGGTCGAAACGGCCCCTGGTACTTTTCGGAATCGGTGAGCGCGAGACTGCCCATCGTCCGACCGTGGAAACTGCCCCTGAACGCGACAAAATTGACGCGATTTGCGTCGCCGCGCTCTTTGTGATACTTGCGCGCGAATTTCAGCGCGCCCTCGACGGCTTCGGTGCCGGTGTTCGCAAAGTAAACCTTGTCGGCAAACGATTTTTCGACCAATGCTTTGGCGAGTTGGACTTGCGGCTCGGTGTAGAACAGGTTCGAGGTGTGGAGTAATCCCTGCGCGGCTTCTTGCATCGCGGCGACGAGCATCGGGTCGTTGTAGCCGAGCGCGTTGACGGCGATGCCGGCGGCGCAGTCCAAATACTTTTTGCCCTCGGCGTCAAACACGTACACGCCCTCGCCGTGCGTCAGCACGAACGGCGGCCGCGCGTAGGTAGGAACGATGTACTTTTTTTCTGCGTCAAAGATTTCCTGCGAATTCATCTCTCCTCCATTTTTCGAGTGCCGAATTACGAATTACGAATTACGAATCACGCATCCCGCATCACGATCGTTCCGCCCCCATTCGCCAGTCCCTCTAAATTCGTGATCCGCGCCGCGCACGCGCCGCTCTTGATCGCGTCGAGCGCGGCGCGGACTTTGGGGATCATGCCGCCGCGAATGACTTGGGACTTGATCAACTTTTCCGCTTCGGCGGCGGTCAGCGCGGGAATGATCTGATCGCTCTGCATCACTCCGGCGACATTCGTGACAAAGACCACCGCATCCGCGTTCACCGCGCTGCCAATCGCGCAGGCGACCGAATCGGCATTGACGTTGTACGCGCCCTCCGCGCCGAGCGAAATCGGCGAGACTACCGGCGCGATTCGACGCTCGACGAAATCGCACAGCACCTCGCCGCGCACGCTCACCACGCGTCCCACGCGGCCCAAATCGCCGCCGGGATGCTGCATCTTTTCGACGCGCACTAGCCCACGGTCCACGCCGCTCAAGCCAATCGCGTCCACTCCCGCCTGGATGAGCGCGGCGACGATGCGCTTGTTCACGCGTCCGCTCAACACCATCTCGGCAATGGCGAGCGAAGCTTCATCGGTCACACGCAACCCCTCGACGAAACGCGGCGTCAGGCCGAACTTGACCTGCAAGTCGGCAATCTCTTTGCCGCCGCCATGCACGATCACGGGTGTCTCACTCATCCCCGCGACCGCCCGCGCGAATCCGTCCAAGAAACTCGCATCGTCTATTTCGTTGCCGCCGACCTTCAGCACAAGCATGTTTCAGCTTCCAGACTTCAGGTTTACGTTTTACGCTTTACGCTCATAAGAGTGCAGTAGTCTCTGAACACCCAAACATCAAATTCATGTTCTGCACCGCCTGCCCCGACGCGCCTTTGACGAGGTTATCAATGCTGGCGCAGATGATCGCCTGGCCCACATCGGGTACGGCGTGGATCGAGATGACGCAGTAATTCGTGTATACGCTGTGCGCGAGCGAGGCGATTTGCCCGCTGGGCAGGATTCGGACGAACGGCTCGCCGCGGTAGGTGTCTGCGTAGAGTTCGCGCAGTGCTTGCTCGTCCCAACCGTCACTCAATTTCACGTACATTGTCGAAAGGATGCCGCGGTTCACGGGCAGCAAATGCGGTGAGAAGATCAACGTCGCATTTTCCCTGATTTCCCTCAGTTCCTGCTCCATCTCCGATAGATGTCGGTGAACCCTTCCAATATTGTACGGTGCAAAATTGTCATACACCTCGACGAAATGTGTGGTCAGCGACGGCTTGCGTCCCGCGCCTGAAACGCCCGATTTGGAATCCACGATGATGGTTCCGTCATTCGCGCCGGCGCGCACAATCGGCGCAAGGCCGAGAATCACACCGGTCGGATAACAGCCAGGGTTGGCGATCAGTTTCGAGTTTTTGATTTGCTCGCGGTGCAGTTCGGGCAAGCCGTAGACCGCTTGCGGAAGCAGTTCGGGGACGTGGTGCTTTAACCCGTAGAACTTTTCGTACACGGCGGCATCGTGCAGCCGAAAGTCGGCGGAGAGGTCAATCACGCTTGCGCCGGCATCGAGCGCGCGCTTGGCGAAATCGGCGGACGCGCCGTGTGGGAGCGCGAGGAAGACGACGTCGGCTTCGGCAAGCGGCGCGGCTTCGTGCGCGATGAGCGGGATGTCGTACGCGCAGGGGAACGCGTCGCTCAGCTGTTTGCCGACGTAACTGTCGGATGTGGCAAACGTGATTTCGACTTGAGGATGGCGCGCAAAAATCTTGACCAGTTCGATTCCCGTATAACCGCTTGCGCCGACGATTCCAACCTTAACCATACAGACCTCATTGAAACAAAAAACCAGACCCACTGATTCAGCGGTCTGGGTTGCTTGCGATTCGCGTGTGCAGAAGTTCGCGCGATTAGAGAGCAACGGCAATTACACCAGACCGGTGGGCTGGTGTCTTACGCGGGCGAGGGGCGAACGAGTTGTGAGCCATTTGCCATTTACTCCAAGTTGGCGAGAATATATCACAGATGACCTCTACTGTCAAATTCGGCATTTGACAACGGCCAGCAGTTGGACTATGATTTCGTCACAGCGCCGAGTGAGCCATCATCGAGGAGACGCACTTGAGCAGAATCGGACAGATCCGAGAACTTGTTATTGCCGGTCTCTATTACCTGACGGAACACGCAGATGATGCTGCCTTTGCCGACGGTCTCGACATCTATGACGTGGAACAATGTATTCTTGTGGGACGAATTAGGAAGACCTGGCCAAGGGAAAGCAAGTATGAGATAGTTGGATCGGCTCTGGACAAACGGCGTATCGGGATTGTGTGTCGCATTACCGAGACAGGCAAAGTTCGCATCATCACCGTTTATGAGGACAAACCAAAGAATGAAAGATAAAACCACGAGTTTTTGGGAAGGCGAGATTTGCGAGTATTGCGGTGGAGCCATCGTCGAAAAGCGTGTAACTCTACATCGGCAAGTGCGTGGGCAATATGTCTTGATCGAGAATGTGCCGGCGGGTGTATGCGCCCAGTGCGCCACGCGCTATTACACGGCGAATGTACTCAAGACGATTGACGCGAGCCTGCGCGGACGACGGCAGGTGGAGCGTCAAGTCGTAGTGCCCGTTTACTCGCTTTGAAAACATGATTTGACATCTCTGCCTAGTTGCACTATAATCGCCGCACAATGCTGGACATGGCTCTGGTTTCCAAGCATCACCATTTCATCGGGGTGAGTCGGTAGCGACTCGGCCAGGTTTGGCGCGTTTACACTCACCCCAGGGACAAGTCAAGAATGGCTTGTCTTTTTTGTTTATCTATGATCACTCAACCCCTCGACAAACAATTGCCGCACGGCGTCGCGGATTTATTCTTCAAAGACGCCGCTCGCAAACGCGCGGTCGAACGCTCGCTCGCCGAAACCTTTGCGCGCTGGGGCTATTCCGAAATTATTCCGCCATCCTTCGAATACTACGAGTCGCTCGCCGCGGAAGCCGGCCCGCAGTTGCGCGAAGAGATGTATCGCTTTTTCGATCGCGATGGCCGGACGCTTGCGCTCCGCGCCGATTTCACGATTCCGACCGCGCGCATCGTCGGCACGAAATTATTCGATCGCGCGATGCCGCTGCGCTTTTTCTACGTCGGCTCGGTCTTTCGCTACGAGGAGCCGCAGGCGGGCGTGCGCCGCGAGTTCACGCAAGCCGGCATCGAATTAATCGGCGCGGCGACGGCGGACGCGGACGCGGAGGCGATTGCGCTGGCGATGACCGCGCTCCGCAATCTCGGCTTGAACGATTTCCGCTTCACGGTCGGGAACGCGGCCTTTTTGCACGCGGTCATGGACGATATTGGACTCGACGAGCAGAACGATCACGCGCTGCGCGACGCGATTCGCCGCAAGAATACGCCCGCGCTCAAACGATTGCTCGCGTCGCTCGACCTCGATCCCGCACGCAAAAACGCGCTGGCGCAAATCCCCACCCTCTGGGGCAATGCCGATATTCTCGACCGCGCGGCGCGCGACGCGATTAGCGACGAGGCGCGCGCGGCGGTCGAGCACTTGCGCGGAGTTGTCACTCGACTTGACGATCTTGGATTTGGCGATTCGATCACGCTCGACCTTGCCGAAAATCGCGGCATGGCCTACTACACCGGAATCCTGTTTGAAGGTTTTGTCGAGGGGCTGGGCTTTTCGGTGGCGAGCGGCGGACGCTACGATAACCTGATCGCGCATTTCGGGCCGAGCATTCCCGCGGTCGGCTTTGCGATTGGGGTCGAGCGCGTGTTGATGGCGCGCCGCGCGAGCGCCAGTATCGCGCCGGATATTATCGCCGCGCGGCAAACCGATTTTCGGCGCGTGCAAGCGGCGCGTGAGCGCGGGCAGATCGTCGAAGTAGATGTGCTGGATCGCACGGAAGAGGAATTGCGCGCGTACGCGCGGGTGCGCGATGCCGGCGAAATCTGGCTGAGCAACGGTCGCACCGAGGTGTGGAAATGAGCGGGTTGACGGTTGCGCTTGCCAAAGGCCGCCTACTCGATCCTTCGGTCGGGATATTTCAGGCCCTCGGCTATGATTTGAGCGAAGCAGCGAGCTCGCGCAAGTTGGTGATCGAGGATGGGACGCGCCGCGCCCGCTTTTTGTTCGCCAAGCCGATGGACGTGCCGATCTATGTCGAATACGGCGCGGCGGATGTCGGCATCGTCGGCCAGGATGCGTTGTACGAAAGCGGGACGAATGTTTACGAGCCGCTCGTGCTGAACTACGGTCACTGCCGCCTCGTCGTGGCCGGAAAAGCCGAATACCGCGACGCCGAGTGGAAAATGCTCGCGGGCCTGCGAGTCGCGACCCAGTACCCGCGCCTGGCGAAGCAATATTTCGCGAGCCGCGGTTTGTCGGCGGAAATCATCCAGGTCTACGGCTCGGTCGAGTTGGCGCCGACGGTAGGGTTGGCGGATTTGATCGTGGATGTGGTGGACACCGGGCGCACGTTGAAAGAGAACGGCCTGATCGAACTGGCGGAAATTCTGCAATCCCAGGCCGTCCTCATCGTGAACCGCGCCAGCCACACGCTCAGGGCCGAGGCGGTTCGTGAGCTGATGGAGCGCGTGGTAAATTTATGATCCCAATCATCCTTGGCAAGAACGCGGGACGTGAAAAGATTCTGCGTAATCGCGCATTGGGGGAGCGCGAGTATCCGGCGACGCTACTCGATGCGTTACATAAGACATTTGGCGAGCGATTGACGCCCGAGCAAGCGGTCACGCGCATCCTCGCAGATATTCGCTCGCGGGGCGATAAGGCGCTCTTGGAATGGACGCGCAAGCTCGACGGCGTTGAAATGGCAAGCGTGACGGTGAGCCAGGACGAGATTGAGGCCGCGTATGCCGAGACGCCCGCCGCGGTGCGCGAGGCGCTCGAGCTGGCGGCGCAACGTGTCCGCGCATTCCACGAAAAGCAGAAACCGAAATCGTGGCTGGAATGGGATGGCGAGAGTGCGTTGGGCCAGCGCATCACGCCGCTCGCGCGGGTCGGGGTTTATGTGCCCGGCGGGACCGCGCCGCTGCCGTCGTCGCTGCTGATGGCGACGATTCCCGCGCAAGTCGCCAGGGTGCGTGAAATCGTCGTCGCCACTCCGCCGATGAAGAGCGGGCACATTCAACCCGCAACACTCGCGGCCGCGAATATCGTCGGCGTATCACGCGTGTTTGCGATGGGCGGCGCGCAGGCGATTGCCGCGCTCGCCTTCGGGACGGAGACGGTCGCGCGGGTGGACAAGATCGTGGGGCCCGGCGGACTGTTCGTCACGCTCGCCAAGCGGCAAGTATTCGGCACAGTAGGAATTGACGGCTTGTACGGCCCGACCGAGACGCTCCTCATCGCGGACGATTCCGCAAATCCCGCGTGGGTGGCCGCGGACCTGCTTGCCCAGGCCGAACACGACGAACTCGCGACCAGCATCCTAATTACCAATTCCCAATTACTCGCCGATGCCGTCGCACAGAATCTCCAATCTCAAATCTCTAGTCTCTCTCGTCGCGAAATCGTCGCGAAATCCCTCGCGGGGCAGGGTGCAATCGTCGTCGTCGAAAATCTCGTAGATGCGATCGAACTGGCGAACGCGTACGCGCCGGAGCACTTGTGCTTGCTCGTGCGCGAGCCGTGGCAGTGGGTCGGCAAGGTGGAGCACGCGGGCGGTGTCTTTGTGGGCGAGTGGACGAATGAGGCGCTGGGCGATTACGTGATCGGCCCCAGCCACGTGATGCCGACCGCGGGTACGGCGCGATTTTCGTCGGCATTGAACGTGAACGATTTCGTCAAGATCTCGAGCGTCTTTAGCGTGGGCGAACGGGAAGCAAAGCAACTGGGGGAAAAGGGCGCGACGCTTGCGGAAGCTGAGGGCTTGACAGCGCACGCGAACGCGATCCGAAAACGAATAGGAGGAGCGTGAAAATGAAACAGGCACTCAAAGTTGGTATCATTGGAGATTTCAATTCAGCTTGGCCCTATCACAAGGCGACTAATGATGCCCTCAGCCATGCTGCCGGAAGCTTGTCTATTGCGGTACAGTGTTCTTGGCTGCCAACGCCATCGCTGGATGAGATGGGAAGCGAATCGGTGTTGGACCAGTTCGACGCGTTGTGGTGTTCTCCCGGTAGCCCGTATCAAAGTATGGAAGGCGCGCTCAAGGGAATTCGATTTGCAAGAGAAAGGGGCCGTCCGTTCATCGGGACTTGAGGCGGCTTTCAACATACTCTGGTAGAGTATGCGCGCAATGCGCTAAGCATCCGAGATGCTGAACATGAAGAGACGGCGCCGGATGCGTCCACCTTGGTGATCAATAAGCTCGCTTGTTCGTTGAGCGGCAAAACCGAGACGGTTCGGATTGTGCCCGGGACATTTGCCCACCGCGTATATGCGAAAGAAGAAACGGTTGAAGAGTTCCGTTGCAACTATGGACTGAACTCGGCCTATCAAGAGCAATTTCGGCGAGGCGGAGTCCAAGTGTCTGGAATGGACCTCGCCGGAGAAGTTAGAATTGTCGAATTAGCGGATCACCGCTATTTTGTTGCGACCCTTTTTCTGCCCCAGCTGTCTTCAAGCCCCGACAAGCCGCATCCGTTGATCGTGGCATACTTGAAAGCGGCTCTGGATCTTGAATAATGTTTGATTCCGAAAAGCATTTACGCCAAGACCTGTTGAACTTTCCACCCTACACCGCGTCCTCGGTGGCGATTGGCGATATGGAGCGCGTCGTCAAATTGGACGCGAACGAGAACCCGTTCGGGCCATCGCCCAAGGCCCTAGCCGCTCTCGCCGATACGCGCGTGTGGAACCGTTACGCCACGCAGGACGAATTGCGGCCTGCCATCGCGCGCTACGTCGGCGTGGATGGCGAGCATATCGTCGTGGGCAACGGCGCGGACGAGGTGATTGACCTCGTTCAACGCATCTTTTTGCAGCCGGGCGATGCGATAGTGGATTGTCCGCCGTCGTTCGAGATGTATAGCCAGTACGCGGCCATCAACGGCGCACGGCTAATCGAGGTACCGCGGCGAGAGGATTTTTCGATTGATGTAGATGGTATTGAAGCCGTTATCGCGCGCGATGCATCCGTCATTGCGAGCGGAGCGAAGCAATCTTCTATTCGCGAGTTGGAGATTGCTTTGCTTCGTTCCTCGCAACCGCAAAGACCGCTCGTCGCAATGACAGGAGCGGAGCATCCCAAGATCATCTTCGTCGCCAATCCGAACAACCCTGACGGCGGGCGAATTCCGCCGCAAGAAATTGAGCGATTGCTCGCCTTGCCCGCGCTGATTGTCTTAGACGAAGCGTACACCGAGTTTTCGGGAGGGAGTTTGGTTGAACGTGTGCCTACGCAGCCGAATCTGATCGTGCTGAGGACGTTTAGCAAGTGGGCCGGGCTGGCGGGGTTGCGGATCGGTTATTGCGTCGCCCCAAAGCGCATTGCCGATCAGATCATGCGGACGAAATCGCCGTACAATGTGAATGCGGCGGCCATCGTCGCGGCGCGGGCGTCGTTGGAAGATGCCGAGTATCTGAAAGAGAATGTGAATCGCATTATTGCCGAGCGCGGTCGGCTAGTCGCGGCTCTCGCACGCCTGGATTTCTTGCAGCCCTTGCCGACGACGACTAATTTCATCCTCTGCCGCGTTATAGGTCGCAGCGCCCGCGAGCTGCGGGACGCGCTCGCGCAGCGCGGGATTCGGATTCGCGCCTTTGGCTCGCATCGGTTACTCGACTATATTCGCATCAGCGTGGGGACGCCGGAACAGGACGATGCCTTGCTCCGCGCCCTCAAAGAGGTTTGATCCTATGCGTATCGCCACGGTTGAACGCACGACAAAAGAGACCAATGTCCGGGTTGGCTTGAACCTCGATGGGTCGGGCATTGCCGATGTTCTGACCGGCGTGCCGATGCTCGATCATCTGCTGTCGCACGTCGCGGTACACGGTCTGTTTGATTTGGAAGTCCGCGCGACCGGCGATTTGGAGATTGATCCGCATCACACTGTCGAGGACGTTGCCATCGTCCTCGGCGATGCGCTCGACCGCGCGCCCGGCGACAAGCGCGGCATTGCGCGTATGGGGCACAGCTACGTGCCCATGGACGAGGCGCTCGCGCTGGTTGCGGTGGATTTGAGCGGGCGTGCGTTCGCGGTGGTTGACGCGGATTTTGCCGCGCCGATGCTCGGCGCAATGCCCGCGAGCCTGGTCGCGCATTTCCTCGAGACCCTCGCGACCCATGCGCGCCTGAACCTACACGCCCGCGTATTCTACGGACGCGACGACCATCACAAAGCCGAGGCGTTGTTCAAAGCGCTCGGGCGCGCGCTGGCGATGGCCGTGGCGCTGGATCCAAGACGAGAGGGAATTGCTTCGACTAAGGGAACTCTCTGAGATTTATGATTTAAGATTTAGGATTTATGATTTCCTAGCAACGTGTTTGCAAAACCTAAATCGAAAATCCTAAATCCTAAATTGGATGTGGGATGATAGCTATTGTTGATTACGGCATGGGCAACTTACGGAGCGTGCAAAAGGCGCTCGAAAAGGTGGGCGCCGAGGCGCGCGTAATTGCGTCGCCGCGCGAATTGGCTGGCGCGCGCGGCATCGTGCTGCCAGGCGTCGGCGCGTTCGGGCAGGCGATGGACAATTTGCGCGCCGCGGGATGGGTCGAACCGCTGCGCGACGCGTGCTCGGGCGGCGTCCCGTTCATCGGCATCTGTCTCGGCATGCAACTGCTATTCGAGTCGTCGGAGGAGATGGGGCAGCACACGGGGCTGGGGATTCTCGCCGGCGGCGTAAAGCGATTCAACGGCGACTTGAAGGTGCCGCAGATGGGCTGGAATCAGATTCGCCTCAAGCAGTCCAGCGCCTTACTCGGCGGTGTCGCCGACGGCAGCTACGCGTTCTTTGTCCATTCCTATTACTGCGCGCCGCGCGATCCCTCAATCGTCCTCGCGACGACCGATTACGGTATCGAATTTGCGTCGGTTGTGGGACGCGCTAATGTATTTGGCGCGCAATTTCATCCTGAGAAAAGTCAGAGCATTGGGCTGAAGATGCTCGACAATTTCGCGCGAATTGCCGAACTGTGAGGCAAATTCCCAATGATTATTCTTCCTGCTATTGATCTCCGTTCAGGCCGCGTGGTGCGCCTGCGACAAGGGCGCGCCGAGGCGGAAACTGTTTACGGCGACGATCCCGCCGAGATTGCCGCGCGTTGGCAAAGCGAGGGCGCGGAATGGCTCCACGTCGTGAATCTCGACGGCGCATTCGGCGAGGATGTCGCGCTCAACCTGCGCGCGCTCGAAAGTGTCCTCAAGCAAGTTTCCATTCCGGTGCAATTCGGCGGCGGGCTGCGCGATCTCGTGAGCATCGGCGCGGCGTTTATGCGCGGCGTGGCACGGGTCGTGATCGGGACCGGCGCCGTGCAAAATCCCGAACTCGTTTCGGACGCGCTGGCGAAATTCGGCGCAGAGAGCGTCGCCGTGGGCATTGACGCGCGCGACGGGGTGGTGGCAACGCATGGTTGGCGCGCGCTCTCCGCGATTCCCGCGCTCGACCTGGCGAATCAAATGGCCGAGCGCGGCATCACAAGGATCGTTTACACCGACATCTCGCGTGATGGCATGTTGCGCGGCCTTGACGCGAACGCCGTCGCCGCGTTGGCGCAATCGAGCGGGCTGAAGGTGATCGCCTCCGGCGGCGTGGCAACGTTGGACGATGTGCGGATACTGAAAGCACGCGAGGGCGACGGAATCGAAGGCGTGATTATTGGACAGGCGCTGTACGGCGGCGCGTTGAGTTTGAAAGATGCGAAAGGAGTAGCCAGTAGCCAGTCGTCAGTAGCCAGACCGGCATCTGACGACTGACTACTGACGACTGACTACTGATGCTGGCAAAGAGAATCATTCCCTGTTTGGATGTGAAAGACGGACGCGTCGTCAAAGGCGTGAATTTCGTGCAATTGCGTGATGCGGGCGATCCGGTCGAGCACGCGCGCGCGTACGACGCGGCGGGCGCGGACGAACTGGTCTTTCTCGACATCACCGCCTCTTACGAACGCCGAGACATCCTGCTCGACGTGGTGCGCCGCGTGGCCGATCAGGTCTTTATTCCCTTCGCGGTCGGCGGGGGCGTGCGCACGGTAGACGATTTCCGCGCGATTCTGCTCGCGGGCGCGGATAAAGTCGGCGTGAACACCGCGGCAGTGGAGAACCCTGCGCTCATTACGCTCGCCGCCGAGAAATTCGGCTCGCAGTGCGTTGTCGTCGCGATTGATGCGAAAGGAGCTCCTCGCCGTTGGGAGGTTTACACCCATGGGGGGCGAATCCCTACGGGCCGTGATGCGGTCGAGTGGGCGCGCGAGGCGGAGGCGCGGGGCGCAGGCGAGATACTGTTGACGAGTATGGACCGCGATGGCACACGCGATGGGTACGACATTGAATTGACGCGTGCAGTCGCGGACGCGGTTTCAATTCCCGTTATTGCGTCCGGCGGCGCGGGGCGCATTGTCCATTTCGCGGAGGCATTGATCGAAGGACGTGCGGATGCGGCGCTCGCGGCGAGTCTGTTCCACTATGGCGAATTGACGGTGGCAGAAGTGAAGAAGTACTTGGCGGGTCGGGGTGTGGCCGTGAGATCATGAGGGGGGGCAAGATGGCAGACGAAATCAACTGGGATGGCAGCGGGCTGGTACCCGCGATCGTGCAGGATGAAAACACTAAGCAGGTGCTGATGCTAGCCTACATGAATGCCGAATCGCTGGCGAAGACGCTCGAGACCGGCAAGGCGACGTTTTGGAGCCGGCGGCGCAAAACGCTGTGGCTGAAAGGCGAAACATCGGGCAACGTCCAGCGCGTCCGTGAGGTCAAATATGATTGCGACGGCGATACGATTCTGCTGCTCGTAGACCCCGCGGGCCCGGCATGCCATACCGGCGAGGTCAGTTGTTTCTATCGAAGTTTGGGAAGCGCTGACAAAGGATGAGGGATGCAGCAGCCGTGCTAGACAGATTATTCGCCACCATCGAATCGCGCAAGACGAATGCGCCCGAAGGGTCGTACACCGCCAAGCTCTTTGCCGCGGGCGAGGACGAAATCGTCAAAAAGATCGGCGAGGAGGCGATTGAGGTTATCGTCGCGGCAAAAGGGCAAGGGGACGCGCGGGTCGTCTCTGAACTGGCGGACTTGATTTACCATGCGATGGTGTTGCTGGCGTCGCGCGGCATCACGTGGCGCGCGGTGGAAGAAGAATTGGCGCGGCGGATGAAGTGAAACTTTAAGATGCAAACTATTGACAGTGCAAGTTACTGGTGATAGATTAGTCGAAAGGTTTTTGTTGAAATTCATTTTGGGAGGAAAGGAAGATGAACGCGAGTTGCCCGGAATGCGAAGCGGAAATTGTGCTGAACAAACCCATGCGCGGTGAGATCATCGTCTGCCCGGAATGCGGCACGGAATTGGAAGTGACGAGCGAAAACCCGGTTACGCTCGACCTGGCGCCGCAAGAAGAAGAGGATTGGGGAGAATAACATGAAACTCGGTTTGCTGTATTCGCGTGTGCGCGTCGAGGAGAAATTGCTCGTCGAGGCGCTGGACGCGCGCGGCGTCACCTACGATAGAATTAACGATCAGGATGCGGAATTCGATCTAAACGACCCGGGGCCGTGGCGCAATTACGACGTGATCCTCGAACGGTGCATCAACCACTCGCGCGCGCTGTCGGCCCTTAGAATTTTGAACGACTGGGGCATTCCGACGGTCAATACCGCGCACGTGGCAGACGTGTGCGGCAACAAGCTCGTCACGTCGTCCGCGCTCGTGCGCTGCGGCGTGCCGACCACGCGCATCAAAGTCGCGTTCACGCCCGAATCGGCGATCAAGGCGATTGAAGAGCTAGGTTATCCGGCCGTGCTCAAACCCGCCGTTGGATCGTGGGGGCGCTTGCTCTCCAAGATCAACGACCGCGAGGCGGCGGAAGCGGTCCTGGAACACAAAGAGGTCCTCGGCTCTTACCACCATTCGATTTTCTACATCCAGGAATTCATCCGCAAGCCGAGTCGCGACATCCGCGCCTTCGTCGTCGGCGACGAGACCATCGCGGCGATCTATCGCACTGCCGAGCACTGGATCACGAACACGGCGCGCGGCGGCAAGGCGAGCAACTGCCCGGTAACGCCCGAATTGAACCGCATTTGCGTCGCGGCCTCGCAGGCGGTGGGCGGCGGCATCACCGGCGTGGACCTGCTCGAGGATCCGGACCGTGGCTATCTCGTCAACGAGGTCAACTACACGATTGAGTTCCGCAACAGCATCGCGACGACCGGCGTGGACATTCCGAACCGCATCATTGATTACGTGCTCGCGGTCGGACGGGGCGAGATCAAGCCCTTCATGGGAATTTCAGATTTCAGATTGTAGATTGCAGATTGAAATCTGCAATCTGAAATCTGAAATCTGAAATCTAAAATGGAGTCGGATGTCTCTCGAAAGTTTCAACATCATCGAGTCCACTTTGCGCGAGGGCGAGCAGTTCGTCGGGGCGAATTTTACGACGGATGACAAGATTCGCATCGCCCGCGCGCTGGACGAGTTCGGCGTCGAGTACATCGAACTGACTTCGCCGCTCGCCTCGCCGCAAAGTTTTGACGATGCCTGCACGATCGCCAAGCTCGGCCTCAAGGCCAAAGTGCTCACGCACATTCGCTGCCACATTGACGACGCGAAAAAGGCGCTCGAAACCGGCGTGCAAGGCATTGACCTCGTCATCGGCACGTCGTCCTATCTCCGCGAATTCAGTCATGGGATGGCGATGGAGCAGGTGATTGATCGCTCGGTCGAGGTTTTGTCCTGGCTGCGCGCGCAAGCGCCGAACCTCGAGATTCGCTTCAGCACCGAAGATTCGTTCCGCAGCGAAGAGGCCGACTTGTTCCGCGTGTATCTGGCCGTAGACAAAGTCGGCGTGGACCGATTCGGGATTGCCGATACGGTGGGCGTCGCGACGCCGATGCGGGTTTATCAGCTCGTAAGCGGCCTGCGCCGGCTCGTGAAAGCGGGCATCGAGTTTCACGGGCACAACGACTCGGGCTGCGCGATCGCCAACTCGGTCACCGCGCTCGAAGCGGGCGCGACGCACATTGACACGAGTGTGCTCGGCATCGGCGAACGGAACGGCATCACGCCGCTCGGCGGGCTGGTCGCGCGGATGTACGTGACCAATCCCGCGCTCGTCAAGAAAAAATACAAGCTGAAAAAACTCCGCAAGATTGACGAGATGATCGCGGAAATGGTCGGCATCGGCATCCCGTTCAACAACTATATCACCGGCGTCACCGCGTTCACGCACAAGGCGGGCATCCACGCCAAGGCGATTCTCAATCAGCCCGAGACCTACGAAATCCTCAACCCGCGCGACTTTGGGCTGACGCGCTACATCAGCATCGCGCACAAGCTGACCGGCTGGAACGCGATCAAGGACCGCGCCGAACAACTCGGCTTGCCGTTGACGGACGCGCAAATCAAAGAGGTCACCGCGCACATCAAGGCGCTCGCCGATCAAAAGAAGATGGACCTCAACGATATTGACGAACTGCTCTACCGTTGGGCGGACGGCGCGTCACTCAATGAGCCAATGAGCCAAACTGCCAAATGAGCCAAACGCGCCAAACTAGCCAAATGTGCCAAACGCGCCAAATTACCGATTACCAGTTACGAGTTTGTCCATGACGAACGGAAAGACGTTTGCTGAAAAAGCCCTGGCGCGCGCCGCGGGATTATCCGAGGTCGTGGCCGGGCAGATCGTGGATGCCGTGCCGGATGTCGCGCTCTCGCACGATAACACCGCGGCCATCGCCAAAATCTTTCGCGCGCTTGGCGTCGAGCGCGTCAAATATCCCGAGCGCTTGGCGATCACCCTCGATCACGCGGTCCCCGCGCCGACGACGATGCACGCGACGAATCACGCCGAGACGCGCAAGTTCGTCGAGGAGCAGGGGATAGCCAACTTCTTCGAGGTGGGCCGCGGGATATGTCACCAGGTCTTGAGCGAAGAGGCGATTGTCCTGCCGGGGCAGTTGATTCTCGGCGCCGACTCGCACACGTCGCATTACGGCTGGATGGGCGCGTTCGGCGCGGGGCTGGGGCGCAGCGAGATGGCGGCAATTTGGGCGACCGGCGAGCTATGGCTGCGCGTGCCCGAGTCCATCAAGATCGAGGTCGAGGGCGAACTGCCGACGGGCGTCACGTCGAAGGACTTGTGCTTGCGGATTATCGGCGACCTCGGCGCGGACGGCGGATTGTACGCATCGGTCGAGTTTCACGGCAGCGCGATTCCGAAAATGTCGCTCGAATCGCGGATGGTGATTCCAAACATGATGGCCGAGTTTGGAGTCAAGAACGCGTACCTACCGCCCGATGAAACGGTGTTTGCATGGCTTGCACCGAAATGGGCGAAGAGATTAGAGATTAGAGATTTCCGCCCAGTCGAGATTCAATCTCTAATCTCCAATCTCCAATCTCTCGCTCTCTATCCCGACCCCGAAGCGAATTACTCTGCCAACTTTCGCTACGACGCCTCGTCCCTGGAGCCGTTCGTCGCGTGTCCGCATCGTGTAGATAATGTCAAGCCGTTGTCGCAGGTGCGCGGGACGCGGGTGCAGCAGGCGTTTATCGGCACGTGTACGAATGGGCGGCTCGAGGATTTGGCTGCGGCGGCGGAGATTCTGCGCGGGCGCAAGCTCGCGCGCGGCACGCGCTTGCTCGTCATTCCGGCATCGTCGCAGGTGTTGAATGATGCGCTCGCGCGCGGCTACATTCAGACGTTCGTTGAGGCGGGTGGGGTGATCGGTGTGCCGGGCTGCGGGCCGTGCATGGGCAATCACATGGGTATCCCCGCGCCGGGCGAGGTGACGATCTCGACGGCGAATCGCAATTTCCGCGGGCGCATGGGGACGCGCGATTCCGAGGTCTATTTGGCGAGTCCGGCAGTCGTCGCGGCCAGCGCGGTCAAGGGTGTGATTGCCGGGCCGGGAGACTTGTAATTGGGCCACGGCCCCAAACACGCTAATGTTCACGCTCAACTGGATCCCCATCGGCGCAGGCAAACTTGCGCTCTCGCATCGTCCTCCACGTAGAGTCATCCCGATGCTCCCGTCGTTCGGCGTCGAACGGGTAGTGACGCTGTTATCGGAAAAAGAAGGCGGCATGATTGTTGGCCTAGCAGTTCAAGAGACGGGACTCAAATGGTCATGGCTGCCGCTACGGAACGGCCATTATCCCCAAGGCGACGCGGACAAGATGCTGCGCGCCGCTTTGCCGGTCCTCTCACATTCGCTGGATGAGGGTGAGGCGATTCTGATTCACTGCTCCGCGGGCATGCATCGCACCGGAATGTTGGCGTTCGCGTTATTGCGCTGGCGCGGTTGCTCGGAAGAGCAAGCTCTAGAGTTGATCGAGCAGATGCGAGTACACACGCGGACCGGTATACAGAAGCGCCAGATTGCGTGGGGGAACCGCGTGGTTGCTGATGTGAGCAAATTGTGATAGGTAAGGAATCGCTCAAGATAACCTCTTGCATGGCGCCGAACATGGATGCAACCGTCCATGCGATTACGCGCTATCTCGGCGATCAACTGGGTCTCCGCGCCGCGTTCCTCGAAGGTCTTCCGTGGCAAGAACGCGAACGCCTATTCGACGACGGGCAGATGGATGTCTGCTGGATATGCGGCTTGCCGTATGTTTGGAAAGCGGATCGAGAGAATTCGCTCGTGGAATTGCTTGCCGCGCCGGTGATGCAAGCGTCGCGGTATCAGGATCGCCCGATCTATTTCTCGGATGTAGTGGTGCGCCGCGATGGCCCATTCCAGGCGTTTGCCGATTTGCGTGGCGCTTCTTGGGCGTACAACGAGCGCGGCTCACATTCGGGTTACAACGTGGTCCGGTACCATCTGGCAACGCTGGCTGAAAACTCGGCGTACTTTGGCAAGGTGGTCGAGTCCGGCGCGCATCAAACATCCCTCGGCATGATTCTTGATCGTCAAGTGGATGCTTCGGCTATAGACAGCACGGTGTTGGAATTGGAACTGGAGCGACAGCCGGGGATTCAGGCCGAGATTCGCATCATCGGAACATTGGGGCCGAGTCCGATGCCGCCGTGGTTGGTATCGAAGGCCGTCCCAGAGCCGCGGCGCGCGAAACTGCGCCGAACGCTGTTGAACATGCACCACGATGCTCAGGGTCGTGCAATCCTGGCCACGGCGCGAATCGCTCGATTCGCCGCGGTGACCGATCGGGATTATGACGCGATCCGCGAAATGGCTCGGCTGGCCGAGCAAGTAACATTGTGAGCGCAAAGGAAACCATGCCCCAATTGTAAAGTAACTGGCAGCTAGATCACCTTCAACTCTCGCAGCACATCCACTAATTTGGGCAACGGGTCTTGCCAGAGCCATTCCAACCGCAGCCAAAAGCCGGCGATCCCCTGGGAGCGAAATATCCCATGATTACCCATCGCCATTGAATGGTACCGCTGATCCGTACCCAAATGATAGAACTCGGCTTGCTCGCGCTCCGGATCAATCAGCCAATACTCTGCAACGCCACCGGTTTCGTACTCGACGAATTTTTCGCCCCGGTCGCGTCCAATGCTCTCCGGCGAAATGATTTCTACGACAACATCGGCCGGCCCATCGAGGAACGTCGTTTTCAGACGGTCGCGATGTTCGTTGGCGATGAACAGAATGTCCGGCTCGCGTCCGCTGGGCACGTTGGGCAGGCGCATTGAAAACGGCGCATCCAAGACCGTGCCGAGACCATGTTACGGATGGGCTTGTCAAACAACATTGGCCTCGCAATAACAAAAGCGCAGGGGATTTAGCCCTGCGCCTCAAGTCCTGTTCCACTCACTCGATTTCAAAAACGCAACGCGGCGCTCCGCAAGCCATGCACTCGGTCTCGCGCACCTTGACCGGGCGCTTCCACGCCTCTTCTAGAAACCCGGCGATGTAACCCGCCAACGGATGACAGATCGTCTTTTTCTGATGCGGCATCGAGGATGCGAGGGTCGAGTTCTCGACGACGACACGCTGCTTGCTATCATCCTGCGTCAACGTGGCGCGCCCCCAGTTGGCTTGATTGAACGCGATCAGCGCGGCCTGCAGCAACTCATCGCCCTCCAAGCCCAGGCGCGTGCGCAAGAGCTGCGCGCCGCGCGCGCCACCCTTTTTTCCCGCCGTGTACATGATGCCGCCGATCCCGATGCCGACAAACTTGAGCGCGGTCTCGTACAACTCGCCGATTGCGCCGCGGTCAATCAACACGGACTCTTCACGGATTAGAGCGACGACCCGTTGTTCGTCCACGGTTTCTACAACATTCCATCCGCGGTAATGATCGCATTCGCGATCTCGCCGAGTTTCTTGTTTTCGTTTTGGCTGCGCCGCTGCATGCGCCGGAACGCTTCCTCTTCCGTCAGGTTGAGCCGCCGCATCAGGATGCCTTTCGCGCGCTCGACCAACTTGCGCGTCTCCAGCGCATCGCGCAGATCGTCCACCTCGCGGTGCAGCGCCTGAAACTCTTTAAAGCGCGAGACCGCCAAGGCAATCGCGGGCAGCAAATCTTGTTCCGAGACCGGCTTCATAATGTACGCCGAGACATTCGCCTCGGCCGCGCGCTCCGCCAGTTCCTTTTCGCTGAACGCCGTCAACAGAATAATCGGAATCGGTCGCTCCTGGGTCATCGTCTGCGCCGCCTCGATCCCATCCATCTCCGGCATCTTGATGTCGAGGATGGCGAGATCGGGTTTGAGTTCACGCGCGAGGGTTACGGCTTCTTTGCCGTTCGCCGCTTCGGCAACGACCTTGTGTCCGATAGATTCCAACTGCCCCTTTAAACTCATCACGCGCAAGCTTTCGTCGTCCGCAATCAAAACTCGCAATGCATCCATAGCTATTCCTCGCTTTCCTTGGTCACGCCCCGCTGGAACTGTACCCACGCGGTCGTGCCATCCCCGGTTCCATTTGCCAGCGCGATCTTGCCCCGCAAATCTTTCTCGACCAACGTGCGCGCGATCTGCAAGCCCAGCCCTTTGGATTTGACCAGATCAAACTCCGGCGGCAAGCCGGCGCCGTTGTCATGAACCCGCACCCAAACCTCTGCGCCATCCCAATCCAGTTCAACTTCGATCTGACCCACCCCACGTTGCCGAAAACCGTGTTCGATGGCGTTACTCACCAGTTCATTCAGCACGAGTGAGAAGGCGGTCGCCTGCTTTGAAGTGAGGAAAATGCTCGGCCCTTGCACGTTGGTTTCGATCTGTTGATCCGTGCGCATCATGCTCCGCCGCGAGTTCTCGACGACGAGCCGCGCCAATTCCGTAATATCGGTCGAGCCGACGTTTTCCGCCGAGAGCATCTCGTGCGATGCGGCAATGCTCTTGATCCGCGTGATCGAATCGCGCAAGCTTTCCAGGACTTCGGGCCGCGGGTTGCGCGACATTTCGAGCGATAGCAGATCCGCAACCGTCTGGAGGTTGTTCTTGATGCGATGGTGCATTTCCTGCATCATCGCGTTCAGCGCGTCCGCTTCGCCTTCGGCGCGCTCGCGCTTGGCGATCTCGCGGCCTACCCAGTGCAGCGTGACCCAGGTAACTGCCGGACCCAGAATCCCGAACGCGACCGTCTCCATCGCGAAGAGCAGCGGGTTTCCCGAGGTCTCGAAAATCAAGTGCGTGGTAACCTCGTAGAACATGACCGTCGCGAGGATCAAGAGCGGGACGACTTGTTGCAGCGTATACACACGCTGCGACAGCATCGGTCGCTGATGCGGTTCGGAATTCTGAAACGTGCTCATCAGACCGCCCTACGTTTGGCTCCACACTTGGGACAAAAGTTGTCCTCGGGTCCCAATTCTCGTCCGCATTGCGTGCAAAACACTCCGCCAGTCGGGTTGCGGCGCGCCTTGCGCCGCGATCTACTCGTCCCGCCGATTGTGGCCGGGGCCGAATGTCGCGCACGCTGTTGGAAGATCACAAAGCCCAAAACGCCGGACAATCCAACAAGGACCAGGCCGGCGATAATAAAGATATTATTCCAAACGCTGGAGGACGCCGGCTGCGGTAGGGTAGCCGGAACCGACGCCGGTGCCGTTGTCGGCAAGACCGATGGGTTTGGGTCCGTCTTGGTGTATTTGACCTGGGCGGTAAGAACTTGGGCCGCGGTCACATTGGGAAATTGCAGCGTAAAGTAATTAAAGGTGCCGTCGTTCCGCGGGCCCTGGGATTGCGGCGTGACGGCGAAATTGCTCGCCTTGAGCGGCTGCTGAATATCGAACGTCAACTGATCAATGGGCGCGGGCGCTTTGAAAGCAAACTCCATTGTCTTGTCCGGCGACCCGCGCAGTATGCTGTCATAGTATTCGACGTGGTATTTGACCGACTTGACGGTAAAGCTCACGCGCGTATAACCGCCGCCCGCGTCGGCGGATTTGGACGGCTGTTCGGCGGCCAAAGTACCGTCGGCGTTCTCATACGTCGTCACCAACAGCGCCGCGCTCGATGGAATCACAACCGATATTTCCCGCGGCAGGTTGGCGGTATCGGCCAGAGTGCCGTCGTACATGACGAGGACGGATGGCTGGTCGTACTCGGGCCAGACCGAAACTCGTAACTGCGTGGCGCGATTGGGATCCTGCGCCCGCGCGGGCGGCGCGGCGGCAAGCCATAGCCCAACCCACAGCGCCATCGCCGCGCAAAAAAATACTCTTCGCATTATCATCGCGAACCTCAGATTGATGGAATTGAGCCGCGTAGACTCACAATAAATGATGCAAGTCCTAGCCAAGTCCAAGCGCGGTCAAAATCACGTATGACTTGTGAAAATTTGGTCAATTGGTCAATCAGTCAACTTGTCAACTGGTCAATCAGGGATCGGTGACCAGTCCCTCGCGTTCCCGCACTCTCTCCGAGACTCGGCGCGTCAACGCTAGCGCCTGTTCCGCGCCCGTGACCGAGAGCGGCCCTAGCCCGCACGCGGGAGTGATGAGCGCTCGCTCGTAGAGCAAATCGCGGTCAATCCCTTTTTTGATGAGCAAGCCCGCTGCGGCGTCAAGCCGTTCGACCAGATGCTCGGTTGTTTCTCGGGCGAGATGCTCCTCGACGGTGGGCACGATGCCCCAGGCCAGCGCGCCGCCGCGGTCCAGGAAACGCCTCACGTCATCGGCAAACAGGGCCAGGTTTTCCGCGTACGAGTACGCATCGAACGAGATGACGTCTACCGAGGTTTGCAGCAAGAGCGACCAGTCCGTATTGCCGCAGCAGTGCGTACCCTTCAACCCCTTCAACGAAGCATAGACCTCTTCCAAGTCGCGGATCACCTCGTCGCCATTGAGCGCGACCACGGACGCGCCGATGAGCGCCAGCGATGGTTCGTCCACGAACGTAAGGCAAGTCCCCAACTCAGAAAGGAAGCGTTCATGCCACTGGGCCATGCGCGCGATGTGCTTGACCAAGACATCGCGCAGCGTGTCATCATATAGGATCGGGCGCAGATTCTGATCGGTGATTTTGAGTCCCATGCTGATGGGGCCGGTCACCTGCCCTTTGACCCATTTCGCCTGCCGCAGCCAACCCGGTTCGGCTTGCAGCGCGTATAGCCCGGCCGCGTACTCTTCGCCAACGGCAAAGAGGTTGGGGTCATCGGCGAGATAGCGCGCGTAAAAACTCTCGACTTGGGCGAGCGTGTCTTCGCCGGTCACTGCGCCGATCCATTCGTGCGGCTCGTCAATTTGGACGGTAGGCAGTTCTTGACTATACTGCACGTACATATTCTCGCGAAAGTCGCGGCAGGGCAGTTGCGGCCAGAAAGGCACGTCGGGCACGTTGTCAAAGACGACTCGCAGTGCTGCGCGTGGATCCATGTGGGGCATGCTGCCAATCCCGGTGGCCAGCGCGCGTGGGGCGAAAGTGGGCATGAGGTTTTCCTTTCGTAACCATTTTAGCACCAACCGCCCCAAAGCCCAAACGCGGAATCCGGTCCATCGCGAAATGCGGTCCGCCGTTTCCAGACTCGTACAAAGGTCGTACTGGATTTTGACCCGTTTTTGACCCCTATTTGCTATTCTAACGCCAGGGAGCGTGGGAAAACTCCCCAGCTTGTTATCCCATTCGAAAGCGCACCAAGGAGGAGCCAACGATGGCAATTAAGATCAACCATCCCGTTCCGAGCGACATTGAGATCGCGCAGGCGGCTAAACTCAAGCCCATTCTCCAAGTCGCCGAAGAGATCGGGTTGAAGGAGAAAGAACTCGAACTATTCGGCCCGTACAAAGCCAAAGTTCACTTGGACGTACGCGACCGGCTGAAGAAGCGCAAGAACGGCAAGTATATTGACGTCACGGCCATTACGCCGACTCCGCTTGGCGAAGGTAAGACGACGACGACGTGCGGTCTCTCGCAGGCGCTCGGCTTCAAGTTAAAGCAAAACGTCATTACCGTAATCCGTCAGCCCTCGATGGGTCCGACGTTCGGCATCAAGGGAGGCGCAGCCGGCGGCGGCTACTCCCAGATTGTGCCGATGGAAGATTTCAATCTCCATTTGACCGGCGACATTCACGCCGTCACCGCCGCTAACAATCTCCTCGCCGCCGCCATTGACGCTCGTATCCTACACGAACGCGCCATCGCCGACATCAACAAGCTCGCCAATGCCATTTGCCCCAACGGTTACATTGCCCCCTCGGTCCGCGATCGCATGAATCGGCTCGGAATCAAGAAGGAGAATTTTGCCGATTTGACCGAGGACGAGAAATGCGCGATCTTCCGCCTCGACATTGATCCCAAGAGCATCACTTGGCAGCGCGTGGTGGACATCAACGACCGCCACCTTCGCAAGATCAATATTGGCTTGGGCGATGACGAAAAAGGCAACGACCGCGTGACGGGTTACGACATTTCGGTGGCGTCGGAAGTCATGGCAATCCTCGCGTTGACGAGCGGGATCGAAGATATCCGCGCGCGCCTGAGCCGCGTCGTGATCGGCACGAATATTCGCGGCGAGGCGGTGACAGCCGAAGATTTGGGCGTCGCCGGCGCGATGACCGTCTTGATGAAAGACGCGATCATGCCGAACCTGATGCAGACGCTCGAAGGCACGCCGGCCTTTGTCCATGCGGGCCCGTTCGCGAATATCGCGCACGGCAATTCGTCCATCGTCGCCGACCAGATCGCGATCAAACTCGCCGATTACGTCGTGACGGAATCGGGCTTTGGCGCGGACATCGGCATGGAAAAATTCATGGACATCAAGTGCCGCTATTCGGGCTTGACGCCGAATGCCGTGGTCCTGGTCGCCACCGTGCGCGCGCTTAAGATGCACGGCGGCGGTCCCAAGGTCGTCGCCGGGCGCCCGCTCGACAAGGCCTACACCGAAGAGAATCTGCCGCTGCTCGAAAAAGGCATTGGCAACTTGCTCAAGCACATCGAGAACGCCAAGATGTTCGGCGTGCCGGTCGTCGTCGCCATCAACTCGTTCAAATACGACACGAAAGAAGAAGTCAAACTCATCAAGCGTCTAGTCGAAGAAGTCGGCTCGACGGCAGTCCCCTGCACGCACTGGATGAACGGCGGCAAGGGCGCGATTGAACTCGCCGAAGCTGTCATGGATGCCGCGAAGCAAAAGAGCCAGTTCGAGTTCCTGTACCCGCTCGAATGGTCTATCAAGCAAAAGATCGAAACCATCGCCTCCCGAGTCTACGGCGCGGACGGTGTGGACTATTCGCCGGAGGCCGAAGCCAAGATCGAACTGTACACACGGCTCGGCTTTGCCGAACTACCCATCAACATGGCCAAGACCCACCTCTCGCTGACGCACGACGCCGCCCTGAAGGGTCGCCCGACCGGCTGGCGTTTGCCGATTCGCGATATCCGCGCCTCGGTCGGCGCCGGTTTCCTCTACCCGCTCTGCGGTTCGATGCGCACCATGCCCGGCCTGCCCTCGCGTCCCGTGTTTTACGATGTGGACCTGGACTTGAAGAGCGGCAAAGTGGTTGGGCTTTTCTAAATTCCAGTAAACAGTGAACAGTTATCAGTAAACAGTAATCAATTGATTCCACACTGAATACTGAATACCGAATACTGTTCACTGTTTACGGTTGACTGTTTACTGATGAAGTTACTCGCTGTCGTAACCGGCGAATTCGGGCGGCGCAAAGCCCTGAACCTGCGTGAGCACGGCCCCAAAGATTGGACAGTGCACATCTGGGCCGCGCCCTCGCATTTTCCTATTATCATTGACGAGCCGCGCGATTTTCTGCCCGCTTCCCTGCCGCCGAGCGACTTGATTCTCGCCGTGGGCGAGCATGCCGGCGTCTGTGAATTGCTGCCCGACGTCGCCAAGATGACCGGGGCGAACGCGATGATCGCGCCCGTAGATAATGCGGCCTGGCTGCCGAAAGGGTTGATGAATCAGTTGCGCGGCTGGATGAAAGACGTCGGCGTCGAGTGTGTTTTCCCCAAGCCCTTTTGCTCCCTCACCGAGAAAAGCTACAGTCTGCGCGGCCAGCGCGTGGAATACGATAACGCCCTGATCGCCGAGTTCGCCCGCCATTTCGGTAAGCCGAGTATCAAGGTGGCGGTGGATCAAGCGTCGAAGACGATTGCCAACGTGCAAGTTGAACGCGATGCCACGTGCGGGTGCATGCGCTACGTCGCCGAAAAAATCGTCGGCGTCAAAATCGCGGACGCCGAGTTTCAGGCCGGGATGCTACACCATCATTATCCTTGCCTCGCCTCAATGGGCATTGATGCGGACTATAGCGACACGCTGCTGCACGTCAGCGGCAACACGTTTCGCGACGCGTTCTCCGAAGCGCTCAAGCCACACACGCAAACGGCGTATTTCAGACCGGATGGGTTTGTAGAGAAATAGCACGTATTACGTATTGCGTATTACGTAATACGGAACACGCAATACGCAACACCGAGATTGATTGAGGGAGAATACGAATGGAAAAAATCACGTTGACCGTTCCTGCCATGTTCGCCGATCATCATGTGATCAACGTCAAACGCCTGCTTTCGCCACTGTCGGGCGTTGAGACCGTGATCGCGAGCAGCGCATTCAAAACGGTGGTGATCGAGTTCGATGGCAGCAAGACATCCCAAGCCGTGCTCGTCCAAGCGCTGACGGACGCGGGCTATGCGCCCGGCCCCGAAGAATTCGTCGCGCGAACGCCTGATTACACGCCCGACCCGGCCTGGGAAAAGCTCGGCGTGCGCGCGGTTACGACCAACCCGGTGGACAACCAACTGTCCGGCGAGTTCCGCAAATACTAGTAAACAGTAAACAGTAAACAGTAACCAGTAAACAGTGAAACCACTGAATACTGTTCACTGTTCACTGTTCACTGTTCACTGAACCCTAGGAGGAAACAATGGCAAAAGAAGCTGCCCCCAAACTTCAAACGATTGATCCCGCCGCCGCGCAAATGCTGCAACGCGCGGAGACGCTTGGATACAGTACCGCCTTTAGCCGCGCCGCCAAGATGGCGCCCTGCCCGATCGGCGCCGAAGGCGCGTGCTGCCAAATGTGCGATATGGGGCCGTGCCGCTTGGTCCCGACCAAGGCGAATCCCGACCCGGTCGGCGTGTGCGGCGCGACCCGCGCGACCGTCGCCGCGCGCAACATGGCGCGCCACATCGCGGCCGGTACGGCGGCGCACAGCGACCACGGGCGCGACATTGTATTTACGCTCGACGCGATTGCGAAAGGCGAAGCGCAGGGTTACGAATTGCGCGACGTGGCCAAGCTGCAGACGATTGCCCCGTATTACGGCGTCAAGCCCGACGGCAAAGACGCCAAGCAACTCGCCGCGGAAATTTCCGCCAGCGCACTGGCGGATTTCTCCGGACAGAAAGGCGAATTGAAATATACCGCGCGTGCGCCCAAGAAGCGCATCGAGATCTGGCGGGAGCACGGCGTCATCCCGCGCGGCATTGACCGCGAGGTCGTGGACACCCTCCATCGCACGCACATGGGCGACGACCAGGATGCCGAGCATATCCTGATGGGTTCGATTCGCACTGCGTTGGCGGATGGCTGGGGCGGCTCGATGATGGCGACCGACATTTCGGACGTATTGTTCGGCACGCCGTCGCCGCTCGTTACCCAGGTCAACCTCGGGGTATTGAAGAACGACGAAGTGAACATCGTCATCCACGGTCACGAACCGACGCTCTCCCAATTGATCGCGCGAGCCGTTGACGATCCCGAATTGATCGCGTACGCCAAGACCAAGGGCGCGAACGGCATCAATCTCTGCGGCATTTGCTGCACCGCCAACGAGGTGTTGATGCGCCAGGGCGTGCCGAGCGCGGGCAATTTCCTACACCAGGAACTGGCTGTAATGACCGGCGCGGTCGAAGCGATGGTCGTGGACGTGCAGTGCATCATGCAGGCCCTGAGCGACTTGACCAAGAAATTCCACACCAAGTTCATCACGACCTCGCCCAAGGTCAAGGTCGCCGGCGCAACGCACATCGAGTTCGACGAGCACCACGCCTACGACATCGCCAAGCAAATCGTCAAGGAAGCCATTGACAACTATCCGAACCGCGGCGTAACCGAGATTCCATCGAATATGTCGGATCTCGTGCCGGGCTTTTCGCACGAATACATCCGCTATATGCTCGGCGGCGTGTTCCGCGGCTCGTTCCGCCCGCTGAACGATGCGATCATGGCCGGGCGCTTGCGCGGCGTCGCGGGCGTAGTCGGCTGCAACAACCCGCGCACGACGCAAGACAAGGCGCATTTCGACATCGTCAAAGAGTTTCTCAAGAACGACGTCCTCGTCGTCCAGACCGGCTGCGGCGCGCTTGCGAATGCCAAGTACGGCATCCTGACCGGCGAAGCCGCGCTCGAACTGTGCGGTCCCGGCTTGCGCGAAGTCTGCGAAGCGATCGGCATTCCGCCCGTCTTGCACATGTGTTCGTGCGTGGACAACTCGCGCATCCTCACCGTGCTCGCCGAAATGGCGTCGGAGGGCGGCTTGGGCGACGACATCAGCGACATCCCCGGCGTCGGCATCGCGCCCGAGTGGATGAGCGAGAAAGCGCTCGCCATCGGCACGTATTTTGCCGCCAGCGGCGTCTATGTCCTGTTCGGCGTGAATTCGCCGGTTGAATCGTCCGAAGAAGTGACCAAGATCATGAGCGAGGGCTGGGAGAAGGAATTCGGCGGCAAGCTGGAATTCGTGCCCGAACCCGAAGAGATTGTCCGGCGCTCACTGGCGCACATTGACGCCAAGCGCGCCGCGCTCAAACTGCCGCCCTACGATCCGACCAAGTTCGGTGAGTCCGGCGACGCGCGCATGAACGAGCTGCTCAAGCTGCAAGGCGAAGAGTTGCTCGGCGCACTGCGCGGCGCGCCGGTGATGGCGGAATAAGTACGAGTAAACAGTGCACAGTAGGGAACGCTCGCCGCAGCGTTCTCCGGTGAGCTATCGCCCGCCACACGCGGGCGATAGCGGAGCGGTCGCACAAGGAT
Source organism: Chloroflexota bacterium (assembly GCA_016208315.1). GTDB lineage: Bacteria > Chloroflexota > Anaerolineae > UBA4142 > UBA4142 > JACQYF01. The sequence continues at coordinate 21,040 of JACQYF010000092.1, read as the reverse complement.
GTGCGCCGCTCTTCCCAGTGTAGGACAAATTGCCAATTTGTCCTACGGGCGAATGCAATTGTTTAATTACACAGGAGGATTTTGCAATGGCGTACGTGATTATCGAGCCGTGCATCGGCACGAAAGACTCGGCCTGCGTGAATGTCTGCCCGGTAGACTGTATTCATCCCGGCAAGGCCGAAGCTGATTTTGAAAAGGTCGTCCAATTGTACATTGACCCGGACACCTGTATTGACTGCGGCGCGTGCGTGCCCGAGTGCCCGGTCAGCGCCATCTTCCCCGAGCCGGATGTGGCCGACAACATGAAAGCATTCACCGAAAAGAACGCCGACTGGTACAAGCTGGATGCGGCCGCCTTCGAGGCCAAGTGGGGCTCGGCGGGCAAGTCGTAACCCCCCTACCCCTACCCCCTCGGTCCCCCTCCCCCCGTTCCTGGGCTTGAACTTCAGCCCAGGAACGGGGGGAGGGGGAAGGGGGAGGGGGGGGAAGGAGCCGCGTATGCTGGATCAAATCGCCAAGTTTCGCCAGATCGTGACGCTGTGCAACGGCACCCGCGTCTTGCTTCGCCCGCTGACGCCGGACGACAAGAACGCGCTGGTCGCGATGTTCGAGCCGGTCGGCCCGGACGATTTCAAGACGATGCGCAACGACGTACGCAATCGCGAGGTGGTCGCCGGTTGGGCCGCCGGCGTGGACTACAAGAAGGTCCTGCCGCTGATTGCCGTCGTCAACGACCGCATCGTCGGCGACGCGACCCTGCACTTTCGCAGCGGACCGGGACGCCACATTGCCGACGTGCGTATCTTTCTGGCGAAAGAGTTCCGGCGCTGTGGGCTGGGCAGCGCGATGCTCCGCGCGCTGATTGACATCGCGCGCAAGAGCGGGATGCGCCAACTGGTCGCCGAGATCGTCGCCGACCAGGTCAAAGTCATCAACGCTTTCAAGCAGCTAGGATTCGAACAGCGCGCTATCTACCCGGATTATTTCATGATGCCGGACGGCGAGACGCACGACGTGGCCGTCTTGATCCTTGCTCTCGCCTCGAAACGAGACGAGTTTTAGTGATCGGCCCGGATACATGGATTCGCCGCGAGTTGCATCGCAAACCGCACCTTAAGATCATTGGCAGTTATTGGTTCTTGTTCGCGTATTGCATCGGCGCTTCGCTGCTCGTGCGCCTGATCGCACCGGCCTTGCCGGCGCTCGTCTGGCTTTCGTTCAGCGGCGTCATCCTGGCCGCGATCCTCATCAGTTGGGGCGCTGAAGCCGCGCAGTTCGTCGTGAGCCAGGGGTTGGCGATAGCGATCATCGCGCTGCTCCAGGTCGTGCCCGAGTTCATGGTCGAGGCGACGGTCGCCTGGCAGGGCGAAACCAATCTGATGTTGGCGAATGTCACCGGCTCCAATCGGCTGCTCATGGGAGTCGGGTGGGCGCTCGTTTTTCTCACCGCCGACATTTACAACCGAATCAAGACCGGCCGCGGTATCCCGTACATCGAACTGCGCCGCGAGACATTCATCCAGGTGCTCATGCTCATGACGAGCAGCGGGTATTTCCTCGTCATCCTGGCGCACGGTCGGCTGGACATTCTCGACGGACTCGTGCTCGGCATCATGTTTGCCGGTTACATGATCCTGCTCAAGAAATTGCCCGAGGAAGATGCGGAGCATCGCGACGACCTGCTCGCGATGCCGCGTTATCTGGCCAGCATTGCCAAGCGGCGCGAGCAACTGCTGAAACTGGTTGGACTCTTTGCCATCGGCGGGTTGACGATGTGGGCGATGGCGGAACCGTTTCTTGCGAGCATGAAATCGGTCGCCGCGGTGATGGGCGTTACCACGTTCGTCTTCGTCCAGTGGTGGGCGCCGTTCTTGAGCGAGTTTCCGGAAACCGTTACGGCGTTCTATTGGGCGCGCAGCGTGCGCCTCGCGCCGATGGCGCTGGTCAACCTGATCTCTTCGAAGGTGAGCCAGTGGACGCTGCTCGTCGCGATGATTCCGGCGGTCTATGCGATTTCGATGGGCCGCGCAGAGGGAATTGTGTTGACCGGACATCAGCGGGAAGAAGTTCTGCTGTCGCTGATGATGATGCTCTATGGCGGGATCACCTTGCTGAAATTGCGCTTTACCCGCTTGAACGCGATCAGTCTGTTTGGGCTGTGGGTCGTCCAATTCTTATATTCGGAGCGCTCATCGTCGTCGAACTCGGCAAGCACTGGCGCGACATTCGTTTGATTGAGAACTTGCGCCTTGTCCTTGGCACAATGCGGGCAAAGAACGTAATGTCTAGATACGTATAGAAATTGCAGATTGCAGATTGCAGATTGCAGATTCCTCAATGGCCTGCGGGCGTTCTAAATCTGAAATCATAAATCTGAAATCTGAGATTCCTGTAGGGAGGAACCAATGTCACGTTACATCGCAACATCTGCGATTCGCGGCGCGAACCATATCGTCCGCGAGACCGAACTGTACCTGCAAAAGGCACTGAAGGAAAAGGGCGCGGACGCCAAAGTGGGTTTCCCCAATACCGCGTACTTTTTGCCGACTATCCTCGGCCTCACCGGACGCAAGTGCGAGACGGTAGGCGACCTAGTGCCTGTGCTGGAACAGTGCAAATCCTTGACGCACCCCGTGCCCGCCCGATCGCGTTGGACGCCTTATTTGGGCGAGACGCTCGACTCGGGCATCGCGACCTTGCTCTCGGTCGAAGCCCTCGAAGCGCTGCGCTATCTCTACGGCGAACAGCCCGAGCGAGTGCCCGGCTTTCATCTCGCGCAGGCGTCGTTCACCTCGCCCGAATTTACCAAAGACGATGGCGACGGCGCGGGTCAACTGAATGGTCCCATTGACGACATCCAGCTGCGGTCGTGGGGTATCCAGCTCGTGGACGGCCGTATGCCCGGCTTTGCCGCGCTCGTCGGCTGCGCGAAATCGAACGAGGTCGCGGTCAAGATCGTCCGCGAACTACAGCGCCGCAACATCTTGATCTTCCTCGCGGGCAACGTGAACGGTCGCTCGATCATTCACCAGCTGCAAGAGGAAGGCGTCGAGATGGGCTACGATACTTATATCGTTCCCTTCGGCACCGACACGCTGTCTGCGATTTACGCGATCGGCTTTGCGACGCGTTCCGCGTTGACCTTCGGCGGCATGAAGGGCGGCCAATCGCGCGAGATTCTGCTGTACAACAAGGCGCGCGTGTTCGCGTTCGTCCTCGCCTTGGGCGAAGTGGACGATTTGAAATACGCGGCCGCCGCGGGCGCGATTTCGTATGGCTTCCCCGCGATTGCGGACACGGTCATTCCCGAAATTCGCCCCACCGGCGTGACTTCCTACGAGCACGTGATCTCGATGCCATTCGACGAAATCGAAGGCAAGGACGATTTGGAACGCGCCGAGAAATTGGTGCAAAAGTGCATCGAAATTCGCGGCGTCAAGATCAAGATGACCGAAGTTCCGATCCCCGTTCCTTACGGCTCGGCCTTCGAAGGCGAGGTAGTCCGCAAGGCCGACCTGCGGTTTGAATCGGGCGGCAAGAAATCGCGGGCCTTTGAATATCTCTACAGCGCGCCGATGGACAAGATCGAAGATGGCAAGGTCCAAGTCTACGGTCCTGACATGGATTCGGTTCCCGACGGCGGCTACATGGACATTGGCATCGTCGCCGAAGTCGCGGGCCGCAAGATGCAGGAAGATTTCGAGCCGGTGCTCGAACGGCAGATTCACCACTTTATCAACGGCGCGTCCGGCATTCAGCACGTCGGTCAGCGCGACATTACCTGGATTCGCGTGAGCAAAGCGGCGTTCGACAAGGGCTTTCGCCTCGCCGACTTGGGCAAGATATTGCACGCGCGCTATCACGCCGACTTTGGCGCCATCGTGGACAAGATTCAGGTCACCATTTACACCAATCCCGCCGACGTGAATACGATGCTTCAGGTCGCGCGCGACGCATACAACAAGCGCAACACCCGCTTGGGCGATATGGCGGACGAAAGCGTCGAAGAGTTTTACTCCTGCACGCTCTGCCAGTCGTTCGCTCCGAATCACGTCTGCGTCATCAGCCCCGAGCGCGTGGGTCTCTGCGGCGCGTATTCGTGGCTCGACTGCAAGGCGAGTTTCCAGATCAATCCCACTGGCCCCAACCAACCGATTCCAAAGGGCTCGCAGCTCGATGCGGTCAAGGGTTACTATACCGGCGCCAACGATTTCGTCGTTCAAGCATCGCACCAGCAGGTGGAGACCGTCTCGATGTACTCGATCATGGAAAACCCGATGACGGCGTGCGGCTGCTTTGAATGCATCGTGATGGTCGTGCCCGAAGCGAACGGCGTCATGGTGCTCTCGCGCGAAGACACTTCGATGTCGCCCGCGGGCATGACATTTAGCACGCTCGCCGGCGTGGCGGGCGGCGGTTTGCAGACGCCGGGCGTCATGGGCGTGGGCAAATACTATCTCACGTCGAAGAAATTCCTCAGCGCCGACGGCGGCTTCAAGCGCGTCGTCTGGATTTCGTCCGTGCTCAAAAAGACGATGGCGGACGAATTGAAAAAGGCCGCCGACTTTGCCGGCGATCCCGACTTGCTCGACAAGATTGCGGACGAAACCATCTGCACCGAGGTTCCCGATCTCGTCGCGTATCTCGAATCCACGGCGCATCCCGCGCTGACGATGGATCCGATGATGTAGTTCGATAGTTACATAGTTGCATAGTTGGATAGTTTAGTAGTCAATTCGCAAGTTTCCGGTGCGACTATCAAACCATAAAACTATGCAACTATCCAACTATATTTGGGTAGTGGGTAGCGGGCGACAAGCTGTTGACCATCGTTCTCCACGCAGCCACAGGACGTCACTGCGAACAACACAGCCGAGTACAATAGCCGTCGCCGCTGCCCATCGTTGCCAACACAGTTGACCATTATTCCTTCGTCGCCGCCAAGCATTGCTGCTAACAACCTACATCGTCGAATCTATTGCTCATTCTAACTGATCCTTGTCGCCTGCTACCACCTGCCCAAGGAAGTGCACGGTACCATCGTACTCTCAATTTCGGGTCTTGAGCCGATGTGGTTATAATGGCGCCAAATGCCAAGACTCGGAGAGCCAATGGGACAGCCATCGCCAGTAAACAAAGAGAAACACTATAGCCCGCGCACAACCAATATTCTGCTCGGCGCGTCCGTCGTTATCCTCATCGCGAGCGTTTTGATACGCTATTTGACGACCGCTCCCCAAGAAGGGGTGCTCGTGCTGATGGGTATCGGCGTGTTTTTATTCTTACTCGTGGCGTTTGACCAACCCGAATAGATTTAGTACTGCGGAGCGTCCCGTAGGGATTTCAGATTTATGATTTAGGATTTCAAAACACCACGCACGACAAATCCTAAATCTTAAATCGTAAATCATAAATGGAGGAGCTATGCCCGTCACAGTTGAGATTCCCAAAGACAAGTATGCCGGTAAGGTGCGTGAGATCGTCCTCGGCGCGACGAAAGAGCAGGGCGGCACGCGCGCCAAGACGGTGACGATTGGCGGCGAATCTACGCTGCCGTATCTGCACTTTGAAGGTAACGTGCCGCATCCGCCGGCCATCGCCGTCGAAGTCCAGGATCGCAAGCCCGGCGATTGGTCGCCCGTATTGCTGGACGCGTGGAAAGAGGTCGCGGACGACCCGGTGAAATGGGCCAAAGCCGCGGAGGCGCTCGGCGTGGATTTGATCTTGTTGAAGTTGAACGCCACGCAAGCCGACGGCTCGAAGAACAACGCCGCCAACGCGAGAAAAGTCGTGCGCCAGGTGCTGCAGGCCACCGGTCTGCCGCTCTTCGTTTTCGGTCCCGGCCAAGCCGAACTCGACAATGAGCTGCTGGTCGCGGTGGCGGAAGAGGCCAAAGGCGAACGCATCGTGCTCGGCGTCTGCGAAGACAAGAACTATCGCACAATCGTGGCCGCGGCGATGGCGAACGACCAGTTAGTTGACTCGCGCACGCCAATGGACGTGAACCTTGCCAAGCAGTTGGTTATTTTGATTCACGACATGGGCCTGCCGCTCGAACGCATCGTGATGGACCCGACGACCGGCGCGCTCGGCTACGGCATCGAATACGGCTACTCGGTCATGGAGCGCCTGCGCCTGGCCGCGCTGCAAGGCGACGGGATGACGCAACAGCCGATGCTCGTAACTCCGGGCGAAGAGGCGTGGCGCGTCAAGGAATCCAAAGTCGGCGCCGACGTTCCGGCGATGTGGGGCGATTGGGCCGAACGTGCCGTGTACTGGGAAACCGTGACGGCGTCGGCATTGGTCGAATCCGGCGCGAACGTCCTCGTCATGCGCCACCCCGACGCGATCAAGCGCGTGCAGATGATGGTGGCGGGGCTGATGAGCAAATAGAAATTACCAGTTACTAATTACGAGTTGGTAATTGGTAATTGGTAATTGGTAATTGTATGACGACCCTTGCCCGCGCGCTCCAACAGAATAACTGGACAATCACGGCCGCGTTGTCCGTCGCGCTCCTCGGCTTGCTCGCCCTTTCGCCCGCGGAAGCGACCCTGGGGAACGCCGTCAAACTCGTCTACGCGCACGGCGCGGCGGAACGCGTTGCCGAATACGCGTACTTGATTGCGGGTGGGCTGGGGCTGTGGTCATTGCGGGGCATGACCGATTCACACGCGCGGTGGACGCGCGCGGTTACCGAGACGGCGATCGTTTTTTGGCTGGCGCAATTCATGATCAGTCTTCCCGCGCAAATCGTCGCGTGGGGCGGGCTGACGTGGAACGAGCCGCGCGTGATCGGCGCGATTTGGATTGGGGTGTTGACGCCGCTCGTGTATGCCGTGGCGCGCTGGATCGGCGATCCGTCATGGATGGCGCTCGCCGCCGTGGCAAATGCCGCCATTGTCCTCATCGTTCTGAGAGGCGCGATCAATATCCTGCACCCGCTCGATCCGATCGTCGGCTCCGATTCAACGGCGATCAAATTTTTCTATGCCGCGATCGTCCTGGTGACCGGCGCGCTGGCGGCGCAATTCGCGCGTTATCGCGCGCGTGTGTCAACTCGAGGAGAATAAAATGGCAGCCGTAAACGAATATCAGCGGATGCAGGAAACGATTCAGACGATTAGTCACTATGCCGAGATCTATCACAACGGCAAAGTCGAACTCGTTTCGTTCGACGGCGTCAAAGTCGTCGTGCATTTGGGCGGCGCGTGCGAGGGCTGCCCGCTAATGCCGTGGACGCTGCACCGCGTCGTCGAAGGGACCGTGCGCGATCTGTTTCCGAACGTGAAGGAAGTAACGGCCGTATAAAACCAGTCAACAGTCAACAGTCAACAAGTAAATACTGTTAACTGTCCACTGTTTACTGTTCACTGACTCAGGAGGATACGATGGCAATAACCGGTTTGCAAATTTACAAGCTGTTGCCGCAGACCAACTGCAAGGAATGCGGATTTCCAACGTGCTTGGCTTTCGCGATGAAACTCGCCGCCAAGCAAGCTGAGCTCAAGGCCTGCCCGTACGTGAGCGAAGCATCCAAGCAACAACTCGAAGCCGCCTCGCAGCCGCCCGTGCGGTTGATCACGTTGTCGAGCGATGGGCGCAAAGTTGAAGCGGGGAACGAAATCGTCCTGTTCCGCCACGAAAAGACGTTTTACCATCCCGCGGGACTTTTCGTGCGCGTCAAGGACACCGAGGCCGCCGACGTCCTCGCGGCCAAGGCGAAAGAATATGACGCGTTCAAAGTGGACTATGTCGGCATCAACCTGCATCTCGACGGCATCGCGATCGAGAATGCTTCCGGCGACGCAGGGAAATTCGCGGCGGCGGTCGAAACCGTCAGTGCGGCAACCAAGATGCCGCTGATCCTGATCGCCAAAGCGCCTGCCGCGTTCGAAGCCGCGCTCGCCAAATTGTCCGGCGTCGTCCCGCTGCTCTATGCGGCCGACGCATCCAATTTCGCCGAGTTGGCCGCGGTCGCCAAGAAATTCAAGGCGCCGCTCGCGATCAAGGGCGACGGCAATCTCCAGAACCTCGCGAATCTTGCCGAACAGGTCAAGGGCGCGGGCGTCGAGGACATTGTGCTCGATCCCGGCGCGCGCGATTTCCTCGGCACGCTGACGCTCGCGACGCAAATTCGCCGCCTGGCGATCAAAAAGAATTTACGCGCGCTCGGCTATCCGGTCATCGCGTTCCCCGGCGAAGGCGTGTCGTCGCCCGACGAGGAACCGCTGCTCGCGGCGCAGTGCATCGCCAAGTACGCGGGCTTTATCGTGCTCGATCATTTTACGCCCGCCCGTGCGTACGCGCTCCTCGTCTTGCGCCAGAATTTGTATACCGACCCGCAGAAACCGATCCAAGTCCAGCCGGGCCTGTACGAGATCAACAACCCCAAGCCCGAATCGCCAGTCCTGGTCACGACGAATTTCTCGATTACGTATTTCTCGATTTCGAACGAGGTCGAGGGCGCGGGACTGCCGGCGTGGCTGCTGGTCGCCGACGCGGAAGGGATGAGCGTGTTGACGGCGTGGGCCGCCGGCAAGTTCGACGCCGACCGCATCGTCAAAGCCGTCAAGACCACGAATCTCGAGTCCAAGATCAGCCGCAAGCGCATCGTACTTCCCGGCGCGGTTGCCACGCTGCTCGGCGAGGTCGAAGAAGGGCTGGCGGGCTGGCAAGTCGAAGTCGGCCCACGCGAAGCGGTGGACGCGCCGGCGTTTCTCAAACTCAAACCGTAAACAGGTAAACAGGTAAACAAGCAGACAGGCTCACTTGTCTACCTGTGTACCTGTCTACGTGTGTACCTGTGTACCTCCCCAGAAAGTGAGTACGACCATGTGCGCCAATCTCGGAGAACTACAGAGTGTGCTCATTGGCGCGACGCACTGCCTCGACTGCCGTGACCCGCGTTGCGTGCAAGTCTGCCCTGAGCATCTCAATGTCCCTGCGGCGATGCGCTTGATTATCGGTCGCGGCGGTCAGGCGCAGCACCCGGCGTGGATGCAAGTGCCAGACGAGGCAACCGCCAGCGCGGGGCTTGCAATTCAAGCGTCATTCGAACCACAGTAATCAGTAAACAGTAAACAGTAAACAGTGAACTGAATACTGAATACTGAATACTGATTACTGCTTTTAGAGGTTAGTCATCGCTACTCAGCAAGTCCATTTCAAGCCAATTGACAAAACCGTTGAGGTCAAACACGGTTCGCTGATTATTGACGCCGCCGAAGCGGCGGGAATTGATATTAATGTTCCTTGCGGAGGCCAGGGGCGCTGTGGCCGCTGCGCCGTCATCGTCGAAGACGGCAACGCGCGCCGCCGCTCGACCATGCGTCTGAGCGCGACCGATCTGGAGCACGGCTATGCGCTCGCGTGTCAAACGGTCGTGGAAGGCGACCTGGAAGTTTTCGTTCCGGCCCAGGAAGAGATCACGCGCCACCTGACCACCGAGAAAACCGCTGCAAAGGTCGCGCTCCCATTCGATTACGATTGGCGCACGCATCAGACCGTCGCCAAATATTTCGTCGAGATTCCGCCGCCCGACCTGGCCGATAACACGGACGACCTCGCGCGCCTCGAACGCGAATTAGCGCGGCATTACGATTTGCGCGATCTTGACGCGCCGCTGGCGGTACTGCGAACGCTCGCGCACACGCTGCGCGAGGCCGACTGGCGCGTAACCGTGGTGATTGACAAATCGCCGCAACGCCCGCGACTGTTGGACGTGTTGCCCGGCGATCAGATGCAGGCGCTCTATGGCGCGGCGGTGGACATCGGCACCACGACGGTGACGGTCTATTTGGTGGACCTGTTCAGCGGCGACGTGGTCGAAACGGCGGCGGACTATAACGGGCAGATCAAGCGCGGTGAGGACGTGATCTCGCGCATCGTTTACGCGTCCAAGAACGGCACCGGGCTGATGGAACTGCAATCGCTCGTCGCGATGACCGTCAACAAGCTCGTCGAGCGCTGCGCGCATCGCCGCCAGATCGAGCCGCGCGAGATTTACAAGATGGCGATTGTCGGCAACAGCACGATGATGCATATCTTGCTGGGTTTGCCGCCGGAACAGATTCGGCTCACGCCATACATCACGACGGTCAATCAGCCGCCCCAAGTGCTCGCGACGGAACTGAATCTCAACATTCATCCGCTCGCAACCGTGGACTCGTTGCCCGGCGTCGCGAGTTTCATGGGCGCGGATATTACTGCCGGTGTTCTTTCGTCAGGAACATGCAGCAGCGATAAGGTCACGCTGTTCCTCGATATCGGCACGAACGGGGAAATGGTATTCGGCACGAGCGAGTGGCTCGTCAGTTGCGCGTGCAGCGCCGGCCCCGCCTTCGAAGGCGCGGGCGTATTTCACGGGATGCGCGCCACGACCGGCGCGATCGAAGAGGTCTGGATCAACGCCAAGACCTACGAGCCGAGCATTCGCGTGATCGGCGGTGGCAAACCGCGCGGCTTGTGCGGCTCGGGCTTGATCAGTCTGATCGCCGAAATGTTCATAACCGGTGTCACGGACAAAGCGGGCAGTATCAATCTCACGCTGCCGACCAAGCGTGTGCGGCAAGGCGAGCACGGCGCAGAATACGTCATTGCCTGGGCCGAAGAAAGCGATACGGGCCAGGACATCGTGATCACCAAGCCGGATGTGGACAATTTGCTGCGCGCCAAAGCCGCGATCTACGCGGGCTATGTTACGCTCGCGCACAGCGTCGGGATGACGCTGAACGATGTCGAGCAGATGCTCATCGGCGGCTCGTTCGGGCAATACCTCAACATCGAGAAGGCGATTGAAATCGGCTTGCTGCCCGATTTGCCGTGGGAGCGCTTCAAGTTTCTCGGCAATACGGCGGCGCGCGGCGCGTACATGGCGCTGCTCCGCAAGGATGCGCGCGACGAAATCGCCGAAATCGCGAAAAAGATGACGTACTTGGAACTCGCGGCGGACAACGCGTTCACCGATCAATTCATGGCGGCGATGTTCCTGCCGCATACCGACATGACGCAATTTCCGAGCGTGGAGAAGGTGTTGGAGGGAGAGGAGCAGTGAGGCGCTATCTAGCCACGAGTGAGCCTGAACATTATCAGACGTTTGCCAACAAAGTTGTAGATTTGTGGCAAGTAACTGAAACAGACAAATAAAACACCCCCGACTATCCTCGAAACGAGGAAGGCAGCCACAGGTGGCTACCTTATCGCCGGGGGCGCGAAAACCAGACGAACTGGTTTCTTTGTGGCTCTATTATAAGCCTGAAATTCTAGAGTGTCAATAAGTAATGCAAGATGCATTTCAGGTGCTCATCCTCATCGGCCGGCCGGCGGCGGGCAAGAGCGAGGTCATTGATTTTCTCAAGAAACTGGGGGACGACGAACGCCGCGCACAATTGCATATTGCGCCGTTCGAGGAGATTGACGATTTCGTGTGGGTCTGGCAGCTTTTCGAGGACGACGACGTCCGCGAGCGGCTCGGACGGGAACGGCTGAACACGACTCGCGATCACCATTTCAACGACCCGTTCCTCTGGAATTTCTTGATCGGCAAAATCAATCTGGAATTTGACAAGAAACTCGCGCGCGATCCGGATTTCTTGAGCACCCATACCGTGGTCGTCGAATTCTCGCGCGGCGGCGAAAACGGTTTTGCGGAAGCGTTTTCATATCTCTCCGATAACATATTGAGGCGCGCGGGGATCGTGTACGTCGGCGTCCCTTACGAAGAATCCCTGCGGCGCAACCGGCGACGCGCGCGGCCCGGCCAGGAGAGTTCGATCCTCTACCATTCGCTGCAAGACAGCAAGATGGAAGCACTGTATAAGACCAATGACTGGGAGAAGCTGTCCGGCGGCCAGCCGGAAGGGTTTATCAAGATCAAGGATGTTCAAGTCCCGTTTGCCGTTTTTCAAAACGAACCGGAAAAAACGGACAATCCCGCCAAGCTGGGCCCTGCGCTGCAAATCGTGTTCGGGCGACTATGGGCCCTGACAAACGCAAATGGAGGTAAGTGATGCCTGAAACCGACCGTGTGAAAATGTCGCTGCCACTGCTCATGGAGAAAAAGCGCAAGAAACAAAAGATTACGATGATCACATCGTACACGTATTGGCAAGCGTTTCTCGTGGACAAGGCCGGAATAGACATCGTCCTGGTCGGCGATAGTCTCTCGATGACCGAATTGGGCAACGCGACGACGCTGCCTGTTTCGATGGATACGATGGTCGCACACGCGGCCGCCGTCACGCGCGGCTGCAAGTACGGTTTTGTTATCGGCGACATGCCGTACATGACCTACCAACCATCCAACGAAATCGCGATCAAGAACGCCGGGCGCTTTATGGCGGAATCCGGCTGCGACGCGATCAAACTCGAAGGCGGCATCACGATGGCGGAACGGATGCGCGCGATTGTCGAAGCAGGCATACCTGCGATGGGCCACCTGGGATTGACGCCGCAAAGCATGTCGGCGCTCGGCGGATTCAAGGCGCAAGGCAAGGACGCGCTGATGGCCAAGCGCATTGTGGACGATGCCGCCGCGCTCGAAGAGGCCGGCGCGTTCGCCATCCTGCTCGAATGCGTGCCTTCCAAGGTCAGCAAGCTCGTCACCGAACGCGCAAAGATCCCGATCATCAGCATCGGCGCGGGGCCGGACTGCGACGGGCAATTGCTCATCTTCCACGACATGTTCAACATGTATCCCGCGTTCATGCCCAAATTCGCCAAGCGCTACGGCGATGTTGCCAAAGTGATTAGCGATGGGCTGGCGAATTACGTTGAACAAGTTCACAGCGGCGCATTCCCGGAACCGCAGCACCAGTTTACCATTTCGGAGGAACAGTACCGAGAATTACTGGAAATGGTTAGTAACCAGTGAACAGTGAACAGTCAGCAGTATTCAGTATTCAGTGTTCACTGTTCACTGTTCACTGACACTAGGGGGCTTCAATGGAGAACCTCGACCGTGTTCGCCGATTGATGGAAAAGCACGGCATCCCGGGCCGGGATGCCTTCGATCTGCCCACCAGCAAGAAACGTTTTCCCGACGGGGCTTGGTACCGCATGGAAATCTCGGGCGTCGAGCGCCCGGAAGTCTTGGAAGCCCTGCTCGAAGAATCGGACAAGCGCGGCGTGCCGATTCATCGCCTGATCTCGACGGTCATGGGCGCGACGCTCCTCGACGATGCGGAGCTGAAAGAATTCGCCCGGCTCGCCGCCGCGGCAAAATCCGAAGTGATTATTACGCCTGGCCCGCGCGCCAGTTGGGACGTGGGACGGCAAGTCGCGACGCCGGAGGGCGCGCTCAGCGGTTTGCGCTACCGCGGCTCCGATCAACTCTCGTACGTCATCGCCGATATGATGCGCTGCATCGAGATCGGTTTCCGCGGCTTTCTGGTCATTGACGAGGGCCTGCTCTGGCTGTTGAACGAAATGCGCGCCAAAGGCGATATTCCACAGGATGTGATTTTCAAGGTCAGCATCTTTGCCGGGCACGCCAGCGCCGCGGGCGGCAAGGTACTGCAATCGCTGGGCGCGAATACGTTCAACCCGGTGGGCGACCTCTCGCTGCCTGCATTGGCGAGCATTCGGCAAGCGATTGACATCCCGCTCGACTTGCACGTGTACTTAGCCGATTCGTTCGGCGGGTTCAATCGTTTCTACGATGCGCCCGAAATGGCGCGACTCTGCGCGCCCTGCTATTACAAGATCGAGCCAGGGACCGCGCTTGCGGCGGGCGGCGGCATTTACAAACCGTGGACCCCGGCCGCCGCGCATGCGGAAATGTGCCGCGAAAAGGTAAAGTTCGCGCAGATCATGCACGAAATGATTCGCGAGAATTTCCCGACTGCAACAATGAGCGAGCGCGGCGCAGCGGATTTGGCGATACCGAGACCGTAGTTGGAGATTGGAGATTAGTGATTAGAAGTTGGAATCCAAGCTCCAATCTCAATGGGGTTCTGATGCAAGATTTGATCAACGACTTCCTCGCCCAAAAGCGCATCGCGATCGTGGGCGTGACGCGCGATCCAAAGGGCTGGGGGCGCGCGATGTATGATGCGTTCAAGAGCCGTGGCTACGATACGTATGCGGTCAATCCCGCGCGTGCGATCGCGGGGCTGCAATGCTACGGCAAGCTAAGCGATCTTCCCATGAAAGTGGACGGTGTGTTGCTCGCCGTGTCACCAAAAGTGACGGATGAAGTTGTGCGCCAAGTCGCGGAATTGGGCATCCCGCGCGTCTGGATGCACCGCGGCGTGGGCGGCGAAGGGGCCGTCTCGCAAGACGCGATCAAATATTGCCAAGAAAACCAGATTGCAGTAATCTACGGCGTGTGCCCCCTGATGTATCTCAAGCCCACCGGCTTTGGGCACAAGTTGCACCATGCGTTCGCCAAGTGGCGGAAACAATTGCCGGAAGACGCGTAGACACGTAGACAGGTAGACAGGTACACACGTACGCAGGTAAACAGGTACGTGTCTACTTGTGTGCCTGTTTACCTGTGTACCTCTCTACCCAAGCGAGGCAAACAATGCGGTTCGAATTTCTCACCCGCGCCAACGTCAGCGCGCTGCACACCCTTTGCACCAGCGACAATCCCGAATTCGCCAGCGCCAATGCCAAGCGCGAAGAGTGGTTGAACGAGATGTTTCGAAAGGGATTGCGGGGCTGGATCGCGTTTCAAGATCGCCAACCCATCGGCTATGTCGAGTATCTCCCCGTCGAAGCCGCGCCGTACCCCATTGTCGGACAGAATGCAAATTTCCTGACGTGCCTGTGGGTCCTGCCGCAGTTCAAGCGCCTCGGCGCGGGCGGCAGTCTGCTCGCCGCGTGTCTGGGCGATTCGCCGCACGGTGTTTCGACGATGGGGTATCAGGGCGAGCACAAGCCGATAGATTTTTTCAAGCACTTTGGTTTTCGCGATATTGATCAGAAGGACGGCGCGACCTTGCTCGTCTACGGCAACGCCGACGTTCAACTCCAGCATACGTACTTGTCCACGCACGCCAAATCCGACCGGCTCGCCGCAGACGTGTTGTTCAATCCCGAATGCCCATGGAGCACGCGCACGGCCGAGCGCGTGATCGAGCAAATCGAAAAACATCCGGCGCGCGCCGAAATCGAATTATGGGTCGGCGATTGCTGGGCGTGCGGCGTACACTTGGGTTTGCTCGGCGGCGTTTACTTGAACGGCGTGCAGCCGTTCACCAGCCCGCCGACCGACGCCGAAATTGCGCGGGCGATTGAAAATGCATTGACGGTACGAATACCGAGTGACACGTGATATAAAACGTAAAGCGTAAAACGTAAAGTTAAACCACAGAGTTCGTTACGTTTTACGTTTCACGTTTTACGAAGAAGAAAAAACAAGCACACTTTACAAACCTTGACGAGGAGGAACCCATGTACATTATCGGCGAGAACATTCACATCATTTCGCCCAAAGTGAAAGAAGCGATCGCGAATCGCGATGGCGCATTCTTCGTTGATCTGGCCCGCAAGCAAGTTGAGAACGGTGCGATGGTGCTCGACCTGAATGTGGGCCCGCAAAAAAAAGCGGGAGTCGAGGTGATGAGCTGGCTCGTGGACGTGGTGCATGAAGCGGTCGGCACGGACGTTACCCTGTCTTTCGATACGACCAATCTCGCGGCGATCAAAGCCGGCGTTGCCAAAGTGCCGCGCGGCAAAGGCATCATCAACTCGACCTCCGCCGAGGCCGAACGCCTGGAAGCTGTGCCGCCCGTGGCGGTTGAGTTCGGCGCCAAGTTGATCGGCCTTACGATGGCGAAAGAAGGCATCCCCGTCAGCGCGGAGTCGCGCGTATCGCTCGCACTCGAAAAACTCGTGCCGCGCTGCGAAGAAGTCGGCCTGCCGCTGGAAAACCTCATCATTGATCCGCTCGTGCTCACGGTCAAGGGCTGCCAGGAATTCGTGCCGCAGTGCGTCGAAGCGGTCCGCATCCTGAAGCAATGCGGTTTGCCTGTGCTCACGAACGCCGGTTTGTCTAACGTTTCGAATCAAGTCCCGCCGGACCTGCGCCCGCTCATCAATCGCACCTACGCGGTCATGTTGATGGCTGCGGGCTTGGATATGGCGATCGCCGACCCGCTCGATCAAGACCTAAAGGAATTTATCCGGATCGTGGACCAGCGCGATACGGCGACTCCCGTCGGCAAATTGCTCGTGACGTTGTTCGACCGCACGGTCGCGAGCGAAGAGGTCACGCCCGACGACGTGGAGATGAGCGATCCCGCGCAGGTCGCGATCTGGAAGACGATTCAGATTCTGCTGAACAAGGTGATCTACGCAGACGCGTACCTGAACGTCTAGAAGTTGGAAACTGGAAGTTGGAGGTTGGAAATTAGAAGTTGGACAACCAATCCAACTTCCAACTTCCAACTTCCAACTTCTAACTTCCAACCTCCAGTTTTTGCTCAAAGGAGAGTGCATCATGTTGACCAAAGAAGAACTGCTGGCCAAGGCGAAGAAGCCGGCGGCGGATGCGATGCGGCTCCACCCCTTTTATCGCGGCAAAGTTGAGACGGCGTTGAAATGCCGTGTCCGCGATTTCAACGATTTTGCGATCTGGTACACTCCCGGTGTGGCGGCGCCTTGCCGCGCCATCCAGGCGGATCCCGAACTCGTGTACCAACACACAAACAAGTGGAACACGGTCGCCGTCATCAGCGACGGCACGCGGGTCCTGGGCTTGGGCGACATTGGCCCCAAAGCCGGGCTGCCGGTCATGGAGGGCAAGGCGCTGCTCTACAAGTACCTCGGCGGCGTGGACGGCGTGGCCGTGATGCTCGACACCAAAGACCCCGACGAAATCATCAAGACCGTCAAGATTTTACAGCCCGGTTTCGGCGGCGTCAATCTCGAAGACATTTCGCAGCCCAAGTGCTTCCGCATCCTCGACACCCTGCGCGCCGAGTGCGAAATCCCCATCTGGCACGACGATCAGCAGGGTACCGCAACAGTCACCCTCGGCGGTCTCATCAATGCGCTCAAGGTCGTCCGCAAAAAGATCAACGAGGTCAAGATCGCCTTCATCGGGTCCGGCGCCTCGAACGTGGCCATCAGCCGCTTGATTTTTGCGTACGGCGCGAATCCCGCACTCTGCACGATGGTTGACAGCAAGGGCATCCTCCACAAAGCCCGCACGGACATCGAGCTGCGCAAAGCCGAGTTCGTGGACAAATGGAAACTCTGCCACATAACGAACGAAGAACAACGGACGGGCGGCATCGCCGAAGCGCTGCGCGGCGTGGACGTCTGCATCGCGCTCTCCACGCCCGGGCCGGACGTGCTCAAGAAGGAATGGATCGCGACGATGGCGAAAGACGCGATCGTGTTCGCGTGCGCGAATCCCATTCCCGAAATGTGGCCCTGGGACGCAAAGGAAGCCGGCGCGGTCGTGGTCGCCACCGGCCGTTCCGATTTCCCCAATCAAGTGAACAACTCGCTCGGTTTCCCGGGCATCTTCCGCGGTACGCTCGACGTGCGCGCCAAGACGATCACCGACGAGATGTGCATCGCCGCGGCGCTCGCCATGGCCGAAATGGCGGAAGAGAAAGGTCTCTCGCCCGATTACATCATGCCGCTCATGGACGAATGGGAGGTCTTCCCCCGCGAAGCGGTTGCCGTCGCGATGAAAGCGCAAGAGCAAGGGCTGGCGCGCCTGACGCTCACGGCCGAGGAAGAATTCAAATATGCCTCGAACATCATCAAACGGTCACGGGACTTGACCCAGGCGATGATGAAAGATGGCTTTATTGCGGAATCGGAATGAGGAGGACACCATGTATGACCTAATCATCCTAGGCGCCGGGCCGGCGGGCTTGGCGGCGGCGGCGTACGCCATCAACAAACGTCTGGAAACCCTCGTCATCAGCGAAGACCTCGGCGGTAAGATCAATTACCATCTCACGCTGGCAGGTTTTGAGGGCCACGAGATCATCACCGGCGCGGATGTCGTCGAGAAATTCAAACGTCAACTCGAATACCTCAACTTTGCCCACCAGATTGATCGCGCGACCAAGCTCGTCGCGAACAACCGGCACATGACCGTGCTCACGCAAGCCGGCAAGAAATTCGATGCGCGCGCCGTGATTATCGCGACCGGCGCTTCGCCGCAGCGCATTGAAGTCCCAGGCGAAAAGCGGCTGATCGGTCGTGGGCTCTCTTACTCGAGCGTGAGCCACGCGCAGCTCTTCATTGACAGAGAAGCGGCGCTGTTCGGCTGCAGCGGGCGCGCGTTGCGCAGCGCGGCGGAACTCGCCGAGATCGCCAAGCGCGTCCACCTGATCCTGCCCGACCGCGGCGAAATGGATTCCGTGCTCGGCCAAAAACTGCGCGCGCATCCCAGAGTGACGCTCTACGAAAACTATGAACTGCGCGAAGTTCGCGGCGAAGATTACGTCGAAAGCGTTGTCGTCCGCGGCAAGGGCGAGACCAGCGAGATTCCAGTTCAGGGTCTGTTCGTCGAACTGGGTCTCATCCCGAATTCACAACTTGCGGCGGACTTGGTCTTGACCAACGCCGCAGGCAAAATCGTCGTAGACAGCAAGTGCGCCACCTCGCGCCCCGGCATTTTCGCCGCCGGCGACGTGACCGACGTTTTCGTCGAGCAAGTGCTCATCTCCGTTGGCGAAGGCGCGAAAGCGGCGCTGAGCGCGTACGAGTACTTACTAAACCAGTAAACAGGTAAACAGGTAAACGGGTAGACAAGGAAACAGGTAAACAAGTAAACAGGGAAGGACGTGTCTACGTGTCTACCTGTCTACCTGTCTACCTGTGTACTTGTGTACCTGTTTACCGATAAAGGAGAACAATGACCGCACAGATCATTGACGGCAAAGCCGTCGCCGCGGCCGTGCGAGCCGAAGTAAAAGAACAAGTCGCCGAGCTGCGCGCCAAAGGACTCGTCCCCGGACTCGCGACCGTACTCGTCGGCGCGCGCCCGGACAGTGTGAGCTACGTCACTTCTAAACGCCAGGCGTGCGCCGAACTGGGCATCGAGTCGTACCACAACGAATTGCCCGAAAACATCACTCAAGCGGATTTGCTCGCACTCATCAACAAGCTGAGCGCCGACCCGCGTGTGCATGGCATTCTCGTTCAACTGCCGCTGCCCAAGCACATTAACGAGGAGATCATCCTCGCGGCTGTGGATATTGATAAAGATGTGGACGGCTTTCATCCGATCAACGTCGGCAAGTTGGGCATGAAGAACCGCGAGCCGTTGTTTGCGCCCTGCACGCCCTCCGGCGTCATCGAACTGCTCGACCGCGTGGGCGCGAAAATCAGCGGCAGCCGTGCGGTCGTGCTCGGACGCAGCAACATCGTCGGTCTGCCTGCCGCACTCTTGCTCTTGGGCCGCGATGCGACCGTGACGATTTGCCACAGCCGCACCAAGAATATCGCGGCGGTTTGCCGTGAGGCCGACATTGTCGTCGCGGCTATCGGCAAGCCGAAATTCGTCACCGCCGATATGGTCAAGCCCGGCGCGTACGTGATTGACGTGGGCGTGATTCGGTTTGATGTAATTGAACACACGTGCGACGCACCTGCCAGGTGCGTCGCACATTTTTGACCGGATTTTGACTTGCGGCGAACCTGAATCAGACTCCTTTTGCCTATAATCAGACTACAAGGGTCTGATTTCGCTCACGAGGGGCAGGGTGTTAAGCCGTAAAGCCGATTATGGAGTGCGGGCGATGGTGGATATCGCAAGGCAATCTCCGACGACGCGCTCGATCGTTGCCGAGATTGCCAAGCGTCAAAACATCCCCGCGTTTTATTTGGCGAAAATCATGCCGCGGCTCGCGCGCGCGGGGCTGGTGCGTACCTCCTTGGGCGCGTCGGGTGGTATCACGTTGGCGCTGCCCGCCGAGGAGATCTCCATTCTGCAAGTGATCCAGGCGATTGAAGGTCCGTTCGCCCTGAACGTCTGCTCGTTAGACCCTGAGCGATGTGAGCATCACGCAACTTGTCCCGCGTGCGAGACGTGGTGTCTGGCTCAAACTCAGCTCAACCAAACACTGTCTAGAACGCGCATCGCCGATCTGGCGCGCGCGAGCAAATAGACGATCCTGAGGACGAAGTGATTTCGAACCGCGATTTTGAAAACGATACAGCCACCGTTATGGTTTTGGGAGGCGGCGTAGCGGGAATGCGCGCGGCGATTGATCTGGCCGAAGCCGGCATCCGCGTCAAATTGGTCGAATCCATGCACGGGTTGGGCGGACGCGTGTCCCAACTCGGCTTTATGTTTCCCACGCACGACTGTGTGCTCTGCCGCGGTACCTCCGATCACGGGTACGGCTGCACGCGGCCGTCCATCTCGCCCGCGTTCATGGACTGCAACATCCATCCGAATATCGAGGTGATGACGAGCACCCAGGTGCTCGACGTGGTCGGCGCGGCGGGCGATTACACCGTCGCCTTACGCCACCAGCCGCGCTATGTAGACCCGGATCGCTGCACGAACTGCGGCCGCTGCGCCGAAGTGTGCCCGGTCGAAAAGCCGCGTGGGTTCGAAGCGGGCCTGGTCACGCGCCGCGCCGCGTACAAAATCGCGCCGCGCGCGATTCCCGACGCGTACGTGATTGACCGCGGCCCGTATTGCGATGAATGTCATCGCTGCGAGCAAGTGTGCCCGACGCGGGCGATTGATCTGACAGAGACCGAGTACGATGTCGAGCAGCACGTAGACGCGATCATCCTCGCGGTCGGCACGCAGTTGTACGATCCGCGTCACAGCGAAGAATACGGCTACGCCCGTTTCCCCAACGTCATCACCAGCATGGAATACGAGCGCCTCGCCAGCCGCTCTGGCCCCACCGAAGGCACGGTCACGCGGCCTTCTGATAACGCCGCGCCGAAAAAGATCGCCTGGCTGCAATGTATCGGCTCGCGCGATCAGAACCATCCCTACTGCTCTTCGATCTGCTGCATGTACGCGACCAAGGAAGCGATCCTCGCCAAACAACGCATTCCGGGGGTCGAGTGCCGCATCTTTATCATGGACGAACGCGCCTTT
>JACQYF010000091.1 GCA_016208315.1 Chloroflexota bacterium | reverse complement strand
TCCGCGGTATCGGGTGGGATCAGACTACGATCAGTCGGGTGCAAAGACATTGTTGACCTCCCAGTCATTCAGTGGAGGCATCATATCACGTTTCAACCAGATTCGCACAGCACGTGAAGAATTGAACTTATACAGAATCATCCATAAAACGTAAAGCGTAAAACGTAAAGCGTAAGACGTAACCAGTTGTGGATATTACGTTTTACGTTTCACGCTTTACGATCTAATATCTTCCGGTGAGCCACGCGATCCCCACCGCCCCCGGTCCCACGTGCGTGCCAAGCACCGGCCCGGTCTCACTCATCAAGATTTGATCCTCTGGAAAGGTCGCGGCCAGTTGCTGTTTCACCTTTTCGGCCAGCTCCGGCGCGGCGGAGTGAATGACGGACAGTTCCTGAATCGGCCCGGAACCGAGGACGATTTCGATCAAGCGCTCAAGGGCGCGCTTTTGCGTGCGCACGTTCTCGACCGGCACGACTTCGCCGTTGACGATGGAGATAAGTGGCTTGACGTTTAGAAGCGTACCGACCAGGGCCGCGCCCTTGCCCAGCCGTCCGCCGCGCTGCGCGTACTCGAGCGTATTCAACATGCCGAGGACGTGGGCGCGCGGCATCGCGGCTTCGACCACGGCGCGGATTTCGGGCAGCCGGGCGCCTTGCTGCGCCGCCCGGGCCGCGAGAATCACAAGCCACCCGAGCGACATCGTCACTTGCTGCGAATCAATCAATTCGATATGGACGTTGGGGATATTTTCGGCGGCCAGGCGCGAGGCATTAAAGACTCCGCTTAACGACGAGATCGTATGAATCGCAAGGATTTGATCGCTCTCCTGGGCGAGCCGGCGATAGATGTCTTCGAAGACGCCCGTCGCGGGCTGCGAGGTCGTCGGGAGAGTGGCGGCAGTGCTAAGACGTTGATAAAATTCAGTGGGGAAAATATCCACGCGGTCACGGTATTCGGTTTCGCCAAAGCGCACGATACACGGGACGGAGGTAATGTCCAACGCTTGCGCGACCTGCGGCGGAATATCCGCCAGACTATCGGTGAGGATTTTGACATTGGGCATAGGACGGCTCCGGTTTTACGGCCCTTCGTACACGACAACGCCCAGCGCGTTGGGACCGAGATGGGTTGCCATGACGGGGCCATAATAGTCTACGCTGATGTCAAGGTTAGGCAACACGAGATTGATTTGTTCGATCAGCGTCGCGACATCTTCGGGCGTCGTGCTGTGCAGGATCACCATGCGTTCGATGCGTGTGAATTCGGTAATGAACTCGACCAGTTTTTCGATCGCTTTTTGCCGCGTGCGCACTTTTTCGAGCGCGACAATCTCGCCTTCTTCGAGGATCAACAGGGGTTTGATGCTGAGCATGCCGCCCAGTACCGCTTGGGCCTTCCCCACCCGTCCGCCGCGTTCGAGATAATCCAGCGTCTCGACGAAAAACGCGATGTAGATCCGCGGGATGCGGCCGCGCACGAGCCGCACGACCTCGTCGAGCGTGGCGCCCTCGGCGGCCGCTTGAGCCGCCGCCGTGACCAGCATGCCTAGCCCGACGGTGATAAGTTGTGAATCAATGACGACGATCTTGCTGCGACCGAGCAGCGGCGCGGCGGCCCGCGTCGCGGTACGAAACGTTTGGCTGAGTTTGCTCGAGACGAGGATCGCGACGACTTGGTCCGTCTGCCGAGTTAATTCGGCAAAGGCCTCGTCAAATTCGCGCGGCGTCGGCGGGGTGGTGGTCGGCGGCGCGGGCGCATGTTGCGCCTTTTCAAAAAAGTCGCGCGCGTTGATGTCAAGCCCGTCGCGCAACGTTTTCGACCCGATGTGGATTTTCATCGGCAGAACGGTGATTCCGAGCCGTTCGACGACGTCGGGCGGAATATCGGCGGTACTGTCCGTAAGAATTCTGACGCGGGCCATAGGGGGTTATTCTACCGAGATGATATAGTGGTAATGCGGCTGGCCGCCGTTGACGACTTCGATCGCTTGCGCGGGAAAGGCCGCGCGGATTCGGTCAGCCAGCGTATTGGCCTCATCGCCGGAAACGCTGTCGCCGTAGTACATCGTGACGATCTCGCGTTCCTCCGTACGCATTTGCCTCAACAGGTCGAGCGCGAGCGCGTTGCGGTCCTCGCCCGCGGCTTTCAGCGTGCCATCTACCAGGCCGATCACTTGCCCTTCTTTCACCTCGACGCCGTCGAGATTGACCGAGCGTGTCGCGGTGGTTAGCTCCGCGGTCTGGATATGCGTCGCCGCGCGCGTCATTTGCTTGACATTCGCGTCCAGGTCGTTCTGGAAATTGAACGCGAGCAAGGCGGCGATCCCTTGCGGGACCGTCCGCGTCGGTATGATCGCGACGCGTTTCTTGGCAAGCGGCTTGGCCTGTTCCGCGGCCGGGATGATGTTCTTGTTGTTGGGCAGTACGATCACTTGATCGCTTTTGACGGATTCGATGGCCTTGAGAATATCTTGGGTGCTCGGGTTCATCGTTTGTCCGCCGGCCACGATCGCGCCGACGCCCAGACTTTCAAAGACACGCGCCAAACCCACGCCCGGCGCAACGGCCACGGTGGTCATACCCGCGATGTCGGCCGCGCTCACCGGGGGCCGCGCCGTCTGTCCGGCCATAAAATCAATGTACTGCTCTTGCATGTTCTCGACAACCACGTTCGTGATCGTGCCGACCGAGCAGCCGTAATCGAGGATCGCACCTGGCGTCGGCGCGTGGACATGCACTTTGATCAGCGACGGGTCGCCGACAATCAGCGCGGACTCGCCCATGCTCGCGATCCGGTCACGAATCGCATCCACATCGAGATTCGTGCCACGGATGTGGAACTGGATGTCAAAACCCCAGCCCTCTTCGCGCGAGATGTGTTCGAGGGCTTGCGCGCCGCCGCTCGCGGCCGCGAGTTCCATCGGCTCGCCGCGCAGGTACTTGAGCGCGCCTTCGAGAATGACCAGCAATCCTTGGCCGCCGGCGTCCACGACGCCCGCTTCGCGCAGGACGGGCAGGAGCATCGGCGTGCGGAGCAGCGAGCCGCGGGCGGCCTCCACGGTTTTTGCCCATACTTGGCGCACGTCATCGCTCTGCGCGGCCGCAACCATCGCGGCATCCGCGGCTTCGCGGCAGACCGTCAGGATCGTTCCCTCGACCGGCTTGACGACGCCTTTGTAGGCCGTGCGCGACCCCTCGACCATCGCCACCGCAAAATCGTGGGCGTTGATCGAATCCTTTTTGTCAATCACGCGCGACATCCCGCGAATGATCTGTGACAGGATGACGCCGGAATTGCCGCGCGCGCCCAAGAGCGCGCCGTGCGATAACGCGTTGAAAATCGCCGAGGCGGAATGAGACGGCGAGGCATTGATTTCTTTGAGCGCGGCCTGCATCGTCAGCAGCATGTTCGTGCCGGAATCGCCGTCCGGGACCGGAAAGACGTTTAAGCTGTTCACGTAGCCCGCGTGCGTTTCAAGCCAACTCGTGCTGGCGGCAAAGAGCTGCTTGAGTTCCTGGCCTCCCAGGGACTTGAGCGGCGGCAACGGCTCATTCGATTGCGGTTGGGCATGATCGTCAGCCAAGGCGTCCCCCGAAAACACAGAATTTGCGCGCATGCTCACGCATGTTCGTCTACGCGCAGGCCCTGGACGTGAACGTTGACCTCGGCCACCGGAATGCCCAGCGCTTTTTCGACCGTGAATTTCACGCGATTCATGATGCCGTGCGCGACCTCGGAGATGCGGGTGCCATGCTGAATGACGACGTAGAGGTCAATAAAGATTTCATGGTTCACCAGTTTGACGTCAATGCCCTGGCGGTAATTCCCGCCCGGCAGCACTTTTGCGAGGCCGTCCCGCAAGTTCTTGTTTGCCATGCCGACGACGCCGTAACTCTCAAGCACGGATTGGCCGGCCAGGCTGGCAATCGCGTTTGGCGAAATCTCAATTCGCCCCAGGATGTTCTCTGCACTCATTCCTTTTGCCTTTAATCGTTCGTAGTCAGCCACGTTGGAAAACGGAGTGGCGTTTGCCTGTTCGTAGTCAGCCACGTTGGAAAACGGAGTGGCGTTTGCCTGTTCGTAGTCAGCCACGTTGGAAAACGGAGTGGCGTCGAGTTTTGACTTGCGCGATTCAGGCGATTGTGGTATGATGCGCCCCGTTCTAATTCTTTGTACTTACCGAGCGGAAGGGAGTATTTGGCATGGCACAGCGATGCGATATTTGCGGTAAAGAGCCGATGTACGGGCATGCGGTGAGTCACTCGAAGCACGCCACCAACCGGCGCTTTATGCCCAACATCAACAAGCGCAAGATTGTTTACGATGGCAAGAAGCAAAAGATGAATGTGTGCGCGAATTGCTTGCGAACCTTGAACAAGACGAGCTAGATTGGGCGATTGGATAGCCAGCGTCTCATCCTTGAGGCGCTGGCTTTCATTTTACGCTATCCCGCAATTTCCGCATGGCCGCTTCCACCCCGGCCGCATCGGAATACACCGCCGAACCGGCGACGAGCACCCGCGCTCCCGCGCTCACCACTCTGGGCGCTGTCTTGGCGTTTATGCCTCCATCCACTTCCAGCTCGATATTCAACCCACGCGCGTCAATCATTCGGCGCATCGCCGCGATCTTTGCCGGCATCGTCTCGATGAACGCTTGGCCGCCAAACCCCGGGTTGACCGTCATGACCAAGACGAGGTCAATATAAGGGAGGATCTCTTCGAGCGTTCCCACCGGCGTCGCGGGATTAATGGCGACGCCCGCCTTTTTCCCAAGCCCCTTGATCTGCTGGACGACGCGGTGCAAATGAATGCACGCTTCTTGCTGCACGGTGATAAGGTCCGCGCCCGCCGCCGCAAAATCCTCGACGTACTTATCCGGCGATTCGATCATTAGGTGCACGTCGAACGGGAGCCGCGTCACCGGACGAATCGCGCGGACGATGATGGGCCCGATCGTGATGTTCGGGACGAAATGCCCGTCCATCACGTCAACGTGAATGTAATCTGCGCCCGCGGCGTCGGCCTGCTTGACCTGCTCGCCGAGCCGCGCAAAGTCTGCGGAGAGGATGGAGGGGGCGATTTTGATCATGTCTCATGTCTCAGGTCGCAGGTCTCAAGCTGGAGCCGCCAACATAACCTGAGACTTGCGACTGGTAACTTGTTTCAACTGCCCGCATCCCGCCGCGATCTCGATGCCTTTTTCCACGCGCAAAGTTGTCGGAATTCCCGCATCGCTTAGAATGCGCTCGAACTTTTTCACTCGATCGTAAGGCGTTCGGCGATACGGAGAGGCAGCGGTCGGGTTGAGCGGAATCAGGTTGACGTGGCAAAGCAGGCCCTTGAGCATTTGCGCCAGCGCCCGCGCCTGTTCGGGACGATCATTCACACTGTCCATCAGCGCGTACTCGAACGTTACACGCCGCCGCGTCTGGGCGAGATAGCCGCGCACCGCGCGCATCAATTCCTTCAGCGGATACTTGCGATTGAGCGGCACGAGTTGGTTACGCAGTTCATCGTCCGGCGCGTGCAGCGAGATCGCGAGATTGACTTGGAGTTTCTCGCGCGCCATCCGCTCGATGCCGGGAACCTCGCCCGAAGTCGAAACCGTGATGCGCCGCGCGCCCAACCCGAAGCGCGCCGGTTCGACGAGCGTTTGGATCGCTTGCCAGGTCACGTCGAATTTCATGAACGGCTCGCCCATGCCCATAATGACGACGTTTGTGATCGGCGCGGCGCCGCGCGCCATATGCAGCACCTGCGCGACGATTTCGCCGGGCGTGAGATTTCGAATGTACCCCGCTTGGCCCGTCGCGCAGAAGGGACAGCCGATCGGACAGCCCACCTGCGTGGAAATGCAAACGGTGCGACGGCTAAAACTCCGCGCCGCCGCATGCGGCTCTTCCAATTCGGGGCTGCCCGGCGCATCGGGATAAAGCATCAGCACCGTTTCAATCGTCTGCCCGTCACTCAAGGCCAAGAGTGCCTTACGCACCAGTCCGTCGGCAGACTTGGTTTCCGTGATTACTTGGGGTACGCCGATCCGCGCCGTTTCCGTGAGGCGTGCCCTCAGCTCGCGCGGCAAGTTGCTCATTGCGGAAAAATCGGCGACGAGTTCCTGATAGATCCAGCGGTCAATCTGATCGGCGCGATAGGCCGGCTCATCCCACTCGGCGAGCAGTTCGCGCATTTGCGCGTTGGTAAGGTTCAATAGATCAATCAAAGCAAACCGATTGTCCTCTTTCTCACGAACTCGAGCCGATTCAGAGTATACTAAACCTACCATCGAAAGTCAATAGGTTCGCGATTGGTTTTGCCAGGCCTCGCGGAGCGCGTCGAGATTTTCGAAAACCCAATCGGGTTGGATGGACGACTGGGCGAGGAGTTCGGGCGTGGTGATCCCGGTCATTACGAGGATGGATTTCAAGCCCGCGCGTTTGGCGCCTTCGACGTCGGTATCCAACCGGTCGCCCAACATCGCAGTCGCCGCGCGGTCCGCGCCCATTCGCTCCAGCGCGAGGTCGAATATCGCGCGCTGCGGCTTGCCAATCACGATCGGCTCGACGTCGGTCGCGGTTTGGATCGCGGCGATGATCGCGCCCGCGCCGGGCGCGAGTCCCTCGTCGCCGGGAAACGTCTTGTCGGCATTGGTGCCGACAAACGTCGCGCCGCGCCGGATTTCGAGCGCGGCGCGCTTGAGTTTCTCGTACGTCAAGTCCGGGTCCAACCCGACGACTACCACATCCGCGTCGCGCTCGACCAACTGATACCCCTCGCGGGTGAGCGCGTGCGCAATCCCGTCGCCGCCGACGAGGCACACGCGCGCGCCGCGCGGCGCGACGCGCGGCATATACAGCGCGGTCGCCTCGGCCGAGGTCAGTACGTGCTGTTCGGTAATCTGAATACCCAAACGCGCCGCGCGCTCGACGATCGCCGACGCGGGGCGCGCGGAATTGTTCGTCGCAATGACGAAACGCATGGCGCGCGATTGGAGAAATTCAAAAAACTGGGGTACGCCGGGCAGCGACTCGCGGCCATGCCATAGAACGCCGTCAATATCAACGATCAGCGCCTCGAGGGCGCCCAGCGAAGGGGAGTTTGGCGTCATCCGTAGTACGCGCTGACCAGGACGTTGTGTACGAGCGCTTGGACGATCTGAATCAGGATCAGCGCGATGATGGGCGTAATATCCATCATCCCACCGAGGGGCGGGATCACGCGCCGCAACGGCGCCAGGATCGGTTCGGTGATCTGGTCGAGAATGCGGATCGCGGGATGATAGCGATCAATCGGCAGCCACGACACGAGCGCGCGCGCAATGATCGCAAATCCTAACAAGGTGAAGAGCAAGTCAAAAAAGTTGATGAGAAATGCCACGGTGTTGTCTCCTACCGTTCTCCAAATATCGCGCGGCCGATGCGGACCATCGTCGCGCCTTCGGCAATCGCGGCCTCAAAATCGTCCGTCATGCCCATCGAAAGATGCTGCCACGCGAGGTCGGGGAAGCGCGCGCGCAGCTCGTCGCGCAGCTCCCGCAGCGCGCGAAAATGGGGGCGCGCCGCGTCCGGCTCGGGAACGATCGGCGCCATCGTCATCAAACCCTGAATGTCGAGATGCGACAACTTTAGAATCTCATTTATCGAATCGAGTAAGGTCTGGCGTGGGAAGCCGTTCTTGCTCGCCTCGCCCGAGATGTTCACTTGTAGCAAAACGGGAATAGCTTTGTGCTCGGCAGACGCTCGCCGGCTGAGCCGGTCGGCAAGTGCCGCGCTATCCACCGAATGAATGAAATCGAATAATTTGACGGCGTCCTTGACCTTGCGGTGCTGGATGTGTCCGACCATGTGCCAAGCTAGTTGGATAGTTGGGTAGTTGGATAGTGCGATAGTCTCGAGTTGCCGACTAACTTGCGGGATTTTCGTTTCGGCTTCTTCGACGCGGTTCTCGCCGAAATGGCGCACGCCGAGTTGGTACGCGGCGACGAGCATTTCCGCCGAAAAGGTCTTGCTGACCGCGATCAAGGTGATGTCGTCGGGATTGCGCCCGGCGCTTTCGGCGGCTGTGCGGATGCGCCGTTGAACCTCAATCAAATTCTTTTCGAGATCAGTCATACATTTACTTCAAAGCGATCAGAACGCCAAAACGCCCGGTGCGGTGATTTTCGGCGCGTGCCGAGTAGAAATCGTCCGTGTGCTCGGCGGTGCAGATGCCTGCAATCTCGATCTGCTCGACGCCCAGCGCGCGGAGTTGAGACGCATTCGCCTGCCACAAGTCAAAATACGTTGCGCCATCGCGCCGGATGAGCAATTGATCCGACTCCGCATATGCGGCGCGTACTCGCGCGCTCACATCGTCTCCGACGCGATAACAACACGGACCGATAGACGGACCGATACAGGCAATCAGATCACGCGGGCGCGTGCCAAACGCGTCGAACATCGTGCGCGCGGCTTGGGTCACGATCTTCAACACCGCGCCGCGCCAGCCCGCGTGCGCTATGCCGATCGCTTGCCGCACCGGATCGAAGAAGAGGATCGGCACGCAGTCCGCAAAGCGGAGCATGAGCGGCACGCGGCGCGCGTTGGTCAGGAGCGCGTCTACGTCAACTACGACTGTGCCGCGATGCTCCTCACCGACGGCGACCACGCGGTCGGCTTGGGCCTGGCTGGCCTTAACCGTGGAGGACGCGTCGAGCGAAAATGCAGCGTGCCAGCGTTCGATATTCGTCGCGACGTTCTCCGGATCGTCGCCGACGGCGCGACTCAGATTGAGCGTATGAAAGGGTGCAAGGCTGACGCCGCCGTGTCGGGTTGAAATCGAATGGATAACCGAGTCCGGGAGAGAATCAAATGTGTAGTACGCGAGCGTGCCATTTGTGTTGCGCTGCAATCGTCAGTCCCATGTTTCGCGGGTTTCGCGTCATTTCGCGTTCGGGATTATACCACAGACGAGAGAAAGACGAAAACTGCGTGGGAAATGAGAACGTCCCGCCTGATCGCGGGACGTTATACTACTCGATCTCAAGCCAAAGGTGATTGGGCATGACTCGCGTGGCGCTCACCACTTTGACTTTGCCGTAGCCCGATCGCTGCGCTTCAAGCTGAGTAGGATTGATGTAACAGACGGTCGGATCGGTCCCAAACTTTTGTTTGTAGCGATGGGCCGCTTCAATCAACTTGGCTTCGAGCGACTTTTTTGGATCGTTGTCGTACCACAGTAATCCTTGTTTCATTTTTGTCCTCTATGAGGCGAGGGGCAGGAGATGCCAGGTATTGCCGCGCACGTCTTGATACAGATCGAACATGCCTTCGTTGCAGCGCACGCGGAAATAGAGACGCGGGGCGCGGTTCGCTACCGTCCAACAGCGTTCCACTGCCTGGACGTCGTAGCGCCGTCCGTGCCAGCGAAATACCTTGGGGAAATAGCCAAAGCGTTTTTCTTGAATCTCGACGGCTTCGGGGCGACGGGATTTTCGGTGATTGATCGGTTTCATCTCATTCGTCTCCTATGATCTTGAACTCACGCGCGCCGAGCGGCGCATCGCCATTCGACGCGGGCAAATAGTAGGGCGCGGCGGGATATTGATAGGGCGATTGATTTTGCTGCGGCGGGCTGATGACGATAACGGGCGGCTGAGGTTGCGCGTAAGGGCGTGGTTCGTCATACCCACGGCCCGGCGCATCGCCGCCGCGGTCGTCGCGTCCCCAGTGTCGGCTCGCGGCAATCACAAAGCCGATGCTGACCGGAATGCTCGCGCTGATCCCGCAGATCGCGCCCACCACCACCGCCATCGCTTCATCCGATAGACGGTTCCCAACGACCACGGCGAATGTCGCCGCAAACGCAATTCCGACAAGCACAATTCCGTTTCGCATATCTGCCTCGCGTTACTTGATTCGTTGCAGAAATGCCCCGAGTGGACGACGCGTCGTTTCGACGTGCCCCGATGCTAGGAGCGCGGGAATTTGCTCGGCGCGAATCAGGGCGGCTTGGAAACGAATCGTCTGCCCACCCGCAATTAGCAGGAAATCGCCTCGCCCCGCCAGCTTCTCCGCACGCGTGCCCCCGACTCCCGCCGCCACCCGCGCATCCTCCGCACTCGCCACTTTGCCCACCAATCGCACCGGAAAGTTCGCCTTGAGCAGACTCCCCACCGCCTTCGCGCTCGGCTTTTGTGTACACGCCACCACCGACAAGCCCGCACTCCGCCCCCGCTGCACCAGCCGCGTCACCAACCCTTCGAGTTCTGTGCCGCACGTCTGGAGCAAATCTGCCAACTCGTCCACCACCACCACGATCCGCGGCCGCTCGATGCCTTCGCGCTCGCGCCGCTCCATCTCCGCGACCAAATATTGCATTCGATAGATCGTCTCGGCCGATCCGCGGCCGCTCGATGCCTTCGCGCTCGCGCCGCTCCATCTCCGCGACCAAATATTGCATTCGATAGATCGTCTCGGCCGGCTCTTGCGCGAGCGGGAACAACAAGTGCGGCGCCTGCGCGAACGGCGCCAACCCGCGCGCCTTGGGATCGAACAAGGCGAGCTGCACCTCCCGCGGTTTTTGATGCACCACCAGCGACGCGACGAGCGTCCGCGCCAGTTCGGTCTTGCCCGAGCCGGTCGTGCCCGAGATCAAGCAGTGCGCCACATCGGGCGAGGCGAGCCGCAGGAGCAGCGGCACGCCTTCCGTGTCCAATCCCAGAATCGCCGTGCCCGCCACCGTCAGGGCGCGGCGCACACCCTCATCGCCGTGCAAGCGCTGCGCCAAATCGCTCAACGCGACGAACTGGGCTTGCTCCCGCGGCACTTCGAGCGAGAGCAGTCCTTGATTGCGCGTCAGCCGCGCCGTCGGTGTGCCGAGCGCGAGGGCGACCTCTTCGGTGAGGGCGTGCAGTTTCCGCATCTGGGTGCTGGCGGCGGGCGCGAGATGGAACTGGATGGTGCGCGCGGTGAGGCGTCCGCCCCAGACGCGCGCCGGGGCGTGATGCGCGGCGAGCACCCTTTCGATTTTGTCGGCTTGAAAGTTGAGCAGGCGTTTTTCCATAGTTGGTTTTGTAGTGCGATAGTTGAATAGTTTTGTACTTACGGCGTCAGGATTTGACTATCCAACTATTTAACTATTGCACTATCGAACTAGTCTGTCCAGCCGACGCGTTTCTCTTCGGCGCGGGCGGGGCGCGGGATGGGACGCGCCGCGACGGCGAGGGGCAAATCGGCGTCAGCGTTTTCTTTGTCCCGGTCGGGCGTCACATGCTTTTGCTTTTCGAGCCACTCCTGGAGCTTGATGATTTTCTGCGCGACGATGCTGGAGCGCTTTTGTTCCGCCTCGGCATCCACGGGTTGGGGCTGCATCGCCATCGGGGCCGGCGCGACACGCGCCGCGACGGACATCGGCGCGGGCGCAGGTGGCCGGGCGGCTGCGCGGCGTGGCGCACGGCGCGGCGCGCTCGTCACGGCCGGTTGCTCGGCGACATTCGCGGGTGGCCGCACGGCAATCGCATCGGGCGCGACGAGGGCTTGGCGGATGGGGCAACCGGCGCAGTCGCGCGGCGAGAGGATGGGAATCACTTTGGCCGCGCAGGCGGCGCGTTCGAGCGCGATGGAAGGCGCGTCGTCTTCCCAGATTTCGGTCTTGCCGTTGCCGTAGCGGACGGTGATGGGCGGGCGGGCTTGGTGGTCGAGGGTGGCGCGCAGGTGGGCGCAGCTGATGGCGGCGACGGGGCAGGCGCGGCAAACGTTGGGCGAGACGTCGCGGTCGCCGGTCTTGATCTTGTCGCACAGGATGTGTCCCTCGTCGTCCACTTGGCGATAGGGACAGGGCTTCAAGTTCAAACGGAAACTCCCCTCGACAGAAATCGCAATAGAACCTCTGTTCTAAATACGATTATAAATCAGAACGGGCGTTCTGTCAAGGGGTTGGACCTTAAATTTCGGATTTGGGAATCGAGAAAGCAGCGGAGCGAGAATTCTCGCTCCGCTCCAAGTGACAAATCGCAGAGGAATTTTACGCAGGCAGCTTTTGCAGTTGGCGCACGACGAGGACGACTTTGCCTTGCACCTGCACGTTGTTTGGATCGGCGAAGAACGGCTTCATGGTGGGATTCATCGGCTGAAGGCGAATGCGTTTTTTCTCGCGATAGATGCGCTTGAGCGTGGTCTCCTTTTCGTCTTTGAGCCACACGGCGACCATATCGCCATTGTCCGCGCTCTCTTGTTTGCGCATCACGACGATATCGCCGTCGTTGATCAGCGCGTCGATCATCGAATTCCCCTTGACGCGCAGCGCGAACAAGCCCTCTTGCTCTTGAATGATATCGCGTGTCAGCGAGAGGGTTTCGCCCTCGTAAGGCATTAGGCCCGCTTCGGGCACGGGGATGGGGCGTCCGGCGGCAATCACGCCGAGGAGTGGAATCTGAATCGCGCCGGTTCCATCGGCCAGCCCTTTTATTGCAGGACCGACCACGCGCAAGCCGCGGGAGACTTCTTTCTCGCGCGTGATCAAACCCTCGCGCGCCAAGATGTTGAGATTGTAATTGACGACCGATGTAGAGGAAATACCGACCTGTCCGCCGATTTCGCGAATGGTGGGCGGACGGCCTTTCTCCCGCGTGAACTTGGCGATAAAGTCGTACATGCGCTGCTGTCTATCTGAGAGTGCCATACCTCGACCTCCTTGACGCGCCACTGCCGCGCTTGGAACATTTGTCCACATTATACCACGAACGCCTGTTCTGTGTCAAGAGTGCGACAATTTTTCGCAAATCTCTTTGACAAGGCGCGTCATCTGGCCTACAATGCTCGCAAGTGCACGAAGGGAGTAGGACGATGGCGAACGCGAAATCCGCGAAAAAAACGAAACCCGCGAAAAAAGCGACCAGCGCAAAGACGAGAGAAATAAGGGAAACGAAAGGAAATGGGGCCGCGGCGCCGCCCGCGCCGCTCAAGAGCAAGTGGACGAATCAGGAAATCGCGACGCTCTTGTATCGCATTGGCGATATTCTGGAACTGCAAGGCGAGACGGTTTTCAAGGTGATCGCCTATCGCCGCGCGGCGGATTCCATCGAGCATTTGGGGCGAAATGTCCAAGACATCTGGGCGGGCGACCCCAAGAACTTGCGGGCGATCAACGGCGTCGGCGAGGCGATTGCCCTCAAGATTGACGAGCTTTTCCGCACTGGACATATGAGTTATTACGAGAAAATTTCCAAAGACATCCCCTCCGGTCTTTTCGAGTTGTTGACCATTCCCGGTATCGGCCCCAAAACGGTCATGCGCCTGTGGAAGGATCTAAACATTACTGACGTCATTTCGTTGGAAGCAGGAGTACGCGCGGGCAAACTGCGCGATCTGGCGGGTTTTGGCGCCAAGAGCGAAGAGAAAATCCTCGCAGGGATTGACGCGCAGCGACGCAAGAAATCGAGCACGCGCGTGCTGCTGGGACGCGCGCTGCCGTTTGCCGAGGTGGTCGTCGCCGCGCTGCGCGAAGCGTGCGGCTCGATGTGCGAGCACATCGAAGCCGCGGGCAGCTTGCGCCGGATGCGCGCGACGATTGGCGATATTGACATCGTCGTCGCCTCGGACAAGCCCGACAAGGTGATTGACGCGTTCGTTCACTTGCCGCAGGTGCGCGAGGTGAACGCTCAGGGCGGAACCAAAGCGAGCATCGTCGCAGGCAATGGGATGCAGGTGGATTTGCGAGTGCTCGAACCGGCGCGTTGGGGAACCGCGTTGCAGTATTTCACGGGCAGCAAGGAGCACAGCATCGAGCTGCGCCAAATCGCGCTCGATCAGGGTCTGTCGCTCAGCGAGTGGGATTTCAAGAATCTCAAGACCGGCAAAGAAATTCTCCTCGCACGCGAGGAAGAGGTCTACGAAAAGCTCGGCATGTCGTGGATTCCGCCCGAACTGCGCGAAGCGACCGGCGAGATTCGCGCCGCGCAAAAGCGCCGACTGCCCCACCTCATTGAACTGCGCGATCTAAAAGGCGATCTGCAGTCGCACTCCAAGTGGAGCGACGGCGGCTACACCATCGAGCAGATGGCGCAAGCCGCGCAGGCGCGTGGGTTGCATTATCTGGCGCTCACCGATCACAGCAAAGGGCTGGGAGTGGCGCGCGGGCTGGATTTCGAACGCGCGAAGCTCGAGTGGGCCGAGATTGACCAGGTGAATGCGCGCCTGAAGGATTTCCGAATCTTGAAAGGGATCGAGGTCGAAATCCACGCCGACGGCAGCATGGATTTGCCTGACGAGGCGCTGGCGCAATTCGATCTCGTGCTCGGCTCGACGCATTCCGCGCTCGGCCAGTCGCGCGAACAAATGACCGCGCGCGTCATCAAGGCGCTGCGGAACCCCTACGTGGATATTTTCGCCCACCCGACCGGGCGATTGATCGGGACGCGCGAGCCATCGGCGCTCGATTTGGAAGAGCTGTTCAAGGTCGCGCAAGAAACCGGGACGATTCTCGAGATCAACGGCTCGCCCGAACGGTTGGATTTGAGCGATGTCCACGCGCGGCGCGCGAGAACTGGGCATTCCCATTATTATAAGCAGCGACGCACATTCGCCCGACGGCTTTGACGGGCTATATTTCGGCGTGGCCATGGCGCGGCGCGGCTGGCTCGAAGCGAAGGACGTGCTGAATACGCTGGAATGGGACGAGTTGAAAAGACACCTCAAGCGGAACAAGGGCAAATAGCCAAATGTGCCAAATGTGCCAAACGACCAAATGTCTGGCTACTGACTACTGACGGCTGACTACTGGAGTTTGCAGTGACGACAATTGGCGATTCGATCACGCGCATTGACGCGGAGAGCAAAGTAACGGGCGAGGCGGCGTTTCCGGGCGATATCAATAGGCCCGGGCAGTTGTGGATGAAGGTGCTGTTCGCGCGGCGACCGCACGCGCGCATCAAGCGGCTGGATGTGTCTAATGCGGAACGCGCGCCGGGCGTCGTGTGTGTCCTGACCGCGCGCGATGTTCCGTGCAACGAGTTCGGCCTGGGCAGTTACGACACGCCGGTATTGGTAAACGATGTGGTGCGCTGGGTCGGGGAGAAGGTCGCGCTCGTTGTCGCCGAAACGGAGAAGCAGGCAGAGCACGCTCGGGATTTGATCGAGGTCGAGTACGACGATTTGCCCGCGGTGACCGACCCGCACGCGGCGATGAAACCGGGCGCGCCGCAGGTGAATCCCGCGTACGCGCAAAATATCCTCCAGCACATTCCCATTCACAAGGGCGATGTGACGCGTGGCTTCGCGGAAGCCGATGTGATCGTCGAAGGTGTCTATCACACGCCCGCGCAGGAGCACGCGTATTTGCAGCCCGAAGCCGGAGTTGCGTACCTGGACGACCAAGGGCGCGTGACGGTGGTCGTCGGCGGGCAGTGGGTTCACGAGGACCAGGAGCAGATCGCGCACGCGCTCGCGCTGGCGCACGACAGAGTGCGCGTGATTTATCCGGCGATTGGCGGCGCGTTCGGTGGGCGCGAGGACATGAGCGTGCAAATCATCCTCGCGCTCGCGGCCCT
Source organism: Chloroflexota bacterium (assembly GCA_016208315.1). Classification (GTDB taxonomy): domain Bacteria; phylum Chloroflexota; class Anaerolineae; order UBA4142; family UBA4142; genus JACQYF01. The sequence continues at coordinate 8,297 of JACQYF010000091.1, read as the reverse complement.
CAAACTGAACCGCCCCGTCAAAATCATTTGGTCGCGCGAAGAGTCCATGATCGGTCACCACAAGCGCCATCCGATGTGGCTGACGGCCAAGTGGGGCGCCAAACGCGACGGGAAGCTAGTCGCTGCGCAAGTCGAGGTGATTGCGGACGCGGGCCCGTACATGTCCACCTCGCCGAAAGTGTTAGGGAACGCGGCGCTGGGCTGTACGGGGCCGTACGAAATCCCGAACGTCCACGTGGACGCGTACGCGGTGATGACGAACAATGTTCCGAGCGGCGCATTTCGCGGGTTCGGCGGCCCACAGGGGCATTTCGAAGCCGAGACCCAGATGAACAAGCTCGCGGAAAAACTCGGCATGGACCCGGTCGAGTTTCGCTTGAAAAACGTTCTGCGCGAGGGCAGTCTGCTTTCGACGCAAACGCCGCTGCCGGGCGGGCCTGTGAGCTTGCCGCACGTGGTGGAAAAGTGCGCGGACGAATTCGGGTGGAAAAGTAAAGCGAAAAACGTAAAACGTAAAACGAAAACCGGGTATGGTTTTGCGTGCGCGTTGAAGAATATCGGCTTTTCGTTTGGCTATCAGGAGAATGCGGCGGCGACGGTCGAGTTGCACGGGGGCGCGGAAATCGAAAAGGTGATTGTGCATCACGCGGCGGCTGAAGTTGGGCAAGGGAGCCATACCGTGCTGGCGCAGATGGCGGCGAGCGCGGTCGGCGTGCCCATCGAAAAAGTGCAAATGATCGTCGCGGATACGGCGACGACGGAGAACGCGGGCAGCGTGTCCGCATCGCGCATGACGTATATGGGCGGGAACGCGGTCAAAGGCGCGTGCGCTGCGGCGCTGCAAAAATGGCGCGATGAAGAACGGCCCGCAATTGTAACGTACAAATACCTCGCGCCGCCGACGGAACAGTACGCGCCTGAGACGGGCAAAGCCAAGACGAATGTCGCCTACGGCTATGTCGCGGAAGCGGTCGAGGCGCAAGTGGATACCGAGACCGGGCAGGTGCGCGTCGTGCGCGTGACGTGCGCGGACGATGTCGGCCAAGCGATCAATCCGCGGCTGATCGAGGGGCAGATCGAGGGCGCGGTCGTGCAAGCGGAGGGCTGGGCGATCCAGGAGAATTTTCAAACGAAAGATGGCAGGGTGCTCACGCCGTACCTGAGCACGTACCTCATCCCCGGCATCCTCGACGTGCCCGAGCGCGTGGATTCGGCGATTTTGGAATTCCCCGACGAGAATGGGCCGTGGGGCGTCCGGGGCATGGCCGAGATGCCGTTCATTCCGCTCGCGCCGGCAATCGTCGCGGCCGTCCACGATGCGACCGGCGTGTGGATTGACGAATTGCCACTCACGCCGTGGCGCGTGCTTGACGCGTTGAAGGCAAGTGAGATGGGACGCGGCTGAACGCGGACAAACGCGGACAAGAATAAAATCCGCGTTAATCCGCGTTCGTCCGCGTCCGACAAGAGGTTCAGTAGATGGTTATCACGCGAGAGGTGCAACTACACAGCAAGGGCGAATTCGATGTGCAGGACATTACGGATCAGGTCGCGGAGGCGGTGAAAGGTTCGGAGCTGAAGGCGGGTATCGTCACGATTTTTTGTCCCGGCTCGACGTGCGGGCTGACCACACTCGAATTCGAGAGCGGCGTGATCGCCGACTTGGAGGGTGTGTTGGACGAGATCGCGCCGCCCGACCAACCGTATCTCCACCATTTACGCTGGGGCGACCAGAACGGGCACTCGCACGTTCGCGCCGCGCTGATGGGGCCATCGCTCACGGTGCCGTTCGTGAATGGGGTGTTGACTTTGGGGACTTGGCAACAAATCGCTTACTGCGATTTCGACACCGAGCCGCGCGCGCGCAGGTTGGTCGTGCAGATTATGGGGGAATAGGCAGGTAGTTGGGTGGTTGGGTGGTTGGGTAGTTGGGACGGATACCTGTTTATGTCCAAAAGTTGTCCAAGCGCGGTGTAGGAGAACGATAACCAGAGTCAATTAGCCGCTCTAGCAGCGTGTTTGCTTCTTCCAGCGAAAGCAAACCATGGCGACAAAGAGCGAGCGCGCCGACAGTGCCAATAAGGGGAATGTTTTTCGTTTGTGCGATTTTGCGTGCAGCAAGATCGTCTGTTCCGAGTGTGTAACCACGATGGAGGGCAATTGCGAGACAACTGGCCTCGCCCGCGTGCAAGCGCAAACGCATGCCACGAGGAGTCGTCAGCTCATCGGATGTGAGGTGTGTGATCTGAATCGGCGATGCGTCAGAGAGCAGCAACGTTTCAAGTGGTTCCAAATGAGGATAGCCAGCCTGGACGCCTGCGCGGATTTCGTCTAGTACTTCAGGCGTGGTCAAAAGAGGACGAGCCAAAGCGCGTGGGAGCAGAGCAACGCGTTGGATTGCGGCAAAATTCGAGAGAATGGTCGTATTACAAATGATCGGTGTCGGTGGATTCAAAAGCGGTGATTTCCTTTTTTAGCTCTTCCACACTTTGGGGCCCGAGGTGAACGGGCACACCCGCTTGCCGAAACTGATCCTTCATCTCCTCGCTGGAGATGCCCAACAGTTCTGCTGCTTTGCCGAGACTAATATCGCCCACGCGGTAGGCAGCAATAATCATTTGGAGTTTTTGCTCAGGGTGCAAAACGAATAGCGCATTGAGCGCGCTACGCAGGACCGCATCGGGGTCGGAATACAAACCGGCCCTGATGAGTTGGTTGATTTCCCATTCGCTCTTGATAACCATTCGCTAGTTCCTTCTGCCTGAAATTCTAGCATAGAACCAATCCTTTGACAACATGTTTCTATTCCCAGATAAGTTGATTCTCCTCAAAGGCGCGGGCGACCTAGGCACCGGTGTGGCGTGGCGGTTACACAAGGCAGGATTTCCGGTGCTGATTACCGAACTTGCCCAGCCGCTCGTCGTCCGGCGCACGGTTGCGTTTGCGAGCGCGGTGTACGAAGGGCAGGTCACGGTCGAAGGCGTCACGGCGCGGCGCGCCAAGTCATTTCAACAGGCACGCGCTTGGCTCGGCGACGGAGTAATTTCGGTGCTCGTTGACCCCGAAACGCGCGCGCGCGAGGAATTCGCGCCAAGCGTGTTGATTGACGCCGTGATGGCCAAGCGCAACACCGGCACGCGCCTCACCGACGCGCCGCTTGTCATCGCGCTCGGTCCCGGCTTTACCCCAAACGTGGATTGCCACGCCGTCGTCGAAACCAATCGCGGGCATTATCTCGGGCGCGTGTGGTGGGATCGTCCGGCCGAGCCGAACACCGATACGCCCGGCGAGATCGGCGGCAAGCGCGGCGAGCGCGTACTGCGCGCGCCGCAAGCGGGCCAAGTGACGAGCGTTAGAACAATCGGCGATGCGGTTACCCAGGGCGAGACGATCGCGTTCGTTGACGGCGCGCGCGTCGTCGCGCCGTTCGATGGAATCTTGCGCGGGCTGGTCCATAATGGGTTGAGCGTGAAAGCGGGAGCCAAGATTGGCGATGTGGACGCGCGCGCGAATCGCGAGGCGTGTCTTACGATCAGCGACAAAGCGCTGGCGGTTGGCGGCGGAGTGCTGGAAGCCGTGTTGGCGTGGATGAATCGGCGCGTAAACCAAGAGGCGTGAGGTGACGCATGGACAAGGAACAGATCGTCGGCACGTGGAACCTCATCTCGTATGAACTGCGGCTCAGAGATGGCATCGTGATCCGTCCGATGGGCGAGGGCGTGCAGGGCATTTTGATGTACGACGCGCAGGGCCACGTCGTCGTCGAGTTAATGGACCCGGAACGGCGCTATTTTGAATCCGGCGATTGGCTGAAAGGCACGCCCGAGGAGATCAAGGAAGCGTTCGAAGGGTCACTCGCTTACTACGGGACCTACGAGCTGGAAGAGCACAAGGGGATGATTCTGCACCACATCCAGGGCTGCACATTCCCCAACTGGTCGGGCACCGACCAAGAGCGCATCATCGAGTTGGCCGGCGACAAGCTCAAACTCATCACGCCCATGATCTCGCTCAGCGGCGAGGAACTCGTCGGCCATTTGACGTTTCAGCGCGCTCAACCCGGGTACAAATAGGCGCTCGACAGCGAGATTAAAAAGGCCCAGACCAAGCCGATCAGCGCGCCCGCGATCACATCGCGCGGATAGTGCGCGCCCACGTACATGCGTGTAACGCCGACCAGGCCCGCGGTGACGAAGAGCGCGGTATCGCCCCACAATAACAAGTCAAACCGGTTGACAAACAGCGACGCGATGAAAAAGGCCTGCGCCGTGTGGCCGCTCGGAAACGACCGCCCCAGGGCGCGCCAACCGATGATGCGCACGTCTTTTAACAGCGCAAACGGACGCGTCCGATCCGTAACGGCCTTGACAGTTTCCACGACGAGCCACAGCGAAAGCAGCCCCAAAACGATTTCGATGGCGAGCCGCTCGAAAGCGAGCGCGTACAAGACCGCCGCCGCGGCGAGCGCCAGGCCCATATTCCCCAACTGCGTTAAAAGCCACATCGCGCCGTCCAGCCACCGTGACCGGATTCCCCGGACGTTGAAGAGCATAAAGAGCCACGCATCCATTTCTTGACCCGCCGACCAGAGCAGCGAGAGGGTGATCAAACTAAAGAGCGCCATCAGGATGAAGAGCGCCCGACTCTGAAACACGGCGGCGGCAATGGCGATGCGTGCCTGCGGCGATAGCCACGCCCAAAATAGCCCCAGCATGATCGCCAGCCCGATTACCGTCAACACGCGGCGATGAAAGATTCGCTCGCGCACGCGCTTGATCCAGCCGGACTGCACGACGGTCTCGGGCCCAGCTACATTTTGCGTTGGACTAATGGTGGACAGATCAACGGACATGTCATTTATTCAAACGGAAGGATAGAGTTCACCGTTACGTATCCCCACTCGTGAGGGCTATTGAAGCGCCGGCGAGTGGGGAGTATAATTGTGCGCGACAATTTCGAAAGGAGGACATCATGGCTCTACAACAACGCCAAGCCCAAGTGGTTTGGATGGGCGACCTCAAAGGCAATGGCACGATCTCGGTGGGCAGCGGCGCGCTCGGCGAACTACCGGTCACATTTGCCGCGCGCACGGAAAAAGCCGACGGCAAAACCAGCCCGGAGGAACTCATCGCCGCCGCGCACGCAACGTGTTATGCGATGGCATTCTCGAACACACTCGCCAAAGCGGGCGCGCCCCCGGAACGGCTCGACATCAAGGCGACCTGCTCGCTCGACCGCAAACCCGAGGGCGGGCTGAAAATCACGTCCATGGAATTGCAAGTGGTCGGTCGTGTCCCGGGTCTCGACCAGCCTCGATTTGAGGAACTGGCACGAGAGGGCGAAAAGGGTTGCCCGGTCTCGAATGCGCTGCGGAATAACGTGGAGATCCGGCTGAACGCGCGTTTGGTTTAGGGTTGGCGCATCTTACGGGACAAACACCGCGCTCGCCGGCGTCAGGAAATACGCGCGCCCGTTGATCTCGGCGAGATAGAGCGCAGTGGTAAAACCGGAAGTAATGCGCGCAGTCAGAGTCGCGGTCGAAAAACTGGAAAGCGGTTGGCAAGGGCTGAGCGGCGGAATCAGATTCCCTTCATGCAAGCACGCCAAGCCGTCCGTGACACCTAGCCGCGCGGTTTTGCCGCGGACGGTGAAATCGTACTGCGGCGCTTGGGGCGGAGTTGCCGACGTATTTTCGGCGCGCGTCCAAAAATTCATCCGACCATCCAGCGTTTGCAGTCGCACGAAATTGCTTTGCTGACCGACGATGTAAAATACGTCACTGCCGTTTTCGTACAACAAGACCGGCGTCGAGGTCAGCGGTTGGCTTTGGCCGACCGCGAAAACTTGGCGAAACGGGATGAGGTAAAGTCGCGCGAGCGGCGTTGCAGGCGGCGTGGGGGTTGGCGTGCTCGTCGGGCGGGCTATCGGGGTTAGTGTCTCGGTCGCCGTGGCCGTCGCCGTCAAAGTTGGCTCTGGCGTGTCCGTTTCCGTGGGCCGCGCAGTCGGACTGATCGTCGGCGTTTGTGTCGCGATTCGAGCCGTCGCCAGATTGGGCGCGAACCAGTTGCCGAGAATCGAGCCGAGGACGGGGAAGGCAATCAGCAACAAAACCAAGAGCGAGATCGCGGCGATGAGGTCGCGGCGTTCGTGTAGGGGCGTGGTTACCACGCCCTTACTTGAACGCCAACTGCGGCGTGACATCGGCGGTTTCTTCCACATCCAATCGCTGGATGATTTCTCTTTCGTCGGGCGTGACGAGAACCTTGACGGTGGTGTAAAAACCGTCCGGCATGACGAGGACGCAATAGCCGCGCGGCCGCCGTCGCGCGCCGACGATCAAATTGATGAGCGTCGGCTCGTAGCCCTTTTCGATCAACATCTCGCGGTCCTCAGGGCCGACTTGAAAATAGGCGACCGTGCGGAATTTCTGGAGCGCGATGCCCAGGTTGCTGCCGAGCAGATCGCGCAGCGTTTGCGTCGCGGCGGCGATGACGAGCTTGCGCTCGGCCCAGTCCTTGAAGGTTTCGACGACCAACGTGGCGACCTCGGCCGCGTTCGCGGACAACGCGCTGTCCTTCGGCATCAGGCGGTGAATCTCGTCAACGACGAGCGCGGCCGGCGCGTCGCGCCGCGGCAGCCACTCTTCGTAAAAGACCTTCATAAACGCGAGCAGGCATGGATCGTCGGCGATCGCGAAAGGCCGCGTGCCTTTCACCGGTTGATACAACACCGCGCGATCCGAAAAGAGCGCGTCTCGCACACAGTCCTCAAATCCCTCCAAGTCATTGCCCGGATGCAGAACGGTCCCGCCGATCTTTTCAATCGCGGCTTGCATCCGCGTCGAGTATTTTAGATTCAGCGCGACGATCTTGTATTTCGACAAGAACAGCCGCAGGATGAACCAGACGATCAGGGTCGAGGTTTTGCCCCCGCCTTGATCGCTGACCAGCAGCACCGGCCCCGTGTCCGAGCGAAAATCGGCATACCGCAAACCCTCTTTGCCCAGCGCGATACTGCGCCCCAGCAGAATGCGGCCGCGCGCATCCGCCAGGTAAATGTCGCTCCCTTCCTCCCGTTCGAGCATCGAAATGGCTTGCGCGCTCAGCAATTGTTGCCCCGGCGCACGCGGCGACGCGGTCAGCCAATTCATCAGCCGCGTCGCGCGATCCTGCGCGCGCGGCATCGAGAGCACGGGCAGCCAGTCCGCGAGCGAATCTTCCAGTTTGCGACCGGCCAGCGGCGCCAGACTCAGCGCGGTCAGGTACGAGGCGGCGAGCGTTTGGTTTTTCTGCGCCGCGCGCGCCTCGCTGCCCCAAACCACCAGGTGCGTTTGCGTATCGAAAAGATACTCCAGCCCGCGCGGAGTTTCCAGCTTTTCCAGAGTTTCACGCAAGGCACGCGCTTCTTTCGGTCGTCCCAGACCGGGAACGCGCGCGGCGAGTAGTCGCCCGCGAATCTCCGTCGCGGTCGAACCACGGGGCAGGGGCGTGACGCTTACCGTCAACATTCCATCCACCGAGTGCAGGGCGCGCAACAACGCGTCGCGCGCCTCGGGGAAGGGCGTGTTTACACGCGTGACGTGGAGCAGGTTCCGGTTGGTCGCGAGTTGGTCGCCGAAAGCCAGCTTCTCAGGCATAAAGCCGCGGTACGCGACGCGCGGCAAATTGCCTTCGTTGGCAAGCCCGGCTTGCTGAATCTGAGCCAGGAAACTCTCGTTGCCAAACAACATGCGGACGAGCGATTCGACGGCAAACGCGCCGAGGGGCGAGAGATTGAAATCCAGATGCCCCAGCCATTCTCGGATGCGCGCCTCGACTTGGGTCGGGTACACAATGCCGGTCACGACGACCCGCGCTTTGCGCGCGCCGCGTTCCGTCAATTCGCGCAGTTCTTGCAAATATTCTTGCGACACGTGGTCGGCGTCCGAAAGATCGAGTTGGCCCAGGTGATAATCGGTGAGCCAGAAAAGTTTGATGGGCAGCCCGCCCTCTTCGTGCTGCGCGAGATAGGCCAGGAACTTGGTGAGCGAATCGGCCACGTCCACCGCGTTCAGCGCGGGCTTGTACGCGCTGCGTCCGAACGTGATGAGCGAAATGCGCGACCGCGTGCCGTCGCGATGGACGATTTCGCCGTCGTCGCGAATGGTTTGGATCGGAATGCGCGACGCGGGGGCGCGCAGATCGAGCTTGCCGCCCGCGGTCTCGCGTTCGTGAATCGCCCACAATAGAACCGCGCCGGCAGAAATCGCCAACGCAAACAGCAGCGCCAGGCGAATATCGAGAAACGCCAAAAGAATC
>JACQYF010000209.1 GCA_016208315.1 Chloroflexota bacterium | reverse complement strand
CCAAGGTGCGACAAGGTGCGGGTGACACGCCGGAGCTGATTCACTGACCATCCAAACGGCGGAATCGGTGCGTCGGTTAATTCCAGCTTGTCCGGTTCCCTTTTTTGTCGTTGTGAAAGTACGAACTTATACAGAATCATGGATGTGTTGCATGTCGTTGGATTGGAACGATATAGAGCGTAAACTGGCAAACGAACAGAAAAAGTGTGACGATCATCTCTTTATCGGCGGTTTGGAAAATTTCATTAACAACTGGCTGAGCAAACAAAAACCGAGAGACGCGACGGAAGCGCAGCGCGTCGCGGAACTCGTCGCGGCGCTCAGGGGTTACGGCGCGGCGGAAATCAGCGCGCGCAAGCACATGATTGCCCGCGCGCTCGAGTTGGCGCGCGGCGGTCCGCTCCAGGGCACGCCGGCGGCGGCCGTCTCATCGGAGTCCGAGCCGCCTGAGCCGCCGGACGATTTCGCGGATGAGGACGAGGCCGCACCGCCGCCCAAGGTCCAATTCCGCGGCGCGCCGACGTATGGACTCGACGCCAGTGTCACGCGCCTGCAAAATGTGGGCCCGGCGCACGCGAAAAAACTGGCGAAGCTGGGCGTCGAGACGGTCAAGGATCTCCTGTACCATTTCCCGCGCCGCTACGACGATTACAGCCAGCTCAAGACGGTGAGCCAGTTGCTCTATGGGGAAGAGGTGACGCTGCTCCTAACCGTCTGCGAAGCGAAAACGCGCGACACCCATCGTGGGCTGACCGTGACCAACGTGCTGCTGGCCGATCCCACCGGCACGATCCAGGCGACCTTTTTCAACCAACCCTTTCTGCAACAGCAGTTCAAATCGGGACGGCGCATCGTTATCAGCGGTCGCGTGGACCAGGATCTCCCCGGGCATCTGGCCTTTAAGCGTCCGGAATGGGAACCGCTGAGCAAGGAATTGCTGCACACGGCGCGCGTCGTTCCGATTTACCCGCTCACGGAAGGGCTGACGAATCGCTGGGTGCGCCGCTTGATCTACAGCGTGGTCGAGTTCTGGGCGCCGCGGCTCACGGACCCGCTGCCGGCCTCCCTGCGCGAGAAAGAGAATCTGTGCGATCTCTCGACGGCGCTGCAGGAAATTCATTTTCCGACCACGCTCGAAAAGATGCAGGCGGCCCGGCGACGCCTCGCATTTGAAGAGTTCTTGTGGATTCAACTCGGCGTACTGCGCCAACGGCGAAAATGGCGCGAGGTTCCGGGCAAGCCATTACGCGTGGAGCCGACTCTTATCGCCCAGTTTACGGCCGGGCTGCCCTTCCAACTCACCCCGGCCCAAAGCCGCTGCTTGGATGAAATCCTGCGCGATGTCCAGCAGACCACGCCGATGAGTCGCTTGCTCCAAGGCGATGTGGGGTCCGGCAAGACGGTCGTGGCCGCCGCCGCGATGCGCGCCGCGGTCGCGAACGGTTCGCAGGCCGCGGTCCTCGCGCCCACCGAGATTTTGGCCGAACAGCATTACCGGACGCTCATCGCCTTGTTCGGCGACAAGGCCCGCGTGCGACTGCTGACCGGCAGCTTGAAGAACAAAGAGAAAGAAGAGTTTCGCGCGCAACTGGCCGCCGGGCAGATTGATGTCGCGGTGGGCACGCATGCGCTGATTCAGAGCAACGTTAACTTTAAAAACCTCGCCCTGGCCGTCATTGACGAGCAGCACCGTTTTGGCGTGGAGCAGCGCGGGACGATTCGCGCCAAGGGCTACAACCCGCACATCCTCGTGATGAGCGCGACGCCAATCCCCCGCACCCTGGCGCTGACGATCTATGGCGATCTGGACCTCTCGATCATTGACGAAATGCCGCCGGGCCGGCAAGAGATCAAGACCAAGTGGCAAGAGCCGCGCGAACGTGAGCGCGCCTATGCGTTCATCAAGAATCAAGTGCAGCAGGGACGCCAGGCGTTCGTCATCTGCCCGTTGATCGAAGAGTCCGAGACGATTGACGCCAAAGCGGCCGTGGAAGAGTACGACCGGCTTAAAAACGTCGTCTACCCCGATTTGCGCGTTGGGCTAATTCACGGTAAACTAAAGGCGAGCGACAAAGACGAGGTGATGGCCAAGTTCCGCGAGCACGCGCTCGACATTCTCGTCGCGACGTCCGTGGTCGAGGTCGGCATTGATATTCCGAACGCGACCGTGATGTTGATCGAGGGCGCGGACCGCTTTGGGTTGGCGCAGTTGCACCAGTTTCGCGGGCGCGTGGGCCGCGGGGCGCATCAATCGTACTGCTTGCTGCTCGCCGAAAAATCAGGGGCGACGAGCGACGAACGGCTGAAGGTGATCGAATCGTCCCAGGACGGTTTCCGGCTGGCGGAAGAGGATTTGAAATTACGGGGGCCCGGCGAGTTCTTTGGCACGCGGCAGTCCGGGTTGCCCGATCTCAAGATCGCCAAATTGAGCGACATCCGGTTTTTGGAACAGGCGCGGACCACGGCCCAGGAAATTTTCGACCGCGATCCCGAGTTGAAAGCGCCGGAGCATCAGCTGCTGTTGGAGAAGGTGAATGAGTTTTGGAAAGGCAAGGGGGACCTCAGTTGACCATCGCCATATATCCCGGCTCGTTCGATCCGATTCACTACGGGCACATTGACATTGCGAAGCGAGCCGCCGCGCTCTTTGACAAGGTACTCTGGGCGGTTTACGACCGCCCGCTCAAGAACGTGATGTTCAGCACCGCCGAGCGCATCGGGTTCATGCGCGAAGCGGCGAAAGGCACGCCCAATATCGAAGTAGTTTCGTACGACAGTCTCACGGTCGAATTCGCGCGACGCATGGGCGCGAAGGTCATGGTCCGCGGTTTGCGGATGACGTTCGATTTCGAGGTCGAATACCAGACCGCGCTCAACAACCGCGAACAGGCCGAGGACATTGAGACGGTCTTGCTCTTCACCAGTCTCAAATACGCGTTTGTGAGTTCCTCGACCTTGAAGGAAGTGGCCTTCGCGGGCGGGCGCATAGACGGACTCGTTCCGCCATACATTGAGAGTGCGCTGCGCAAACGGTTGGCGCAGCTCGGCGACGACCGCGGCGACAAGATCAAACAGGTATCATTGCAGGAATAACCTCACCCCCTACCCCCTCTGTCCCCCTCCCCCCTCTCCTGACCTTGAACTTCAGGTCAGGAGAGGGGGGAGGGGGAAGGGGGAGGAGGGTGAGGAATCCACACGGAAAGGGGATGATAGCCATAGACATCCTATACTTGGTTGACCGCTTGGAAGCATTGCTCAGCAAGGGTTGGCGCGTCCCCCTGACTGCCAAGACCATGATTGACGAGGACGAGTTCCTCGACATCGTGGATCAGATGCGCATCGCCATCCCGGAAGAGATCAAGCTCGCCAAAAAGATGCAGCAGGACCGCGAGCGCGTGCTGGCGCAGACGCAAGAAGAAGCGGCCCGCATTCTCAACCTGGCGAAAGAGGACTCGGCGCGCCTGGTCAACGAGCACTCGGTCGTCAAAGCCGCGCAGCAGCGCGCCCTCGAGGTCGAGCAGCAGGCGAAAGCCGAAGCCAGCGCGATCCGCGCGGGCGCGGACCAGTATGCCACTCAAGTGCTCACCGAGATTCAGGGCCGCCTGGAACAGATCGCCACACAGGTCGCCGGGCTGCAAACGCAAGTGTACAACGGGGTGAGCTATATCTCCGAACAACGCGGAGTTGTGGAGGCGCCTTCGAGTATAGATCAAAACGTTTCTTGACACATCGCGATGTCTCGCCTATAATGCGAATGTTGTTGATTTTCGAACCGTGTTGAACCAGAGTAAGTTGAAATGAAGTATAATGTTGCCCAATTGCTTAAAGAGCAGTCGGGCGGAATGCGACAATATTCGCTGCACGAGGACATCGGAACGCTTGATCCGGACATTCACCCACTGACCACGCTGGATGGCCACATCCAATTGATCCGCACGGCGGACGGGATTCTGGCGCGCGGCACGCTGAATACGTCGGTGGAATTGACGTGCTCGCGCTGTGTCGAACCGTTTTCTTTGCCCATCCGCTTTACGTTGGAAGAAGAGTTCCAGCCGACCATTGACATCACTACCGGCGCGAACCTGCCCGTGCTTGACGAACAGGAAGCGGCCACGCAGATTGATGCTCATCACATCCTCGATTTGACCGAGGTCGTGCGGCAGGATATTCTGCTCGCGATTCCGCCCTTTCCGGTCTGCCGGTCCAAGTGCGCGGGGCTGTGCCCGCAGTGCGGCCAGAATTGGAACGAGGGCCCGTGCGATTGCACCGAAGACAAAGTGGATCCGCGTTTTGAAGCGCTTAGAGAACTGCTTGAAGAAAAATAGCCCAGACTTGCGAAATGTCGGAGATTTCGCAAGTCTGAACACGAAAGGATTGCGCTAGATTCCATGCCACCTCTGCCAAAACGGAAACTATCCAAAGGACGCCGCGATCGCCGCCGCAGTCATCTCGCGATGAGCGCGCCCAACTTGGTCGCCTGTCCCAATTGCCACAAGATGCGCTTGCCCCATCACGTTTGTCCGCACTGCGGCCACTATGAAGGGGAAGAAATCTTTACCGTCGAGCAAAAGCCCGCTTCACGCAAACGTTAGCCAGTTGCCGATGCGGTTGGAATGACGCCTGAAATCGCCGCTGGGAGCATAGCGGCGCGGGTCGTCATCACAATGGATTCGGATGATTTGAGGTCTGGCACCGTCTCGCGCGTGCGCGGCAGCCAGACCCTTTTATTTAAGATTTAGGATATCAGATTGCAGATTTGGAGGCAAGTCCGGCTGCAAAACTAATTCTGAAATCTAAAATGACAATAATCGCCTTTGTGTTCCCCGGTCAGGGTTCGCAATACGTGGGCATGGCCCAAGACCTCGTCGCCGAGTATCCGGTGGCGCGTGCGGTTTTTGAGCAAGCGGACGCCGCGCTCGGGATTCCGCTTTCTCAAATTTGCTTCACCGGCCCCGAGAACGTGGTGACCGATACGATCAACGCGCAGCCCGCGCTGCTGACGCACAGCATCGCCGCTTTGCGCGTCATCCAAACGAGTCGCCCCGATCTCGCGCCGGATTTTGCCGCCGGGCATTCCTTTGCCGAATACTCGGCGCTGGTTGCCGCCGACGCGCTCGATTTTGCCGATGCGCTCAAGATCGTCCGCACGCGCGGCAAGGTGATGAAAGAGTCCGGCGAAAAAGCGCCCGGCGCGATGGCGGCTGTGCTCGGCATGAGCGACACGGATCTCGAGGCGGTCTGCCGCGAGGCCGGCGTCCAAATTGCCAACTACAATGCGCCCGGACAGATCGTCATCTCCGGCGCCAAAGACTCACTCGAAAGCGCGGTGAACTTGGCGAAACAGCGCGGGGCGCGGCGCGTCGTTCCGCTCGCCGTGAGCATCGCCGCGCACTCACGATTGATGGAACCCGGCATCGCCGAATTCGCCGCGGCCGTCGCGAATACGCCGATGCGCGTGCCCAAGTTCCCGGTGATCGCCAATGTGTCCGCGCGGCCGCTTGCCAGTGTGGACGAGATTCGCAAAGAGTTGGTTGCTCAACTCACCTCGCCCGTGCAATGGGTCAAATCCGTCGAGTACATGATTGCGCAGGGCGCGACCAAATTCGTCGAGATCGGGCCGAAGGATGTGCTCGCCGGGCTGATTCGCCGCATCAACAAGGACGTCCACGCGATCAGCGTCGGCGACGTCGCGAGTGTGAAAGCGTTCTCCAGTCAGAAATAGACCGTCGTTCCAGAAGAACAATAAGGAAGAAATCTGCGAGTACTGTGAAGGCAAACTGATACATAAAGAGGTGACAATTACCCAACGTTGGAAGGGCAAATTGGTTGTCATCGAGAATGTGCCCGTGTCTGTGTGCCAATTATGTGGCGAACGATATTTTGATGCACGCGTAATGAAAGACATTGAGCGCATTGCACGCTCAAGATCGCGGCCCAGTCGCACGATGCAAGTCCCGGTTCGCACTTACTCCCAAATCGGAGTTTAAGAACGTCATCACATAGGTGTGGAATCCAAATCCTACAGGGGGCTAATGATGGCTGATCTGGTGAACAAAGTGGCAGTGGTAACCGGCGGGCGACGCGGCATCGGCCGGGCGATTGCCGAAATTTTGGCGCAGCGCGGCGCGGATGTAATGATCGGCGACTGCACGGAAGATCCGGGCATCGGGACCGCCAACGAAATCGCGGCGGCGACCGGGCGGCGCGTGTTTGCGGAATGTGTGGATGTGGCGAACGCCGAGAGCGCCAAGCACTTTATCGAGCGCGCCGTCGCCGACTTGGGCCGCGTGGACATTCTGGTCAACAATGCCGGAATCACGCGCGACAACCTGCTCATTCGCATCGGCGAAGAGGACTGGGACAGCGTGCTGAACGTGAATCTCAAGGGCGCATTCAATTGCTGTAAAGCGGTCGCACGCCAAATGATGAAGCAGCGCTTTGGGCGCATCGTCAACATCACCTCGGTGGTCGGCCTGGCAGGCAATGCCGGACAGTCGAATTACTCCGCCTCGAAAGCCGGTTTGATCGGATTGACAAAGTCATTAGCGAAGGAACTCGGGTCGCGCAATATCACGGTGAACGCCGTAGCGCCCGGCTACGTGACCACCGCGCTGACCGACGTCTTGCAGCAGGAATACAAAGAGATGGCGATCAAGATGACGCCGCTAGGACGGGCGGGCACGCCCGAGGATATTGCGCGGGCCGTCGCTTTCCTGGTCTCGGAGGATGCCGCGTTTATCACCGGCCAAATCCTGTCGGTGGACGGCGGTTTCGTGATGCAGTAGCGGGAGACAGTATGGACGAGAATCTCGGTTCGGTCAGCGTCGCGCCGGAAGTCCTGCTTGACGTGGTACGCCTGACGGCGCTCGCCACCCAGGGTGTGGCCCGGCTTTCCAACCATCATCCCAGCAGCTTTAGCCGGCTGTTCACCGGCAAGGCCGCCGAGGGCATCCGGCTGCAAATCGAAGACTCGGCGGTCTCGATTGACCTGTTCATCGTCGCCGAACCCGAGGCCCAAATGCTGCAACTCGGCCAGACGCTCCAGCGCGAGATCAGCCGGGCAATTCACGACCTCGTCGGCATGCCGGTGAAAGAAATCAACGTCCGCATCGAAGATGTCGCCAACCGATTGGCGCAAACGGTCGAATGAGGTTGTATTCGAAAGCGAGTTGAGGTCGCAGCGGTGCGATCTCCTACAAGGAATGGGGAGTGAAGATTCGACGCCAAGCGCGCGCCGTTGCGCTGCAAGCACTTTACGAAATTGACAGTGTCGGTCACAGCCGGGACCAGGTCATCCAGGGCCGCATTGAAGATGAAGGACTGCCGGCCGAGGGCGCGGAGTTTGCCACGGCCCTCGTGCGCGGCGTTGCCGAGCAACGCGACCGGCTCGACGCCATCATCAAGAAACACGCGCCGGAATGGCCGGTTGACCAACTGGCCACGGTGGACCGCAACATCCTGCGGATCGCGCTCTTTGAGCTGCAACATGCGGGCGATGTGCCGATCAAAGTCGCGATCAACGAAGCCGTGGAACTCGCCAAGCTATTTGGCAGCGATACGGCCCCGCGCTTTGTCAATGGAGTGCTGGGCGCGTTCTTGCACGAACATCCCGCGGGCGAATTGAGAAGGTAGGACGCGAGGGTGGAGTATGGGAGTATGGGAGTGTGGGAGCGCAAGATTCTCCCCCTCTCCCCCTCTCCCCCTCACCTGCTCCAAATGAGAGACAAGACCAACATGACGGATAACCTCCACCGCGCGGCCGAAGAGCATTTCAATCGCGGCAACGACTTGGACGAGAACGGACATCGCGATGCGGCGATCAAGGCGTGGCAGGAAGCCGTGGAACTCGATCCCGAGCACGCCGCCGCGCATTTCAACCTGGGCATCGCTTTCGCGGACGAAGGGGAACCGGCACGTGCCCTCCACCATCTGCGCGAAGCAGTCCGCCTCGATCCATTCGACGTCGAGGCGCGCCGGGAACTGGCCGAGGTCTATTTGGAGCAAGACCGGTTTGACGATGCGATCAACCAACTGCGCCAGGCGCTGAACCTCGCGCCGAGCGACGGCGAGACCGCGCATTTGCTCGCGGAGGTCTATCTCGAAAACGAAATGTGGGACGCGGCCGCGGGCGCGCTCGAGGCCGGCGCGATGTTGGAAGAAGACGCCGATTTGTGGTTCCAGTTAGGCCGCGGGTACGAACACGCCAACCGCCAAGACGACGCCATCCTCGCATATCGCCGCGCGCTCGTGTGCTTCCCGGAGCACCGCGAGTCCGCCGACCAACTTCGAATGTTACACGTCCCGGTCGAAGAGCCACCCGATCCCGACGAAGATTCGTAGGGCAAATTGGCAATTTGCCCCACATCGGAGATAGAATGACCCAGCCAGACAAGATAATTATCATGGGCGCGGCTGGCCGCGACTTTCACAACTTTAACGTCTGTTTTCGCGACAACCCCGCGTACAACGTGGTCGCCTTTACGGCGACGCAGATACCGCATATCGAAGGACGCATCTACCCGGCCGTCCTCGCCGGACCGCTCTACCCCAACGGCATCCCGATTTTCCCCGAGAGCGATCTGCCCGACCTCATCGCCAAGCATCAGGCCAACCAGGTCATCTTCGCCTATAGCGACGTCTCGCACGAATTCGTAATGAATCGGGCCTCGCTCGTTCTCGCGACCGGCGCGGATTTTCGATTGCTTGGGCCGCGCGCGACGATGCTGAAATCGGTCAAGCCCGTGGTCGCCATCGGCGCGGTCCGCACGGGTTCGGGCAAATCGCAGACGACGCGCGCGGTGGCCGGCATCCTCAAAGCGATGGGCAAGCGCGTCGTCGCCGTGCGCCATCCCATGCCCTACGGCGATCTTGGCAAGCAGATCGTCGAGCGGTTCGCGTCGTACGACGACCTCGTCAAGTACGAAACGACCATCGAAGAGCGCGAAGAATACGAACCGCACATCGCGCGCGGGACCATCGTGTACGCGGGCATTGATTATTTAAAGATCCTGCGCGCGGCCGAAGCCGAAGCCGACGTCGTCCTGTGGGATGGTGGCAACAACGATTTCCCGTTCGTCCAGCCCGACTTGTTGATCGTCGTCGCCGACCCGCACCGCCCGGGCCACGAGTTGACGTACTATCCCGGCGAAACCAATCTCCGCATGGCCGACGTCATTATCATCAACAAGGTTGACACGGCCAACGTCGAAAACGTGAATACGGTCCGCGCGAACGTCCGCGCCGCCAATCCGACGGCCACGATTATCGAAGCCGCTTCGCCGATCTTCGTGGACAATCCGGGCGCGATTCGCGGCCAGCGCGTCCTCGTCGTCGAGGATGGGCCGACGTTGACGCACGGCGGGATGAGTTACGGCGCGGGCATCGTCGCGGCGCACAAATTCGGCGCGCGCGAAATCGTGGACCCGCGTCCCTACGCGGTCGGCTCGATCAAAGAGACGTTTGCGAAATATCCGCGGACCGGCCCCGTCCTGCCCGCGATGGGCTACGGCGCAGAACAGACCGGCGAGCTGGAGGCGACGATCAACGCCGCGCCGGTGGACCTCGTTCTGATCGCCACGCCGATAGATTTGCGGCGCGTGGTCAACATCAAGCACCACACCGAGCGCGTCCGCTACGAACTGCAGGAAATCGGCCAACCCACGCTCACGGATGTCCTCAAGGAAAAATTTGGGTAATCCTACTCGTTAGAGTGTTGTCGAGCGCATACGCGAATGGTATAATGGGTTTGAACGCGCCTGATGGTTTGGGCCGCAGATTGAAATCGCCTGCGCGGGCGATTTTGTTGTCTCTGGAGAGGAAAGACGATGGACTCGCCTTCGGATCCTTCGTTGCGCTTGGCGCCTCATGCGCGCATCGCCGTCGTCGGCGGTGGTCCGGCAGGCAGTCTCTTCGCGCTCTCCGCGCTGCAATTTGCCGCACAACTCGACCGACCTCTCGACATTACGATCTTTGAGCGCAAAGACCTGCGGACCGCCGGCCCGAGCGGCTGCAACATGTGCGCGGGCATCTTGTCTCACCGCGTGGTGAAGGGATTGGCGCAACTCGATCTCGCGCTGCCCGAGGATCTGATTCTCAGCCGCGTGCGCGCCTATCGTCTGTACTGGCAGGCAAACTCGTTTACGATCTGGCCGCCCGATCCGGCGCGCCAGGTGCTTTCCGTCTACCGCGGCGGCGGCCCGCGCAAAAGCGCGCGCGCGTCCATTGTCGGGTTCGATCAATACCTATTGAACGAGGCGCGCACGCGCGGCGCACGCGTCGTCGCGGAACGCGTTCAGCGGGTCTCGTTCGACTCTTGGCCGCGCGTCTACACGGCAACGCTTCAAGAGAATTTCGATCTGGTTGTCCTCGCGATTGGCGCGAATGCGACGCCGCCGCTCTTTGAGCGTCTCGCCTATGACCCGCCGATCGCGGAGCGCATGGCGCAAGACGAGCTGCTGTTGGCGAGCGAGCAGAGCCGCGCCCAAATGAACGGCACCGTCCACGTCTACTTTGACGAGCCGAGCGATCTGATTTTTGGCGCGCTGGTTCCGAAGGGAGATTTCGCCAACGTCTCGCTGCTCGGTCGCCACTTGAGGCGCAACAGTCTAGCCGAGTTCCTGAGACTACCTCAGGTCGCCGCGATCGTGGGCGATCAAGCGCCGCAAGTCTGCGGCTGCCGGCCGTGCGTCGCGGTCAGCCCGGCGCGCGACTATTACGCGGACCGGTTCGTCGCCATCGGCGATTCTTGTGTAACTCGATTGTACAAGGACGGGATCGGCTCGGCGCTGGCGACCGCGCGTGCGGCCGCCGAGACGGCCTTGGTCCACGGAATTGGCCGCCAGCATTTTGCCGCGCATTACGCGCCCGTATGCCGCGCCATCGCCGCCGACAATCGTTTCGGGCGTCTCGTGTTCGCGCTCGTGGCGCATTCCAAACGTAACGCGGTCTTTATGCGCGCGTTGGGACGCGCGCTCGAGACTGAAGCTGCTGCCCCGCCCCCATCGCGTGTACTGAGTCAAACGTTCTGGGCGCTCTTCACGGGCGATGCCAGCTACGCCGACATCTTACGAATGTTGTTCAAGCCGAAAGCGATTGCGCGGCTTGGCAAAGCAGTGGCGCAAGAATTCGGATCATGAAAACATCTTCAAATTCAATGGGGCCGCTCCGCGACGGCGCGCGTGTCGTGGTGATCGGCGGCGGACCCGGCGGCGTGGGCGCGGCGCTCGCGATTGCCAATCTGGCGAGCCAGATGGGACGCCAAATCCACGTTACGCTCTTCGAAGGCAAAGTCTTTGCCGGCGAACGGCATTTCAATCAGTGCGTCGGCGTGCTGTCGCCGCCGATTGACCGGATCCTGCAAGATTCGCTCGGCATTCCGTTTCCGCGCCATCTGATCCAACGCGAGATCACGGGCTACATCCTCCACTCGGACCGCCGCGCCATTCTCCTGGAATGCGACGACCCGCCGGGATTCGCGGTCCGCCGCGTCCAGTTCGACGCCTACCTGTTGGAACAAGCGCGCGCGTGCGGAATTCAAGTCGTCAACGGCCGCGTGACCGATCTTGAATTCCACGCCAACCGGGTGATCGTCTACGGCGACACCGGCAACTCGGAAGCCGACGTGGTCGTGGGCGCATTCGGGTCGGACGACGGAACCGCCCTGGTGTTCGAGCGCGCCACCGATTATCGCGCGCCGCGCTTTTTGAACAGCATCGTTACCAAGATCCATCCCGGCGCCGAATTCATGGCTCAATTCGGCAACTGCATCCACGCCTTTCTGCCCTCCGCACCCGGCATCGAGTTCGGCGCCGTCACGCCCAAGGGCAACCACCTCACCATGAACATCGCCGGGGCGCGCGTGGACGTGAACGCGATGGGTCTTTTTCTCCACAGCCCCGCGGCGCGTGCGGTGCTGCCGCGCCTGGATGGCGGCCTTGGGGAAAACGACCTCGCGTTTTTCAAAGGGCGCTTTCCCACGTCGCAAGCCCGGTCCTTTTCGGGCGACCGCTACGTGATCGTCGGCGACGCAGCGGGGCTGATGCGGCCGTTCAAAGGCAAGGGCGTGAACTCGGCGCTCCTCAGCGGGACGTGGGCGGCGCGCTCGATGATGACCGCGGGCATCTCGACGCGGGCCTTTCGCCAATATCACGCGGCCTGCCGCGAGATTACGGACGACATGCCGTACGGCAAGGCCATGCGCGCGATCGCCATCGGCATCAGCAAGTGGCATCTGCTCGACACGGTGATCGCGCTCGCCGCACAAGACGCGCGGTTGCGCCACGCGCTCTTCGGCGCCGTTTCCGCGCACCGCTCTTATCGCGCGATCGTGCACGAGCTATTGGATGCGCGCTGGCTCGCGCGGATGGCGTGGATGCTAGCAAAAATGCCCTTCCGAAACAGACTTGACAAAGAGCGCAAGACGCCGTAAAATATTAACTAAATTAGTCAAGTATTGTGCCGATTGTCCAGATGTACCGACCCTTTTCTCTCCAAAATACGAGTTGTGCGATAACTCTGCCCCTCGAGTGCGCCTGTATCGGCGCGCCGTCGTGAATGGCCGGCGAGGATTGCCAGACCGTTCATGGGCGGCGCGAGCGTGCGAGCGCGCAAACTCGTGCTGTGGTTTGGGACCGCTCGCGCGCGCGAGGTTAACCCGATGAGAGTTTCCAGTCGCGGCGAATACGGCTTGCGTGCGCTTTACGATCTGGCCGAGCATTACAACCAAGGCCCCATTCCGAGTTCGGACATCGCCAAGCGCCAGCGTATTCCGCCCAATTATCTCAATCAACTACTGATCGTCCTGCGCCGCTCCGGCCTGATCAGGTCGGACCGGGGCCGCCACGGCGGGCACCGGCTCGCCCGTGCGCCGCAGACCATTACGCTGAGCGAAGCCGTCCAAGTGCTCGACGGCTCGACGGCTCCGGTGGAATGCGTGGACGACGCGATCTCTTGCGACGAGCATTGCGCGTATTGCTATGTTTGGCGCGAGGTCAAAGAGGCGACGGACAGCGTTCTGGGCAAACGGACGCTGGCCGATGTCACGCAGCAACGTTGACTTAATCGAATACTGGAAAAACTCATCGTTGGTCAAACGACGATGAGTTTTTTATTTTGGAGGAGACAAGTGTCCGCGGTTTTAGAAAATGAACTTGTAGTGGATGCAGTCGGTCAGTTCTGCCCCATGCCCATCATCAAGCTGAGCCAGGCGATCGGCCTGATTCCCATCGGGCGAACGCTGCAACTGCTTGCCACCGATGCCGGCTCCTGGCACGACGTGCCCGCGTGGGCGCGCCAGACCACTCACGAGTTGGTGCATTCCGAAAAGGATGGCAAGGTTTTCACGTATACGGTGAAGCGAACGCACTGAGAGTCAACTAGTCAATTAGTCAATTGGTCAACTTGGCATTCAGGCAATCCGGCAATCGGGCAACCAGGTACTGATTGCCTAGTTGACTGATTGACTGATTGCCTGATTAATGAATGGATGGAGGTTGTAATGTCTGATAACGGAAATGGCGCTGACACGAAGAAACGCCGGCGGCTCGCGCTGGTCGCGTCCAAGGGCTCACTCGATATGGCGTACCCGCCGCTGATTCTCGCGTCAACGGGAGTCGCGATGGGTTGGGAAGTGGCGGTGTTCTTTACCTTCTACGGTCTCGACATCGTGGACAAGCGCAAGCTGCCCGCGCTCAAGGTCGCGCCGATCGGCAACCCGGCGATGCCCGCGCCGATCGCGGCGGTACCGCTGCAAGTGCCGAACATTCTCGGCGTGCTGCCCGGCTCGACCGCGCTAGCGACCGCGATCATGAAAGAGTGGTTCAACAAGGCCAACATCCCGCCCATCAAAGAACTGATTGACGTGACACAAGAAGGCGGCGGCAAACTCTACGCCTGCACCACGACGATGGGCGTGATGGGCGTCACACCCGACGACCTCATCGAAGGCGTTGACTGCCTCGGCGCCGCGGCGTTCCTGGACTTTGCCGCGGACGCGGATGTGCAGTTGTTCATCTGATGCCCAAGACCCGAGGGTATGTGGGGGCGGGGTCACCCCGCCCTACATACCCTTCGGGTCTTTTTTTGACTTATCCAGAGCACGGCGATATAATTCGCCTGTACCATTTGGCCTGGCCCTGACGCACGGTTCGGTCGAGATTCGCTTCTAGGAGAAGCGGAAAGAGGTGACGCATGAGCGCTTCGAACAAAGGAACGGTCGTTCTGGGCGAGCTGAAGGATTTCCTCGGATTTCTCCAGGGTATGTGGGGCATCCTCGCCGGTGTGTCGGTATTGTTTCCTCTCTCGAATTCTCTGGCAAAGGTGATTCCGCTTAAAGAATGGGGGCCGGGCGGCGCGCTATTGAACTTCTCGCCCCAACTAGTCACGATTGTCACGACCCTTGTCGCGCTGTTTGTCATCCTTGCCACGTTCGGTCAGCGCGACGCATTCAGAACACGCACGAAACGGCGTGTTCTCCAACAGCAGGCCTGGCCGAGTTTTGTCGTGGCGATCTTGGCCTTGATCATCTATGTCGGGATTTACTCGCTTGTCGCCAACGGGTTCTTCATGAGCCAGTTTGGATGGGGTTATGAGACTGATCCGCGCTGGCTGTTGACCGACGTGCTCTTGCTGCTCAGCTACAGCATCTTCTTCGCGCTGATGACGAGAGCATTTGTGCTGCTGGGAATGCTCGAGTATTTTGGAAAAGAGGAGTAACAGAGCGCCTACCCCCTTGCTCAATTTGCCATCGTGTGGTACAATTTGAGTCAAGAGAAACAAGTTGTCCGGTCTGTTTGCGCCGTCCGGGATGTAACTCGGACGGCGGTTGGTTTTTGCCCAGCGCAGGCACACTTGTTTTGAGGTGACCGGTTCGTGAGCACGAACTATTTTTAGGAATGAATCGCCTGGCGTATGCGCTGAGCATTCTTTCCAAATCCCAGGAGGGGATTCGAGTGGAAACAAAACTGTACGTGGGAAACCTGTCTTACACGGTGTCCGAAGATCAACTGCGTGATCTTTTTAGCCAGGCAGGCGAAGTGAAGGAAGTCACGATGATCCTCGACCGCGTGACCCAGCGTTCCAAGGGTTTTGCGTTTGTCGAGATGAACTCGCAGCCCGACGCGCAAAAAGCGATCGAGATGTTCAACAACTATGAGCTGGAAGGGCGCAACCTGACCGTGAACGTCGCCCGCCCGCGCGAAGAGCGCCCGGCCGGCGGTGGATTCCGCGGCGGTGGCGGTGGTGGCAGTCGCGGCGGCTATGGCAGTGGCCGCGGCGGCGGTGGCGGCTACGGCAGCGGTCGCGGCGGCGGCGGCGGGCGCGGCGGCGGTGGACGCGGACGCTATTAGGAATGGCATGGGGACGACCTTTCGGGTCGTCCCCACGTTTTTTGTCGGCTCTTTCTTAGCTGGATTCCCAGTCTTCCAAATGCAAACCTTCGATTCGACTGAACTCGCCGGTATTGTGAGTGACCAATGTCAGGCCGTTCGAAAGGGCAATTGCGGCAATCATCAGATCGTAAGGGCCGATGGGCGTACCCTTCTTTTCGAGTCGAGCACGTATGCGACCGTACTCTTCTGCTGCGCGATCGTCGAAAGGCAGGCTGACAAAGTTGGCGAAGAATTCATCCAAGGTCGCCTTATTGCGTTCTCGTTGTTTGCTTCGCTCCATACCATGATATAGTTCAGCTTTCACCACCGCGCATAGAACCACCGATGCAAAACTTACATCGGCAAGTCGAGACTTGATTGCCTTGCTTCGTCCTCGAAAAAAGGCGATACACGTATTCGTGTCCATCAGGTACTTCATTCTAATTCGTCCCGCACTTCGTATCCGCCTTGCGGCGCCCTATCGGGAAAATCCGGGATACTTCCGGCAAACGTGTCAAGAAGTCCTGGCGGCCAACCCAAATCCTCCGGCGATTTCTTCTCGGGCGCGAGCGGCACAACAATGACCACGACTTCTGAATTGGGAATCCCAACCGGAAGTTCAAGTTTCAAGATTCCATCTGGTCCCACGCGCGATTCCACGGTTATGCTTTTCACTGCCATTTCCGACCTCCCTTTGTGTCAATCTTACAACGATTTCGGGTATCCCGCAACTCATGTTGGGTGGAGACAAAGACCTGGAGAATCTAGACCCTCCAGGTCTTTCTATTCCGCAGGCGCCATTGCGGTTACGGGCGTTCCCCCGTTCTCTGAGAAGTCAAGATCGCGGCGGAATTGGCTCATGTAGAGGTCGTAGTAAAATCCCCGCCGTTGCAGCAATTCCTCGTGTTTGCCCCGCTCGATAATCTGCCCATCGTCGAGCACTAACACCTGATCGGCGTTGCGAATTGTGCTCAGGCGGTGGGCGATCACGAAGGAAGTGCGTCCACGCAGCAAATCCACCAACGCCTTTTGGATCAAGCGCTCGGTCCGCGTGTCCACCGACGATGTGGCTTCGTCGAGAATTAGGATGCGCGGGTCGGCCAGCGCCGCGCGCGCGATCGAGAGCAATTGGCGCTGCCCCTGGCTCAACCCGCTGCCGCGCTCGCCGAGCAGCGTGTCGTACTTGTCGGGTAATCGCTCGACGAACGCGTCGGCGCGCGCCAGCTTGGCCGCGGCGATCACTTGCTCGTCCGTCGCGTCGGGCTGGCCGTAACGGATGTTCGCCATGATCGTATCGCTAAACAGAAATGGGTCTTGAAGCACGATGGCGATTTGCCGGCGGAGACTCGCGGCAGTCACATCGCGCACGTCTATCCCATCCACGTTGACCGCGCCCGAACTGACATCGTAAAAGCGCGGGATCAGGTTGGCGATGGTCGTCTTGCCCGCGCCCGTCGGCCCGACGATGGCGACCGTCTGCCCCGGCTCGGCAACGAGATTCACGTCGCACAGTACCCTCTCGCCGGCCTTGTACTCGGCGTCCACATTCTCGAATGCCACGCGCCCTTTGATCGCAGGCATTTCGCGCGCATTCGGCTTGTCCTGCAAATCCGGCTCCGTGTCGAGCAAGCCAAAGATGCGCTCCGCGCCCGCAATTGCGCTCTGGATATTCGTCCACATGACCGAGATTTGCGCGATCGGCTGGTTGAAACGCTGCGTGTACGCGATAAAAGCGACGATCAGCCCCAGGGTCATCGTCGTCCCGAACAATCCTTGCCCTTGCAGCAAGAACCAGCCGCCGACACCCGCGACAATCGCCATCGAAACATAACCGAGCGCCTCGAGCGTGGGCGCGAGCGCGCTCGTGAAGGCGACCGCGCGAATGCTCGCATCGCGCGACGCGGCGTTCGATTGATTGAACTGGGCGATATTCTCGGCTTCGCGACCGAACGCCTGCGATTCGCGCACCGACGAAATGCGCTCCTGGAGATTCGCGTTCACGTTGCCGACCTGCACCCGGACGTTGCGATAGGCCTTGCGCGCCTGATTCGAAAACCACGACGTCGCGACGAACATGAACGGCACTGTCACCAGACTGATCAACGCGTACGCCCAACTTTTCTCCAACATGCTCGCCGCGATCCAGACGATCAAGAGTATTCCCTGGACCACGCTGACCAATGGAAAACCAAGCGCCTGCTGAATCGTATCGGCGTCGTTGGTGGTCCGGCTCATGACCTCGCCCGCCTCGTGCTCGGAGAAATAGCGCAGCGAGAGGCGATGGATGTGGCGAAAGATGTCCACGCGGATGTTGCGAAGAACTCGAAACCCGGCCGTGTTCATCAAATAGAATTGAAAGCCGGTCAAGACGGAACTGGCGAGAAACAAACCGACGAGCAGCAAAACCAACCGGCTCAGCCCTGCGAGATAATCGGCGGTCGTCGCCTGCGGACCGGGCGCGCCGAGCCAGCAGTTCGCGGGCGGACGCGTTGCCGCATTGGGAATCGGGAACGACGCGTTGCCGCTGAACGCAGTCGCGGTGGCGGGCGTCAGATAACAATCCACCGCCTGCCCGAGCAGATCCGGCGTGACGACTTGCATGTAGGTCGTACTGACCACCAACACGGCTACCGCGACCAAGACGGACCAGTAGGACCTGAAATACCGCCAAAGCCGTGTGAGCGTCTCAAACGTATTTTGAGCCTTGCGCGTCTCAGTTCGCAACATGAAATCGCGCATGTTCATCCACATAGATTGCCTCTCAGATCAAGGATTCGTAAATCGTAAAGCGTAAAACGTAAAGTTCGCGCCTTACGCGGCCACCGGCTCGACGTCGCCAACCAATTGCGACGTGTAGATTTCGGCGTATAGTTCCGAGGATTCGAGCAATTCCTCGTGCGTGCCACGCGCGACGATCTCGCCTTTCTCAAGCACCAGGATCTGATCCGCGTTGAGGACCGTGCTAATGCGCTGCGCGATGACGAACGATGTGCGCCCTTTCATCAGTTGATCGAGCGCCTGTTGGATTTTGAATTCAGTCGCGAGGTCCACGCTGCTGGTCGAATCGTCGAGAATCAAGATGCGCGGATCGAGCAAGAGCGCGCGGGCGATCGCGATGCGCTGCTTTTGCCCGCCGCTGAGGGTCGAGCCGCGCTCGCCGACCGGCGTATCGTAACCCTGCGGAAACTCCATGATGAAATCGTGCGCCGCCGCTGCTTTCGCCACGGCCGTCACTTGAGCCATCGTCGCGTCGGGTTTGCCGAACGCGATATTGTCGCGAATCGTGCCGCTGAACAGCGTGGTCTCTTGCAAGACGATGCCGGTTTGCGCCCGCAGCGATTCGATGGTCACGTCGCGCACATCGCAGCCGTCAACCAACACGCGGCCTTCACTCACATCGTAAAAGCGCGGCAGCAGGTTAATGATCGTCGTCTTGCCGCTGCCCGTCGCGCCGAGCAGCGCAACCGTTTGGCCCGCTTTCGCTTCGAACGAAACCTTGTTGAGCACCGGCTCTCCGCCTTTGAAATAGCGAAAGGTCACATCCGCAAATTTCACATTTCCCTTGATTTCCCTTATTTCCCTAGCCCCGGGCTTGTTCTCCACTTCGTTCTGCGTGTCGAGGATTTCAAAAATGCGCTGGGCCGACGCCGCGGCTTGCGACATGAGGTTGATAATCATGCCGAGCATGCCCATCGGGAAAAAGACATAGAAGAGGTACAGCGAAAACTTTTGCCACTCGCCGATCGTCATCGTGCCCTCGATGATCTGCTGGCCGCCAAAATAGAGCACGGCGGCTTGGCCCAGGTTCATGATCAAAAAGATGAGGGGCATCAGGAACGAAAAGGTCATCGCGACGCGCATCTGCTGCGCGAGGAGCGCATCGGCGGAGCGGTTAAAGCGCGCTTGCTCTTGCGGTTCGCGGGCGAACGACTTGACCACTTTGAAACCGGCGAGGTTTTCCTGCAACACCGTGTTGAGCGCCGACAGGGCCTGCTGCACGCGCGTAAAGAGCGGCTGCGTGATTGCGCCGAACACCATAAACACGACGAGGGCGACCGGTAGGATCGGCAGAATCACCAATGTGAGCGCATGGTTGGTGAACCACAAGACGACGAGACTGCCGATGAGGAGGACAATCGCCTGCACCATCATGACAAGGCCCTGGCCGATAAAGAGCCGCACCTTTTCGACGTCGTCGGTCGCGCGGATCATCAACTGACCGGTCTGGTTTTGGTCGTGATAGCTGAACGAGAGCCGCTGGATCTTGGCGAACAATTCGTTGCGGAAATCGAATGCGAGGTTCTGCGACAGTCGCTCGGCGTTGAACTGCTGACCGAATGAAAAGAGCGCGCGCAGCACGGCGAATCCCGTAATGCCGATGCCGACGCTTATCAGGGCCGCCGTCGCGCCGGACTGGTCGGCTTGGAGGTCGGCCAGCGTCTTGCCCATCCGCTGCGCGGCGAGCGCCTGGGCCGCCGCGGGTAACGCGAGAACCTGGCCGGCGACAAACGCCTTGACGACCGTGTCAATGATGCTCTGCACCAACTGGGGCACCATCAACTGCGCCCCCGTCGCGACTAACAGCGACCCGTATGCGAGCACGGCGATCCAATGATAGCGATTGACGTAGCGGATCGCGCGCAGCAGCAGTTTCGGGTCGGTCTTGGGGCCGCCCCGTCCCCGGCGACCACCCGCACTATGCCCATTCTTTCTTCCAACTGAAGTTGTCTGGCTGGTCCATCCCGTTCCGTGTGAGTGCATTCTCTCTCCCTAAACGCTTACTATTTTGCCTTCTCGCTCAGCCCCTGATTCAATCGTGTGAGGAAGTCCAGAAACGCTTGGCGTTCGGTTGCGCTAAACATGGCAAAGCAATGCGTCACAAATTTGAATTGACCGTTCAACTTGCTCTTGAGCACCTTGCGCCCTTCCGGCGTGAGGCGAATGACGAAACGGCGGCGATCGGTGCCGTGCAACTCGCGACTGATCAGTCCATCCTCTTCCAAACTGGCGATGAGCGCGCTCACCGTGTTGCGACTGATGCCCTGCATGTCGCTCAGTTCCGACGGCTGGACGCCCTCGGCCGCCCCGTGCTTTTCGGCGCGGCCCAAGTTCATCAGCAGACGAAATTTGGCCCACGACAGCCCGGCAGTGTCCAACTCTTTTTCGACCGCCTGGATCAAGTAGCTGCTCGCGCGCTGCACCTGACCAAAGAGGAGTACGCTCGTCGGGTCCGCTTCGGGGCTGACCTGCCGGATAAACTCTAAAAAGTGCTCGCGATGTTGACCATCTGGATGGGGATGCGGATGCATGTGTGGTTTCATCTGAAGACCCCTTGCACCGCCCCGCAAGGGGCAGGTGTGACCTCGGTCATGGCTCTTTCATTCCCCTGCGAATTATTCTTGGGCGAATTATACGATATAGAACTATTTTTGTCAAATCACGCTGGACTGTTTTGGATTATCGCAGAGGATTGTGAAAACATTATGAACCCAGCATGGAGAGATTCCGATAATCCATGTCCTGGAAGGAATTGATTGGGCTTTGATCGGCGGCGTCGCCACCCGCGCGTATATGCCCGAGCGCATGACCAAAGATATGGATATCGTCGTCCACCAGACCGATAGCGAGGCCGTGATCGAAAAACTCCAGCAAGCCGGCTATCGCGTCGTTTCTCGATTGGCTGTGCCCGGCAATTTGCTGGTTTCGCCGGAGGGAGTCGAAGTAGGTGTGATTTTCGGGAATTATCCATGGCTGAAAGAAGCGCTGGCTCATCCCGAGCGCGATCCGGCTGGGTATCCTGTTGTTGGATTGCCCTACCTCGTCATCTTAAAAATGGCGGCGCAACGACCGCAAGATTGGGCAGATGTTTCGCGCATGTTGGGCTGGGCCTCCGATGCCGAACTGGACGCGGTGCGTGCGGCGGTGGCGCGTTACGCTCCGGAAGATCGCGAGGACCTGGAATCGCTCATCTTCATCGGCAAGAAGGAACAGGAAATCCCGCCCGCAACGGAAGGTGGGTAACAGAATCAAGGAGGAAAGGAGGGGGATTGTGGTTCGAACACGGGAGACTCAGATGTGTTCTGGCGCGTCTATACTGCTTTGGAAGACTCGACCGGCAACTCTCTCGACCTGGCGATTTTCCATCCGAGCAGGAACAACAAGCGCCAACCGAAAAGGAAAAGCCCGCCAAACCCGAGTGTCGCGATGGCGAACGCCGTCGGAATCACCGCGCGCCCGAGGAGGAGCGCGCGGAACAGCAGGCCGAGGAATGCCGTGGCCAGCCACGCGATCAACGTGCGGCCCAAGAACTCGCGCGGCGTCAGCGCGTCGTCGCGGAATGCGCCGAGCCACCAGCCGGCGACGACCCACGGCAAAGCAAACGCGCCCACGCTCGGCAGCAAACCCAGAATCGGATTGTCGGCATTTACAACATCATGCTCACGCTGCCCCACGTAGATGAACAACATCAGCGCCACGAGATCGCCGAGAAGTAGAACAAAGGGTGTCATGCGTTTCATGGTGACCATCATCCTTCAAGTCTCAATCAAAGGCACGTTGTTTGACAATCCGTCCTTCGTCAACTAGAATCAAACACGAGAGGAGGCGCGACATGTTACAATGGGCGGACGTTCTCAAAGACAAGTCTCTGCAGAATTTGCCGTACAAAATCGAACTCGACGCGAGAGGGAGAATTGTGATGACTCCGGCATCCAATCAACATGCGCGATATCAGGCCGAGATCGCGGCCAGGTTGACGCCGCTGTTGCGAGGCGGTCAAGTGCTTACCGAATGTTCGGTCGAAGATTTGAGATTCCAAGACCCTTCGGGTCTTGACCTATCGCCCCAGCGCCTTGAGCATCTCCTCGACACTCGTGAACTTGACGCGCGGCCGGCCCAGCGCCTTGCCGTTCGCCACCTCGATCTGATCCAGCTTGAGCCATTCGCCGAACGAGCAACAATGGGGCTGGCGCTCGCGCACCAAGTTTTCGATATTGGCCGAGTCGGGCTGGAGCACTGCGCCTTTCGCCGCATCCTCCAACATCATGTTCACCGTTTCCACCGAGTCGGGCTTGTTGGTGCCGATCACGCCGCTCGGTCCGCGCTTGATCCAGCCCGTCGCGTATTCTCCCACGACCCGCTCGCCGGTTTCCGAGTCGAGCACGCGCCCCTGTTCATTCATTATCACGCCCCAACGCTCGTTGAACGGCACACCAGGCAGCGCAACACCGCGATAGCCGACCGAGCGAAACATCAAGCCCACGGGCAACTCTTCGAATTGATCGGTCGGCTTGGGGCTGAGTGTGCCGGCCTCGGTCTTGTAAAGCACGTTGCGGACGAGGCGCATCTTGACGACGTGGCCGCTTGGGTTGCCGATCAATTCTACGGGTGACACCAGAAACCGGACGAATAATTTGCGCGATTTGCCGGTCGGCTGGCACTGCGCGTAGCTTTGCAGGATTTCGACTTTGCGTTTGAGCGCCGGATCGTCGCTCGCCTCCACTTCGGCGTGGCTCAACGGATCGAGTTCGACTTCTTCCGGCAAGGCCAACACATCGGCATCGGCTAGTTCGCCTAGCTCTTTGATCTCCGGATTCGTAAAGGCGGCCTGCGCCGGTCCGCGGCGCCCGAGCAAGTAAACCTCTTTCACGCGGCTCTTGCGCAGCGCGTCGAGCGCGTAATCGGCGATGTCGGTGCGCGCCAGTTCGTCCGGCGAGAGTGAGAGGATGCGCGCGACGTCAATCGCGACGTTGCCCACGCCGACGACGGCCACGCGCTCTTGCGAAAGATCGAACTGGCAGTTGCGAAAATCGGGATGGCCGTTGTACCAGGCGACAAATTCGGTGGCGGGATAGCTCCCCTTGAGGTCTTCGCCCGGAATGCCCATCCGCCGGTCGGTCTGGGCGCCGGTCGCAAACAGAATTTGATGATAGTGCTGCCGGAGGTCGGCGAGGGTGACGTGCTTGCCGAATTCGACGTTGCCGAAAAAACGGAACCGCGGGTTCGTCGCGATCCTTTCAAACACCTTGGTGACCGTCTTGATCTTTTGATGATCGGGCGCGACGCCGCCGCGCACCAAGCCGTACGGCGTGGGCAAACGGTCAAACATGTCAATCGAGACCGCCAGCCCCGGCTGTTTGAACAGGTGCTCCACCGCGTAAAAGGCGGCGGGGCCGGAACCGATCACGGCGACGCTCAAAGGATTTTCTACAGTGCCGAGTGCCATGGTTCATCCTTGTGTGACGCGAGTTTCGAGTGTTTCAATCTCGCCTTGGTATGCGCTGATTTGGGCCTTGACCACATCGCCAATTGAAATCATCCCCGCCAGCTTGCCTTGATCCAGGATGGGTAAATGACGGAAATGCCGATCGGTCATCGTTTGCAGCACGGAACGGAGATCGTCCTGCGGCGAACCCGTGACCAACTCCTCGGTCATCACGGCGCTAACCGGCAGGTTAAAGACGTTCTCAGAATGGACTGCCTCGCGCACGATATCGCGCTCGGAGATGATGCCGACCGGCGCGCCGGAATCATTTACGACGACGAGCGCGCCGATATTATATTGAGCGAGCAGGTTGACTGCTTCTTTGAGCGACTGCTGGGGTCGAATCGTCACAACCCGCATGCCCTTGGTCGCCAGAATCGTATTTATTTTCATATTTCCCCCTCTGGAATGCAGTTTACTCTGCCCTTCCATCCGCGTCAATGGGTGGGCAGCGCTGTCACAATTTTGACGACAAGCCGGGCCCGGAAAATACGACACGACAATGGCGCTTTTTGCGATTCCATTTCATGTTCGTATCTGTTAGGATGCAACCGTTAAACAACGGTTGACCGCTTGGACGCGGTCCGACCGGAATTCATCCAGCAATTGCTGGAAAATATAGGGAGGCAACACCATGAGTATCCTTGCTTGGATCGTCGTCGGCCTGATCGCCGGCTGGTTGGCTGATCTGGTCGTCCATGCCAAAGGCGGTCTTGTCATGAATCTCATCCTCGGTATTGTCGGCGCGGTCGTCGGCGGTTTTCTCGCCAGCGCGATTTTCGGCGGCGATTTCACCACGGGAATCAACCTCACCACGATTCTCGTCGCGTTCGTCGGCGCGATCGTCGTAGTGCTCGCGGTCCGCGCTCTGCCCGGACGGTCGCCGGTATGATCCGGCGGCGGCAAACATAGGGTGTGGCAGAGCAAGGGGTCATGCGATTCGCATGACCCCTTTTTTATTCTCGACTTATCTCTGCGCCCGCGAGATCAACCGGCTCGCGGCCCTTGACCTCATTCCAAAAAGGACTGACCAAAACGCGCGCATCAATCTTTTGGTATTCACTCAGGAGCTGCTCGAGCTGCTGCAAGTCTTGCTCGATCTCGGTTGCCTTCTGGAGCTGGGCGGCGGCATTGTTCAGGTCAATACTGGTCAACTTGGTCGTTGTAGATGATAAAGATGGCTTGGCGATTGGAACGCATGCTTTCGGACGCGTTCTGCGGCGCAACCGCAACCAAGTCCACTTCGCCGCGCCGCAGGACCGGGTCAATGCCCGCGGTCGGTTCGTCGAGAAAGACAAAGTCGGGATCGTGGACGAGGGTCGCGGCGAGACTCAGCCGCCGCTGCATTCCACCGGAAATATCGCGCGCCAGTTTGCCGCGCTGGTCGCGCAGTTCGACAAAATCCAGCATCCGTTTCAATTGGCCGCCGCGCCACAGCGGCATTCCGTAGAGCGAGGCGGCGAAATTCAAGTTTTCCCAAACGGTCAAATGCGGATACAGCACGAAATGCTGCGGCATGTATCCAATCGGGTACGCGTGCCTCGGCTGAACTTGCGCGGCTCGCGGCCGAGCACCCGCACGTCTCCGGCCGTGGGGCGATAGACGCCGGTCAAAAGGCGAATCGTCGTCGTCTTGCCCGAACCGCTGGGACCGATGAATCCAACACCTCAAACGCATAGCGCGCATTTTGATGCTATAACGGGAAAATGCGGCAAGTGTGATATAATGGAGCAGCAAGACCTTTGGAACACGAAACTCGCGAAAGCACGCGATAACCGCGAAAGGCAGCGCTCGGTTTCGTGGTTTTCGCGTGCTTTCGCGGCTCTCGCGTTCCAAATGCTCTCGTGTTCCAAACGCTCCTACACACCACGCAACCATCGCAGAAGAGGAGGGAATCATGGGCTCCAAAGTGAGAGGCGGGAAGCACCAGTTTGAGCCGCTGTCCGGCAAGGTGCTGGCGGCTTGCATTGACGTTCAACGGCAGTTGGGGACCCATTGCATGGAAGTAGACTATCAGCGCGCCTTGGAAATCGCCTTGCCCAAATTCGGCGTTCAATTCGAACGCGAGGCGGAAATCCCGATCGTTTACGATGGCGTCGAGGTAACCAAGCGGCGCGTAGATTTCAAGTGTTGGGACGAAGACGACATGCTGTTGTTGGAAACCAAAGCCGCACAGGCGATTCGCCCCGAAGACACCGAACAATGTCTGCTCTACGTGACCAAGGGCAACCAAAGAGTGGTCTTGCTCGTGAACTTTGGCGAAAAGCCCCTTCGCCCGCGTCGCTTTGTGAACACGCCCACCCCCGAATCCGCGCCGTAATTTTCTTTCGCAGTTTTCGCGTTCTTCTTTCGCGGCTTTCGTGTTCTCTTTCGCGGCTTTCGTGTTCCAAAGGTCTTTCTGCATGGGGTCAAGAACAAACCAATGAACACCCGATTGTGGTCCATCATCCGCAAGGAATTTATTCACATCCTCCGCGATCCGCGGACGCTGGCGGTCATGTTCATGATGCCGATCATTCAATTGATCCTGCTCGGCTACGCGGCCACGAATGACATTCGCCGCCTGAACACCGCGGTCTACGATGCCGACCGGACGATGGAAAGCCGGGAACTCGTCGAGGCGTACCGCGCCTCCGACTATTTCGCGATCAGCTACTATGTCCAGGACGAGACCGAAATGGCGACGTTACTGGATAATGGCCGGGTACGCGCGGGCATTATTATTCCCACCGGTTATGGCAACGCGCTCGCCAAGCGCCAAGCGGCCCAGGTGGCTGTGCTCATTGACGGCTCGGACCCGGCCGTAGCGACGACCGCTTTCTCGGCCTCGCAACTGGTGGGCCAAGCTCAAAACACGCAGATTCTTCAACAGCGCTTGGGCGTGGACGTGACCCGCTTGGGCGGGATCGAGATTCGGCCGCGCGTGTGGTACAACCCCGAATTGAAATCCTCCAATTACATGATCCCGGCCCTCATCGGTATGATCCTGCAAATGCTCACGAGTCTATTCACGGCCATGACGATCGTGCGCGAACGCGAGCAAGGCACCATTGAGCAGCTCGTCGTGACGCCGATCCAGCCGTGGGAGTTGATCGTCGGCAAAGTCGTGCCCTACATCGCCATCGCCTTTTTCGATCTCGCCGAGATTCTGATTTTGGGTGTCATCCTCTTCGACGTTCCAATTCACGGCAGCATTCCCCTCCTGGCGCTGCTTTCGCTGGTCTTTTTGTTGACCACTCTCGGGCAGGGTTTGTTCGTTTCGACGATTGCCAAAAGTCAGCAGGAAGCCATGCTCCTCACGTTTCTCATCATGATGCCGGGGATTTTCCTCTCCGGTTTCTTTTTTCCACTCGAAGCCATGCCCGGCTGGCTCCAAGCCGTCAGTTACGTGGTCCCGCTGCGCTATATGCTCATCATCATTCGCGGCATTATCTTAAAGGGCGTTGGCCTTCCATCATTTGCCGAGCCGGTCATTGCGCTGGCGATTCTCGGCCCGCTGATGCTGCTCGGCGCATCCCTGCGATTCAAAAAGCGGTTGGAATAATCATGATTTCCGTTCAAAACCTGACCAAGCGCTTTGGCGAAACCGTCGCCCTCGACAATCTCTCATTCGATGTGGCCGAGGGTCAACTCTTTGGTTTGATCGGACCGGACGGCGCAGGCAAGACGACGACCATGCGCGTCATCTCGACCGCGATGCTGCCCACGTCAGGCCGCGTAACCGTCGCCAAGCTCGACGTCACGCGCGAGCCGGAAGCGGTCAAGGCCCTCATCGGCTATATGCCGCAGCGTTTTGCGCTTTACCCGGATTTGACCGTGATCGAAAACCTGAATTTCTTTGCCGACGTGTTTGGCTCGCCACGGCCCGAGCGCGAGAAACTGATCGCGCGGCTGCTCGGCTTTGCGCGCTTGACCGAGTTTCAAACGCGGCGCGCTCACAATCTTTCGGGTGGCATGCAAAAGAAACTCGCGCTCGCGGCGACGCTGATGCACCGCCCGCGCGTTCTGCTGTTGGACGAGCCGACGACCGGCGTTGATCCCGTCAGCCGCCGCGAATTTTGGGACCTACTGACCGAGATCCACTTGCAAGGCGTGACCATCGTCATCTGCACGCCCTATCTGGACGAAGCCGAGCGCTGCACGCGCGTGGGCCTGATGTCACGCGGCGAGTTGATCGCGTGCGATGCGCCGGACAAGCTGCGAGCGAATATCGCGGCGACCGTGATGGAAGCCCAGTCCGCCCAAGCGTTAACGGCGCGCAAACTGATCGAAAAGAGCGCAGGAGTGCTAGGCGTCTCCGCGCACGGCGATTTCCTCCGGCTGTTTCTTGATCGTCCTGACCGCCAGAGCGAACTTGAATCGCTCTGGAGCGCGGCCGGCATCCGCGTGGAAAACCTGCGGGTCGTCAAACCGCGCCTGGAGGACGCATTCGTGTTGATACTCCAAGATACAGTAAACAGTAAGCAGTGAACAGTGAACAGTCTGTCCTCTGTTCACTGTTCACTGGGTCTTAAAGATGGAAACAACCCACACTGCGCTCGTCGTCGAAAACCTGACCAAACAATTCGACCACTTTACCGCCGTGGACAATGTCACGTTCGCCGTTCGGCGCGGCGAGATTTTCGGTTTGCTCGGCCCGAATGGCGCGGGCAAGACGACGACCATTCGCGTCCTGCTCGGTCTGCTCCGCCCAAGTTCGGGCAAAGCCGCGGTGCTAGGTTACGATGTGGTCAAGCAGGCGGAATCAATTCGCAAACGGGTCGGCTACGTTTCGCAAAAGTTCAGTCTCTACAGCGACCTCACCGCGGCCGAGAATTTCAATTTCTACGGCGGCGTCTACGGCGTGCCCCCGCGAACGCTCGCGGAACGCCGGGGGATGCTTTTCGGCATAGTCGGGTTGAGCGGTCAAGAGCCAGAGCGCGTTTCCAATCTTGCGGGCGGCTCGCGGCAGCGTTTGGCCTTGGCGTGCGCGCTCGCGCATCAACCCGAATTTCTGTTTCTCGACGAACCGACGGCCGGCGTGGATCCGATCTCGCGCCGCGCTTTGTGGGACTTGGTCTACGCCCTCGCCGAAAGCGGAACCAGCATTCTCGTGACCACACATTATATGGACGAGGCCGAAAACTGCCATCGCCTGGCGTTCATTTACCAAGGCCGCATCGTCGCCGAGGGCACGCCGTCCGACATGAAATCGCGCCAGATGCCCGCGCAAGTGGTGGAGATTGACTGCGATCAGATTGACGCCGCGCTGACCGCGCTGCGCGCCTCGGGCTTCTTTGACGAGGTCGCCCTGTACGGCTCGGTCATTCACGCGATCGGGCCGCAAGCCGGCGAACGATTGTCTCAAACCGTGGAGCTATTGCGTTCGAGACAGATTGCCATCCGCACCGCCGAGGTCATTTTACCGTCGCTCGAAGACGTATTCATCGCGCGCTTGCGGAGCGAAGATCAGAGGTGATTTATGGAACACCGTAAACGATTTGCGCCCATTGTCGTACTGCTGCTGCTTTTGGTCGGCGGCTATTATCTGTATTCGACGGGCAACTTGCCCTTCTTTTCATCCGCGGATGCGAGCGCCAATATCGCTTCAGGGTTTATCGAGGGCGAACACGTCGCGATTGCCGTCGAGGTCGGCGGGCGCGTGGACATGCTGACTGCCGGCGAGGGCGATAACGTCAAAGCCGGTCAAGAGCTCGTGCGCCTGGATCGGTCGCTCCTCGACGCGCAGATCGCCCAGGCGCAAGCCGCCGCGGATACGGCCAAGGCACAACTCGCCCAAATCAAGAATGGGGCGCGCCCGTCGGACGTGAGCGCGGCGCGGGCCGCACTGGCGGCCGCGCAGGAGAATTACGATAAACTGCGCGCCGGCGCGACGACCTCCGACTTGACCGCCGCGCAAGCCGCGCTCGCCGCGGCACAGCAAAACTACGAGAAGGTGCGCGCCGGGCTGACGATTGACCAGCTCACGCAGTTGAAAGCACAGGTGGACAACGCGCAAGCCGCCCTGGACGCAAGTCAAGCCGCGTACGACCGAATCGGCGGGGCCAGCAATCCGTTCATCGGTTCAACTCCGCAGTCGGTCGCGCTGCAGCAGGCGACGAACACGTACAAGGCCGCGGTCGCGGCATTTAGCGATGCGCGCTCGCACCCGACGGCCTCCGAACTTGCGTTGGCAAAATCCCAGGTAGACCAGGCCCAAGCGGCGCTCGCGCGCTTGACGCCCGATGCCGCGCAGCTCGCCGCGGCACGCGCCCAGGTCGAGCAGGCGCAAGCCGCGCTCGAACGGCTGACGCCGACGGTGGACAGCATCGCGGTCGCGGAAAACCAGGTCAAGCAAGCCGAGGCCGCGGTCGCGGTGTTGAAAACGCAAGTGACCAAGATGGCGGTGAAAAGCCCGGTCGAAGGCGTGATCGCGCGGCGCGCCGTCAATGTGGGCGAGATTGCCGCGCCGGGCGCAACCTTGCTCACGGTCAGCAAAACCGATCCGGTCAAACTGACGATCTACGTGCCGGAAACGCGCTTGGGGGAGATCAAGATAGGCGAGCAAGTCGGCGTGCAAGTAGATTCGTTCCCCGGCAAGACCTTCACGGGCAAGATCGTTTTCATCGCCTCGCAAGCGGAATTCACGCCGCGCAACGTGCAAACCAAAGCGGAACGCGTCAATACCGTTTTCGCCGTCAAATTGGAAATTCCCAATCCCGACGCCGCCCTCAAACCCGGCATGCCCGCCGATGCGCTGCTGAGATAGCCCTTGACTGGACGCGCGAGCCGTGATAGGATTGCTCCCGCGGCTGAAAGCGGGCAATCACAGTTTACTGTAGGCCGGCCATTCACGACATGGCACTTGGTATTGCTACAGCAATCGCCGAGTGCCTCTTTATTTTCAAGGAGCACCCACCATGCTAATCGAATCCTTCGTTGACGAAAAACTGGGTAACTCGTCTTACCTCGTCGCCTCAGAACTCACGCGGCAGGCCGTGGTCATTGACCCCGAGCGCGATATTGACCGTTATGTGCGGGTCGCCGATGGGCTGGGCTTGCGGCTAACGCACACGCTCGATTCGCACCTGCACGCCGATTTCGTTTCCGGCGCGCGCGAGCTGGCCGCGCAGTACGGCGTCCTGATCGGCGCGAGCGCAGAAGCGAGACTCGCGTTCGACCACTTGCCATTACAGGCACGTGACGAGTTGTCCCTGGGCGATCTAAAGATTCAGGTGGTCGCTACTCCCGGCCACACGCCCGAACATATCAGTTTCGCAGTCGTGCCTGAGAAAGCACCTGCGCCCGCGGCGATTTTCACGGGCGGCGCGCTCATCGTCGGCGGCGCGGCGCGGACCGATCTCCTGGGGCATCACCTCACCGGTCCGCTCACCCACTTGCTCTACGAGACGATCCACGAACTCCTCCGTTATCCCGACGACGTCGCGGTTTATCCGACGCACGGCGCGGGATCGTTCTGCAACGCGCCGGCCAGCACCGACCGCGTGACGACGATTGGGCGCGAACGACAGTCGAATCCGCTTGCGTTTGCCGAATCGGAAAAAGAATTCGCCGAATGGGCGCTCGCCAATTTGCCTTCCTATCCGACCTATTTCGCCTATTTGCGCGCGGTCAATCAGCTTGGGCCCACGATTCTAAACGGCCTTCCGATCCTCGAGCCGCTCTCGCCGCGCGTCGTGCGAGAGCGGATGGCGCAGGGCATTCTGGTTGTGGACACCCGCGCGCCGCGCGAATTCGCGTCTGGACATATCCCCAACGCGTATGGTATTCCGCTTGGCGCGCCGCTAGTCACGTGGGCCGGTTGGGTCATCCCATTTCGCGCTCCCCTCATTCTAGTCGGCGAGAACGCCAACGCGCGCGAAAAAGCAGTTCGCCAGCTCATTCGCATTGGCTATGACGACTTGCGGGGCTACCTCGACGGCGGCATGGCCGCGTGGGAAAACGAGGGGCTGCCCGTCACGCGCGTGCCACTGATGTCCGTCGCAGACTTGCACGGCGCGCGCGAACGTGGCGACTCGACCCGCGTCTTGGACGTTCGCCAAGATTCCGAGTGGCAGGCGGGCCACTTGCCGCACGCAATGCACGTCGAGGGCGGACGCTTGCCGGCTATCGAATTGCCGATGCCCAATGCAGAACCCATCGTCGTTCACTGCGCCCATGGTGACCGTTCGACCGTCGCGACCTCGATTCTCGAACGGCGTGGTTTCGGCAATGTGCGC
Organism: Chloroflexota bacterium; assembly: GCA_016208315.1. Classification (GTDB taxonomy): domain Bacteria; phylum Chloroflexota; class Anaerolineae; order UBA4142; family UBA4142; genus JACQYF01. The sequence goes on along the minus strand of JACQYF010000209.1, from coordinate 87,139 downwards.
CTTTTGGATGGCGGTTTCAGCGCGTGGCAAGCGGCCGGCTATCCCGTCACACGCGAGGGATAAGTGAACAAATCAATCACTCTTGGCTTGCGCGCCAATTGGCAGCAGTTCACACTCCTCGTCGTCGTCAACGCCTTTGTGGGCGCGATGGTCGGGCTGGAGCGCACCATCGTTCCTCTGATCGCCGAAGCCGATTTTGCGCTTGTCTCGCGCTCGGTCATCCTTTCCTTCTTGGTGAGTTTCGGCATAGTCAAGGCGCTCGCGAACTTGTTCGCCGGACGCTTTTCGGATCGCATCGGGCGCAAGCGCATCCTGGTCGCGGGTTGGCTGGTCGGTTTGCCGGTTCCGTTCCTCATTATTTTTGCGCCGAGTTGGGGTTGGATCGTCTTCGCCAACGTGCTACTGGGCATCAACCAAGGATTGTGCTGGTCTACCACCGTCATAATGAAGATTGACCTCGTAGGTCCGCAGCGGCGGGGACTTGCGATGGGATTGAACGAATTCGCCGGCTACATCGCCGTCTCGCTCTCCGCGCTTGCGACCGGCTATCTTGCCGCGACGTATGGTTTGCGGCCTGTGCCCTTTCTGCCAGGCATCGCGTTCGCCGTGCTCGGCCTGCTGCTGTCGGTCCTATTCGTACACGAGACGCGGGGACACGCGCGGCAGGAAGCGATAGATAAGGGAACTGAGGGAAATCCTCTTTCGTTCGCGCGCATTCTCTTGCTGACGAGTTGGAAAGACCGCGCGCTGTTTGCGGCGAGCCAGGCCGGGATGGTGAACAATCTGAACGATGGCATGGTCTGGGGCTTGGTCCCGATTTTTCTGGCCGGCGCGGGTCTGCCGCTCGAGCAAGTTGGAATCATCGCGGGAATCTATCCGGGGGTGTGGGGCCTCAGTCAACTCGTGACGGGCGCGCTCAGCGATCGTTGGGGACGCAAATGGATGATCGTCGCGGGGATGTGGGTGCAAGCGATTGGGATCGCCGCGTTCGTGATCGGCAAGACGTTCGGCGTGTGGCTCATCGGCGCGGTCTTGCTGGGAATTGGCACCGCGCTCGTTTACCCGACGCTCATCGCCACTGTTTCCGATGTCGCGCATCCTGATTGGCGCGCCACGGCAGTCGGGGTCTATCGCCTGTGGCGCGACGGCGGCTATGCAGTCGGTGCGCTCCTTTCGGGCGCGCTGGCGGACGCGCTCGGCATTCCCATCGCCATCGCCGCCGTGGCAGGATTGACCTTTCTGTCCGGCGTTATCGTCGCGGGTCTGATGTATGAGACCCTGCCCACGCGACGCGTGGCCCAACCGAAACTTGCCGTCCAGAGCCACCCGGCCGGAGATCCTAGATGAAAAGCCCACCCCGAGGATGGGGTGGGCTTTATTTCATTCCACCGTAACCGACTTGGCGAGGTTGCGCGGCTGGTCCACGTCGCAGCCACGTTCGATGGCCACATAGTAGGCGAGCAGTTGCAGCGGCACGGTCGCGACCATCGGCGTCAGTTCTTCCGGCGCGTGTGGGAGATAGACCACGTCGCCCGCGTGCGCGGCGATTCCGTCGTCGCCCTCCGTCGCCAGCGCGATCACGGGCGCTTGGCGCGCGCGCACTTCCTGTATGTTGCTGACCACCTTTTCAAGAATCACGCTGTGAGCCGCGATGGCGATCACCGGAATCTCGGGATCGAGCATCGCGATCGGCCCGTGCTTTAACTCGCCGGCGGGATACCCTTCCGCGTGCAAGTAACTCACTTCCTTCAACTTCAACGCGCCTTCCAGCGCGGTCGGATACCCGAACCCGCGCCCGAAGAAGAAACAACTCTTGCGCGACGAAATCTTTTTGGCGAGTTGCTGCATCTGGTGGTCGGTACCCAACGCCGTGTGTACGATGTCGGGCAAGCGCGCGAATTGCTGCGCCGACACTTTCACGCGCGCCGTGTCGAGCGTGCCCCGCCGCTGGGCCCAATCGAGCGCGATGAGCTCCAGCAAGAGCACTTGCGCGCTGAACGTCTTGGAAGCCACCACGCCGATTTCTGGCCCGACCTGGAGATTGACCGTCGCCGTCGCGCCCCGCGTGATCGAACTGCCGATGGTGTTGGTCAGCGCGAGCGTTTGCGCGCCAGCGGACCGGCAGAGCCGCAAACTGGCAATCGTGTCCGCCGTCTCACCGGATTGCGTGATTAGAATTGCGAGTGTGTGGTCGTCAATCACCGGATTGGCATAGCGATATTCCGACGCGATCAGCGCTTCGGCAGGCACGCGCACCCATTCTTCCAGCACGCGTTTGCCGACCAGCCCCGCGTGATACGACGAACCGCACGCCAGCAGCACCACGCGCTGGATGCGATCCAGATCGAGCGCGTCGAGTTCCGCGACGTGTACGCCCTGCTCATCCACGCGACCGCGCAAGGCATTGGCGAGCGCGGCGGGCTGCTCGTTGATCTCTTTCAGGAAAAAGTGCGGATAGCCGCCCTTCTCCGCCGACTGCACGTCCCAATCCACCACCAGCGGATCGCGCTCGACCGAATCACCGTCGAGCGTATAGAGATGAACGTCGTCGCGCGTCAGCGCGGCGACCTCCCCGTCTTCGATCAAGAGCACGTGTTTGGTGTGCGGCAAAAGCGCGGGAATATCCGAGGCGATGAAATTCTCGCCCGCGCCCAGCCCGATGATGAGCGGCGAAAAGTGCCGCGCCGCGACGAGCAGTTCGGGGTCTGTCATATCCATAACGCCAATCCCATACGTCCCGCGCACGCGCTTGAGCGTCCGCTGCACCGCGGCAACCAGCGCGAGCGCACCATTTCCCTCATTTCCCTTTATTTCCTGCTCTATCAAATGCGCCAGCACTTCCGTATCCGTTTCCGTTGTAAACGTATGCCCACACGCTCGCAATTCGGCCCGCAGTTCCGCATAGTTCTCGACGATGCCGTTGTGGACGACGGCGAGCCGTCCGCTGCAATCGGAATGCGGATGCGCGTTCGTGTCGTTCGGCGCGCCGTGCGTCGCCCAGCGCGTATGGCCGAGACCCAACATGCCTTTCGGCGCGTCGCCGTTCAATGCGCCGATGAGCGAGTTCAGTTTGCCTTCGCGTTTGCGAATTTCGATTTTGCCGTTCGCCGCGAGAATCGCAATGCCAGCCGAATCATAGCCGCGATATTCCAAGCGCCGCAGCCCGTCCAACAGAATCGGACTCGCGTCCCGCGCGCCAACATAGCCGACGATGCCACACATGGGGATCCCTCCAAAGGAAAGTTGAAATTACCAATTACCAATTACCAATTTGTAATAAGTAATTCGAAATTGGTGATTGTTTCGCCACTCTGCGCGCTGTTGTCGCGCCGATCGCTCGGCGAATTTGCGCGCGCAGTTTTACGTCTTGGAGGGAAAGTCGCAAAACCACACGTGAGCGCGGAAGGGGTCCGCCGTGTGATTTCGCGCAAAAAGGACGTGGCTCGTCCTTGGAGGCATCCGCCGATCTCTCGATTTTCCGCGATACGTTTCCGTGCCGCGTTGGCTGCGCCCTGCGGCGCAGAACCTCCACCTCGTCAACAGACTGGAAGTTAGAAGTTGGAAGTTGGAAGTTGGAAGGCGTAATCCAACATCTAACTTCTAATTTCCAACGTCCAGTCAGTCCTGGCGCTGTCTTTCCCTGTAATTCAGATCACTTTATCGAATGGCCGCCTCCTTTTGTTTCGCCCCCGCCGCCGCGTTGATCTCGGCGGGACGATAGGGTTGCATGTGCTGCGTTTTGAACTGCGACAGATCGGAATAATAGCCGCGCACCTCGGGCGGCATCATGCTCGCGATCCGCACCATCAACTCGTGCGCCATATCGGCCATGCGCTCGCGGGTGGGTTTTGCGCCGATGGCCGCCGGGATGATGGGTTCGCCGACGTAGAGTTTCATCTCCGTGCGGCGAAGGCGCGATAGGTTTTTCCAGATCGCTTTGCCGCCCCACACCGCCACCGGCAGAATCGGCGCGCCGCTTCGCAGTGACAGCATTATAGCACCTTCTCTGCCTTTTTGTAAATCCCCGCTTTCGCTGCGATGTCCTTCCGGCGCGATGACCATCGCGCCGCCCGCGCTCAGAATTTGCAGCGCGGTCTTGAACGCGCCGATGTCTACTTCGCCGCGGCGCACCGGAAACGCGCCATACGCGCGCACGATCCACCCGATGACCGGCAAGCCGAACGCTTCGCTCTTTGCCATCGGCGTTACATCCCGCGGCGTGTACGCGCCCGCGAGGAGCGGATCGAGAAAGCTGCTGTGGCTGATCGCGATGATCAGCGGTCCATCGCGCGGCACATTCTCCAGCCCGCGAACATCGAGGCGCAGGATGATTCTAAATATGAGGCGCAAGGCCGCGTTGCTGAAATAGTAAAACCAGGGGCGGGTTCGGGTTGCCACTCGATTAGGTCTCCCGTTCCACGCGCGCGGCGCTCGCGACGATGGCCATCACGCGTTCAGTCACTTGAGCCACACTCAAGCCAGTCGAGTCGAGGTACACGGCATCGTCGGCCTTTTTGAGAGGGGCCACCGAGCGGCTCGAGTCAATCTCATCGCGGCGCCGAATCTCGCGCAGCACTTGCTCGTACTCGACCTCCTCGCCGCGCGCGACGCGCTCCAAATAGCGGCGCCGCGCGCGTTCCTCCTCGGTAGCGTCGAGGTAAATTTTCAAGTCCGCTTCCGGCAAAACGACCGTGCCAATGTCGCGGCCAACCATGACGACCCGGCCCTTCAAACCGATGCGCCGCTGCTGGGCCGACATCGCGCGCCGGACGCCGGGATACGCCGAGACCGGGGAGACGTTCACATCCACGATTCGCTCGCGAATGGCCCAGGTCACATCGCGACCATCGGCCTGGATCGTGAACTGGCGACCATCGGGTACTTGCGCGGGCAGAAAATCAATGCGCACGTTTTCGGCCAGCCGCGTCACGGCCACCTCGTCGGAGATGGGAATGGAACGGGCGAGCGCGACTGCGGTGACAACCCGATACATGACGCCGCTGTCAAAGTAAAGGTATTCGAGTTTCCGCGCCAGTAACTCGCCGATGGTGCTTTTGCCGGATGCCGCCGGGCCGTCAATCGCAATGATGGAGGGGGTCAATTCACTTTTTCCTCGGGTTTATCTTGTTCAATTCGCGAATTTCACTCTCGTCCAACTCGCGCCATTGTCCGACCGGCAGCGTGCCCAAATGAATCGGACCGATCCGCACGCGGATCAGCCACTTGACCGGATGTCCCACCGCCCCGCACATGTGCCGGATTTCGCGCTTTTTCCCTTCGTGCAAAACGATTCGCAGCCAGCATTCGTTGCGGCCGGCCGGTTTCCAGTGCTGCCGCCGCGCGATCTCTCCCAAGTGGTGACGGATTTGTGCCAAATCGGCTCGCAACAGGTCGCCTTCGTACCAGATGCCCTTTTGCAGCCGCTCGAGCGTGGCTTGGTCTGGCGTCCCTTCGACGAGCGCGAGATACTCTTTCTCATGCTCAAAGCGCGGGTGGGTGACGCGATGCGCCAAATCGCCGTCATTCGTCAGCAGTAACAACCCCTCACTGTTCACGTCGAGTCGCCCGGCGGCATACAACCTTTCGCGGGAGGGAACGAGATCGAGCGCGGTCGGCTTGTTCTGCCCCTCGTCGCGGTCGCTCAAGTAACCCTTTGGCTTGTGGAGGATGATGTACGTCTTGCGTTCGGTGTGGATGGTCGCGCCGTCCACTTGAATGCGATCGTGCGCCGGGTCCACCTGCGTCCCAAGTTCCGCCACGACCTTGCCGTTGACGCGCACGCGCCGTTCGAGGATCAGTTCTTCGGCTTTGCGTCGCGATGCAACTCCCGCGTGGGCCAAGACTTTATGGAGTCGTTCCATTTTCTTTATGGAACGCGGACGAGCGCGGACAAGCGCGGATTTTTATTTTTTCCGCGTTCGTCCGCGTTTATCCGCGTCCGATTCCACTTCATTTCATCCGCTCCACAACCGCTTGTGCCGCGGCCTGAACCTGGCTGATGGTTTGCGTCAGCGCGTTCTCGGCGGCTTGTTCCAACGGCGGCAAATCTTCGACGCCGCGCAGCCCAAAGTTCTGCAAAAACTCAAAAGTCGTGCCGTACAGAATCGGCCGGCCGGCCGTTTCCTGCCGACCTAGCTCTTGGATCAGCCCGCGCGCCAACAGCGAATGGATCACGGCGTCGCAGTTCACGCCGCGCACCGCCTCGATTGCGGGCCGCGTGACGGGCTGGCGATACGCGATAATGGCGAGCGTTTCGAGCGCGGCCGCCGACAAATGGCCGGCGCTGTCAATTCCCAAGAAGCGCTGAATGGCCGGCGCGGCTTCGGGCGCGCTGACCAATTGCACCTTGTCGCGCACGCGCTGCACGCGCATCCCGCGTTCGGCGTAATCGCGCTTGAGTTCGTTCAATAGTTCTTCGACGCGCTCTTCCGGCGTTTCGAGCACGCGCGCGAGCGCGGCGACGGTCACCGGCCCTTCGGCGACGAATAGCAGACTCTCGGCGAGCAATTTCTGGCCGGTCGCATTCTCGACAGGCGGCTCGGTCATCTATTCACGACGTCCACTTGCTTCGCCGGCGGGGCGGGCGGCGCGGCCGATTTCTTGAGTTTCCTAACCAAATCCACTTGGGCGTGAATCTTGCCCACCTTTAACCCCATCCGCTCGTCCATGACCTTGCGCGCGAGCGTAATCACTTCTTGCGTCTTTTGCGGCACGTTCACGTCCGGCGTCGTCTCTAACTCCAAAAAGAGATCCACCGCGCCCTTGCTGGCCGGGCTGACGTGCGGCTTGACGCGCACGACCTCCGCGACCTGCAGAATCTCGTGCTCGAGGCGATTCACGATCGCGTCCGCGGTGACCTCGACCTGTCCTTCGGTGACTTGCTCCACGCGCAGCGCGCGTCCGCCGGGACGGTGCAGTTCGAGAAACAACAGCAGGATGGCGACGATAAAAACGAAAACGGCCAGCCCGACGCAGATGGCTTGCGAGTAGAGCACATTCGGCCCGGCGCCCAAACCGCGTGCCATACCCTCCACGCTCGAAACGAGGAGCGGACGAGAGAAGAACAAAACCGCGATCAGGATGGGCATTAGGGCAATCGCAATCAAAAGCTCGACGATGACGATCAGACGATTGGCGATGTTCATGATCATGCTCCTTCGCGCTGTTTGCTCACATTATATATCAACACGACGCACGCGTCGACTGCCAATCCAAATGCCCGCGACGACCAAGAGCGCCGCGCCGCTCACGGCCGCGCCCACGTACAAGGATTGCGGACGATACTCGAATTCGAGGCGATGTTCGCCCGGGCCGACGCGCACCGCGCGAAAGATCAAATCGGCGCGCCGGATCGGAACTTGCACGCCGTCCAGCCGCGCCACCCAACCCGGGAACCAGGCATCGCTCAGCAAGACATAGCCCTCCGCGCTCGCGCGCACCGATAGGACGACGCGCTCGTTCTCGTATTCGACGATGCGGACCTGCTCGTCGTCGCGCTGGACATCACCCGCGTGGACCGGTTCGCCATCGGCCAGCAAGAGCGTCTGCCGTGGCTTGAAATCATCGCGAAGCATTTCTTGTTCCGCGGCTTGGTCGTCGGCAACGCGCGCGTCGTGGACGAGAAACGCGCGGGGCAGCACGTCCGGGTTTTCGAAAATCGCCACGTCGTTCGTGCGATAAATCAACGTCTGATCGTCGCGCCCGGCTAGGCGGGCAACGGAAACTTCTTGGCCCTCGGGCGTCACCAGCATCACGCGTTCGATATAGAGCAGCCCTTCCTCCACTTTGGGATAGACATACAGACCCGTAATGACCGGGGGCGGGCCGCCGCGCGTCAAATCGAATTCGGCGAGGAAGGTGTGCCCATTGTGCGCTTCGGTCGGGAACGCCGAGCGCGCCGAATACGTGGTCGCGACGGTGGGCATGGGATAGGGAATCACGCGGCGCACATCGCTGCGCTCAAAAGCCCATTCGGCCGTATCCTGGCCCGAGCGCAGCGCCAATTGGATCACATTCCCACCTTGGGCCGTGAGATAAATGTCCGCGACCGTCGAGCCGATCTTCCAATCCACCGATTGAGCCGTGGACGATGTGATCTTGAGTTTCACTGCGGCCGTCGGGGGAATCGCGACATCGCGGCCCGCCGGGTTGAGATTGAACTTGTTATACACGTCGCCGCCTTCGGTGTCCGCATCTACCGGCAGGAGTTGCGGAACGAGCAAATAGCGAATGTTCATCAAGTTGAACAGCGGCGCGGTCATGTTTTCCAGATAATCGCCGGTGCGCTGCGGAATCAACGGCGTGTAGCCCACCGCGCTCGGCACGCCGTAGATGAGCGAGATATTGGGATACAGACTCTCGCGCATCACGCCTTGCCACGGAAAAATCCACAGACTGGTCGTCACGCGGCCTTCTTGCGGCGAGAGACCCTTGAGCGCGGCCAGCGAATCCGGCGGGCGATAGAAATCGGTGACCGTCGTGGTCGAATCATACGTCTTGGCGTAAACGGCGGCGAAGAGCGCGAGGTCAACCACCGTCAGCCCCAAAACCAACGTGACCAAGGTCGTGCGCGTGAACAAGCCGCGCCGCGCGCCCAAAATGATCCAGCACGTGACGAACGCGAACACCAGCGGCAGCCAAACCCACAGCGAGAGCCATACATTGAGCGGCACACTCGGTACGACGCCAACGATGACCGCGATGAGCAGCGCAAAAATCGCCGCCGCGATCTTTTGGCCACGCGTAATCTGCGCGGTGACCTTGGCGCGCGTCAGCAAGTAATCGAACGCGATGCCGGCGAGCATGGCCGCGGCAAACGTGTACCAGTATAGAAAGCGCGAAGGGACGCGAAAGTAGTTGAACAGGGGCAAGTGGCGCAGGGCGCGGTAGAAAATATTCTGGTCGCCCAAACCCAGGAACAGCGCGACGAGCGCGATCACGGTGAAGAAAACCACGCGCCGGTCGCGGCGCATCAGCGGCGCGCCCATCGCGAGGATCAAGACGAGGAAGCCAACGTAACCCATCACTTCGACGGAAACTTGTGGGAACGGATCGCCTTGAAGGAACGGGTGAAAGAGCATGAGGTAGTGAATCGGCCGCAGCGAGAACGCGTTGAAAAAACGCGACTCCAAACCGCTTGCGCGATTCGTGAACCCGGCCAACTCAAAGGTGGGAATGAGCTGCACGGCCGTGATCGCCACGCCAATCGCAAAAAAGAGCGCGAGCGGGATGAGGCGGGTGAAATCGAAATATTCAAACCTCACCCCCCTCTCCCCAGCCCCCTCCCCCCTCTCCTGGTTTTGAAGTTCAAACCAGGAGAGGGGGGAGGGGGTGCGGGGGTAGGGGGTGAGGCCCCGCTTCCACCGCACGACCGCATACAGCGACAACAGCAGCGCGCTCGAAAAGGCAAATTGCGGATGCCCGCCGAGCAACTGAATCGCGCTCATGATGGCGAGCAGCGCGAACCAGCGCAAGCGTTTGCCCAGATCGCGTTCGCGCTCGTACATTTCCCAGGCCCACATCAACCACGGCAGCCACGACGCCGTGGCGAGCACGCTCATGTGCTGCAAGCGGGCAAAGAAAAAACCGCCGGTGCTAAAGGCGAACGCGGCGAGGAAGGCGCTCGGTCGCTGCAGGTTCAACGTGCGCGCCAGAATGTAGGTTCCAACCGCGACCCACGCAAGGTGCATCAAAATATCGTAATTGGTCGCGATGTCAATTGGCAGCAGCCCGTAGAGCAAGGGATGCGTCGGATAGAACGCGCCGATTTGGCCTTCGGCATAGAGCGGGAAACCGGCGAGGATTCTCGGTTCCCACATGGGCAGTCGTCCGGCGCGCAGCGCGTTCGCGAAAGCCAAATGGGTAGGGTAAAAGAAGAGAAAAATATCGCCGAACGAAAAGACCGCTTGCCGCAGCGCGGCGGGCCAAAAGAAAATCAGGGGCCAAGCGGCGAGGAAAACAACGGCTAGACAATCACTCTTGTTGCGCTCCAGTTCCAATCGAATTCGGCGGAAGAGATTCATCGGGATGGGGTCGTGGCCGTGGCTCGGGTTGCAGTAATCGTCATCGTGCTAGGGGCGCGCAGCGTCGCCGTAACCGTTGCCCGGATCGTCGGCGTTTGCAGGGTCGAGGAAATCGGCAGTGAAAATGGCAGCGTGGGCGTGCGCGCCACGGTCGGCGTTGACGGGATGATCGAGACCACTTCCGTCAACACGACCTGGACCGAATCCGGCACAATACTCCCGACCCGCAGCGCGTCGGGCACGACGGGCACACGCGGTTTCAACTGAAAAGTGCCTGGGCCCAACCCGGAAGCATCCACGACGACCTGAACATCGTCCGGGGACAGATTTTGCAAAATCGGCAGGGGGCCCGACAAAATGACATCTACTTGCGCGGGCGAGGTAGACGCCGCCAAGCCGCGCCGCAACCCTTGCACGACCACTCGGCGCGGAACGGTTTGGCCGCCGAGAATCGGCGTGATCGAAACCTGGACCGTCGCGCCTTCGTTGTTCAAGCCGGACACACTCTCGGGCAGCGACAAGGCCACGCGCTTGGTCACGTCGGCCGTCGCGCCCGTCACGTCAACCTGGTTGGTTTCCACAAACCCGGCGATTTTCTCAAGAACATCGGCGCTGCCCACGACCGTCACGGCGGAGGGCGTGACGACAATGTTGCTCACCCAAAAACCGGGCGCGGGCGCGCCCTTTAAGATGGCCTTGATCGAAACATCCTTGTACCCCACGCGCTGCTCGATCTGCACATCCACCGTCGCGGTCGCCGGCGCGATCGTCACACCTTGAACCGTGTTGCCCTGCGCATCGCGCGCGACCAACGTGACCTCGCGTTCGACGGGCGTTTTCGCGCCGCGCAGGAAAACATCCGCGGCCACTTCAGCCAGCTGGTCCACGAGAATTCCCGCGCCGCTCACCGTGACTTGGGCCGGGTTGACGACCGGCGTCCGCGAGGTAAAGCCGAGGGGCACGCCGTCGAGCACATAGCTGTGTACATCCAACGTCCGCGATTTCACCTGCTCGAGGCGAATTCCGATGGCGGATGGCTCGCTCGAGATGACCGTCACTTGCGGGTCGGCAATCTGAAACTTGAGCGGCACCTGTTGCAAGCCGACATTGTAGCCCTGCAAATCGGCCAGAATTCTGAACGATCGGGACGTCAATTGATCCCAATTGGCTTGGGGCGCGCGAATCCGCAGGCGCACGATCGTCGCCGACCTCTGGTAAACGGTCAGCCCATCGGGAATGTTGACAATCTCAATCGGCAGTGTTTCCGGATAGAGGGCTTCCCGGCTTGGATTCGCTTCGCTCGTCGCTACCGACCAAACGATGGCGGCCAGGAGCAGCGCCATGATAATTGAATTGACTCTGCGGCTCAATGTGCTTGTCATCTAGCGTTTCTCGGAGCCGTTGTGGCTCCACCAATGCTCAACCGTATTGGGCGGATGGTACAGACGGTGCAGCAAGCGATTCAGCTCGCCCTCGTCCAGCCGCCGCACCAAGCGGCCATTGTACGCCACGGAAATCGCGCCCGTCTCTTCTGAGACGACGATCGCGATCGCGTCCGTGCCTTCGGTCACCCCGACGGCCGCGCGGTGGCGCGTGCCCAGGTCGCGTTCCAGCGAGGGACTCTCGGATAGCGGCAGCATACAGGCCGCCGCCGCGACGCGTTCCTCGCGAATGATGACCGCGCCGTCGTGCAAGGCCGTGTTCTTGTAAAAGATGGAGAGCAGCAAGTCCGCCGACGCGCGCGCGTCGAGCACCGTCCCCGTATCCACGAAATCCTGCAAACCGGTCCGCCCCTCCAAAACGATCAGCGCGCCAGAGCGATTCTTCGCCAGCTCGCCCACGCTGCGCGAAATCGTGCTGACGATCTGCGCGGTCGAACTGCTCCGGCGCGCGAGCAGGGACCCGGGACGGCCCAGACGTTCCAGGGCGCGGCGCAGCTCGGGCTGAAAGATCACGGGAATCGCGACCAAAAGCGCGGGGACCGAATTGCGAATAAGCCAACTAAAGGCCGTGAGTTGAAAAAGATTGCTCGCCAACACGGCTAGAAAAATAACCAGCAAAATCCCACGCAGTAATTGAACTGCGCGTGTGCCCTGAATGAGATAAAAAAGCCCGTAAAAAACGAGGGCGACGAGCAGAATGTCCAGGATGCTGGAAATTGTCAGATGCGCCAACAGTTCGGCGATCGTACTCAAGGCAGTCCTCTATCCCACAATCTGTTGCAGCAGTTGCTTGTACTCCTCAACGCGCAGCGGATGCATGGCAATAATCTGGCGGACCGTCGCCGCAGCCGCTTGCTTTTGCCCCATGCTGAGCTGCAATTCGCCCAATGCGTCGAGCGCGCTGATGGCTTTATCCTTTTCCCCGATGTTGATGTAAATCTGCGCGAGCCACGCCCGCGGGGCAACCTGGGTCGGATGGCTTTGCGCCAGATCCTCCAGCACCGCGACCGCTTTTTGCGGTTCGTTCCGCGTGCGATAGCGCGCGATCAGCTCTTCGAGGTCACGCAGCGCCGCGGTGGTCAGGCTCAAGCGAAATTCCAGATCAATCACGTACAAGTGCGCGCGTTCGTCCTCGGGCGATTGCTGCCGGAGCTCTTGATAAACCAAGAGGGCATTCTTGAGATCGCCCTGGCGCGTGCGCGCTTGGGCCAGTTGATGGCGCAAGTTCATCGCCAGCGCGCCGGTGATTCCAGAACGCGCGGCCAAGCGCAGCCCTTCGGCAAATTTCTCCGCGGCCTTGTCCCACTGCTCGGCGCGCGCGTAGCCGGCGCCCAGTTCCAGATACTCTTCGAGCGCGGCGTCCACGCGGCCCTGCCGGCTCAGAACGTCAATGAGCTTGGAACGCTCGCCGACGTCGTTGGGAGATATTTTCAAGAGATTACGATAGAAGCTTTCGGCGTGATGCAAGTCGCCGCGCGCCGCGGTCAATTCGGCCAGCGTTTGATACTTGACGCGCGCGTCCTCCAACTGTCCCGCTTTGGTCAGCACCTCGGCCAGTCGCACGTGCGCGGGCAGATAAGTCGGCGCCAGTTCGATGGCGCGAAAGCACTCTTCGCCGGCGGCCTGAAACTTGCCGCGCCGCAAATATTCTTGCGACAGCGCGAGGGACTCAAGCACTTTGTCCGATTCGGGAATCTTGATGACTTCGGCGAGACTGACTTGGCCGCCATCGTCGTGGAGCGCTTCGAGATGGTGCCGGACCTCGCGGACCTTGTCTTCCCAGCCCTTGCTGGTCAAAAATTCTTCGAGCGCGCGGCTAAAGGATTCCGCCTGTTCACGGTCGCCCTTGGCGACATAGCTCTCCGCCAAACCTTCGTACACCGAGATCAACTCGTCCGCCTGCTCGCGGCGCACGCTGCCCAGGTCAACGATTTTGGTCACTTGAAGGAAATGCTCGACGGCCGCGTCCACGTCGCCGCGCGCGCGGTAGCATTGGCCGAGGGCGAAATGGCTCGCCAGCGCATAGTTCGGGTCGGCGATGGTCTCGCGCAGCCATGTGATCGCATCGTCGTATCGCATCGTCTCGAAATAAAGCAGGCCGAGATTGAATTTCACCTCGGGACGCTGCACGCCGGCGTCCAACAACTTGCGATAGGCCTCCACCGCCTCCGCCACGCGATGCTGGGACTGGGCATCCACGGCGCGCGCGATCAAAGCATCGGTCTCGGCCTGACTCAGCGCAGGGGTTTCCCCGCCGCGCAAGCCCTCGGCAGCATCCGGCTTGGCCCCACTCGGCCGCTCTTCCAACAACGTTTCGGCGAGACGCGAGAGCGCGGCTTTCTGGGCCTGGTCTACCGGACTCGCCATGGTCTCCTGGCTGGGCAATTGTTCGCCGCGGGTCAATTGGTCGTTCAACTGCTGCGCGGCCGAGTTCTGCGAGTCGAGTTTCAGCGCCTGCTGCACCGCGCCGATCGCCTTGGGCAAATCGCCGCGCTTGTGATATATGCGCGCGAGCGCCAGGAACTCTTTGGCCGCCAGCGAATGATGCGCGCCCTGCTCGTATACCTCGGCGAGGCGCTGATGCACGTCCGTCCGATCCGGTTCGAGCGCGGCGGCCTTTTGCCACACCTCGACCGCCTTGCCCATCGCTTTTTGCGAAACGTAAAGCTCGGCAATCGCCAAGTACGTGCCGGCGGCCTCGCTGTGGTGTTGCAGGCGCTCTTGCAGCTTTGCGACGCGCATCAAAGGCAGGGGGTCGTGCGGCTGAAGCTTGGCGGCGATGCGACATTCGTGCAGCGCGTTCTCCACCTGGCCGGATTCCTCCAGCGCGTGCGCCAGACTCAAATGCACGGTCACATCTTCCGGGAATTCAACCGACGCGCGCTTGTACTCGGCAATGGCCTTGGCCCATTGCCGATCCCACGCGGCATTATGCCCTTTTTTGATGGCGTCCTGAAATACGGTCTTATTGCTTGGCATCGCAGATTACAGATTTCAGATTTACGAATTACGAATTACGACTTTTTACGCTTGGTCACCGGCTTCTTGCCGCCCATTAGCAACGCCAGCACGGCCTTTTGCGCGTGCATCCGGTTCTCGGCTTGGTCGAAGACAACCGAGTGCGGGCCGTCCATCGCGTCGTCGGTGATCTCGGCGCCGCGGTGGGCAGGCAAGCAGTGCAAGACAATGGATTTCGGTTTGGCGCGCGCGACGAGAGCCGCGTTGATCTGGAACGGCGGAAAAATCTTGGCGCGCTCGGCGGCTTCTTGCTCCTGTCCCATGCTCGCCCACACGTCGGTGTAGAGCACATCCGCGTTCTCGGCGGCGGCTTGCGGATCGTCCGTGACGGTTACCGCGCCGCCCATCGCCCGCGCCTTGTCTACCGATGGCTCATCGAGCGAATAGCCCTTGGGCGTCGCGCACACAAATTCGGCGCCGCCCAACGCGCAGGCAAACATCAGCGACCGCGCGACGTTGTTGCCATCGCCCAAGAAAACGACCTTGAGACCTTTCAACTTGCCAAAACACTCGACAATCGTCAACGCGTCGGCGAGCGCCTGGCAGGGATGCTCCCAATCCGAGAGGCCGTTGATGACCGGCACGCGCGCATACTGCGCCAACTCGATCACGTGCGCGTGCGCAAAAACGCGCGCCATGATGCCATCCACGTAACGCGCCAGCACGCGCGAAACGTCCGCAATACTCTCACGCTGCCCCAAACCAATCTCATTCGGCGACAAGTAGAGCGCCTGACCGCCGAGGTGCAGCATCGCCATATCGAAAGAAACGCGCGTGCGCAGCGACGGTTTTTGGAAAACCATGGCGAGCGTCTTGTTCTTGAGAATCGGTTTGTTGCCGGTCTTGCGCCATTCGGCTTTAAGTTTCTTCGCCGTGTCTAGATACTGCTTGAGTTCCGCCGCCGATAGGTCGCCAATTGTGAGCAGGTCTTTCATTCAGAGTCTCCCCCAATTAACTGCTGTAGCCGCTTCATGCGATTTGTAAGGTAATCTACGTTTTGAAAGTCATCTAAGATGTCTTCTTCTGCGACGCTCCCTGATCTAACCAGTTCGTCCATCTCCTGGAGAGAACTTACCCCGAACTTGGCGCAGCGTGATCGCCGTTCTGCATCCAGCGAGTGTATCTTGGCCCGCAAGAGCGCACGAAGCGCCTCGCGCATCAACTCGTCCTCGTTCATCGCCAGTTCTTGGGCCACCTGCGTCATCTCAATTGCCATCGTACTACCTCGCAATCCGAGACTACATCAACCGGTTGCCGTTGATGGTCAGCGCAAATTGGCAGCCCAGGAACTGGGCCGCGCGGCGGCACATGACCATGCGCGTCAAAAAGATCTCGAAATATTCTTGCGCCGACGAAAGCGTCGTATCAATGTCGAGTTCGAGCGTGATCGTCTTGTTGTCGCCGTCCACCCGGACGAACGAGCGCTGCACGGCATAGTTCACGCGATCGTGGATGTCGAACGTTTTCGGGTCGTAATTCTGCACGCGGCTGGAATGCACATCCGCCTTGTCGGCAATGATCACCGCGGCGGCAATCGGGTCTACGGCCACGCCGTTCGGCTCTTCATGATTCCCGATCGCGCCCATGATGAGCGTGACTTCTTCAAGCGGCATTTTGAGCCGCATCAATACTTCGCGGCCGAGCAGCGCGCTGGCGAGCGGATGGCCGTCGCGATGGATCAAGTTCCCGGCGTCATGCAAGTAGCCGGCGATCGCGGCCAGGTCGGCCTGCCGCACCGGATAGTCGAGCCGCTCTAAAATATTGTGCGCGATGTTCGCGACGAGATTCGCGTGGCGTTCCCCATGCTCGGTGTAACCGAGCGCCTTCATCATCGCGTTCGCCGACCGCAGATAGGTGACAACTTCGGGATCGCGTGCCAGTTCGTTTACGGTAACCATCACTCTCAGTACTCTTGCAGTGGGACGATTCGGCCCTTGATCGTGTTCGCGCCGATTTCCAATATTCCCACGCTGGCCGGCTGCCCCGGCAATTGCGCCACCGAGCCGGGATTGAACAACAGCACACCGTCGTGCATTTTCATGTACGGCTCGCGCGAGTGACCGAACACAATCGCATGTACGTCGGTAAATCCGCTCAACACGTAGGTGTACAAGCACTCCAACTGCGCTTTTCGGTCAAAGAGATAGCGCGCGCGTTGGATGAGATTGCCCTCCCAAGCCCCGTGACCGTGAATCAGTCCGATGGCGCGATTGGCAAATTCCAGCCGCTGGGTCGCCTGCAAATACTTTCTGACCAACTGGTTGTCCTGCTCGCCATAGACCGCATACGTCTGCGCGACCGGTTCGAGCTGCTGCAGCACCTGGAGATCGCAAATGTCGCCGGCATGCAGGATGATGTCCACGCCGTTGAAAATCTCAAACACCCGCTCGGGGAGCGTGGGCAAAGCCGTTGGAACGAGTGTGTTGGACAGGACGCCGATTTTCATCTAGAGACCTTTTAGAGCCACAACGACAGCCCGGCGACCAGCATGGCGACGAGCATGTAGGACTGGACCCGCCGCGCATACGCTTGACCATCGCGGTCGGAATTATAGCGCGCTTGCCACAAGACCTGGGCCAACAATCCCAAGAGGACGATGCCCACACCCGCGGGCGTATTAGTGGCCATCAAGAGCAAAACCGCCGCGACCTGCGCCAGGTTGCTCCAGGCAATCCACTGCGATTGGCGTGTGGTCACCAAACCCAGCAAAGCGCGATACACCAAAGTAAAGAGCAACGCGTAAACCAGCGACAACCACGAAAAATGCCCAAACGCGCTCTCGGCAATCAACCACGGAAACGTGATCTCGCCGACCGCGCGCAAACCGGCGCCCCGGGCTGTCCCGATGCGTCCCTCGATCAGCGCAAATAACATCACGAGACTCGTGAGCACGAGGGGTACCTGTCCCAGGATCACCGCGATGCTCAACGCGAGCGCGCCGATCACGACCAGGCCGGTGATCTCGGAATCAATCACGGGCCAAATGACTTGCCGAAAATGGATCACTCGCCGCTTGAACCGGCGGAACACGTTGAGGAATCGCGAGACGGGCCGATCGTTGGATGGAACGAGCCACGTTGCGGCGCTGGCCGAACTGCGCCGGAGCGCATCGCGCCAGTCCGATTGGAGCCAAAGGGCGCGCCACGCGCCGAGGAGCGCATCACAGAGTAAAATAGCCAGAACCAGGGATAAAAGTGCCTGCCCTCGGAAACTCAGCCCGCCGGATGCCATCGCCCCAACTAGGACGGCCCACGACGGTCCCAGAAACGTAAGCGGACGCATAGGCCGGACGTCGAGCGCGATCCAGCGTCCGACCAGAGGGCGCGTCGTTAGCGATTCTTCCATCACGCGTATGATACCACAAAAAATGATGAATGCAAAACCGTCACGCGGAGCAATGAGCCGGAACTGGTTTGACCCGCGACGGCATATCGGCTAAAATGGAAATCAAGGGGGTATCCCATGCGACGCATCATCGTACTCATGCTAATCGGTCTAACGGTGGGTTGCTCATCCCAATCGCCGTCCGGCACTCCCACGTCGGCGCCTCCACCCCTCGCGATCCCAACTCAATTCATTCCGACTCCCACGCCGACGACGCTTCCGCCGACGGTCGCGCCGACGACGACTCCGCCCCTCACCGCGCCGGTTGTCCGGCAGCGCTTTCCGCTGCGCGAACTACCGGGCATCGGTCGTGGTCCGAATGCGATGGCCGCCCTCGGCGACAAAATCTACGTCGCGAACACCGGCAGCCATAATGTCGCGGTGGTCCAGAATAACCGCGTTCTCGCCTATATTCCCGTCGGCCGGCGTCCCGCCGCCATCGCGGCCGATCCCGCGCAAAACCGCGTGTATGTTGCCAACGGCGAAGACAAGACGATCAGTCTCATCGTCAACGACTTGGTGACGAGAACCATCGGCGTTGGCGATCCGATCCGCGCGTTGCTCCTGCTCGACAAGTACCTGTTTGTTGGCTTGGACAACAAAGGCGAAGTGTTGGTGCTCGATCCAAATTCGCTGGTCACCGTCACGCGCATTGCGATTCCCAAGGCGCTAGGCATCATCAATCTCGCGGGCGATGCCGCGCGCCATCGGCTCTACGCCAACACCTATCAGAAAATCGCCGTCCTCGACTCGGTCACGTGGCGCGTGCTCTCCTCATTCGACGTAAAAGAGAACTACCTTACGCTATTGGCCAATCCGCAATCCAATACCGTACTCACCAACATCTACGACTCGAAAACGAACACGCAGTATCTCGGCGCGTTCGATCCCACCGGCGGCGCCGATCGCGGGCGCGTCAAGATCGGCAGCGATCCGCGCGGCGCGGCCATCAACGCGGGCGGCACGCGGATTTACGTCGCCAACTCTTATTCGAACGATGTGAGCGTCGTTGATCCGCGCAGCATGACCGCGCTCGCGACTATACCCGTCGGCGTGCAGCCCAACGCGCTCTTGCTCGACGAGAACAACCGCCGGCTCTACGTCGCCAACTATGGCGCCGACAACCTGAACGTGATTGACACCGAAAGCAATTCCGTCGTCGCGACCATCCCGCTCGGCATGATCCCGACCGCGCTTTTGGCGAACGAAACCACCGGACGCGTCTACGTCGCGAACGCCTCGACCGATTCGGTCTTTGTGATCGAGGGCAGCAAGATCGTCAAGGAGATCGGCGTGGGGCGACATCCGGTTGATCTCGCGCGCGACGAGCAATCGAATCGCGTGTTCGTCGCCAACGCTGCCGACCGCACCCTCTCGATCATCAACGAGGCGGATTTCAGCGTCGGCGCGACTCAGCCCATCACGCGTTTCTTGACGACCGTTGCGGTAGATACCGCGCGCACACGCGTTTTTGCCGGAGATGTCGTGCTCGATCTCAGAACGTTGTCGCCCGTTGACAAGCTGACGATGCGCGG
This sequence comes from Chloroflexota bacterium, assembly GCA_016208315.1. GTDB lineage: Bacteria > Chloroflexota > Anaerolineae > UBA4142 > UBA4142 > JACQYF01. Next base: position 67,738 of record JACQYF010000209.1, on the reverse strand, counting down.
CAATACCATCGGCTCGACGATCGCGCCCGACTGGGTGCGCGTGAATCCGCAGAATAATCGCGTTTACGCAGTGGCGTGGAACGGGACGCCGGGTTCGAATTCCCGCTCGGTGACGTATAGCGTGGACGGCGCAACGTTGCAGCAGCGCACGACCCTGGCCTATTTCGGCAACACCTCCGCGCTGGCAATTGATCCGGAAACAAATCGGATCTATCTGGCCGGTAGTCATCCACTTGCGATGACGAACGAATTGAGCGTCTTCGATGCCGACGATACGAAACTTGTCTCGCTGCCGCTGGCAGCGCGCACTGTCGGAATGGCATACAATCCACAGACGCGCCATCTCTTTCTCGCCCACGCGCCCGGCTTTGCGGAGACCCATGCGCCAACGCCAACGTCCTCTGAAAACATGATCGAGGTTTTCGATACGCGCTCGTTTGGGCGCGTCGGAACGCTGGCGATAGACTCGCCGGGCAAGATGACGCGGCTCGGCAATGTGCTTTACGTCGCGGGGCGCGACGATGGCACGATCACGCTCGTCGAGGATGCGAACACGCTTACGCCGCCCTCTCCGACCCCGACTCTCACGCCAACACCCTACCCCACGCTGCCGATTACGACATTGCCGACGCGTCGCGTCACGCCCAGTCTCACGCCCACACCGTCTGTGGCCGCCGCGTGTTCCCTTGCGCCAAGCGGTCTCATCCTGCCGCGTTGGAATGCGCTCGTGGCCGCGCGCCTGGGCTGCCCAACGGATGAACAGCGCTCGGCGAATCTTGCGGCGCAGCCCTTTGAGCGCGGGCAAATGTACTGGCGTCAAGACGAAAGACGCATCTACGTTCTTTTCGGCGACAAGACTTGGCAGGTCTTTGAAGACAAGTGGATTGAAACGATGCCGGAGGACTCGTGCCCGAGCGTCGCAGTATCCACGGGAAACGTAAAGCCCAGACGCGGCTTTGGCAAAGTTTGGTGCGAGCAGGCGTCCGTGCGCGCCAAAATCGGCGCGGCGACCGCGGCGGAAACGGGCGGCTATGTCGCGCCGGTCCAGCCGTTTGAACGCGGGATGATCATCGGCGTGAACACAGGCACGGCGCTGATTCTGTATTCGGATGGCAAGTGGGAGTAGGATGGCACGCTTTGACCCGTGCCAAGATTCGTAGTAAAATGATTGCTAGTGAGTTGCCCCCGTAGCTCAAGTGGACAGAGCAATTGCCTTCTAAGCAAAAGGCTGTGAGTTCGAGTCTCGCCGGGGGCGCAAAAGTATGTAGGGGCGGGGTTACCCCGCCCTTCTATGTTGATTGACGATGGACACCCATCCCCTTTCACTCGACGGCGAGCGCCTCACCATTCAAGACCTGGTCGCGGTCGCGCACGCCGCGCGTCCCGTTTCGCTCGCCGATGCCGCGCGCCCGCGCATTAACGCCAGCCGCGCCTGGGTGGACGAACTGCTCGCGCGCGGCACGCCGACGGTCTATGGCATCAACACCGGCTTTGGCGTTTTCGCGAATGTCCCCATCCGTCCCGACCAATCCGCGCGCTTGATGCGCAATCTCATCCTCAGCCACAGCGCCGGCGTCGGCGCGCCGCTGGACGAAGAGATCGTCCGCGCGACCATGGCGATTCGCGCGAACACACTCGCCAAGGGCTTTTCGGGCGTGCGCTCCGTTGTGATCGAAACGCTCCTCGCCATGCTCAATCGCGGCGTCCACCCGATCATTCCGTCCAAAGGTTCCGTCGGTGCGAGCGGCGACCTCGCGCCGCTCTCACACCTCGTCTTGGTTATGAGCCGCGACGCGCAGGATCGCGAAGACGAAAGTGGCGAAACGTTTTACCAGGGCACGCGCATGAGCGGCAAACGCGCCATGGAACTGGCCGGAATCTCTCGAATCGAATTGCAGGCCAAAGAGGGACTCGCGCTTAATAACGGGACGACCGTTTCGGCCGCGATTGCGGCGCTGGCGGTGGCCGATGCGGAGAATCTCGCGCGCCACGCCGATATCGCGTTGGCGATGAGTTTGGAAGCGATTCGCGGATTGTCGTCGCCGTTTGACGAACGGCTGAACCGTGCGACCGGGCACGCGGGCCAGCTCGCCACCGCGCAGAACGTGCGCGTCCTCCTGGAAGGCAGCCGCCTCGTGGATTCGACCGCGCGCGTGCAGGACGCCTATTCGTTTCGCTGCGCGCCTCAAGTCGTGGGTGCGGCACGCGATGCAATCGAACACGCGCGGCGGATTGTCGCCGAGGAGATCAACGCGGCAACCGATAACCCGTTGATTTTTCTCGACATCGAGGGGGAGAACAAGGCGCGGTCGGGCGGCAATTTCCACGGCGAGGCGCTGGCGCTCGTCGCCAATTCACTTGCCACGGCGGTCGCCGAAATCGGCAATATCTCCGAGCGGCGCACGTTTCGCCTGTGCAGCGCGCATTTGAGCGACGGCTTGCCGATGATGTTGGTCGAGGGCGGTGGAACGAACAGCGGGTTGATGATGGCGCAGGTCACTGCCGCCGCGCTCGTCTCGGACAACAAGACGCTGGCGCACCCCGACAGCGTGGATTCGATCCCGACGAGCGCGGACCAAGAAGATCACGTCTCCATGTCGGCGAACGCAGCGCGGCACGCGCGCGAAATCGTGTGGAACAGCACCCGCATCGTCGCTATCGAGCTGATCGCGGCGGCGCAGGGGATTGATTTGCGCCTAAAGAATTTGGGGCAGAGCATGGAACTGCTGGGGCGCGGCACCCGCGCCGCGCACGCCCGGCTGCGGCGCGAGATTCCGTTCCTGGATCGCGACCGAATTCTTTCGCCAGATATTGAGCGGGCGGTGGAGTTGATTCAGACCGGCGAACTAAGCCGGGCAATGAATTCTGAAAACTGATTACTGTTCACTGTTCACTGTTCACTGTTCACTGATCCACGGGGGATTCATGCTTCTTTGGGACATCTTTGTGTTATTCACGCGCGTGGCTATCTTTTCGTGGGGCGGCGGGCCAGCTTCGCTGGCGCTGATGCAGCGCGAGACGGTGTCCGCCGGCTGGACCGATTCCGGAGAATTTGCCGACGCCGTCGCGTTGGGCAACGCGCTGCCCGGCCCGATCGCGCCGCAGGTCTCGGCCTATGTCGGTTACAAGCTGGCGGGCGTTCCGGGCGCAGTTGCTGCGGCGGGCGGGACGGTACTGCCGACCACGATTTTGATGCTCATCATGGTCGTGCTGTTTTTCGGTCTCAAAGATTTGCCCGTCATGAAATCCATGCTCACCGCCGTGCGCCCAGTCGTGATCGGCTTGCTGCTCTGGACTGCGTACGACATGGCTAATTCCGTTTTCAATGCCAAGAAGATCGGCTGGAGCGACGGACTGATTCAGGGCTGGGATAAGGCGATCATCGCGTTGGTGTCTTTCGGCCTTTTGACGTTCACCGAGATCAATCCCGTTTTTATCATCCTCGGCGCGGCCGTGCTGGGATTGATCGTCTATCGTTAACGGAAAGGGCGGGGCGACCCCGCCCCTACATGGATTGATTGTCTATCGTTACATCTTTTCGCGCAGCGCGACCGCTTCGTTAACCAGCGTCAATACGTCGTCCACGTTGAAGGGCTTGTGGACAATGTGATCCACGCCGCTCTCCTTCACCTTCTCTTGATCGAGATCCGCGGCCCACCCGGTCATCAACACGACCAGCGTTTGGGGCCGCAACCGCTTGACCTCGCGCGCGACTTCCCAGCCCGACATGCCCGGCATCCCCAGATCCGTCACGACCAGATCAAAGCGGGCGCGTTTGAACGCGGCGATGCCATCGTACCCGCTGTCGGCCACGGCCACTTGGTAGCCGCGGAACGCCAGGAACTTGGCGACAATGTCACGCACGGTCGGCTCGTCGTCAACGATCAAGATTCGGACGGTGCGAACGGAAACCGGCGCCGCCTCCGCCTTTGGCGCGAGCGTCCCCGGCGCGACCGGAATCGAAACGGTGAACGCGCTGCCGCGCCCGGGCTGGCTCTCGACTGTCAGCATCCCCTTGTGTTGGCCGACCAGGTTCGAGGCGATACTCAATCCCAGGCCGGTGTGCCCCGTCCCCTTGGTACTGAAAAAGGGATCAAAGACCCGCCGTCGCGTCTCCTCGGTCATTCCCTCTCCCGTATCAATTACGGCGACCAGCACGCTATCGTCCTTGCGCTCGGTCCGCAGCGTGATTAAACCGCCGCGCGGCATCGCCTCGATCGCATTCAGGATCAGCGCGATAAAGACCTCGCGCAATTCGTTCCGACGGGCAAGTGCCGGCGGGATGTCGCCAAAATCCTTGACCACGTCAATTACGATCCCATGCGCTTCGGCCTCGTCGCGCCAGACAAAACGGGTGATCTCGGCCGCATCGCGCAGGAGGTTGTTGACGTCGGCCTCGACGAATTCCTGATCGCGCACGCCGCGCGCATACTCTTGCAAGTGCCTGACGGTCTGCGCGCCCAGGGTCGCCGTGCGCTGGACCTCTTGCAGCTCGCCGCGCGATTCCGCGTCGCGCGTGCGCTCCAGCAAAAGTTGGGTGCGACCGAGAATCGCGGTCAGCAGATTGTTGAGCGAGTGTGTCGCGCCGATCGCCAATTGACCGAAAGCACGCGGCCGCGCGCTGTCCATCAATTGGTCTTGCAGGGCTTGAATATAGACCGCGGCGATGAGCGTGATCGTGCCGGCATACAGATCGTCGAGCGCGCCCAGGACGAGTTCCAGCTCGGCGCCGGCAGGATAGGCGCGGAGCAGGAGAGTCAACCCGCTGCGTTGATAGGCGCGCACTAACTCGACGATCTGGTCGTACGCGAGACCGGACCGCGCCGTGCGGCTTGCCCAGGCGGCAATATCGCCATAGTATTTCGGCAAGTCGCCGTCGCGCAACCCGCCCAACAACACCCGTATGGCTTCTTCTTGGATCGCGCGCACGACCTCATCCGGCGGAGGCGGCTGCCGGACGGCCGTCTCTTGATAGACCTTGGTCCACAGCGCGAGCAACTCGTTCGAAAACGGTTCGACGCGCAGCGCGAGATCAACCAGCAATTGCCGATGGTCGCGCGAGAGTGCCACAACTTGATCCAGGACGTGCGCGGTCAATCCTTGGGGTTCAGGCAAGTTACGCCTCCCACCTCACCTGCTACCCCCGCCCTTCGGGCACCCCCTCCCCCTCTCCTGAACCTGAATTTCGGTTCAGGAGAGGGGGGAGGGGGAAGGGGGAGGGGGGTGAGGTTCAGTCTGAAAATACCTGCGTTGCGACGATGCGGCGGCCGTCGCGGCTTACGGCGAGCGCGACGCCGGTGCGCCGGTAATGCGAGTTGAGAATATTGGCGCGATGATCGGGACTGTTGAGCCAACCCGTGACGAACTCGTTGGCCAAATCTTCGGCGCTGTAGCGCGCGGCGACCGTCAGCAAGGGCGGGACCCAACCCGCATCATTCTTGATTTCGGCGATATTTTCGCCGGCATATTGATACGCGAAATTGTTGGCTTGGAGATTCCGCAGCAACGGCTCCTGGCCGGTCTGGGGATCATAGTGGCTAAAGTATTCGCGCGCAATCATGTCGGTGCTGCGATCGGTCGCGATGCGCGTGAGCGCCACATCCGAGCGAAACAGCACCAGACCGTATCGGGCCCGCGCGCTGTTGATCCCTTCGACCACGAGCCGGGCGGCCTGATTCAAATCAACTTGTGGGAAACTCGCGTCTGCCGTCGCCGTTTCGCGGACGGCCGCGTTCGGTTGCGGCACCCGCAATTCCCATCCCACTCTGATCGTCGAAGGATCGCGCGCCAAGGTGGGATAGCGGTCCACGTTCAGCGCGATCAATTGCTCAAGCGTCACGCGAAAGCGCACGGCAATTTGGCTGAGGGTATCGCCCGGTTGAACCGTGTAGGTGGCATAAACCGTCGGCAGTGGCGAAGGAGCCGGCGCCGGCGCCACGACCTGTGCCAAACTGCACGCGGAGACGGCGAGAATCAGGAGCAGTAGGATTCCAGTTTGGCGAGCCAAGCAAAACACCTCAGGACCGTAAACAGTGAACAGTGAGTAGTATTGCGTATTGCGTATTCAACGATTGGGCGGAGTGCGGCGGGATCGGAATTTGATGATCGCCAAGATTCCCAAGCCGAAACCCACTGCGAAGATACCGCCCGCCAATGCGTCAATTGGAGCGCCAGTTTCAAGCGCGAGACCAGCCACCGCAGCGGTCGGAAGCGGCGCGACGGTCGGTTTCAAGTAGATCAACGGAATGGACGTGATCGCTTGCGCCGATTGTGCGATCTCGATTACTTCGGGCGTGGGCGTGACGGTTTCGGTTGGCTCGGGCGTATCCGTTGGCGTCGCGCTGGGCCGCGGCGTGCGCGTCACGGTTGACGTCGGTCGGCGCGTATTGGTCGCAGTAGGGCGCGGAGTAGAGGTTGGCCGCGGCGTGGCGGTCCGCGTTGCCGTAACTACCGCGGCTTGGTTCGCCATCGCCGCGCCGCCGAGCGTAATCGAATCGCTGCTCGTCGCCGTCCGGCCATTGGCATCGCGATATTTCACGTACACCGTTTTCGCGCCGCCGCTCGCCGGCAGCGTCCAGGGAATCTTGTCCGCGTAGGGCTGCCAGTCTGCATCGGCAAAGTCCGGCGAGTTGGAAACTTGCACTTGCTTTGGCCGGCCGATCATTTTGCCCTCGCCTGCCGGCAAAGCGTTTTCTTCAGTCAGTGTGATCGTTACGTTGGGCGATTGGGTTGAATCCGCGCCGTTGTTGATAAAAATCGGCAGGATGTTCGGCTGCGCGCCGAAATTGAGAACGTAAACCGTCGCGCCCCACTGATTCGCCGGCGTCAGCCCAATGCCGATCTCGCGATAGACCTCGTGCAAAATATTCTCGCGATGCGCCTTACTCTTCATCCAAAAACCCATCGCGTCGTCTATGCTGCGATAGACGGCATAGTTCTCGCCGACGCGTCGTCCCCAAGAATACTCGCCATAGCCGACTCGCCCAACGCGCACGACAAGGGTTGAGCCATCCGAGCCGGTGTGACCATACTTGCCGGTCTTGGCGATGTCTTGCGCGTGCGCTTGCGCGGCCGCACTCAACTGCGCGTTCAGCGCGTACGGCGGCAGCCCGCGCGCCACGCGCTCGGCGTTGATCCGCGCCGCGAGCGCGGCAACGGTGTTCGGCGAGTCAGCCAAGGCCGGGACAACAAGACTCACAAAGAGTAGAACGAGTAGAACCGCTCCGGTGTTGCGTCGAAGGTCCAATGTTCGATGTCCATTGTAGCGCGAGAGAATACGAACGACAATAGGAAATTAATCTACTTGGGCACGCCCCACAGCGGCGCGCCCGTCGTGTCGAACGAATTGCCGGTCGCGTTATAGATGCGCGAATATTCACCCGCCTTTTGCAGGCGGCCGTCTTTTTTCACCGAAAAATAGGAATAGCGATGATTGATACACCCGGCCGGGCAGTCGCCCCAGCCCTCCCAAAAAGCCAAATCCCAGCCATCGGCGCGCTCGACGACCTTGATGTCAGTCGAAGCGCCGATCATTCCCGCGCCGGCCGGCTTGATCTTGCCCATTTCAGGAAAGCGCGATTTCACGGCCGCGATTGCGGCTTGTGCATTCGAGATGATGATCGGATTTGCCGAGAGATGAGAAGACGAAGCATCCACGCTGCGTGCCTCCAAGTAACTCGTTCCGGAACGCACGTAGACGACTACCGCGCGCACCCGAACGACATTCCACGCGTCCACCCGTGATGAAGGGTCGAATCCCTGCGGAGCAATGCCGCTCACGTAAATTGCGCCGCTATCGTCCACGAGCACCCAATCGCCGCGCGTTGGGGGATTCCCGCGCGCCTCACCGAACAAGTTCGCGCCGCGATAATAGCCGACGAGATCAAACGCGCGGCGATCAAACTCCCGGGGCGCTTCGAGAATCGTACCAATCCAATCGGTCAGGTGAACGGCGCGCGGCAGGTTGGACGCCAAGCGGACGCGATAGACACTGTTGCCCTCGCGAAAAAGGGATTTGGGCCATGCTCGACCGATCAACGCAGCCGCATTCGAAAAGGCGCTGCCGGAGACGGTCACCCCATCCATCGCATCCGCGAGCCGCACTCCGACGTTGTTCCCCCACTCGACCAGATCGCTGTTCGCTCTGTGGTCGCTTGTGCTGCCGGCAGCCGAGGCGATCAGATAACCATCGGTCGGGACGAATGTCGTGAGTTCGCTTGGAACAGTTTGCGTGATGCGAGCTAACGCATCGGAAAACGGCTTGGGCGTGGTCGGAGAATCCGGCGCGAAAACGCGCACGGTTTTCGTTTTGTTCAAATAAACCGTTATCTGCGCGGTCGGCGCATCCTTTGGCGCGGGACGCGGCTCGTAGTACGCGTTGAGCGAATTAAATCCGCCATCGCGCAGATAGGCAAGCAAGCTCTGAATGTCCGTCTCGCTTAAATATCCCACGCGCGCTGCCGCATCAAGCCCGGTCGTTAGCGGCGCGCGCTCGCCGGCCAAAAGGACGAATCCATCCGCGTAGAGCCGAAAGAGCGGAACGTGCATATCGCGCGGCGCCGGATTGGAACCACCCGTTACGTCGGCCTCGACCAATATGGCGCGCGGATTGCGATCAAACGCAATTGGCGTGAGAATGGGCGTCGGCGACGATGAAGGCATGATCGCCCGCGTAGGAATCGCCGTGACAGAAACAGATGTCGGCGTGCCGGTTGGCAGAACAGTGCTCGTGGGAATCGCCGCCGATGGCATCGGCGTGGCAACGACGCTCGCTAGTGTAGCCAAAGGTGACGGTGTAAAGGTCGGCTGATCCGCGGTGGGCACGGGCACCCGCGCGCACGCGGCGAGCGCCCATAGCGCCGCGACGATTCCAATGGCAAAGTACTTGCGCCGTTTCACAGTGTTTGCTCGTAGACCAGCATGGCGCCTTCAAGAACATATCCGGTATTGGAAAGCGGCAAATTGACCCGCAGGTCGTCGGCAATCATGGCCTCAAGTTGTTCGAATCCGCGGTATCCCGCCTCCACGCGCGCGTCCAGCGCCAGTTGGCGAACCGTTTCCGAATCGCCGGCCAACGCGTGAACATAGAACTCTTTTTCGCGATCAAACGTCGGGCAGAGCGCAAAACCGCCGGGCACGATCCGCACTTGGTTAGCGGCAATTTGCTCTCGGAGGCGTGACTCGGTGAGATCGGTCCAACGCCAGTACGGGTCAGGTAGTAAGGCGTGGCTTGGGTTGCGAATTTCGGATTGATTCCACCGTGCGAGGATTTCGGCGAGGTCATCCACGGTGGCGACGCGCGATTCAAGCGCGTCGCCGTGAGCGGACGGCGCCGTCCACGAATTGAACTGCGCGACCTGCGTGTAGCCCTGAGTGCGTAAGGTCCTTTGCGCGGGGATGTTCTTACTGCTCGTCGCCAGTCGCGCAATGCGACAACCGCGGGTCCGCGCATACTCTAGCCCACCGGCGTCCACGGCCGTCCCCAGACCTTGGCGGCGAAAATCGGGATGGACGCGCATCCCTTCCATCCACGCGACGCGCTGCTCCAGAATCGCCACGTGCAGCATCGCAATGGGTTGACCGTCCACGACACCGACGACGATCTGACCGGCTCGATCGCCAAGCCACTTGTCCCAAACCTCGGGGATGTAATCGCCCCAACTGAACGTGTTCCGGCTGAACGAGAGAATCGCTTGCTTATCTTCTGGCCGCGCCGGCCGCACACGAATCGAAATGCCCACATCAGTAGTTTAGCACATCCGTTGAGCATCGTCAAAAGAGAGTAGATACTCCACAATGAAAAAAGCCGCCCTCTTGCAGAGGGCGGCTCGATGATTCGAATTCAGGCTGTCGCCTGGCGTTGCCCGCCGAAGATGCGGCGGAAGAACGCAAGTAGCTCGCCATTCTCCCAGACCACCAAGAGCGGCGCGGCGTTGAAGATAGAGGAATACATGCCGCTCAAAATACCGATGAATAGCGTCACGACGAAATGTTGAATCGTGACGCCGCCAAAGAGAATCAGCGCGCCCAAGACGAACAACGTGGTGAGCACCGTGTTGATGGACCGGTCGAGCGTCTGGATGATACTATGATTGACCACATCCTCAAAGCGCGTGCCGCGGAGGCGATTCAGGTTCTCACGAATTCGGTCGAACACGACAATCGTGTCGTGAACCGAAAAGCCGATGACGGTGAGCAGGGCTGTAAGAAACAACGAATCCACTTCCCAACCCAGCATCATTCCAAAAATCGAAGCCGTGCCGAGGAGGACGAACACGTCGTGGAGCATCGCGACGATGGCACAGACGCCATAGCGGAAGGGCTGCGGCACGCGACGGAACGCCCACGTAATGTACAACAGAATCGCAATAGACGCGAGCGCGACCGCCATCAAGGCGCGCTGGGCAACCTCAGTGCCAATCGCCGGGCCGACCGACTCGGCGCGCTGCTCGACGAAATTGCCAAACTGTTGGCCAAGCGCGGCTTCAACCTTGACCTTGGTGTCGGTATCCAATTCGCGCGTCCGGAGGACCAGCGTATCGGTCCCGGACTGCTGAACCACCACATCATTTGACGTGATGTTGAACGGCTCGAGCGTGCGAACGATTTGTTCCGTACTAAAGGTTTGCGGCTTGTCGAATTTCAATTGAAGCAATGTACCGCCGGTAAAGTCAATCGCCAGGCGAAACGGCTGCCCAGTTTGCCCCCAAGTCAGCCCCATCGCGATGAGACCTGGAATAATCACCAGCAGCGATAGAGCAAAATACCAATATCGTTTCCCGACAATATCGAGCACGCGCGTCCTCCCAAGGGTCAGTAATCAGTAAACAGTGAACAGCGAACAGTAAGAACGGTTGTCATTCTAGCACAAGTCACCGGAGATAGCAAAGCCCAGAGACTTGAAAATTGGCACACACCTTTGACCGCGTTTTGACCGGTCTTGGACTTGTTCTTGTTATATTATTCACGGAGTCAAGCGGGCGGTGCGGCCCATTGTGCTCCTCCCTCCTTCCTAAAACGTCCCCGTCACAGGCACACAACGCCTTGATGGGGACGTTTTTTTTGTAGCCCGCAAGGGTTATACTCCGAACCACCAATGATTCGTCGTCACATCCATGTCCATGATCAAGCGGAGAAACGTCCGGGTCACGGTGATCGCCGTAAAGAGACTGACAATCACGCCGATAGCGAGAGTCAGCGCGAAACCGGCGACAATACTCGCCCCGAAACTCGCGCCGAACCATAGCAGGATTCCGCAGGTGATCAGGGTTGAAAAGTTCGAGTCGCGGATCGAGGGCCAGGCGCGTTGAAAGCCAGCTTCGACGGCCAGCATCAGCGAGCGCCCGGCGCGTAATTCTTCTTTCATGCGCTCGAAAATCAGAATGTTGGCGTCTACCGCCATGCCGACCGATAAGATGAATCCGGCAATGCCCGGCAAGGTCAGGGTCACATACGGGAAGATACCGGGGATGCCGAACTTGTAAATCGCAAAAACGATGAGGGCGTAGATCGTCAGCGCGATCGCGGCGAGCAATCCGGGCAAGCGATAGTACAGGAGCATGAACAGGATGACGATAATCAAGCCAATCGCTCCCGCCATGATGCTCTTACTGACCGAATCGCGACCCAGGGTTGGACCGATCGCGCTGGATTCGACGACTTTGAGCGGAATCGGCAAGGCGCCATATTTGAGCTGAATCACCAGATTCTGAGCTTCTGGCAAAGAGAACTGGCCTTCGATGATGCCGTTGCCGTCCGTGATCGGGCTCTTGATCACTGGCGAGGAGATGACCCGCTTGTCCAAGACAATCGCCAAGAATTTGTTGACGTTCTTGGAGGTGTAATCGCCAAAAATCTTGCCGCCGTCCGAAGTCAACGAGAATGAAATGAACGGCTGACTGGTCGTCTGTTGGAATGAGACGCTGGCGGTCTGCAGATCCTTGCCGGTCATCACCGTCCGATAAATGGTCGGCGTTACCGGTGTGGTTGTCGTCACCGGACTGGTCGCGGTGATGCCCGCCGCGGGAGTAGGCACAGCCGTCGGAGTAGGCGGCGGCACGGTTGGCACTGGCGTCCCCGGCAGGACGACCGTGGAGATGCCCGTCGTCTGGACGATTTGACCTTCCGCCAAGGCGGTATCGCCAGCATCAACAAATTCCAACAGCCCTGTGCCGCCAAAGGTCGCGATTGCTTCGTTAGGGTTACTGATGCCCGGCAATTCGACCACGAGACGACATCGGCCTTGACGCTGAATCAGCGGTTCCACTACCCCCAGGCCATTGATCCGATTCTCGACGATGGCTTTGGCCGCTTCCATTGATTCATCCGACACCGAATTGCAATCAGCAACATCCGCTTGGAGCAAAACTTGGAGCCCGCCTTGAAGGTCGAGACCTTCATGAACGCGGATGTCTTTGTTAATGGGCCCGAGCCGCAGTCCGGGGTTATCGGGCAGGTCAATCCAGCCGGCAATCAAGGCGACAAAAATAATCCCAACCAGAAAAATGTAATTACGTTCTCGCATCGAGACCTTTCATCAACAGTAGGATTCCAAATACGGCCCCTGTATGGGACGAGACAAACCGGGGGGATTATAAACCAAGTGGATAAAACAGGCAAGTCGCAGGTCACAAGGCACGGGGCGACGTCAAGGCGTCAAGAAACGTGAGCACGCGGTCGAGAACTTGCTCACGAGTTAGCGGGTCTGTATCCAAGTAGGAATCGGCATGCGCCCGCGCATGCGTCAAGCGGCGGTTCATTTCGTCGAGATAGCCCTCTTCCCAATTCACGCGCAAGCGCGCGCAAATCGTCGGGAGCGACGCATCCAGATAGATCAACGTATCCGGGCGCGTAACCCGCTGCCACATCGTCTGGACGTGCGAGTGCTCCTGAGCGCAATCGTGCGCGTCATAGCCCAGCGCATTCAATTCACGCGCGAGCGTCGTCTTGCCCGCCGCGCAAGGCCCGACAATTGCAATTCGCATCGTGGATAAAAGCCCGCCATTGTCTGACGGAACTGGCGGATCCGAACTCAATCTCCCAGCCAAAGAATTGAGACCATCTTCTCAACTGCTTTGAACTCTGGGTCGCCGGTTACCAACAATGCGCCGTATTCGCGCGCCAATGCCACGGCAAATGCGTCCGCATACGAAACCGGATATTTGCTCTTGACCTCAGCAGCCGCTTGTACGCGTGCCCGATTCACTTCGGCAAGGGCAAGAGGCAGTTTCTCAATGTCCTGCATCAGTTCTTTGGCAACTTTCGCATTCTGCCTACGCGCTACGATGTAAAATATCTCGCCCCAATTGATCAGACTGATGTACAGAGCCGCTTTCTGTTTGTGCGCTAGTTCAATGAGTCCGGCGACGCGTTCCTGGCCGACCTCTCTTTGTAGCAGAGCGAGACGGGCGTGACTGTCGAGGACGTATGCCTTGATCTTCTCGTTCACGCTCTCGGGCGCGCTCGGCGAGGAGGGCTTGGGTAAAGGAGGGATATTGGGCATATTTTGTCTGTAACTCCCGAATCAAGGCGCGCACATCAGTGGCTTGCATTTTTGAGGCAACTGGATGTTCTTCTTGTCCCAGCACAATCCTCTCCAACTTCTCAATCCTTTGTACCAACGCTTGGTATTCTGCAACAGGTAATTGAACTGTTTGCGATTCGGGCATGGCTACCTCCTCCCTAATGATACCACAAACCCCAAGCAATCAAAAGAGCGCACGCCTCCGCTTCTGGTTACTCGAGTGGGAACCTGACGGACACGCGCCGCGCGTCATCCGTTTTGACCCGCGGCAGCACGCGCACCACGAGTACGCTGGTATCGTCGTTGGGACGGCCGCGGTCAAATTCCACGGCGCGGGCGAGGATCCCATCGGCGAGTTTCTGCGCGCTGATCGTGTCGTCACATAATTGGGACCCGACGAATTCGGCCACGTCGAACTTGGGCCCATAGCGGACGCCGGCATCCAGCACACCATCGGTAAAAACGACCACCGTCGTATGCGCGGCGAGCGGCACTTCGGTAATGACCGGTTTCATCCGCCGATGCACACCAATCGCCGTCGACGGTTCGTCGAAAAGCCGCGTGTCGCAGCCATGACCGACGATCGCCGGGCAATGGCTGTTGCGCGAGATCACGATCGTCTTGCTCACCAAATCAATCGAGACGATGTGCAATTCAGCCGAGACTTTGCCTTCGTGCTGCGTATACAAATAATCGTGCGCCGCTCGCGCGGCCGCGCCATCGCGAACGCCTTCCGCCAACAGCGAGACGGCTTTGCGCGCCACGAGATTTGAGACCGTTTTGGCGCCGTGACCGGTATGCTGCCCATCCACGAGGACGAACGACAAGCCGCCGTGCGGCCGCTCGATCATCTCAAGCGTATCGCCCGATTCTCTCACGGAATACTTGGCAACTTTGACGCCCGCAATCTGGAGTTCCATAGCTCTGTACACATGTACACAAGTACACAGGTAGACAGGTATCTACGTGTTTACGTGCTTACCTGTTGACCTGTTTACCTGTTTACCTCTCTACCCGTTCTCGTGCCAACGCCAGCGCGTCCTCGCGCGTTTTCACTTCACCGCCCGCTTGCGCTTCCCGGATCGCCTCCAACAACTCTCCGACGCGTGGTCCCGGCGGAATATTCAGCTCTCGCATTAACGTGCGCCCGTCTACCAGCGCCGGCGGCGTGACAACCTGCTGCGGCGCGCGATAATACCGGTCGAGCATCGTCGCCAGCGTTGACCGCTGCTCGCCATCCCTAGGATCGGTGATGGCCGCCGCAGACTTGGCCCGCCAATCGGCGAGCGCGAGAACACAAATATCAATTCCCACATCGCCCGTATCGCGAAAATAACGATAGATGGCCCGATTCGTCACTTTAGTTGCGCGCGCCAATTGGGCCGGGCGCAAGTGATGCTCGATAGTCCGCGCGACGATTGCGATTTCGTCGTTGCTCAGTCTAAGCCGGCGGCAGATAGTCTCCGCGATTTTCGCGCCGCGCGGCTCGTGTTCGTAAAAGTGAATCGTGCCCGTTTCGTCCACAGACCCCGTTACGGCCTTGCCAATGTCATGCGCGAGCGTGGCGAACCGCAGGAGGGCGCCCCGCGTCCGATCCGCCGAAATCTGCTGGGCGAAATGCGCGTTCAACTCGGCGACGAATTCGCCGTTCGCGACCTCCGCGTAGCCACGCGCTTGGATTGCCACCAGCGCATCCAGCGTGCGCATCGTGTGCTCAAAGGCATCGTAATCGTGCGGCGCGGATTGAGCCACCCCTCGCAGCGCGGAAACTTGTGGCAACAGCGCAGCGAGCAAACCGAGTTCGTCGAGCTGTCGCAGTAGAGCCATTACGTTTGGCAGCGCCAGAATTTTGAACAGTTCGTCGCGCGCCCGTTCCATCGAAGCATTCGCCAGGAGCGCGGCATCGCGGCGCATCCACGTGGCAGTCTGCGGCTCGACTGCCATGTTCAATTCGCCCGCGATCCGCACCGCGCGCAGCAAGCGCACCGGATCGTGCTGAAACACGGAATCCGAAACCGCGCGAACTCGCTTGGCCCGCAAATCCTCCAACCCGTGAAACGGGTCCGCGACTGTACTGGCTACTGACATCTGGCTACTGGCTACTGCCCGCGCCATCGCGTTAATCGTGAAATCCCGCGTCGCAAGGTCGGCTTCGAGACTGCCGCGCAGCGCGGCGAAATCCACATATACCTTGCCAAGGAGAACCCGCGCGACGTTGTGCTCGGCGTCCATCAGGTAAAACGCGCCGCCCTCGGCATTGGCAAAGGCGCGCGCGAGCCCACTCGCATCGCCCACAATGGCGAGATCAATGTCGCGCGTCTCGGCGCGGCCGAGCAATTGATCGCGTACGGCGCCGCCCACGAGATAAGCGACGCTATTCCGTTTTGCGAGAAACGCCGTAACCTTTTCGAGAATATCCATCTTGCCGAAATCTTCCGGCACGAAGATCACTTCCGGGTCTTCTTTCGGGCGCTGAAATTTGGACGCGAGCCGCGCCTGTTGCTCGCTCAGGCCGACGCCGGTGATTTGCTTGCGGACAATAGCCACCCATCGCCCCTGGTATGGCGCAAGGTCTACTTCGCTGAGCGAATTGTCCCGAGCCACGCCGCCCATATCATTTCAGATTTACGATTTACGATTTACGCTTTACGTGTTTGCGCTTGCTTTTCGTCGCGGCTCGTTTGGGCTTGATGAGCGTGTCGAGTTTTTGCGCGATGAGTTCGGCCACCTCGGCGGGAAAGCGCGCCACGGGCACACCCGCGCGCTGGAACGCCGCGATTTTTTCCGCGGCCGTTCCCGTGCCCCCTTCGATGATCGCGCCGGCGTGGCCCATGCGTTTGCCGGGCGGCGCCGTCTGCCCGGCGACGAACGCGACGACCGGCTTGGTCATCTCGGCCTGAATGAATGCCGCGGCTTTCTCTTCGTCCGACCCGCCGATCTCGCCGATCAGCACGACCGCGAGCGTCTGCGGATCATCTTCAAAGAGACTCAAGCATTCAAGAAAGCCCAGCCCGTGGACCGGGTCGCCGCCGATGCCGACGCAGGTGGACTGCCCGATCTTGCGTTGGGTCAACGCGTGGATCACTTCATACGTTAACGTGCCGCTGCGCGAAACCAAGCCGACCGGGCCCGGAATACAAATGTTACCCGGGATGATGCCCACCTTGGATTTGCCGGGCGAAATCAGGCCCGGGCAGTTCGGGCCGATCAGCCGCGTTCCGGTCTCGTCGAGCCGGCGCGTGACCCGCATCATATCAATGACCGGCACTCCCTCGGTAATACAGACGACTAGCTCGATTCCTGCATCGGCCGCTTCCATGATCGAATCAGCCGCGCCGCGCGCCGGAACGTAGATCACCGAAGTGTTCGCGCCGGTCGCTTTGACCGCCTGCGCGACCGTGTCGAAAACCGGCACGCCGAGGACCGATTCGCCTCCGCGCCCCGGCGTCATCCCCGCGACGACTTGGGTGCCGTAATCAATCATCTGCCGCGTGTGAAACTCGCCCTCGCGCCCCGTAATACCTTGCACCAGCAGCTTTGTCTTTTTTTCGATGAGGATGCTCACGGTGTTACTCCACGTTGCAAGTGTGTTGTCGCCAACCAATAATCCACGCGATAACGAGTCCGCGCCTCGCGCGCCATCCGCTGCCCGGCTTGGCCCGCGTCTGGTTTGTCCAGCATCTCCCAAAGCGCGTCGTCGCGAGCGGCCTTGCGAAACAAATCGTCAATCTCGACGGCCCGCGAGAACCGGGCGCCGGTCGTCCAAAGAAACAAAAGCCGCCGGCGCGTCCGGCTCACGATGGGTCGCGGGAGCGCGAGAACCGGCCCCAGCTCCACTTTGTAATAGGGATCGCTCGCCCGCGGGTGGTCGCTTTCGTCCGGCAAGAGATCGCGGCGCGACACCAGTTCATGACCGCGGACCGGCGCGTACTCCCGTATCGTCCATTTTTCTGCGCCGAAGCATTTGGGCAGATAGAACGCCAGATAATTCGCCTGCGATAGATGCGCGGGCGCGTGTTGGGCCGGAATGCGATACCAGCGTTCCGCGCGGACGATTGCCAAGTCGCGTGGACGATTGACCAGCACCACGAGAACGGCATCGTCCGCATCCACCTTATTCTTCCTCCACCGCAAACTACACGGGGCCTTCGATGATGTGCGCGCGGATCTTTTCGGCGATCGCGTCGAGGTCCGCCTGTGTGGGGTTGCCGCGCGCGCGCCAGCGCATCATCCGGTCGTGACCATCGCGCGCCATCAAGCCATCGCCGAAAAAGCGCGGGAGCAGGTGAAAGTGAAAGTGGAAAACATCCTGTCCGCCCGCGCGCTCGGAAGACTGAAATAGGTTCATGCCATCGGCGTTAAAGGCCGCTCGCATCCCGCGCGCCACGACGCGCGCGGCATGCATCACACTTTTACCGCTCGCGTCGTCAATGTCGAAGAGATTGCGGCAGTGCTTCCGGGGAACGATTAGAAGATGTCCCTCGGTAATCGGATGAATGTCGAGGAAGCCCAGCGCATCGGTTGATTCGTAAACGAACGCCGCCGGCGCGCGCTTGGCCGCGATCGCGCAGAAAATGCAGTTAAAGTCAACGTGGTTCATTTGCGGTCATCCTCACAGCGTTGTCAGCACTCTCGCCAGCACGTCAATCGCGCGCGCGTACTCGGCCAGATCCAGATGCTCATTCGGCGTGTGATCGAGCGTCGAGTCGCCGGGGCCATACGCGACGATCGGACATTGCCACGCCGGCCCCGCAATATTCATGTCCGCCGTTCCCGTTTTGAGCGTAAATGCGGGCTTGCCGCCTTGGTCGCGAATTGCGCCGAGGAACGCGCGGACGAGCGCGTTGTTCTTGTCCGCGCGGAATGGCGGCTCTTCACTGGAGAATTCCAGTTGCGCGCCATCGGCGAACTGAGCGATTTGCTGTTCCACGGCCTCAATCGTCAAACCGAGCGGCACGCGCACATTGACGCGCATGGTCACGCGGTCCGTGAAGCCGTCGTCGCTGGAATTGATACTGCGGAGCGATGGGTCGAGCTGATCCACAATGCGCGGCTTGCCGACATTGTAGCCAGCGGCGTATTCCGCGACGCGCGCCCAAAACGCGACGGCGTTTTCGGTCGCCGGGCGCGTGCTGCTTGCGCCGTGCGTCATCCCCTGTGAAAAATCGTAATCTACGTTGACGCGTCCCTTGTAGCCCAGCGTGATCCGGTCCCAACCGCTTGGCTCGCCAACGATACAAAAGTCAGGACGATATTGCGTGACCGCGAACCGCGCGCCCCTCGACGTGGCGCACTCTTCCTCGACCGCGCCAATCACGACGAAGCGCACCCCGTCCCGCGCGCCCACCCGCGTGCACGCCGAGACAAACGTCGCGAGGCACCCTTTCGCGTCCACCGAGCCGCGACCGTAGAGCTTGCCGTCTTCTTGGCGCACGTCAATAAAGCCGTGAAACGTGTCAATGTGGCCGAGCAGGACCACCTCGCGCGGCCCGTTGCCCAGGATGCCAACCGCGTTCCCCGCATCGTCAATAAACGCGCGAAAACCTAACGCGCTCATCTGTGCGACGAGATACTCGACCGCCGCGCGCTCCTGCTGAGATGGGCTGTAGATTTCGACGAGACCTTTGAGCAATTCGGTCGGTTTCGCCATCTATTCAACTCTCGCCAGCGGCCTTTAGAATATCTGCGAATAACTCATCAGCGATCCGAAAGTCGTCACCTTGCATTGCCACCATCAATAGACGTACGGCAGACATCAAGCCTTTGTCTTTCGCTCTCAAGAGTAGGCCCAGACTCCCGACCTCACCCGGACCCAAGCGAGCCCTTACGTTGTCGGAAGCTAGTGGTTGCGCGAAGATACGTTCCTCGATCCAATCTGGCAACAAGTCAGGACCGAAAACCTCGTGGCGCACTGCCGGTGGAATATTGACGTGTTGCAAGAGATTGTGGAGCAATGCAGACTGCCCTACGCGCTCAAAGACGATGATCGGGCTTGAATTGGCAACGTAGAGCAATGGAGTCATCCGATCCTCCGCACCGCTTCGATTTCATCCTTCAATTCTCTTTGGTCCAGGTCGAAATAAGCAATCCCGCCGCGAGAAGCGAATCGGATGAATTCGAATCGTTCCATGGCAAGCAATTCAGCCGCTTTACCACTGGAAATTTCGCGACGTCGGTACAATTCGAGAACTAGGTACTCTTTGAGCTTATCTTCGGGGCGTCCAACGTCGTGAAAGAGGTCAAGCAGCTCCTGCTCCAACTCTATCGTGACTGTACTCATTCCTCACCTTCACCTCTACCGGTCAATACCGCCTCGATCTGATCTACTACAATGTCGAGATCCGATTTCTCAATCACCAGTGGCGGCAACAGGCGCAGGACATTCATCCCTGCCGGAAGACCGAGCACGCCGCGCTCCATCAGTGCCTGCAAGTACGGCTGCACCTTTTGCTTGAGTTCGATCCCAATCAACAATCCCATCCCGCGCACTTGACGAATCATCGGCGACTCGATGCGCTGCAATCGGCCCATCGTATACGCGCCCAACTCCGCGGCGCGCGCCGGCAAATTCTCTTTTTCGATAATATCAATCGCGGCGAGCGCCGCCGCGGACGCGAGCGGATTGCCGCCGAAGGTCGTTCCATGAATCATCGGTTGAAGCTGCTTCACGCGTTCGCCAATGAGAATGGCACCCATCGGTAGGCCGCCCGCGATAGATTTCGCCAGTGCAACCAAATCCGCTTCGACGCCGAATTGCTCGCTCGCAAACATCTTGCCGGTGCGCCCAAAGCCCGTCTGCACTTCGTCCACGATCAGCATTGCGCCGCGCTCGCGGCAAAGCGCTTGCAGCCCTTGCAGAAATTCGCGCGACGCCGGACGGACGCCGCCTTCGCCCTGCACCACTTCGACAATCACACCCGCGGTCTTGTCCGTGATCGCTTCACGCGCTTTGGCGAGGTTGTCGAACGGAATGTGCGAAAAGTCGGGCACGAGGGGCAGAAACGGCTCGCGGTATTTCGGCTCCCACGTCGCGCTCAGCGCACCCATCGTGCGACCGTGAAAGCCGCGCATCATCGCGACGATTCCCGTGCGCCCGGTACTGAACCGCGCAAACTTGATTGCGCCCTCAATCGCCTCCGCGCCCGAATTGCACAGAAAGGCGCGGTTGGCGTGATTCGGCGAAATCGAGACGAGCTTTTCTGCGAGTGCGGCGCGCTTGTCGTTGTAGAATGCCTCGGTGAGCGAAATCAGAGTACGCGCTTGTTCGGCGATCGCTTGGGCGACTGCCGCGTTCGCGTGTCCCACGTTCGCCGTACCCTGCCCGCCGACACAGTCAATGTACTCGCGACCCTCGTCGCTCCAGACGCGCGCGCCTTGACCGCGCACAATTGTGAGCGGACGTTTGGTGTAGACACCGGAAGTGTATCTTGATTCAAGTTCTGAAATCGTCATACCTACCTCGATTAGCGCGTGATGATGAAATAAACGCCAACAAAGGTCAAGAGTAACCCCAGCGCATATCGCCAAGAGAATTGCTCGCCCAGCACAAGAATACCGAGCGCCGAGGCGAGCACGAGTCCGATCAGGCGGATGGTGGGCGATGCCACGGATAGACTCGCGCCATTGGCAAACGTCAATGAGAAGAACACGACGACGAGACTGAACGAGACACCGACCGCCATCGAGGTCAGCACACCTTCGCGCGTCAACACTTGCGACGTGTTGGAGAGGCGCTCCCAAGCCACCCAGATCGCGGCCGGCACCACCGCCGTCATCGCGTAAATCAGCGTATTGAGACTGCTGCTGATTCGCCCCGCCGACAGTTTCATGAAAAAATCCGCCGACGCCAAACAGACGAACGCGCCAACTGCATAAACGAGTGCGGAAAGGTTCAAGATGTCCTCCGAGTCCAACCTAATCAATCAACCCGCGCGAAGTGGCCGCGGTGTTTGACTCGCATTATTATCTGTGCTAGAATTGTTCCAAGACGGAGACTCGAAAGGGATTCCCGAAACAAAACGGTCTGACCGTTTTACCCCCTTGCCGACAAGGTCGCCCTCTGCTGGCTTCCCTGCTGGGATGTCCATATTGGCGGCTTTCCTGCGCTCAGCGCGCAGGATAGGCAAGGGGGTCTTTTCTCACGGTAACAACAAGAGTAGCTTGATCTTGGCATCCACATAATCATCATAAACTGATTCGCCGTGCTTTGTTCTTTCTGCCAAGTCACCCGCAACCATATCCGCGTACTGCAATCCGAATTCCCGTTTTGACTCCTTCAGCACGATCGCCTTGAAGATACGCCCGCGTTTTTGCTCTCGTCCGATCTTTGAAATATGCTGTCTCAGCTTGCGTACGAACTGCTGTTTGCCGCGTTCGCCGTCTATCACCAATATTGCTTCGCTCAGCTCATCCACAGATGAGCGTCTAACCAACTCTCCGAGCGCATATTCATACATGTCGCGTTCGCCCCAAGCTTGTGCCTCTTGCGGCAATCGCGCCTTGTCTACCACGGCTGCTCGCAAACCAAGGTCAAGCGAACGCAACAGCACAAAGAACGCGGCGCGCGCCCACTCCATGCGAGTATCGTGGTATCTGATCTCGAAGGCCGCCGGCAGGTTGAGGGCAACCCGCAGCCGGCGTAATTCCTCTCGCAACAATTCGGGCTGCGTTGTCTCTACGAGTGCCAGGACGAAGTATGCCGACGCCCCTTTGCGAAGATTGCCGCCCGCATCTCCGCTCTCGTCCATGAACGCGTAGACTGTGGGGCGCGGCTTGCTGGTCATTCGATGATGGTTCCTTTGCCTTCCAGCGCGCGATGAAGCGGCTCTGCCACTCGCCCATCCGCAAAAATCACTTGCCGGACGTTCAACGCCAGCGCCTCGGTCGCGCCGAGCACCTTTTTCTTCATCCGCCCTTCGGCGAAATCAATCGTCTGCTCGACCCGATGCTTGTCAATGTGCGGGATGAGACTCGCCTCATCGGGGAAAGCGCGCAAAAGCCCAGGCACGTTCGTGAGAATAATCAGTTGCTCTGCGGCGAGCGCGCCCGCGATCATCGCCGCGGCGCGGTCGCCGTCCACGTTCAGCGCGTCGCCCTGGTAGCTGATCGCCAGCGGCGCGACGACCGGCGTATAGCCACTCGCCAGCAGCGAGCGCAACAGGTCGGCGTTCACTTTCTCAACGCGGCCCGTGTAATCATCGCGCAGGATGCGCTGCCGCCCGTTTTCGACAATGCGGATCGCGTCCTTGCGTGTGCCTTCGAGCAAACGGCCATCTACACCGGACAAGCCGATGGCGTTGACGCACAGTTTTTGCAGCCGCTCGACCAAAAAGGTATTGATCTTGCCGCAAGCCGCCATCACGAAAATCTCTAGCGTCTGCCGGTCCGTATAGCGCGAGGTATAGCCCTGCGGCGAGGTCACGTGCCTGGCAGGATGCCCGAGCTTATCGCCCAACTCATTGGCCTCATTGCCGGCGCCGTGCATCAAAACAATCTGCTTGCCTTCTCTAGTCAACGCTGCAACATCCGCGCAAACCGCGTCGAGGTCAATGCCGCGTGAACCGCCAATTTTGACAACGAACATTATTACTCTTTTTGGAGATATAGTCGGTCACGAACCTTTAAGTTGCTTGATCCTTTTTCTTAATTGAGCCTGATTACTTTTCGCAAGTGCCTCATCCCACGAGTGCGCGACCATGGCTGGGGGAAGCATGTTTAAAGAAGCTACGGCCGAACTCGGAGATGGATTTAGCAGAATCACGACCCTCTTCCCAGTCTCCTCAAATACGGCGTTAAGGTCCAAGTAGCTTCGCAGTAGTTCGGTTGCATGTTCCTTTTCAGACTTGTATTTGTAAAAATCAAGGATCAAATTACGATTCAGGAAGCGATGGGCCGCCTCTGTTATCCGTCTACTAGCTGACGGGTTGATCGCGCCGTCTATCACTTCAATAATGACCAAATCTTCAATTTCGTCTATCTTGAGCGAAACAGAAGGCCTGTAAAAAATCGCCTTCACGCCTTCGCTTTCCGAAGTAGAATCCAAATTATCGGCAAGCTCGCGAACCAAGATAAGGCCGCGCCCGGTTCTTGCGCTTGGATTGCGAGATAAGGCGGCACGTTGCTCTTCAAGACACTTGATTACACTAAACTTTTTCCCCTTCGGGTTTGTAACCGTCAATGACACGTAATGTGGATTTAGCTCAATGGTCACACTGACCTTCTTGTTCTTGTCTTTGCCACAACCGTGTTCAAAAGCGTTTGTCACTAGTTCAGTATAAGAAGCCCTGAAAGCACCGAGAGAAACATCAGCAAATTGTAGGGTCCGCATTTTTTCGACAGCGATTTCGCCAAGCAAATATGCTTGTTCGGAAACCCTCGGTTCGATCTTGGCTTCGAGCGTACAGAAATCTTTCTGCCATTCTGGCGATCTGCGTATAAAATCTATAAGGGCCGACGCGCTCTTGCGAGCATCTTCAGAAAAAGCAATTTTCGCGGCATTAAGGACTATGTCAATCATCGGTACCCCTCGAGCCTTAGACTCTCGTCTAAATCGGATGTAGCCCCGTAAACTCCAGCCCCGCCGTTTCATCGAACCCGCACATCAGGTTCATGGCTTGGACCGCGCTGCCGGCCGCGCCTTTCATCAGGTTGTCAATCGCACAGAGCGAGACGGCGCGACAATTGCTTTCGTCAAACTCGAAACCAACGTCGGCGTAATTCGAGCCGGAGAGTATCTTGGGTTCAGGATAGCGGTAGATGCCGGACTTGTCTTTGACGATGCGGACGAATGGCTCGCCTTTGTATGCGCCGCGATACGCTCGCCACAAGTCCTTTTCGGTTGTCCCCGCGCGCAAAAAGCAGTGCGCCGTCGCCAACACGCCGCGTACCATCTCGATGGAGGTGATCGAGAGGTGGACGTTGGTCAACCCCAACTCCTGCTCGACCTCCGCCGTATGCCGATGCCGCACCGGCGCGAACGAACGCACCGAGCCGCTGCGCTCCGGATGGTGCGACGCGAATGATGCCGAGTTGCCGCCTTCGCTCGACCCCACTTTGATGTCCACGATTACCGGCCGCGCAGCATCGAGCAGATTCGCGCGCGCGAGCGGCAAAAGCGCGAGGATGGACGCCGTCGCGTTGCAGCCGACGCCGCTCACGTATTTCGCCGCGCGCATTTCCTCGCGGTGCAATTCGGGCAGGCCGTACACGAATTTGCTCAGCCAGTCGGGCGCGTGATGTATTTCGCCGTACCATTTTTCGTAGACGGCAAGATCGCGCAAGCGAAAGTCCGCCGAGAGGTCTACGATACGCGGCGCCAGGGCGGCGAACTTTTCGATCTGTTTTTGAGTTTCGCCGTGAGGCAAACCCAGATACAGCACGTCACACGCAGCTAACTGGTCGAGCGAAGTAAACTGGAGCGACGTTCGTCCGCGTAAATTCGGATGGACGTTGTAAAGGTACTGCCCAACGTGCGACTCGGACGTTACTTGGGCAATCTCAACCTGTGGATGTGAAAGCAAAAGGCGAACGACCTCTCCGCCGCCGTAACCGGAGCCACCCACGATAGATGTACGTAACATAGTGTTCAGTAGGCAGGTAAACAAGTACACAGGTAGACATGTAGACATATACCCATGTACATGTACACGTGTCTACCTGTTTACCTGTTTACCTGTCTACCTCCTTTCTCCTCCACAGAATTCGCTCACGATATCGTACAAAACGCGCGTGCCAAATGCCAGGTTCTCGATAGAAATTCGTTCGTCGTGCCCGTGGATACGATCCAATTCGGCCGTCGGCCCGAGCATCGGGCCAAAGCCATAGACCTTGGTGCCCAGCTTGCTAACGTGCCGCGCATCCGTCGCGCCGGTAACGAGATAGGGCAACAAGGTCGCGCGGGGCGCGTAGCGCTTCATCACGCACCTGATCGTCTCGAAAAGCGGCGTGCGATATTCAGTTTCCAGCGCCGGCGTATCGTCCAAAAATTCGATCTCGACTTCTTTGCCCACGACCCCGCGCACCTCGGCGAGCAAGTCCTGCGCGCTTTGGCCCGGCAGCACGCGCGCATCGCAGCGCGCCTCGGCAACCGAGGGAATGACGTTGATTTTGCAGCCGGCATTCAGCATCGTCGGCGTGACCGTATTGTGCAGCATCGCGTAAAACATCGCGCGCAGGCCATCGTCTATTGGCAAGCGCTCGACGGCGACGCGGTATTTTCTCGGTTCGAGGAGCGCCTGCAAGTCGAGGCCATAGTGCCGCTCCACCTTCGCGGCAACCCCTCCGACGAACAACCGCGTCGTCGCGGTCGCATGCAGCGGCAGTTCCGTCGCGCCGATCTTTTGGATCGCGTCCGCCAATTTGAGGACCGCATTATCGCGAGTGGGCTGCGAACCATGTCCGGGCCGGCCGCGCGTCCGCATCGCGAAACGCGCCGTCCCTTTTTCGGCAACCTGGCACGTAAAAAATCGCTCGCCCAGAATGTCGAGTCCGAACCCGCCGCCTTCGTTGATCGCGTACTCGGCGCAAATGAGATCGGCGTGATGCTTGACCATCCAGCCCGCGCCGAGCTTGCCGCCCGTCTCTTCGTCGGCGTTGGCCATGAAAATAATATCGCGGGCGAGAGGCCGGCCCGCGCGTTTCAGGAGCAAGAGCGTCGCCAGCTCCATCGCGGCGAGTTCTTTGGCGTCGAGCGTGCCGCGGCCCCAAAGGTAACCGCCGCTCACATCGCCGCTAAACGGCGGGCGGGTCCATTGGTCCGCTTCGGCGGTCACCACGTCGAGATGGACCATCAGCATGAGCGGCGCGGCGCGGCCATCGCCTCTGAGACGCGCGACCAAATTGCCGCGCCCTGGCGCGGATTCCACAATGGTCGGCTGGATTCCTTCGCGCTGGAGCACAGCGGCCAGGTACTCGGCGGCTAGAGTTTCATTGCCCGGCGGATTGGTCGTATCAATCCGCACCAAGTCCTGCAAGTAGCCCGTTACTTCCTGGCGAACCGCGTCCCAATTGGGTGTCATCTTATCGCCCGTTGCTCTTGGCCGCGGCCACGGCTTTTTGCGCGCCCTCTTCCAAAGTCTCGGCCGTAATCATGTTGGCGCTCGCCAGAATCCTGCGCCCTTCCTCCGCGTTCGTTCCCACGATCCGCGCGATCATCGGCACGTGCGCGTTCACCGCCTTTAATCCATCCACGATGCCCTGCGCGACTTCGTCCCCGCGCGTGATCCCGCCGAAGATATTGAACAGCACCGCTTTGACGTTTGGATCCGAAAGTATGATTTCGAGCGCGGCTTTGACCTTGTCGGCCTTGGCCCCGCCGCCGATGTCGAGAAAATTGGCCGGCTCGCCGTCGTAGAACTTGATGACGTCCATGGTCGCCATCGCCAGGCCCGCGCCGTTTACCATGCAGCCAATATCGCCATCGAGCTTGACGAAGGACAGGCCGGCTTTGCGCGCCCGCTGCTCCGATTCGCTTTCCTCGTCCGCATCGCGCAACTGCTCCAAATCGGCATGGCGATAGAGCGCGTTGTCGTCCACGACGATCTTGCCGTCGGCGGCAATCAACTTGCCTTCAGCGGTGACCACCAAGGGATTGATTTCGGCGAGCGAAGCATCGGTCCGCTGAAAGGCGCGATACAACCCATCGGCAATCTGCGTGAACTCG
This sequence comes from Chloroflexota bacterium, assembly GCA_016208315.1. Taxonomy (GTDB): domain Bacteria; phylum Chloroflexota; class Anaerolineae; order UBA4142; family UBA4142; genus JACQYF01. The sequence continues at coordinate 40,556 of JACQYF010000209.1, read as the reverse complement.
CGGACGAGCGCCTTATCCATCCCAATCCCGAAAGCGATTTCACGCGCCTGATACCCCTGCAGACCGAGCGCCGGGTCAATGGCCTTGCGAATGATCTTTTCCGGCGCGGTCCGGGCGACCTCTTCGATATCCATGCCGCCCGCCGCGGAGGCGATGACGGTCGCGCGCCGCGCGGCGCGATCCACGACGATACCCAGATAAATCTCGCGCGCGATATTGAGCGCCTCGTCCACCAAGACCTTACGCACCGGCAGGCCCTTGATTTCCATCGAAAGAATCTGGTCGGCGATCTGTTCCGCCTCGTCCGGCGTCGCCGCGACCTTGACGCCGCCCGCTTTGCCGCGCCCGCCGACGAGCACCTGGGCTTTGACGACCACCTTCGTGCCCAATTGCGCTGCGATCTGGCGCGCTTCTTCGGCGTTGGAAACGACCGAGCCCTTGGGGATGGGAATGCCGTAATTGGCGAAGATGGCTTTGGATTGATACTCGTGCAGTTTCACGTGGGCCTCCGCGCAATGTCATTGCTGTTTTGGTATTATAGCCGCGTTCGGTAAAAAGACAAGACAAGTGCCAGTGACCAGTGACCTCGCCACCAAAGGTGGCGAGTCAGCAGTATTCAGTATTCAGACGGTTCACTGTTGACTGTTGACTCGCCACCGTTGGTGGCGAGGTCACTGGTCACCGCGATTGAGATGCCTTCGCGCGAGATAAAGACAAGGCCGAGGGTCGTGATCAGGAGGTATTGGACCGCATGCGCGGCGAGCGCGACGCTGGCGGCCGACGTCTCGTTGACATTGAAGGCGCTGAGCGCAAAGACCGCCGCGGCTTCGTAAGGCCCCAAGCCGCCGGGCGCCGCTGGAATCATGATCCCCAGATTGATCAGCACCATCATAAACGCCGCGGCGACGACGCGGCTGGGCAGGGAGTCGAACTGGCCGAACGCGGTCAGGATCATAAAGTACGACGCGCTCTCGCACGCCCAGACCGCCAGCGACAAGCCGCCGATCGCCGCCACCGCGCCGGGCGATTTGAGCGCGTGCAGCCCGATGGTGAACGCGCCGAGCATCTTCTCGAGTCGCGCCGCGATCCCAGCCGGAAGCCGCTGTGTCACGCGCTGGAAAATGGCGAGCGCCAGCTCTTCGCGGAGCAACAGGAACATGAGACCCGCGAGCGCCACCCCAAAGATTACGGCGGCCGCCGCCGCGATGGTTTCTGCCACCGCGGGCAAGTCTATGCGCAACGGAGCAAACGCCGCGAGTGCGAGGAGCAAAAACGCAATCAGCGCGATGCCGTCCATGACGCGCTCGACGATGACCGTGGCAAAGCCCAGCGTCTTGCGCAGCCCTTCGCGGCGCTTGAGCGCGTACGGGCGCGCGAATTCGCCGGGACGGCCGGGGAGCAGGTTGTTGAGCGCGAAACCGACGACGAGGACGGGGAAGAGACGCGCGATCGAGATTCGCTTGGAGGGCGCGAGAAAATGCTGCCAGCGCGCGGTCCGCAGCACATAGCCGGTAAACGTAAAGAGCGCCGCGACCATCACAAGACGATAATCGGCGGAAGCGATCGCGCCGGCCAACTCGGCAAAATCAACCGAATAGAGCGCGAGCGCGAGAAAGATCGCGGTAATGGCGAAGCTGAGGAAGAGGGTGAGTAGTTGTCTGGGTTTCAAATTGGCGGTTGGGATGTCACCACCGATCATGGCTTGCTAAAGATTAAGACCCGTTGATTGCCCGAATCGGCGACGTGCAAATTGCCCTGCGCGTCAAAGGCCAGGCCGGTCGGCAGGTTGAACGACGAAAGGTCAACGCCAATCGCGCCAAAGACGGAGAGCAGCTTGCCATCGCTCGAGAATTTGATGACGCGCGCCGCGTCGGGATCGGTCACAAACACGTTGTTGTCGGCGTCTATCGCGACGTAGGGCTTGTTCACGACCGTCTGGCTGTCCCACGCCTCGACGCGCCATTGCGCGAGAAAATTAAAATTCGAATCGAACTTTTGGATGCGTTGGTTCCACGTATCGGCGACGTAGACGTTGCCATCCTTGTCTATCCCCAGCCCGACCGGTTCCTGGAACTGCCCATTCTCTACGCCGACGCCGCCATATTGGCCGAGCGGTTCGCCGTTCGGCGAGAATTTCATCACACGCTTGTTGCCCGTGTCGGTCACGTACACATTGCCCTGCGCGTCAAGCGCGATCGCGCGCGGCCCGTAAAATTGGAGCGGCAAACTCTGCGCGATGCCGCGCGTGTCGCCGTTCGTGCCCCACGCCAAGAGCGGCTTGCCGTTCGAGTCGAACTTTTGGATGCGATGGTTCCACGTATCGGCGACGTAAACGCTGCCCGATTTGTCTACCGCGATGCCCCACGGCTGGTTGAACGTGCCGGCCGGCGCGGGCAAATTGTCCGGACTTTTGCTGCCCCACATCGTCACGAACTTGCTGGTCGAATCGAATTTCTGGATGCGATGGTTATCCGAATCCACTACATAGATGTTGCCCTGCGCGTCCATCGCGACGCTGCGCGGATAATTGAACTGCCCGTTTCCAACACCCGCCGACCCGAAGGTGCGCGTCGCCGTTAGCTGCACCGTCTTCTTGGTGTATTCGTCGGCCTCGGACGGCTGCGGCGCAACGCCGGGCGCATAGTTCCACAACATCGCCGCGACGTCCTTGCGGACGTAGAACGAAAAGTTGTGGACGTAAGGCCACTGGCTCTGGCTTTCCTTGTACTGGTGATAGAACCAAGCCGTAAACAAATCCGAGCGCTGCTGCGGATCGCGGATATAGTCCACGACGCGTTGCAGCGTCAGGTCTTTGTATCCTTCGAGCGGCCACCAGATCAGCTTGTACTGCCGTTTGGTATATTTGTTTCCCAGAAACGGCCTGACTTGCTCCTCGTTCTTCGGACCGACAATGACGACTTCGGCGTCGAAGGGCGCGCCGGGCGACGCGCCGTAATATTGCGCGTTGCGGAAGTTGCGAAGATACCAAACAAACGGCCAGGACGAATCGTCGTCATACGCGACTTTGATCGTGCCGTTATCGCAGTGAATGGGCTGCGTCGTGCCGACCGCGACCTGCGCGCACAATCGCCGCGAGAGCTCGTAAATCTCTTGCATGGCGGTCACGTTATCGTGCGAACCCTGCGCGTAAATGATCGTCTCGACCGCGTTGTCGGGATTGATATAGACGGCCATCCAGGCAAAGCGGATTGTAAGCGCGGCCATCAGCAGAACGAGCGCGAGCGCGCCGACCCGCGCGATCTCGCGCAGCGAAAAACGCCGGCCGATGAAATAGAGCGTCGGCGCGACGACGACGAGCAGCAAAGCCACGACGACCAGGAAACCATACGTCGCGCTCAGTTGCTGCAGCTCGACACCCTGGAATGGTCGCTGGACGGCAAGCATGACGAGCAGCACAACCGCGAGGACGAGCGTTAATGCCAGCCAAACGACGCCGCGCGTGCGCATACTCCGCCAATCGGCATCTAAAAGTTTATCGAGCGCCCATCCCGATGCAAAGGCCAACGGGATCGTGAGGTGCATCGTGAGCCACGGCATCTTTTCACCGGCCCAGCTAAAGAGCACCATGACGCCGATCGCCCAGGTGAAAATAAACGCGGGGAAGACGCTCTTGGGATCGTCAGGATTGTAGGTGGCAAAGAACGTAAGCGGTATTAGCACGAACGCGAACGCGACGACCAATTGCTCAAAAATGCCCGCACCCAAGTTCGAGCCGGCGACCAGACCGCTCAAATAGGGGCGAAGCGCGATGTAGTAGACGATAATCCAGAGCAGCCAGCCGAGGACGACGAGCAGTTGCAGCGTGCGATAGCGCCACCAAAACCAAACCATCGCCGCGAGGCCGACGAGGTACGGTAAGAATTCGTACTCGGGCAGCGTGACGAGCAAATAGTAATACGAGGGTTGCCCGCCGCGCGCCACGGGCTGCTGCGAGAGCCAATAGCCGAGCGAGCCGAGCAAGCCGGTGAAAAAGCCGCCGCCGTTCGTAAACACGGTCGTAAAAGTGACGATGAAGATGGGCCAAAACAAGAGCGCGCAAATCACCCAACGCCGTGCGTTCCACCACATGCCGAACAACGCGGAAAAGAGAATTACCGCAATCGTCAGCCCCAGCACGCGGAGAATCATGTCGGGCTGGGATTGAGTGATCGAAGTGAGCGTATTGACGTCGGTGAACGCCGCAATCGAAAAGAAGTCGGTACGCGAGATGCGCTGCCAGAGGGAATTGAGCGGGTAAATGATCGCGGGCGTGAGGAGCGGCATCGCAAGCGTCGCAAAAACCATCGCGAGATCAAAGCTGGGGATCGCGCGCCAGTCGGCGTCTTGGTCCTGCGTTCCACGGAGCGAGCGGAAGGCCTGATAACCGATAATCAGCGCGAGGAACGGAATGCCCAAGATCGCGGCGAACAAGCCGATGCGCATGTCGCTCCAGCGCACGCGCGGCCTCAAGTACTCGAACGTGAAATGCCCGCAAAGGAAAACGGCGAAAACCGCCGCAAAGATAAAGGTGGTCTCCATGGCCGCAAAGGCAAAGACGAGGAGCAGCGCGGTCGCGTAGAGCCAGAACTCTTTCCGCTCGTCAAAGTATTTCCAGATCGCCAACGCCATCCCGACGGTGAAAACTTCGACGTAAATATCGTGCCGGTTGAAACGCGAATAGTACAGCACCACCGGCGAAATCAGGAGCATAGCCGCCGTGATGAGCGCGCCCTTGCGTCCAAGCCATTTGCGGAAAAAGTACGGCAGCGCCACGAGCACCATGCCAAACAGCGCATTGGGAATTCGCCCCGTGACGTCGTTATCGCCAAAGAGGAAAAAGATGAACGCGGTAAATTCATAGAGAAATGGGCCGTGATAAATCGGGTTGTGCTGGTAGCCGCGCCCGGTGTAGAGGTTCCACGACCAATCGGTGTGGATCGCTTCATCATGGTTCCACGCGCGATACGGCAAATCCCACAGCCGCGTGACGATGCCGAGCGCGACAATCGCAATGAATATCACGCGTTCCCAATCAATCGTCATCGCCGCGAGCAGCGGCTTGTGGAGAAAAGATGTCTTGCGTTCGTCTGCAATTACTGCCATAGCAATTCAATCCGTAAAGCGTAAAACGTGAAACGTAAGCGGTGTCGGATTACGTTTTTCGTTTTACGTTTTATTGAGGTTGTTGAATCCACAACACCGCTTCGGAATAATCCACGTTGCCCACGTCGCGAAAGATCAGCCAGCGCAGAAAATTGGGCTGGAGGTTCGCGCTGCGCGCCAGCTCGAGACGATAACGTTGGCTCATCAGGTTCTCGGCGGTGGCCGGCGCGTTCGCGGGCAGCACCAACGCTTGAATTCCTTCGCCCATCGTCGGGCGGGCAACCCACCGCGCGTTCCGAAAGTCGCGCAGATACCAGCCCACAATCGGGCCGAGCGAATCGTCCACCAAAATATTGATCGTGCGCGAATCGTTGGCGCGCCAACGCGAAATGTCTTGCAAGTCATTCGCCAGATCGCGGACGTTGAGCGATGTCGTTCGACCGACCAGCCATTCTTGTGGGTTGGGCGGAGAGGAGAAGTTCGCCAGCACCATTTGGCGAAACGTCCATGCGAGCAGCAGTGTGAGCGCGAGCGCGATGGCGAGATTCTTGGCGCGCACCCAGCCGAGAGTCGTCACCGCAAGGAATGCTATCGCGGCGAGCGCAATCGCGATCAAGCCGGTCAGCACGATGCCGTTGAATGCCGGCCCCGCCGCGGGCTGGGCAAATCCAAAGAGCGCGACGAAGAGGTCGGCGGCGAGCACGCTGCCCCGCGTGGCAAATTCGGCGAGCACAAAATACAGGAACGCGCCGATGGCGCCGGCGAAGAAATAGACCGGCAGTTCTTGCGTCAAGAGTGCCTGTGTCGCATCGGGCACACTATATTCCTCGACCAAACGCGTGATCCAATTGCCAATGTACCAACCCGCGATCAGCGCGAGGGGGACGACCAGCGCGACCACTCGCGCGGGGCTTGTATCTTCGCCAATCGAATAAAGCAGGAACGCGATCACGGCCCAAAACCCAAGGACGATTAACGGCATTCGTTCGCGGTCGGCGGTACGCGCCATAAAGAATAGAGCCACCAGTGCCACCGCGCTGAAGAAAAGCGGTATCGGCTCATAGACCACGAGCAATCTCAGTGGATCGAACAATGAGCCACCGGGGCGCAGGCCTTCGAGCCATGCGCCAAAGAGATTGAAAGCCGCGCCGACTCCGTCCAAGTGCGTGAAAAACGCCGTTCCGACGCCGACGAAAACAAGCGCAAACAGCAGGCCTGCTTGACGCCAATCGTTCTTTTCGCCCAATACCTCGACAGATTGAATTGGGCCGTCCGACATCTCGGCGGCGCCGGGCGTCGCGACGAGTTGGCGGACGCGCGAAAAACGAATCGCGACGAACACGCCAACGACAAGCGCAACGGTCCACACTTCGCGGCCCGCGAGAAAGGCAAGCGCGGCCAGGACGCTCGCCGCGTACAAATCGCGCGCCGCGCGGTCGCCCAGGTAACGCCAAACGAACGCGAGCGCGGCCAGCGCGCACGTTACGGCAATGATCGCGCCGTTCGTATCACGAGAGAAGAAAACGAGCGAAGGCGAGAAGGCGAGCAAGGCGCTGGCGATGAGCGCGCCCGCGCGTCCCAATTCCCGGCGGAAGAGCGCGGGCAGCAAAACTAGCGCGCTGCCGAAGAGCGCGGGCAACACGCGGGGCAGACCGTCGTTTGCGCCAAAGAGCAGGAACAAGACCGCGTTGCCGGTAAACAACAGCGGGCTGCCGGTGAATCCATCCGGGACGCCGTTGATGAATCGCCACGAACCGAGCGCCTGCGCGGCCTCGTCGCCGTCGAGTGGAGCATCGCCTAACACGAACAGCCGGACTCCAAGCGCAATCAGCGCGAGCGCCGCATACAGCGCGATTTCGACGGTCAGCGCCGACAACAGGGCTGGCGTTTCTTGCTCATTGCGAGCGCGCGTATATTCTGAGATCGCCATTTTCGAAAACTAGAGTCAGCACTCGATCAAACTTGTTGATTTGGGCGGGGTTCAGATTGTATTGGGCGCGTTCGACCTGCCCGACCACGACGAAGTTTATAGCATACTTGTCGAGCAAAGTCAAAGCATCGCGCGCATCGAGCGTCTGATAGATCCGCGCGGCGTCTGCGGCGCGGTCAATTCCCGCCAATTCGTTCCGGTACAGCTTGGCGCCGCCGCGCCATTGATCCTCGTGCCCAATCCAGCCGAGGACGGTCGGCAGGCCCGTCGCCATCGAGATGCGATTATCGTACGTGTACGAGCGCCCGGTAGATTCGAGGATACGCGCGCCGCGCGGGGCGTTCTCTTTGAGCCACTGGATGCCCGCGTAGTCGCCGGCGCTGACACCCCGAATCCATTCGATCCCGTCGAGGGTCGGCGGGCGCTTGAAACCTTCGGCGCGATTCGGAATCGCCGCGGCAGGATAGATGAGACTCACGCCGAGCAAAACCGCCAGCGCGGCAAACCACAGCCAGCGCGCGAGCGGGATACGCCCGAACGCGCGCGACAGATAAAAGATCGCGAATGCGCCGGCGATCGAGAATAGCGTCCACGTCTGAAAATAGAACTTGAAAACCGTATTCATCCGCGTGCCAAAGACATCGCGCAGATAGACAAACTCGACACCGAAGGTCAACAGGAAACCCGTGAAAATCATGAGCAAAACAAACGCGAGAGTGGGATCAGCGGACGCGAAAGCCACGACGTGCGTTCGCAACAAGACCAGCACGCTCAGGAGCACGATCGCGAGCAGAATGAAAAGCCAGGGATCGGCGATGAGGGGGCCGAAATACGCGGCGAGCACATTGCCCACCAAGTTGCCTGACGAATCTGGAAAAGCGGCCCGCGCTTGATCCTGCAAACTCGGGCTGACGACGATCAACCCGATCGCCAACGCGCCGACCAGCAGTGGAAAAACAAGTATCGCCGTGAGAAAGGGCAGCGGCGAGGTCAACTGCCGGCGATATTCGTAGAGCAGACGAGCAAGAAAGAGGACGAAGATGAAAACGAAAACGCCGAACATGACGAGGTACTGATGCAAGCGCGTCTTGACAAACAGCACCGGCAGAATTCCGCCTGCCTGCGATTGAAACCCAATGTAAAACGGCAGATAGAGCAGCAAACTACCAAGACCCAAGCCGACGACGAATACGGCCAAATCGCGCGTCGCGCCGCCATCCCACGCGTTCGCCGCGCGGTACCGCGCAATTGCAAACGCGGCGACGACGATGAAACCATAGGGGAGAATGTCCCAGAAATTGAGGAACGGCAGCGCGCCGAAAATCAAAGTCAATAGCAGAAAGTGAAACGTGCGAAGTGGGAACTGCGAAGTGGCAAGAGGCAACTTCCAACTTCCACCTTCCAACCCTTCGACTCCGCTCAGGGCATGCTTCCGACTTCTTATTAGGTTGAGCGCGACGGCGAGCGCGAGCAGCACGAACGGCAGCGCGAGGACGTGCGGGTGCATATCGCCGAGCAGAAAACTGAATTGCGGAAACTCGTCAATCACTTCTTGCGTCTGACCGCGGGCCACATCGTGGATCACGCGCGAAGCACGCCACCACCACCAGTTGTCGGTGGGAACGAGCGAACCCGTGACCGGCGCTTCGGCCAGTCCTTTGATGTCGAGCCAATTCCAAAATTCGGGCGTGCCCAGGCCGCGCGCGTGCAGCGCCTCAAAGAGCCCTTCGAGATTGCCGATGAGGAGAAGAAGAATAGGGGCGAAGAGCGCGAAAAGGAGTGTATGGGAGTGTGGGAGTGTGGGAGTTGGCACTTCCAACTTCCAACTTCCAACCTCCAACCTCCAACTTCGGATCAGGTTGTACGTTAGGCCGAACGCGCCGGTGGCCGCGAGGGCGAAGAGGAGCGCAATCGCCAGGTTGAATGCAATGCTGGATGAGATGCCGCCGAGCATCGTCAGCATCGCCATGATGACATAGCCAAAGTAATAGTAACTGATGGCATAGCCCGACAGCCAGGGGTCTTGCGGCGGAAAACGGTCGCTGCGGAGAATGCCGTTGAGGAACGCAAACTCCATCGGCTTTTCCGTGGCCGTGATCTCCGGCATGTACGCGCGGACGACGACCCATGACGCGAATGCAAAGGTGAATACAATTTCAGTCGTGATGACAAGGGTCAGATGCTCGCGGAGCCAGGCAAATGGGGAGTAATTAGTAATTGGCGAAGCGGTGACTTTTGGCGCGACGGTTGGTTGAGACGACGGCAACGGTTCGGCGTCCAATGATTCAGGCGCAGCATCCGCCCCATCCGGCATCGCCGGTTTAGTCACCTGTGCCGCCGCGGGGACTGGCACGGCGCGACGCTTACTGTTCCGACTTGTCGTGGACGGCGACGGCGCTTGCGCCTTGACCTCTGCCGCCTCTCGTCGGTCGTCTGTTGTCTGTTGTCCCACCGAGGTGGCGACCTTGGTCGTGTACTCTATCGTCGGTTGTCTTCCCCACACTCCCCAACTCACCGTCGCGACCAAAACGGCAAGGAGCGCGATCGCGCCTTGCGTGTTGCTGAGAAAGCCAAACGACGCCAATAGCCAAAACGGGTACGCACTCAACAGCAAACCGAGCGGCTTGACGAAGGCATAGCCGCGGTCCGGCAAGTTGCGAAAGAAGCGAAACGCAACCGGCCAGACCGCCAAGCCGATCAATTCGACGAGCAACCACCAAATCAGAGGTTCAAACATCAAAGTTACTCTACGTACGCCAGCCCCCAACGCGGCGAAACGGGTGCGCGCTTGGATGGCATCGCCACGACCGGCACGCCGGGCGCGGGATTGTATTCGTCAATGTTGATGATGTTGGTGCCAACAATCGTGGAATCGCGCGCCTGGTTGAATGCATCCTGCGGCGAGATGCTGCACTCCCACGTATTGTCCTTAAAGTATACCACCGACCCGCCAATCCAGAACGGATACTTGCACGGGCGATCCGTATTTGGGTCCACGGTACTGATGTTTGCTTGTAACACGTTTCGCAGGGAAAAGGTGATTTCGATGCAATTGTCGGTCGCGCCCGCGCAATAGTTCTCGATCAGCCGGTTGTCGTTGCTCGCCAGACCGCGCTCGCCGCTCATGTAGTAGCAATTCGCGCTCAGCTCGCAGTGATTGCGCGCGATCAAGTTCGCCTGACAATTCAGACAGACCCAACCCGCCGTCTCGCAGCCGCTTTGAAACTTGCGCCCGTCCGGCGTCGTGCAGCCATGGTTGTTTCGGTTCAGAATGTTCCCTATGAAATAACTGCCATTGCTCGCGATATTGTACGAACCCCAGCCGTTGAGGTCGTTCAACTGGTTGTCAATTATATAGTTGGTTCGGCCATTCACCGTCGCTACGCCGATCGTACCGCCGCGCACGGTGACTCCGTGAACCGTCGAGTTCGAGCCATTCAGCAGAATGCCGCCGCCATAGCGCGTGCCGCCGCGCAGCGTCGTCGTGAGCGGGCGCGTCGGAAAGATACATTCGTCGTAAAGACACAGCCACGCGCCCAAATCGAGCGGGTCTGGCTTGGCCGAAATCACCACGCCCTCGATCCAGTTGTTCGTCCCTTCGACCGTGATGGCGAATTGGCGACCAACACTCGTGACGACCGCCGTCCGCGCGTCGTCGTTAAACAGACCGATATTATTGCCCGAGATTTTCAGCGGCGGGTAAATCTCGTTCGGGCACAGCTTGACGCTTTGCGCGATGGTCGCCGGAATTTGTTTCGCGGGCGTGCAGGCGGCCGTCTGACTCGGCATTGCCAAGCGCAGAGTGCCGGCGCCGATGGGCAACGACACATTCAGAAACTTTTGCCCGCCTTCAGTCGTAATTCCGCTGGGCGATGGATTGGCGACCGTCGTCACGAGCGCGACGGCGCTCACCGCTTCGCCGCCGATTTCAATGCGATATGAGATCGGCGACTTGGAGCGATTCTCGACGACTGCGTGATAAACGCCCAGGATACGAAAGCCGCCCGCCCAAAAGAAGTTGTGGTCTTTGTTCGGCATACCGCGACCGACAGGCGTGACCGTTTCGCCGCGGCGCACCGCCTCGATCTGCTCCGGCGTGTAAATAGACAGCGTGACCGCGTTCGCATCGGATGCATCGAGCGCGACCCTGATTTGCGAGCCGTCGCCGCGGTAGTCGAACCGATAGTCGGCGCGCAGGCCGGGCAAGAGCGTCACGTAGGGCGCGTCTGCGGCGGTGTTGTGCCAGATCGAAAAAAACAACGTGAGGGCGAGCAAGATGCCCGCGATGAGATGCCTCATTGCCTCTGCCACCAATCATTGCGCCAGCGCGGATCCAGAAAGGCACCGGTATCGCGAATCGCAACCATGATCTCGTTGCTCATTGCGCGACCGACCGGCTGTCCCGAAAACAAGGAAGGAAGGCGACTACGGCCCGCGTTGTTCATTGTGCGATAAAGATTCAAGAGCGTTGGCTCGACGCAGATATTTTCCAAATGAAGCGTGTAACCCGTTTTGACGTTGTCATCCCGCGTGTATTTGAGTGTGATGCTATGAGCACTCGCGTACAAGACCATGACTTCGTAGCCAGTCGGCAGCCAACCTACATCATACCCCGAAGAAGGAACTCGAACAAGCTCTTCGGGCGTTGCCGCTAACCCGGCAAGTGTGACAGGGGGATCGGCAATCGGCAATCCACGTCTATCCGCCGGCCAGTCCCAATCATAAACTTGGAAAGCCGATGTAACAACGCCAAGCCGATTATCCGCAAACAGACCCGTCAGCTGCGGCGCTTGACTATCGAAAGGGTGATCATATTGAATCAACTGCAGCTCTGCCGACGTCGGAACATAGCCCCGCACGGCCAGGTTCAGGTCGGGGTGAATTTCGGCGGGCCGATCCGTTGGATCCGAAATGACGGCCACGGTATTGTACGATTCACCGGCGATCGGCTGGCTCTGCGGGTACTTGCCGACGATGGGCAAAAACACGGTGTAGCTGATCACGCTTGAATCGCGAATGGCCGCGCCGGTTTTGGCATCGTTTGACGCGCAGGCGGCCTCGGATGAGGTCGGAAGGAAAGCAAAGACGGTCGCGTTAATCGCGAACAGCAGAGTGAGTGAAAGTACCCCGCGAGCAAAAGGCGATGTTCGATTTTGGATGAGCGGACGCCGTCGGTTGAAAACACGACGGCTAAAAAAGCTGGAAACCCGATAAATCGGGTTGACCCGATTTTCACCTCTTGAGCCGTCCGATTCATCGGATGGCCGACAGTGCGCCAACACGCTCTATGCAATTACCCGGTAGATTTTCACGCGCTCGTTCTGATAGACCAACTCCAATTGCCCGGCGCGCGCCATCGCATCGAACTTGGCGATGCCACGCGGATCATAAAACAATTGCTCGAGGTCGCCCACGTAAACATAGGAGACCCGATAACGGTTGAGCAACTTGACGGCCTCCGCGGTGTTCGGCGTGCTGTAAATCGTCCGCACATCCTGAATGCGATGGTCAATGATCGCGCCGTCAATGACCGAACGCTGCTGCTTTTGGTGCCAGTCCCACCCGATCACCGTCGGCAAGCCGGTGTTGATCGCGACCCGTGACGTGAAATGGTACAACGCGCCATTGGCTTCCAGGACGACCGGCGATCCGGGCACATTCTCGCGCAGCCATTCGATGGCATCGTGATCGTACACGAGCGGGATGTCACGGTTCTGCTCTTGGTACGTCGCCGCCAACATGTAATCCACGCCGTTCAAGCCCGCGGGCGCCGCAGCGACAAAGCGATCATTCACTTTGGCGCGCGTCGCAAGAACCGGATAGAGGAAACCGGCAAAGAGGAGTAGGGCGAAGGCAGCCCACCAGAGAGTGGGAAGTATGGGAGTGTGGGAGTGTGGGGGTTTCGCCTTTAGGATAAATGCGAGTCCGGCGGCGGCGGCAATCGCAAAGATTACCCAGACCTGGAGATAGAATTTGAACACGGTGTTCATGCGGCCGATGTCGTCTTTGTACCTAATCAACTCTACCGCCAGCGTGAGCGCCAATCCCATCGCAATCAACAGAGCGACAAAGCGCGGCGCGGGCGCTAGATCGGGATCGAGCACGAGCAGCCCTGCGATCACGATGAGCGGAAACGCCAGCGCAAAGACGGATAGCTGAGCGAGAATGAATATGCCTTCAATAACGACCGCTGCGGCGATCGCCACCACGAGCAAATCCTCGAACCAGGTCGCGGGCTTGGCGATTGCGCGGTGCAATTGGAGCAGATGCGTGAACCGGGCCGAGCGCCCGAAGGCGATGCGACCGAATCGGAACAGGCCGCGCACGGCGCGCGTGTTGAGAATCTGCCAGATGAGAAACGTCGCGATGACGAAGAGGAAAATACCATGCACGGTCAGGTATTCGGGCAGCGTCGTCCGCTTGTCTTTCCACAGTTCGATGCTGGTCGAGGTCGTGGCAAAGTTGCTGACAAACGGTTGGTAGAGCAGAGAACTCAGTGCGACGATCGCGATCAGCCGCCACGCGACCGCGACGATACCGTCCCAATCTACGCGCCGGCGCCGCGCGTACTCGCCGATCACCAAGCCGGACGCGACGACCAAAGGATAGGTCACGTAATCGGCGTAATTGATTGCGCGCAGAGAACCAACCGCGAGCGCGGCGATGACCACCTCGATTACATCCAGCGGCGCGATCTGCCAATGGGGCCAGAACGGCAGGCGCGCGTCGTCATCGCGTTCGCGCAGCACAAAATTGATCGCGACGCCCATGACGAGCAGCGTAAACGGCAGCGCCATCAAGTGCGCGTGCAAATCGGCGTAGAGAAAAGTAAAGAAGGGAAACTCGTTGATCGTGTCGGGAATGACGCGGGTCGCGTTCCAGTACCACGAGCCGGTGCCGACTTCGAACGGCTGACCATCCAGCACCACACGCGCGATACCCGTGAGAATACTGCCGAGCATCGCCGGCCCGCTCTGCCCTTCCCCGCCGCCGCCAATCCGCATGAACACCTGACCGATCAGCACCACCTCGCCGCTATTGCCAATGACCGCGACGAACAGCGCGCCGAGCAAACCGAACAACAAGCTGCTCGAGTTCCCGTGAGTTCCTACAAATCCCTCATGGGAACTCGTTGGACCTCGGACTCGCTCGACGAGGTTGAGCACGACACTAAACGCGCCCATCGCCAGCAGCGCAAAATACATCGGCAGCGCGAGATTGTACGCCACCTCGGGCACGATTCCCGAAAGGCGAATGAGCGCCGCCGTGATTAGATGGCCGAAATAGTAATAGTTGATATAGCCGCCCGCGAACCAGGGATCGTATGGCGGGAACCATGTGGATTTGACGATCGCGTTCAGGTACGCAAAATCCATCGGCTTTTCGCCGCCGTACGACGGGTGCCACAGATCGGGGTTGCCATAGCGGATGGCAAGGAACAAGCCAAAGAACGCGAGGAACAGAATCTCCTCGACGAGAATCACTTGCCAGCGGGCGCGCGCAAACGCGAGCAGATCGCGCCAGCGGAAACGCGTGACAAGCGCGCTGGCTAGTATGATGAACAGCACCACGAAGATAATGCTGAGGCGGCTGAACTCGACGAGGCGATAGCTCGCGAGCATCCACGCGCCCCACGCCGGCAGCAAGATGCCGAGCGCTTTGGCGAAGACAAAGCCGCGATCAACCAGTCCGCGGAAAACGATAAACGCAATCGGCAAGAACAGCCAGCCAAGAATCTCGATCACTGCCAGCCAGCCGATCACGGGAATTTGATTGCTCCAATCCTTGGGATCGAAAATCTCGCTCCACGTGCCGCCGCGCATCTGCGCCTCGCGTTGATCGGGAGTCAGGAGCAGCGCGGTTTCGGCTTGGGTCGCCACCATCGGCGTAAAGCGGTAAACTTCCGAGAGGTCAACGCTGTTAAAGAGCGCTTCCGCCTTAGCGCGCGAGTATTGCGGCGTCTTTTTAAAGATCAAAACTTTGGGATGATCGTAAACGGTGTACGCCTCTTCGGCGTTGTCGTCGTTGATTTCGATGCCCAACAACTGTGGCCGCGACGTAAACTCGGCGACGTTTTGAAAGCCCAGAGTCCCGTCGAACAGCCACTCGTAGTATTTGACGGTCAAGGGATAGCGCATCGGCAAACGCGGGATCGAGCCATACAGACGATTGCTCGAGAGAATAATATAATCGGCTGCGTCCAGCCAGCCGAGCGCTTTGACGCGTTTCTCCGGCGTATCCTCATCGTACCAACTCATGTCTATGCCGGTGTACATCCCGCCGAACGGATCTTTGCCTTCGACGCGTGTCGGCATGGGATCGTCCCACACTTCGTTGCCCAGTTTCGACCCCGGCGGCACGTTGTCGTAAATCCACTCCGACGCCGCCACGCGCGTATAGTGCCGCGTGTAAATCGAGGTAAACGCCCCCGCCCAGAAAAGCGTATAGCCGATGACGGCGATACTCGCCAAGCCAACAGCACCCTTCGCCAAGAGATTAGAGATTGGAGATCGGAGATTAACCATGTCCCAAAGTTCGACGATAAACCACCCCGCCAGCAGCGCGAGGAACGGATAGATTTGCAGGAAATAGCGCATCGTCTTGACATACTGCTGTCCTGTGTAACCGAAGGTCACGCCCACCCACACGACGATGAGCAGATGCTGCCAACGGCGATAACGGATCAATTGATAGAGCGCGAGCAAGAACCCGGCCCAAGCCGCGAGACCTAGCGGCGGCCCCAGTCCCCAGCGCACCATGTTTTCGAACGGAAAAACATACGGCGTGCGGTCGGTCCATTGATGCCCCGGCGGCGCGTCAATCTTGCCCGCGACCAACTCGCTCACGTAAGACATGTTATCGGCGAATTTGGGATTGACACCGCCCGCCCACGAGAGCGCGACGTCGAAGAGGAAATTGACCGCGCCGTGACTGAGATCGAGTTTGGGAATGTGCGGTGCGATAAAGCCCGGCCCATTCGCCGCGTACGGCTGACCGATGCGGAAAAGGATCAGCGCGATAATTGCGGTAGCCGCGAGTCCGACGAACGCGCGCGTCGCCGTCCGTGAGAGCATTTCGCCGAACGACTGCGCGACGCGCGCCGCATTCTCGCGCCACGCGTAGGAAATCGTCACCGGGCCCACAGTACGACTCGCAACGACCGGCCCATCTGCGCCGTTGCCGTTCTCCTCGAACTCTAACCGTTCCGGCTGGGTTTGCGTCGAGGCGACCGCCTGGAGATACGCACACAGCGCGGACGCGGCGACTAGGACCGCCGCGAAAGGCGCGATGTTGATGCGGCCCGCCAGCGCAAACCCAAAGGCGATACCCGCGAAAACAAACGCCGGCCACTTTTTGCCGTCGGCAATATCGAGCGCGTACCAGAACGCGACGAGAATCGGAACGTTTGTGAACGTGTCTACGGTGAAGAAGTGCGATTGCTGAATGTCGAGCACCGACGCCGCGAGGAAGAACGCGCCGAGCAGGCCCGCGCGCACGCCGTACATCCGGCGACCGATGAAAAAGACAAAGACCACCGTCGAAAGATCGAACAGCGCGGAAAGGACCCGGCCCACCAAATGAATCTGGTCGTAGCCGGACATCTCAACGATCTCGCCGATAAAACGCGTCAGGAAAATGGGAAACGTGCCGTAGACGAAGAGCGGGAATTCCTGATAGCTATAGGGGTCGAGCGGCGAGCACGCGGTATCAAAGTAGCGGCCCCATTTGCCGCAGCCGGGCGGCGGCTGGCGCGACGCTTGGCTGCCGGGCCAACTGATCGTCGAGGTGACCATCGTGAGAAAGCGCTCGTCGGGATGGAGGTGCGTGCCCTCGTCCCAGTTCACGCCGGTGAATCGAAAAATCGCGCCGAGAAGCACGATGAACGCGAGGAGCGCCGCGACGCCCCAGGTCTGCCATTCGGGCCGCGGCGCGGGTTTCTCTTGGAAATCGCTTTCCGCAGTCTGTGGCTGCGGTGCGATTGATTCTAATTGCTCCGCCTCGTTCGGCGGTAACTGCTCAGAGATCATATCCGGTCCTAAATCACTTGCTAGTCAACGGGGTATCGGGCGCAATCGTCCCGGGCACGTACCACAAAATAAAATTCTTGCCCGGCGTCCGGGATTGAAATACGCGCATTTGTCCGTTCGGCATCAATTCCTCAAGACGCGCCAGGGCCCCAGTGTCGTTCGGGTTAAGCACGAATAGTCTGTTTTCGGTGCCCCGCGGCGCGCCGACCAGGACCGCCTCAATATTGGGCAGCGTCTGGTCCCACCCAATCCGTCCCATATTGATCGCGACGTTCCGTGTGTCTACCCAGTGCGCATAAAGCATGATGTACGCGTTTCCGTAATCGCCGACGCTCTCCGCGAAATTCTTGATCACGCGCGCGACTTCGGACGAGTTCCATGAGCTGAGCCGATAGTTCTGATCGAAGTCGCGAAAATAGCGCACGTAATTGACCCCGGCGATCGCGGCGAAGAGCACGAGCACTGCGACGCCGGACGCGACGGACGGCGCCGATTGTTTGATTTCGCGGGCGAGCCAAGCGATAGGCAACGCGGCGATTAAGAATACGAACGGGATCGCGCCGCCCGCGCGGGCGTTGCTCGGGTTCTCGTTCGGAAACGCGAGACTGAGCGCGCTCGGCAGCAGCATGATGAGCAAGCCGATCAGAATAAAGGCGTACGCGCGTTCGCGATAGCGCGCCAGCCGATACAGGGCGTACACGACGCCCAACAAGAACAGGCCGCCCGAAACGTAATCGAGCGCCGGATCGCCCGGAATCGAGTTGGGCCAGGCCTCGTCGCCCCTCCAGTTGAACATCAACGCGGCGTTCAGTTCATTGCGCGCGAATGTCTGGATGGGATTGCCTTCGAGCGTACGCTCTTCGCTCGACAGTCGCGTCAGCACTCGGTACCAAAACTCGCCCGGATGATCAACCGAGTAACGCAGCAGCGGCGCAAAGATGATGAGCGCGAAAGCGAAAACCAAAATGCTGTTGGTAATGAACCGGCGCAGTTCAACTCGATCCATTCTCCGACCAACGAACAGCCAGATAAGCAGAAAGACGGCCACCAAAACCGGCGCGATGCGAAATGCATTATATCCATAAAGCCCCGCGCCGAGAAAAAGCCCCGTCATCAGAAAATCGTTCCGGCGCTGGTATTTGAGCGCCCGAAACAAGAAATAGAGCAGCGGCGCGATAAAGACCGGCGTAAAGGGAAAGCGCAGCCCCATCCGCGCGATCGTGACCGGCCATTTGCCGATCGCGACCAACGCCGCCGCGATGCCCGCCGTTTGCTCGTCGAATAGCTCGCGCGCCAAGAAATACACGCCGGGGATGACGAGCAGGCCCATTGTCGCCGTGACGAGCTTGAGCGCCATGTGATCGAGGGGTTGGCCCCCGAATTGCACGAGCGCCGCGATGAGATAGAATTCCAGCGGCTCGCGCCCGGTGTTCCGTTCGAAAAAGATCGGACGCAGTCCACCGTTCACGACGTCGTTAACGTCGAGGATTTTTTCGGCGTGATCGCTGTCCATCTCGCCCGGCACGCCGTCGAGATTGTGAAAGTAAAAGAACACGCCGATCAAGATAATGAACGTGAGTGCCACGACGCGGCTGGATACGCGCCACCCGTCGCGAAACGCAGCCCGCGCCTGCTCGATCCGCTGCCGGAGCCACGCCTGCCAATCCGGCCAGCTCTTTTCTCGTTCCCAAAACGCGTACAAGAACACGGCAATACTCAGCAACCACGGCGCGAGATTGTCGAGCGTGAACGTGTTTTCCTTCGAGGTGAAGAACGTGACGAGCGCGAGCGCCACGGCGGCGACGGCAAAACCGAGGGATGGCCGTCGCGGCGATGTAACGGGCGGCTGCGTCGCGTCAAGCCACGTGTCAAGCGCAACCCGGCTGGTCATGATCGCGCCCAGCCAAATCACGAGCGCAATGGCGAAAAGAACGCGGGCCGCGAGGTTTGCTTGCAAGAACGTGTGCGCGTACTGCGCCGTCGCGGCCAAAACGATGGCGATCAGAGTGAGCGTGGTCTGGAGCGAAGGTAGGGGGAACGACAACCGCGTGGCATTCACTTTCGTTCACATGCGAAAAAGAGATACGCGCCTTCCCTCGGCGGCGGCTCGTCGTACCAGCGGCGCAGCCAGGGTTCGATCAAGACAAAATTCGCGCGCCACGGCGCGATGACCCAGCGTCGAAACAACTTGCGATAGAGCAGTGTCGGCGCCGAATAATAGTGCAACAGATCAAAGGCGTGCGACGCGCCCCGCGAAAAATACGAACGCCATTCGCAGACCGCAAATCCAAGTCGCTGCAAGCGCTCGCTCCAGACGGGAGCCGAGTCGGTGCGATAGTGCCAGGAAATCCGGTTGAAATAATTCTCGTAGCGCTTCGACAAACGCTTTAGCCCAATCCTGCGGAAGAGATCGGCGAAAAAAAGATATTCGGCAAAATGCTCGGACGGTGTGGTAAAGACGAAACGGCCGCCCGGCCTGAGCACGCGATGCGCCTCACGCAGCGTGCTGTCAATGTCAGGAATATGCTCGAGCACCGAATTGCTCAACACGGTCGCGAAACACGCGTCGGGAAACGGCAGCTCGGCGCCCTGCCCCACGCGCAGGTCGCGGTGCATTCCGCGCTGCTTGGCTTCGGCCAGCGCGACCGGAGACGGATCAATGCCCGCGTCGAGCGGCTCGGTAAACGCGGCTTGGGCAAACGTGCCGTCGCCGCAGCCCAGATCGAGAATCGGGCGCGGCAGATCGAGCGCGGCGATCATCCGCGCCTCGACGCCGCGCAGGAGCGCGCGAAACGCCGGAATCGTTTGGAGTTGTTCGGCCAGATAATCCCGTCCGTTATTCACTTTTCTGCAACTCGGCAAACAGTTTCTCGTATTCCACGACGGTCCGATTTGACGAGAACCGCGCGGCGATCTCCTCGCGCGGGCGCACGTATTTCGCGCGGTTGTCGAGCACCTTGACGATGCCTTCTGCAAGCGCGCGGGCATCCTTGATCGGCACCACTTCGCCCATGCCGGTCACGTGCGCGGGTTCACGGACGCCGGGCAAATCCGTCGCGACGACCGGACAGCCGCTGAGCATCGCTTCCACTTGCACCAGCCCAAACGATTCGGTCGAGTTGATGCTCGGCACCGTCAGCACGTCACATGCGCCGAAAAAATTGCCCATCTCCTGAATCGGCACGGTCCCCAGGAATTCGAGATACTCGCGATATTGCCGAATCTGCGGCTGCAAACGTTCCCACACGTTCTCGCCGACCACGCCGCGATATTGCCCCGCCAGCAAATACTTTACTTCAGGACATTTTTCCCGCACCAACGGAATCGAGTCGAGCAAGTAACTGACACCCTTTTCCTCGGCAAACCGCGCGGCAAAACCGACGACGCGATGCCCATTGGCACGATACCGCTCTTTGAGCGCCGCGACCGCTTGCGCGTCGGGGGGCGGCATTTCGACCGGCGGATACATCACCGTGATCTTGCGCGCGAACTTGGACAGCATGGGCGAGTTACGCGCATAGTCGTCGGTATAAGCCACGATTCGATCCGCAAAGACGCCCGCCATCACGTTCGAGGCAAAGGCCATGCGATCAATCACGCGATTGAACAGGCCGGGCGGCAATTGCAGATCGCAATGATACGTCAGCACGACCGGTTTGTGTGCGAGCACGCGACCGATGAAGGCGAGCGGGCCGCCTTCGGCTTGCGGGAGATGGACGTGGACGACATCGTGTTCGCGAATGAGTCGCCACGCGTGGGAAAGAAACCCGGGCATGACGCTCGCCTTGCTAAAGCGGAACAGCACTGGATGGCGGATCACCAGCACACCGTCCATGATCTCTTGAAAAGGCAAATCCTTTTCATAGTGCGACGTAAGCACGGTAACCTGATGGCCGCGCCGCGCCAGCGCGCGCGCAAGTCGTTCCGCGTAAATGGTCAGCCCGCTAATCCACGGGCGATAGTAGGTCAGACTGATCAGGATTTTCATGTCGAACTTGCCAATTCTTCCAACTGCTCAAGGAATCTTGACGCGGTATATTCGTCAGTCAATTCAAACGTCTGTTTGCGAGAGCCATGCCGATGCGGAATAGATTTACCAAGGAACTGCTTGTAACGACGACCGTATTTCTTCTTGATGACTCGAACATCAGGATGATTGTCAAAACCTACCAAGACATCGCCAGCGTAGAGCAGATAATAGGAATAAGAGTTACCGGATGCAGACCGAATTTCCTTGATCCGTACATCGAGTTGCCCAAACTTGCCATGTATTTCCAGAATGGCGCGATTCGCGGTGACTTCGTTCTGGATCACGCGCGTACCCGTCAGGCGAGATCGAGCCAGTGAGACTACTGCTTCAAAATGCGCTCCAACGTCTGCGTCCATTCTACGACCTCGTCACTACGATACTTCCATTCCATCGCGTCTTCTTCCCACAATGGATTCTTTGCTTCAATACGTCGCAAGAACTCGGCATCCGTTTGAACTCTCGAGGCAAAGGTCAAATAGTCCGTCCCGAATTTTACTTCGTATTCGCGGATCTTGGCCCGTGCAGACTCGATCCGCTCTACACACTGATCAATCGCGTAATGGCGGACAGCATCGGTAATCACCGTCTCCACATCACCAAAGAGCTTGGCGACGTTGAGAAGGTCGTCCTTTACTGCAACAGCAGACATTCGCACCCTCCCATATCACTGAAACAGCCCCACGTTCTCTTTCACCCAGCGATACAGCTTTTCGACGCCGGTCGGCACGTCCACTTGCGGCGTCCAAGCGAGTTCGCGCTGCGCTTTGGAAATGTCGTAGACGCAGACCTTTTGGTCGCCGGGACGCCAATCGCCAGACGCCACGGGAATCTTTTGCCCGTGTAGTTTTTCCAGCATTGGGCCGAATTCGGTCCAGACCGAGATCGTGTTCTGTGGCCCGCCGCCGATATTGTAGACGCGTCCCGCGACCCGGTCAATCCGCGCCACCGCCGAATCATAGACATCGAGCAGATCGTCAATGAACAACATATCGCGCACCTGCTTGCCGTCGCCGTAAATCGTGATCGGCTTGCCGGTCACCGCGGCAATCGTAAACCACGCAAGCCAGCCCTGATCCTCTTCGCCAAATTGGCGATAGCCGTAGATCGCCGACTGGCGAAAAACGACAGTACGCAGTCCGTAGATGCGCGCGTAATCATGCACGTACTGATCGGCGGCCCCTTTGCTATTCCCGTATGGAGAATGGAAGTCAAGCGGCTGCGCTTCCGAGACGCCGCTAGTCAAATCGCGGTACTCGTAGCGCGTCGGCTTTTCCGCGACGACGACATCGTCCATGCCGCCGTAGACCTTGTTGGTGGACGCGAAAATGAAGATTGGATTCTTGCCCGAAGCGCGGGCCGCTTCCAGCGTGTTGAACGTGCCGAATGCGTTGATTTCGAAATCGGTTCGCGGATCGGTAACCGAGGTTGTCACCGCGACCTGAGCGGCCAGATGGTAGATGATGTCCGCGTCCCGCGCCGCCTGTTCGATGGCGTTCGCGTCGCGCACGTCGCCGCGGATCAACTCGAACTTGGGGCCATACTTGGCGCGCAGCCATTCGGCATTCTTGATCGCGCCGCGGCGCGACAGGTTGTCAAACGCCACCGCGTGCTCGCCGCGCGCGAAGAGGCGATCCATCAAATTGCTGCCGATAAAGCCACACCCGCCGGTAACTAGGATTTTGTCCACGTTTTCTCTTTCAAGGAATGTGTGAGGTCTTGGCGGCTGCCGTTTCCGGTTTTTCCGCCTGAATCATCTGCAGCCGCTGATAGCTCAGCCCTTCGTGCCAGATCGAATAGACCCCGAGCGCAATGAGCCAAATATAGTTGAAAGCATGCATCACGACGGCGTAGCTAAAAGCCGTAGATTTGTCCACGTTGAAAACACTCGTCAGCGTCAGCGTCGCCGCGTAATGAAAAACGCCGACGTATCCTGGAGACGACGGCACGACGACCACGAGTGATGTCACGGTCATCACCAAAAACGCCGCCGGGAGCGCCAGATTTAAACTCATGGCCTGCATCATCGTCCAAAACATCAGGCCGCCGAGTCCCCACGCGGCGAGCGACCACGCGCCCACGCCAAAGACCGGCCGCGGCGAACGGAGCACGGCAAAGCCGTCCACCAAGTTTTCGAGCGTGCTCCACAGCTTTTCGCTTCGCAACAAAGGCGCCGGCGAAATGATTCGGCGCAGGAGCGCGAGGCCGCGCGCTTTGTGAAACGACAAGACGAGCAAGAACGCAATCCCCGCGATCCCTGCCGCCGCGACGCCGAGCGCGCCCTGCGGCGCTCCGTCGGGAATGTTGGGAACAAAGAACGCCGTCGCAGCAAGCACCAATACAACCGCCAGCCCATCAAACAATCGCTCGACGACGACGGTGGAGAGCGCCCGCGCCTTGCTCACGCCCTCCATGTCGCCGAGCAAGTACGCGCGCACGACATCGCCCAGCCGCGCCGGCAGGATATTGCTGAGAAAGTAGCCGATGTTGAGCGCGTGAAAGACGTTGCTCAGCCGCAATTTCTGCGGAGAAAAAAGGAGTTGCCAGCGAAAGGCGCGGGTTCCGTAGCTGACCAAAAACATGGCAGTCGCGGGAACCAGCCACTTGTAATCCATCCCGCGCAGCGCCTCGCCCACCTGATCGAGCCGGATGCCTTGAAACGCAAAGTATAGCGAGACCGCGCTGATCGCCAGGCCGATCCAAAATCTCCAAGACTTGAGCATGCATTCCCTTTTTTGAAGCGCCAAGATTGGCAGCGCGCCGTATTTTATCATCAAGTGAGACGATTGGCAATTCGCGTCACCAAATCTCGATGGAATAGTCGGCGATCACGGCGTCGAGGCGGCTGCGCTCGATATTGTCAATCACTTTTTCGAGCAGGCCCTGCGCGTACGCCGCGTCAGACGAGACGCAGACAATGCCCAGCACGGCGTGCTGCCACGCATCCAGATCGTCCACTTCGGCGACCGACACATTGAAATCGCGGCGGACCCGCGCCGTTACCGATTTGACGACGTGGCGCTTGTCCTTGAGCGAATGGCTCGCGGGAATATCGAGTTCGAGCGTGCAAACACCGACGACCATTTCAGATTTTCGATTCCAGATTTAGGACTGCGGAGCGTCCCGTGGGGATGTGCTCAAAGCGCGCCGGACTTGATCTGCGATGAGCGCTTCAAGACGACTCAGGTCTACGGCGCCGCCCTGCCGAGAGGAATGTCGTTCGCTGACGGGGCAGGCATTGCATTCGACGCAAATATCGCGCCCGCGCTCGCCGAAGATCTTTTGGCGCATCGCGGCGAGTTTTTGAATGGCCTCGATGGAGAGCGGTTCGACCGGTCCGCGCAGCGCCTGCTGCGCGGCGAGCGTCACTTGGGCCGAATGCTCGACGCGCTCCAGCCGCATGTACGCGTCCCACAAAGTCGCGCCGACCGTGACCGTCCCATGGCGGTCGAGCACGATCGCATCGTACTGCTTGATCAGTTCGCGCACGGCGATGGGGCCCTCGGGGCTGGAAGGCGTCGCGTACGGCGCGGTCGGAATCGTGCCGAGATCGTAGAGGACTTCGGGCAGAACGCACTTGGCGAGCGAGACGCCGGCCAGCGTGCAGGCAATCGCCATCGGCGGGTGAGCGTGAATGACGGCATGAACGTCGGCGCGCTGCCGATAACACTCGAGGTGAATCCGAATTTCGGACGACGGGTCCAGATCGCGCGCCTTGCCAAATGACGGTGAGACCTTCTCGCCCGCCAGATTGACGACGAGTAGCTGTTCGGCGTCGAGAAAACCTTTGCTGAATCCGCTCGGCGTGACCAGCAGGCGTTCGCGATCCAGGCGCACGGAAATATTCCCATCGCCCGCCGCGACCAGGCCCTTTTGATGCAACAGCTTGCCTATCTCGACGATGCGAGAGCGCATCTCGTTCTCGGATCTAATGTCCATACTTTTCGATCAAGTCGTCAGGAATCGCATTGTCCCGCGCGATGCGGGCGTACACGTCGGCGGTGACGCGCGGTGTGCGCGTTTGGCTCGCCAGATCCAGCCGATAAAGACCAAAGCGCGCAGTATAACCATGCGCCCATTCAAAATTGTCTACAAGCGTCCAGTAAAACAAGCCATTCACCGGCACGCCCGCTTGAATCGCCCGCTGGACGGCCATCAGATGCGTGAGCAAGTAACGGGCTTGTCCTAATCTTGCCCAAGGATCGCCGCCCAGATCGAAAAGTCCATTCTCGGTGATATAGATCGGCTTGCCGTAGCGCGCTTGCTCACACAGGTGTTTGTACAAACTATTCGGCTCGACGTGCGCGGCGAACGACGGCGCGTCGGGCGGCCAGTCGGCCTTGACCTCGCGCGTGAAAAGCTGCCCGGGGCGATTCAGCGCGAACGCGGCGCGTTCGGTGAAATAGTAATTGATGCCGATAAAATCCTGGGTGCCGGCGGCCGCAGTGAGTTGCTCGCCGACGCTGAGCGGAAAGCGCAACTTGCCATCCACCAGCGCGAGGAAGAACAAGCGGTTGGCGAGCCGGTCGCGCAGACCGACCAAGCAGCGGTCGAGGGCGGATCGTGGGTTGGCTGGCGCAAAGGCGCGAAAGTGATGCGCCACTCCTACCTGCGCATCCGGCTGCACGCGATGGATCGCGTGATACGCCGCCGCATGCCCGCGCACTAGATTGCCCAGCACGCGAAAAGCGAGCAAGACATTCTTCTGGCCGGGAGGAAACGTACCGTCGTTATAGCCAAAGAACGTATAGACGAACGGCTCATTGATCGTCACCCAAAACTTGCAGAGGTCGCCCAGTTCCTGAACGACTTGCGTCGCATACCGTTCAAAAAACGGCACGACGGTTTGAGTTTCCCAGGCGCCCTTTTGCGCCAGCCAGCGCGGATTGGAAAAATGGTGAAGTGTTACGAGCGGCGTCATGCCGCGGTCGCGCAGCGCGGTCAACACGCGCCGGTAATACGCAAGGGCGTCCTGGTTCCATTCGCCTTCGCGCGGCTCGATCCGGCTCCACTCGACGGAAAGGCGGTGCGCGTTTTGATTCAGCGACTTTGCGAGGTCGAAATCCGCGCGGTAGCGTTCGCCGTGCCACCAATCGCACGCGAGTGTAGACCGGTCGCCGTTCTTGATGTGGCCCGGAGTCTGCTCCCAGTCCCACCAATCGTTGGTGCGATTGTCGCCCTCGACTTGGTGAGCCGCGGTCGCGCTGCCCCAGAGGAAGCCGTCAGGGAATCGCATCATGTTGTGTATCGTCTTCGACGCCGATCGAACTACTCCCAAGTGCCTTGGCCTGCCGCAGCGCTGTCTCAGCCCGTCGCATGATGTCCTCCGCCATTTCCGCGCTCTCCCCATTCGATGCGGCGAGACCCTGGGTGATCGTGATCCGGACCGCCGGCTCGGGCAAGAACGCCCTCGAACGGATCGCGTCGCGAAAACGATGCGCGACGGATTGGGCGCCGGCGATGTCGGTCTCGGGCAGGATCAATCCGAATTCGTCGCCGCCGATGCGCGCCGCAATATCCATCGTCCGGGAAATCTCTTGCACGAGCGTCCCGATCGCGCGCAGCACGTGATCGCCGGCCGCGCGTCCGAGCCGTTCGTTCAGCGCGTGAAACTGGTCAATGTCCGCGCGCACGATGGTCAAGCCGTGCCGAAAACGTCGCGCCCGCGCGAACTCGCTCTCCAGGCGTTCGTAGAAATGTTCGCGCGTGTAGAGGCCGGTGAGCGGGTCGGTCGCGGCGAGCTGGGCCAATTCTTCATTGGCCGCCAATAACGCCGCATTCGTCTGCTTAAGCTCCACGGTCAACTTCTCGAGCGCCTGCTGCTGTCGCGTGCGCTCGTCGTACAGGGCTTTGATCCGCAACATGGCGCCGATACGCGCGATCAATTCCTTATGACGCACGGGCTGGGTCACGTAATCGTCGGCGCCCGCCTCAAAGCCCCTGAGCTTGTCGGCGGAATCGCGATAGGTCGAGGAGAGAAGGATCACCGGTATGCTCTTGATGTCCGGGTCGCCCTTGACGCGCCGACAGACTTGAAAGCCATCCATCTTTGGCATGCGAATGTCGAGGATGATGAGCTCGGGTCGCTCGGCGTACGCTTTGGCGAGCGCCTCCTCGCCGTCCGACGCGGTAATGACGTGATACCGAGCCGAGTTCAAAACGTCGGTGAGGAGGTCCAGATCATCCGCGCGATCATCGGCGACCAGGATTTTCGGTGCATTCATTTCAAACAATCCTAAAGGCATCTACGAGCACGCAGCGCCGTTCCCGCGTAAACGTCCGCGGGCGCGTCATCCCTTCGCCCGTATAGCCGGCAATCGAAAACGAAGTAAACCCTTCGCCGCCGTAGCCGAGACCGGCGAGCGTCGGACCGTTCTTGACGAAAATGGAGACATTGACTTCTTTGGCCATCCGGCTGAGGTGATCGAGATGCTTGGAGTACATCACCGCCGTGTGCCGCCGTCCGCCTTCGACCGCGATGGCATAATCAATCCCGGCATCGGCATTCGGGACGCGGACGAGCGGCAGAATCGGCATCATCTGCTCGGTCCAGACGAGCGTGTGCTCGCGCGGCACCTCGGCGATCGCCAAGCGCACTTCATCGCCGACCGTAATCCCGATTTCCTTTAGAATGACCGATGGGTTCTTGCCGATCAGTTGCTTGTTAAGACCGGTTTGCTTGCCATTCTTGACCGGCTCGGAAAAAATCACCTTTTCCAGCCGCGTCAGTTCCTCCGAGGTCAACATGCGGCAGCCCAACGCGCGCAGCGCGCCACTCAGCCGGTCGGCAACCGATTCGACGACAATCAGATTTTTCTCATCCGTGCAGATAATATTGTTGTCGAACGACGCACCCTTGATAATATCCCGCGCGGCTTGCTCGATATCGGCGGTCTCGTCTACGACGATGGGGGGATTGCCAGGACCGGCGCAGACCGCGCGCTTGCCGGATTGCATCGCGACGTGGACGACGGCCTCGCCACCCGTTACGAGAGTGAGCGATGTGCCCGGATGCCTCATCAACGTTTGCGCGCTTTCAATCGTCGGCTCGCCAATCCCGGCGACCAAGTTCGCCGGACCGCCCGCCTCGATAATTGCCTGGTTGATCGCGACAATCGTGCGCGTGGTGCATTCCTTGGCGTTGGGGTGCGCGTTGAACACGACCGAATTGCCGCCCGCGATGATCGCGACCGTATTGTTGATGGTCGTCGCAATTGGATTGGTGACCGGCGTAATCGAGCCGATCACGCCAAAGGGCGCGCGCTCGAGCAGCGTCAGCCCGCGGTCGCCACTCCACGCCACCGGCTCGAGATCCTCGATCCCGGGCGTCTTGTTTGTCACTAACAGATTCTTTTCGATCTTGTCCTCGTATCGTCCGAGGCCGGTCTCGCGCCAGGCCGCCCACGCGAGGACCTGCGCGTTCTCGCGCAATCGTTCGCGCAAGTGGGCGATGACCTCTTTGCGTTTTTCGAGTGGGAGCGCGACCCACATTTGCTGGGCGCGCCCCGCGGCTGCGACCGCGCTCATCACATCGGCAAAGACACCGCCCGTGCCGGCCGCTCCGCCGCGTTGTTCCTGCAATTCGGCGATGACGTATTGCACAATATTATTGATGTCGCGTTCGCTTATATCAGCCATAGAACCTCCGTCACGTTCTGAGATTCACCGAATCAATTATTCCGACGATGGACGAACGCACTGGTTGATCTTTCAATCCCATGATCTGGCGCGTCGAACCGCCTTCTTGGCACACGAGCACCGTATCGCCAACACCCGCTTGCGCCAAATCTACCGCGACGAATGCGTCGTCCGGTTTTTCGCCCGGCAAATGCGTGGCTTGCACCAACATGATTTTCCGCGCGTGATACGCCGGATGTTTGATTGTGGAAACGACGGTACCGATCACTTTAGCGATAAGCATAAGCCACAAGTTCCAAGTTAGAAGTGCCTAAAGTGTCTAAAGTTGGGAGTCCACTTCGCACTTTAGGCACTTTCAACTTCCCACTTCCATTCACGTCCACGTTGAATAGCCGAATGGCAACTCCAGCTCGACATTGTCAATCGTATCCCAATGATCAATGACACCCACGATGGCGAGATCGGCGGGCGCGTTGGGCATAACGGCGAATGACGCATCGCGCGCGCGAACCAGGAAAACATAATCGCCGACGCCCGCGTCCACCACTTCAATCGCGACCTGCGGGCGACCGATTGGCTCACGCTTGTGATTCATCAGTTGGGTGATGAGCAGCTTGCGCCCATGCACCGATTCGTCCTTAATCGTGGCGATGACTTCGCCAACTACTTGACCGAGAATCATCGTTTGGAAACCGGAGGTTGGAGATTGGAAGCTGGAACCTGGATACTTACCGTCGAATCATTTCCAACTTCTAACTTCCAACTTCTAACTTCTAATTCAACTGGCTCACCACACGCCGCACGATGCGGTCAATGATGGCCGGATCAACCGTCGGCCCCAATTTCGCGATAACGTCCGCCTTGACCTTGCCGATCACCTGCTCGGCGTCTTGTTGTGGCGCGCCTGCCGAACCGGACGCGCTCCCGATCTTTGGCGGCGCGTTGGCCCCTGCGGCGCGCAAGACAAGGCCCAGTTTTTCGGCCCGCTCGCGCGCGACATCGGTCAAGTAAACCTCGTCCGTCATCGCCAGCTCCTTGACGCCGCGGCGCGCAAGGTCTTCGATGTCCCGCTCGGTATAGATTACCTTAGCCATGGAATGCCCCTCGATCTGAAGGATGAAGGCGGAAGGATGAAGGATGAAAACGACACTCCAGATTCATCCCTCATCCCTCATCCCTCATCCTTCCCATCAGATTCCCTCAATTGACTCCAGCGCCTGCACGGCCGCTTTTTTCGCGGCGAGGATTTCGGCTTCGGTGCCGGAGAGCCACATGCGACCGAATCGCCCGACCGACGAGATGTGGATGATCTTGATGGTCGCGTATTTTTCGGCTTCGTTCGCCGCGAGATTGATGTACGCCGCAGGTTGGCATTCGAGAATAAACAAGGTCTCGCCGGCGACGAGCATCGCGCCCCGGCGGAACCGGTTGAGCAATTGCACTTGATACGGGTCAACATGTGTGATCACTTGAATCGAGGCAATCTCGGGTTTCTTTCGGTCGCCGATTTTCAGGCCCAACCGGTCCAACACGACGGCCCCGGCTTCGAGCACTTCGGCCTGTGAAAGTGAGTGGACCTCGAACATGCCAAACTCGCGTTCGACGACCTGCGCGCCGGGCTTGGCTTGCGTCGCCTTGACCGCGATGTCCACGAGACGAAATACTTCGTTGCCGGGCGCGACTTCGATGTACAGGTCGGCCATGCCCTGCACCGGCAGGTCGCCCTGCGTGATCGTGCCCACGAATGCGGCGTACTGCGGCTGCATCCGGTCGAGATACGCGTAACAGCTGAGTTCAAATTTGTCAGCCAATGTAAACCCCAGTCAACAGTAATCAGTAAACAGTTTACAGTAGACAGTAATCAGTTGAATATTGACTGTTCACTGTTAGCTGTTTACTGTTCACTTCTATCCTGCATCGCGATTCCCAGCGGCGTTACAAACATGGGCTGCACGGGAATCAAGGTCTTGACGCCGGTCACTTCTTCAACCACCGGCGCGATCCCTTTGAAATTGGATGTGCCGCCGACCATGCAAATCGTTTCGACGTCGAACGGGCGAATGTGCCTTGCCACAATGGTCGCGACCTTTTCCATGACGGGTCGCACGATCGGATAAAGCCGGTCCTGTTGGCGCGCATCCACTTTGAGATTTTCCGCGTCCTCGAAAGGAATATTGAGCGCGCCGGCAATGACCAGCGAGAAATGCGTGCCGCCCGTTGCCTCATCGCCGGAGTAGACGACGTGCCCATCGCGAAACACCGCGATGCCCGTCGTTCCGCCGCCCACGTCCACCACCGCGCCATCGCGAATTTGCAGGACGGCATTGGCGGCGGTCGGCTCGTCCACCTCTGCGCGGCAATCCAGGCCCGCCGCGCGGACGACGTTGGCAGTCGCGCGCACTTCGGCGAGCGGCACGCCGGGCGGATAACCCGTTGCCGCGTGGGTCAATTCGAATCCGAGCCGCGACTCGACATTCCGCTTGAGTTCGCGCAGCAAATCAATCGCGCCGATAAAGTCCACCACCAGACCATCGCGCACGACGTTGGCAAAGCGATAGGTTCCGGCAAGCGGCCGATAATCCGCATCGAGCACGATCAGCACCGTGTACGCCGTGCCGAGATCAACCCCGACGTGTACCTCGCCGCGATAATGCGAATTGAAGACCGCGCCCATCGCGCGATCCGTTTGGGCGAGCAGCGAATCCAGGTGGGCGTTCAAGAACTATCGCCCTTGAACATTCTTCCACTTGCTCGCCAAATACGGAATGCCATCTTCGGAATAGTGTGCGACGCGCGGCCACGCTTGGCTAACCAGCTCGCCGCCGACATAGACCTCGAGTTTCCACTGGTTGATAAAATCGTGCGCCGAGGGACTGAACCGCGTCCCTGCCGGAAACTCAAAGCGCGTCACGCGCCCCTCTTGCCACTGCTCGCGCAGTTCCGCTTCAGTCATAAACGCCATGCATGCTCCTTTTATCGAACTACCTCTACGGTTTCTGCCAAGACCCAGCTATTATCGTCTCCTACCGCAAGACGCTTGAGACTCGGAAACTCGTACCATCCGATTTCCAGGCGATAGTCGCCTGGCGCAAGATCGTTCGGCAACCTCAATTCATAATCGTCCCGCAGCACTTGGCCTGCGTCCCAGATAGAAGTCGGATAGGCGCCGCCCCGCGGTCGCATGTCAATCTGGGCGCGCAGTTTACCCTCGCCGTCGAGCAGATGGACGAAAAAGGTATAGTCGCCCTTCGATTCGGATAAGGGCTTCCAGTAGAAACTGAGCGGCAGCACGTCTCCGGCGCGCGCTTGTTTTTCGAGCGGCGCGTAACCGACGAGCGCGAGTTGATCCGCCCAGCGCGCCTCCGTCGCGCGCATCGTCTGCACCTCACCGGGCGAAACCGGCGGCGCGCTCAGCTTGAACGGCCCGAGCGTCAGCTCTTCGATTTTGTCTCCGTTCCATTTCTGAATCGGAGTGCGATAGCCGTAGCGAGTTTGAGTGACGTGTACTTGCAGGTCGTGGAGACCCGGCGACGCCTCGCGAAAAGTCGGGATGCTCCATTCGGTCACGAACATTCCGGCGGGCCACCCTTTGCCTTGAAACAGATCGCCCTCGACAACTCCAGCGGCTCGACCATCATTCCTCGCTACGGTTAGCGAGACCTGCAACGGTTCGTTCTGATCGCGCAGTGTGCGCCAATACAATTGGACATGCAGTGGCTCGCCGGGAATCCAGCGCGCCGCGCTCGCGTCATAGCCGACCAATTCGACCAAGTCGCCGGCATCGCCAAACCGCGCGGCGACGCGGTGCGGGGGGAGCGCAGTTCCGGTCTTGGATATCAGAATAGTAAAGCCATTTTGGTCAAACCGCGCGATGTTCTCAAAGCGTGAGAACAATGTTCGGTAACGACTCACCTCGTCCGGATAGCGTTCGGCATCGGCGAGATAACGACCAAAGATTCCCTGGCTGAAAATGAGATACTCATATCCATTTGAGACGTACCAATCCGGGGCGTGATCCTGTAAACCATAAAAACCATCCACCATAAACCGGTCACGCTCCACATAGGGCGAATAGGCTTCGAGTGCGATGCGCGCACCGTATGGCAAGTTGGTTTCAATCCATTGCCTGGCATATTCGCGGCCATCCCACTGCAAGATCAACGCATTATTCCCAACCGATGCTCGTAACAGCGGGAGCGACAGAAAAATCCCTATGCCGATAAAGGCAGCATTCGCGAATCCGTGCGGAACCGAAAATCGCCGTGTCGCAGAATCATGTAGCTCTGAGACAAGACCAACGGCCATCACGATCAAAAACGGAATTATGGGTAGAATGGTAGCTTCTGAGCGAACCGTAAACAAGTTGATGAAACCGAAATAGACGAATGGAAAACTAGCGAGAACGATCTTCTTGTTCGGTCGGCGGAATACAATCCAAATGGCTTCAAGTGCAGCAAGTACGGCCACCCAACCTTGAGTGGACCACAAGAAAGAGACATAAAATGGGAAGGTATTTCCTTCTGCTCCCGGATGCCCTGTCGAGTAAATCTGCGCATCTTGAAGCGGGCCGATCTGCCAGAATCTTGGCCAATCCAAGAGAGCAAATGGGGTCGTCAAGAAAAAAGCAAGCACACTGACGCCAGCGGCGACATAAATCTCTCGGCGCCAAAGTGCTTGAGAGCGAAAATAGATGACGTGGGCAACAAGAACCGGCACCAGGGCGAACACGAGGTTATACTTACTCGAAACGGCCAAACCCCCGCCGATTCCCGCAAGCAGGTAATTGCCCAGAGTGGGCCTTTCAAGTATTCTCAGCGCGAAGTATGCTGTCCACAATGCAAAAAAGATTGCAAAGGTATCGGGACGAATGAATTGGCTATGCTTGACACTGATACTCTCTGCTGCAAGCCACACGGCTGCGAGCCATCCCGCGGTCCGCGAGCCAAAGAGTTGACGGCAAACTAAGTATACCCAGACAACGGAAAGCGTGCCCACAATCGCCGTAAGCCCCCGTCCCAACAAGAACTCGGCAGGCAAAGCGGCCTTACCCACCGCCATGATTTCTACGACTGGATAGGGCAAATCACTGGGCGATGTGAATGCCCCCATGAGCCGACCGAGAAGGTAATAGGCAAAGTAGACAAGCGCATTCAAATAGAACAGGAGCGACGGCCAATTAAAGAATTCAGGGCTAAAATTTCCAGTGTGCAGAACTCGCAGTGCGATATTCACTGCAACGCCTTCGTCGGGATGGTACATATACGGCAATCCGAAACTGATCGCCCACAGTCGTAGGACCGCGCCCAGAAGTAGAATCGCCGCGAGCGCCCAATCCGCTCGCCGCAGCTTTGTCCGGAGCAATGACAAGAGTCCCATGCTGTCACTCAGCCACGGTCAGCGAGCCCAATGCGACCTCGCCCAGAGTGGCGCCGGTGCTAGAATCGAACAGCGCGACGCGCAATGCATAATCGCCTTCGAGCAAGAACGGAGGCAACTCAAAATCATGCCAGTCGAGAAGTACCTCGCCCGTATCCCATTCCGTTGTAGGATATGCGCCGTTGGCCGGGCGATTGCGCTGCTCAAACACCGTGCGTCCCGCCTCGCCGCGCAGTTGCACGGCGACCTCGTAATCGCCGCGCGGCTTGCCGCGCGCGCGCCAATAGATGCCGAGTTGCACGACCTGCCCGGGACTTGCCTGCCGGTTGGCTAGCTCATATCCCAAAAAGCGCACTTCGTGCATATCCACGTAAAGCCGCTCGCCCATCTCCATTTGATCGGCATTCACCGACTGTTTGCTTTTCTGCACCCGGACCGTTTCCAAGACAAGGCCCAAGCCCTGTGATCTGTCCGCGGAATCAAATACCTCGACATAGTCGCCGTTAGCCCGGTGAACCTCCAATACCATCTGATAGTCGCCGGTCGGCATCGTCGGCGGCAAAGCCAACAAGAACTGGTCACCGACCGTCTGGCCGGGCCGCCATGCGGTGGTCGGAGTC
Source organism: Chloroflexota bacterium (assembly GCA_016208315.1). GTDB lineage: Bacteria > Chloroflexota > Anaerolineae > UBA4142 > UBA4142 > JACQYF01. The sequence continues at coordinate 5,834 of JACQYF010000209.1, read as the reverse complement.
GCGCCGTCATGCGGCCCGGTCGTCTGCTTGGCCCACACGTGCCCCTGCGAATCCACAACTTGGACCACAAACGAGTATTTTTCAGAAATCATTGTCTCGGCCTGCCATGCGACGATTGGACGCAGCGTTGTGTCCCCCACCCAGGGCGGCCGCGGCCAGATTGAGTAGCCGACCAATTTGAGATTGTCGCCAAAGCGCACGTCCAACTGTTTTTCGGGATCCTTGCGTTTGGCGACCAGGAATCCATCTTGGTCCATCAAGATCTCGAAAAATCCGCTCGCCAAACACGAATCCCAGAACGGCTGATGAAGATTGTAGATGCGCAGGTATCGCTTGGCGACCAAGTAATCGGCCTTGCGGCAGTCGAGCCACGGCGAGAACGAATAGATAAACCGGCGTCCCGAAAAATGCGGCAAGGTCTCCTCTTGGGCAATTACAGTCGCGTCCGCGGGCACAAGGCCGACCCACTGCGCGTAGCTCGCCGCGCGGACGTCCGACGCAATTAGCGACAATGATTCCGGCTCAAAGCGGCCGCCGAACGGGCCCGGCCCCAAAAGCGCGTAACCGGTAATGCTGCTGAACGAAAAGACAAGGCCGAACCCCAATTTCCCCAGCCGAAGGCGGCTGTCGGTCAGCCGTTTCAAGCCCGCTATCGCAGCAAAAAACATCGGAGCAATGACGGAAGCGGGATACTGTGAGGCAAGCCACGGCGTCCGCGTGAGAAAAATCATGCCCAGCGCGGGCAAGCCGATCAGCAGCGCGTCTATACCGCCCAACGGTGTCAAGGCCAATGGAAAGAGCAGACCCCAGGCAAACTCCAGGTTGTATGTCGAAAGCAGAACAGACAAGATTTGCTCGGGATGGTAAAGCACCGACTGGGCGATCTCGGGAATACCGCTTCCCAACAAGATGCTGGGAAAGGGACGCGCGAAAAAGTAGCTGCGCCCGGTAAGCGCGGGAAACAAATAGCCGAGCAAGATCAAGAACCAGGCACTCGCCAGCGCGAAGACAGACAAACCCAAGATACGTTTGCGCTGAATCAGGAAAATGTAGAGGCCAACGCCCAGGACCGCAAACAGCGCCTCTTCTTTGACGAGCAGCAGTAGAATCGCGCAAGCGAGAAAAGCGCGATACCGGAATCTCAGAAGCAAGTACGTTCCAAACGACAAAAGCGGCACGGTTAACGAGATGACGTGAAATTGGGCAACGTTCACGAACTCCAGCGCGGGATACAGGAAAAACGCGCCTGAGACGATGACGGCCAAGCCGTTGCCCAATTGACGCCGCGCATACCAATAGATCGGAAAGACGCTGCTTGCCAAAAAAACGGTTTGCGCCACAAGCAGCGCGCGGGCGTCGTTCCACAGCGCCTTGATCGGAACGAAAATCACCAACAACGGGGCAAAGTAATAATTCCAAATATCCGATACATCAATGATCGAATTCCGAACAAAATCGCCATTGGAAATATTCCAAATATAGTGATCGTAGATTGCCAGGTCGAGACCCGTGGCGAAGGCAGCATGTCTCGACAAGGAAAGGACGACAAAGAGGACCGTGTATCCCGACCACAACAGCAGCACGATGCGATTGGCAATCGTGTTCGTTTTGCCCATTGGCTACACGTTTCCCCGCCCCCCAAATCGCGGCTTCCAAAACTGTCCCGCCAGAATCGCCAACCCGATCAAAATGAGGATAAGCGGCCAGCCCTTTTCCACGAGCACTTGGGCCTGGGGCACGCTCTCCGCGATGCCGGCCAAGACAAGCAGGCCACCCGGAACCAGCGGCCACCAATGCGAGCGTCCGGCGACGATCAACTGGACGACAAAGATCGTGATGAAGCCCAGCCCGAGGCCGAGCGATACCATCACGTCTTCGCGCAAGGGCGACCGGCCGAAGATCAGGCCGATTCCCAGTCCGGCCAGAATGCAGCCCGGAATTAGCAGACCGTAGCTGCGCGTCGCCGCATAGCCGACCAGGAAGATGAATCCCAACAGCAAAAGGATCAACCCCGGGCCGAATTCAAAGTACTGCATCAAGAGGAGCACAACCCCTAACGCGATGAGGATCAATCCTGGAACCAATCGCCTGCGATTCGCGTTCATCGAAATCCTCCTTGTAGGGCAAGTTGGCAACTTGCCCTACGCGATCTTGAGCGCCACGGCAACGCCATCCCGCACCGGCAGAATGGTCGTCACAAAGTCGGGCGCTGCGAGCAAAGCCCGCGTCAATTCCTTGACCCCCCGCACATCGGCCTTGCGCGACTTGTCGAGCACGGTCCCGTGCCACAACATATTGTCGGAAATGAACAGCCCCCCCAGTCGCAGCTTGGGCCGCGCCAAATCGAGGATACAGGGATACTGCGGCTTGTCCACGTCGTTGAAGATAACATCGAACAGCCCGGGCAGTTGCCCGATAATATCCAGCGCGTTGCCCACCTCGATTTGGACGTGATCCAACAGCCGCGCGCGTTGGAAATACCCGCGGGCCTGCTTGGCATTTTCTTTCGACCTTTCGGTCAAGACGATGCGGCCGTTCGCGCCAAGCGCGCGGGCGAACCACATCGCCGAATAGCCAAAGCCCGAGCCAAGCTCCAACACGCGCGTCGCGCCGATCGAGCGCGCCAGCACGTACAACAGGCGTCCCACCTGCGGGCCGACCATCGGAAACTCACACGATTCACCGTACCTTTGCATCTCGCGCAACAGGGCGTCACCCACCGGCAACGTCTTGTTCAAATACTCGTCAATACTCGGTTCGACAATATTCATTTTCAGTTCCTAATGCCGCGCGCAGGCAATAAACCCACGCCGGATCCGCTTTTGCCCGCTTTCGTCAAAGCCAACGTAATACGGCTGCTTACGCTCCATCAAGACTGCCGGGTCTATTCTTTCCCCTTGTGTTGCCGCATATACCCGTCCGCGCTGGATCAGGTTAGCCACGTGGTTGCGAATCCGCGTCTCGTGCGCTCGGTCAACGGTATATTGATGCGCTGAAAGCATTTGCCCGGCGTCGTCCAAATTGATCGCAACGGCATCGGTCACGGCGACGATGGCGTCCGCGGCAACCCCTAAATCGTTACCCTTTAACCAAAGCTCGCGCGGCGCTACATAGTGCAAGACTCGGCCGCGGTCCGGTTTAAGCCGGTCAGCCAGCAAACGAAAATCGAGCTGGGGCAATTGCAGCCACTGGCGGATTTGAGATGGGATTTCTTCGCCGGGCTGTGCTGCCGCGACGCCGAGACGCGGTGTGCCAATGCTGCCGCTGGCCGTGCCCAGGCCGCTCGTCTGCGTGCGACTCGCGCCGCGAGTTTGCTGCAATGTTTCGGCCTCGCCGCCCTCGAGGACGCCGCGGTCTACGAATGCCTTGCGCAGCGGTCCAAAATACTGGCCCGCGAATTCGCGCGCATTCACGGTAAACATGCACGCGGCGATGGTCTTGAACGGCGCATCCCCTTTCGGCGCCAAGACCAATCCCTGCGCAAGAAGACGCCCGGAGACATTGACCGCTTGCGTCAACGCGACGTCGGGAACCAACGCCGAGTCTTCTTTCAAACACTGTTCGTAGATGCCGACGAGTAGGTCGTAAAAGGCGCCGGAAAAGATGCGCGAAAAACTGTGCGATTCGGAACTGAGCTTGGCGGCCGGCGCGCGCGGGGGCAATTGGTCGGGATCGCGGTAAGAAAAATCGTCGGCGAGATCGCGCAGGGCCCTGGCCGAAACGACCGCGTCCCTTTTCCCCGCATTGAACAAGCCCCGCGCGAGCTGCTCCGCGATGCGCGTGACGGCATTGCTCTTGGCGAGATCGCCCGCGTTCTCCTTCAGGATCGCCGCGCGGACCGCGGGGTTGTTCAGCGTAACGAGGATCGCGGAGATGTCGCCAAAGGCCTCGTGAAATGCCGCCGTCTCCGTCAGGAGCGAATCCCAATAATCGGGATGCTCGGCGTCGAGAATGGCATGGCCGCATTCGTGCGCGACAATATCGCTGCTCTCGCACGTATAGATCGTCTGTTGAGTGACAGGGTCCGCATGGAAAAAAAAGTGTAAGCCCTGCCGGTCGTAGTACGCGTTCAAGTCCTGGCCCGCACGCGGCGTGATGGGCAAACGCGGGACGCCGCTTTGCCAGATCACCGTGTCCGCGAACAATTCACACCACGTCGCGAAGACTTGATCGAGCACCACGGCCAGTTGGCCGGCCTGGAATTCCAACGTGCCCGGCAAGAACAGACCGCTTTGGCCCGACCAACCCGGAATCGCAAAATGAGCCGGCCCTGCCGGCGGCGGCACTGGCGCAAGCGGCAGTTCCTCCGCGCCCGGGTCGTTCGCAAACGAATTGACGAGACGCGCATCTCCCGCGCCGGCGGCGTCCGTGGATTGAGCTTGCATGACGCTCTCCGACTATAGTATTCAGTGTTCCGTATTCAGTATTCAGTAACGGGTCTGAATACTGACTACAGTTTACTGTTTACTGTTTACTGTTTACTGATTGCTGCCTTCGGCGCTCGACCGCCCGCCAAAGCCGCCTTTCGTCCGCGTGGGCAGGATCATCTCGACATCGCCGTGCGGCCGCGGGATCACGTGGACGCTCACCAGCTCGCCGACGCGCTTGGCCGCCGCTGCACCCGCGTCAGTCGCGGCCTTGACTGCGCCGACGTCGCCGCGCACCATGACGGTCACATACCCGCCGCCAATGTATTCGCTGCCGATCAAGACGACGTTCGCCGCTTTGACCATTGCATCGGCGGCTTCAATCGAACCGATCAAACCACGGGTTTCGACCATACCCAGAGCGATCATTTCGGGTGCAACCATCGTCCGTACCTCCTGTGGGGATTGTGATTTCGATCCAGGCGCGTCCGCGCGCGCTTGGGGTTTGCTTCGCGATTTTCTTGCTGTGCGTTTGGCGGCCATGTCAACTCTTGAGCGGTTTGCCGCAGTACGCGCAATAGGTCGCGTCAGACGGATTCTCTTTGCCACAATGGGAACACACAACCTTGCCGCGCGGCCGGGGGAGCGACGGCATCGTCACCTTGGGCAGCGCGGGTCTGGGCGCGCGTTGGAATAGCCCTTGGGCGACTTGGCGACCGCGTGCGAGCGCATCCACGTACAGTTGGCGCATCCCGGCCCCGGAAATCTTGTGTCCCGTCTGATACCAGTAGACGACCGCTTGCCCAACGGAATAGGTACCCGCGTACGCCACGGCAACTTTGGGGACAATGCCCCAGACCGGGATCAAACCCACGAGTTGCCGCGCGACTTGCCGCCACACAAAGCTTGCGCCGACGACGCCGCCCAACTGCGTCACGTGGTCCTGCCAGCGCGGCGAGAGACCCAACGCGAGGCCAAGCTTATAGACCATCAACGCCTGGTTCTTGGTCAGAATGATCACGTCCGCGACGTTGAACGGAATGTCAAGCGCCGGAATCACTTCGGCGAGTCCCGTGCCGAGCGCGTAGCTGGCGTTCGCGAACGAAGTATCGTTGATCAACGCGCGCGCCACGGCAATTCGGCACAGCGGATAGTGGCGCGCGAGCGAGAGCTGGTGCTCCGGCAGGGCTTCCATTACCCGCGGAATGAATTCGGTCGCCAGCGAGCCAGCATCGAGCGCCGAGCCAAACGCGACGCGACCTCCGGCCCACGGCTCCAACGTCGCGCCAAAGGCATTCCCATCGCGCACTGCGTCCATCTTGTTGTAGAAAACGAGAACGTTCCGTCCCTCGGCTTTCCACTCGCGATAGTGTTGCGCCTCAACGGCGAAATCGCTTTGCGTTGCATCGAGCACGAGGACGGTGAGGGCCTCACCCCCTACCCCCCTTCCCCCTCCCCCCTCTCCTG
>JACQYF010000208.1 GCA_016208315.1 Chloroflexota bacterium | reverse complement strand
ATCCCACGGCCAAAGTGAATCGCAACCTCGAACTGGTCTATTACTCGCTCGGCGAAATCTACGCACGGCGCGGCGACCCCCAAGCGGCGAGCGAAAATTATCGCGCGGCGTTGGAGATTCAGCCGGGGGATGCGGACGCCAGTTTGGGGTTGGGGCGCGCGTACGAAAAACTGGGGCAGCACTCGGAGGCCGTAACCGCTTTCAACGCCGCCGTGCGCTATGATCCCGAGTTCCGCGAAGCATACGAAGGACTGCTGGCGTGCTACCAGGCGTTGAACCGCGCGGCCGGCATCGCCTACGCGCGCGGCATGATCGCGCACGCGACGCGCGATGACACGACGGCCGTGGCGCGGCTGAAAGAGGCGGTCGCGCTAGCGCCGGAGTGGGCGGACGCGTACGCGGGCTTGGGCCTCTCGTACGAGGGCATGAAGCAAAGTGACGACGCGCGCGCCGCGTATCAAACCGCGTTGAAACTGGACGAGCGCAATTTCCTGGCGCGTTACGCGCTCGGGCGCTTGGCGAAGTAGGAGAGTTACGTATCCACATGATGACACGGCAGCAGTCGCGTGAAATTAATGGGACGCGGACGAGCGCGGAAAACGCCGATAAGAAGGAATAAATCCGCGCTCGTCCGCGCTCGTCCGCGTCCCATTTTCAAAGGAATCACGATGAACGAGACGATACCCGAATGGCAGGATGAACCCGAATCGCTGGCTGACGCGACGGACGCGGACGACCGGCGTGCTTATGGTCGTCGCCGCAAACTGTTTTTCCTGGCGCTCCTGCTCGGTACTCTGTCGGCCTGTTTGCTGTGCGTCGTCGCGGTGGGCGCGTGGACGATGTTCATGCGCCAACCGGTGACGGCGCTGCCGGCCGTGGACGCGCTGGCGCGCGCTCAGCCGCCGCATTACCTCTTTTCGATTTTCAACGTGAGCCAACCCATTGGCGTTGGCTTTTCGCCCGACGGCGAGCGCATCTTCGTCGCCGAGAGCGCGGGCGAACGGCTGGTGCGCGTGTTTACGCGCGAGGGCAAGGAGATGTTTTCGTTCGCGCCGCCCGGCACGACGGCCGCGACGCGCACACCCGCGTACCTCGCCGTCGCGGGCGACCGCGTGTATGTCGTGGATCGGATGCAGCACGCAATCGTCATCTTCGATTTGTTTGGGAAATACGTGGACACGATCTACGCGCCGGGGCAACTGCTCTCGGCTTGGGTGGACGCCAACAAGGGCGACAAAAATCTGCCGCCCAATCGCACGGCGGCGCACCTCGTCGGCGATACAAGCGTGCGCGTGCTCGACGCGCAGGGCTGGCAGGCGCTCGCGCTGCCCGCGCCGTCGCACGCCGAATGGCGACCGCTGGGCGTGCGCGTGTTCGACGACACGCTCTATATCACCGATGTCACGAACAAGCACCAGCGCGTGATCACGCTCGACCTCAATACGTTAGGCCCGACGCGCACGTTCGGACACGAGGGCGCCGCGGTTGACCAATTCGAATTCCCGAATGTGGCCGTCGTAGATGCGTTAGGCCGGATGATCGTCTCGGACGGCAACAACGGGCGGCTCGTCATCGTGGACGACCAGGACGCGTCGTTCATCTTCGCCAAGGGCACGAGCGAAGGCGCGCTCGCGCTGCCGGGCGGCATGGCGATTGACGCCGAATCGCGCCTCTACGTGGTGGATTCGGTGAACCAGGGCGTTCACGTGTATGACGTGAGCAGTCCCGAACTGCGGTACCTATTCGCGTTTGGCATGGACGGCGCGGGCGCATTCAACTTTCCCACCGATATCGCGCTGGACGCGACGGGGCGCCTGGCGATTTCCGATACGATGAACGATCGCGTCCAGGTGTGGAGCTACTAGTCGCAGGTCGCAAGTCGCAGGTTGCAGGTCGCAGGTCACAACGCGCGTGGCCTGAGACCTGTGACTAGAAGAGTGAAAGGAGGCATGATGGAATGAAACGATGGTTATTGTTCCTCACCGTTTTCGCGGCACTATTCGTGGCGCTGACGTTGCAACCGGTCACGATCGCGCGGGCTGATGGCGGCCCCCACGGCGGTTACTCGGCGACCACGGATTCATGCGCGGCTTGTCACCGCGCGCACACGGCCGGCGCGCCGCGCCTGCTGGCGTTCGAATCCGAGCGCGGCCTGTGCCTGACGTGCCACGGCGCTGCGGGCCGCGGTGCGAACACGGACATCGAGAATGGCACGTACCACGCGAACGGCGGCAGTGATGTGGGCAAAGCGAACACGCCCGACAACGCGCCGCTGCTCGGCGGCGGCTTGGTCAACTATCAAGGCAAGCCCGTCACGTCCGTACACGATGCGGACAACTCGACCACCGCGGCGTGGGGCAATGGCGTCAACCGCGGCGCCACCGCTAACCTGAGCGCGGGCAACCTGAGCTGCAGCTCGTGCCACAATCCGCACGGCAGCGCGAACTATCGCCTGATTCGAACGGTCGTGAACGGCAACCCCGTCTCGGTCGCGCAGGTGGACGAGGGGAATGCCAAGAACTATGCCCAGGAAAACTGGGGCGCAGGGTACTCGAGTTTGTGCTCCGCGTGCCACTCGAGCTACCTCGTCACCAGCAAGGGCTCGGGGAGTAACATGACGCTCTTGCAGACCGGCGGCACGACCCACCGCGTAGACATGAACTACAAGTACGCGGGAATGGAGAGCGGCACGAATCAAAATCCGGAAACGGTCGGCTACCAGAGTTACACCTTGCCGCTCGCGCAAAGTGGGCCGGACGCGGACACGAGCAAGAACATCGTGACGTGCGCGACCTGCCACGCCGCGCACGGTACTTCGGCGCAGATGACGGGTCTCGCGAACAGCGGCGCGCTGCCGGGCCGCACGTCGGCCAGCGACAGCGCGCTCCTACGGCTCGACAACCGCGGCGTGTGCCAGGTTTGCCACCAGCAAGGGGTTCGTTAGCGCAGCCAGGATTTTCGCTTGTCATTCTGAGAATTCGTTAGTGTCTTTTAGTTTTCGCAAAATTGGGCTATAGTTGGCACACCTTTGCGTGGCGAGGTGAGCCGATGGGTATAGCCGACGTGGAAGTCCAGATCAAACGGATTGGACAACGCACTTTTCAAACTGAACTGGGTGATGCGCTGGAGATGCGCCTACGCGAGATTGCACTCACTGGAATCAAAGCCGTCCT
>JACQYF010000207.1 GCA_016208315.1 Chloroflexota bacterium | reverse complement strand
CTGGCTCTATAGCGGTGATCTCGGCAAGGTGGATGATGAAAATTATCTCTACATCGTCGAACGCAAAAAAGACATGATTATTTCCGGTGGCGAGAATATTTATCCGGCAGAGATCGAGAATGTGTTAGTTGCACTGTCGCAGATCGCCGAAGTCGCCGTGATCGGCGTCCCCGACAAAGAATGGGGTGAGGTGGTGTGCGCGGTGGCGCGACTCAAAGAAGGGCAATCGCTTACGCTCGATGATGTGATCGCCCATTGCACTGGCAAGCTCGGCAAATATAAAATTCCGAAGAAACTCGTCATCACCGATCAGCCCTTGCCGCGCAATCCGACGGGGAAGGTGTTGAAGAGGGTTTTGAGGGAAAGAACGAACAATGAACAATGAAACAATGAACAATGAACAATGAGCAATGAACAATGAAGAATGAGGCAATGAGCATGGGTTACAACACATTGAAACTTGAAACAGATAACGCGGTTGCGCGGTTGACGTTGAATAGGCCGGAGCGGGCAAATTCGATGACGATGGAGATGGGGCGCGAACTCGCCGCGGCAGTCGGAGCGATTCGCGCCGACTCTAATGTGCGTGTGGTGGTGTTGAGCGGCGCGGGCAAACATTTTTGCGCGGGCGCGGATATGGCAGAGTTCGAACGATTACACTCGTCGCCGCCTGACGAAGTGGAAGCCGCCGTGCGCGCCTTTCTTGAAGCTATCGGCGAAATGTATCGCCTGCCGATTCCGGTGATTGCGCGGATCAACGGTGACGCTTTCGGCGGCGGCGTGGGGCTGGCGCTGGCCTGCGACCTGCGGGTGATGGCGATGAGCGCGCGGATGGGCTTTGCTTTTTCGCGCGTCGGACTCACTGGCGCAGACGCCGGCGTGACGTATTTTTTGCCGCGTATCGTTGGTCCGGCGCGGGCGATGGAAATTTTATTAATGGGAACGGTATTCGATGGCGAGGCGGCGGCGCAAGAGGGACTCGTCTCTCGCGTTGCCGCGCCTGATGAATTAGATCGCCTCACCGACGAGTTGGCGGCGAAACTGGCAGCGGGTCCGCCCATCGGCATTCGATTCACCAAAGAGGGCGTGATCGAAAGTTTGGCGCGATCACTTACCGCAGAATTTGATTTTGAAGCGCGGGCGCAAACGGCGTGCATGATGAGCGCCGATCACAAGGAGGGCGTGAAAGCGTTTATGGAGAAACGCGCGCCGGTCTTTGTGGGGAAGTAGAAAAAGGCGGATGGATGGAGATTTACCGTATCCCGTTTCTTGAAGAATGGGGATTTCAGGTAGAGAGTGCGGCAGAGGGCCGTTGCCGCTGCTTGCTTGAAATCAGACCGACGGTTATCAATCCGTACGGTTCAGTGCACGGCGGCATCACGTTCACGCTGGCGGATACGGGGATGGGCATCGCGGTATTCACTTTGCTGGCGCCCGGCGAAAGAACGACGACGGTTGAAGGTTCGATACGTTATCTACGTCAGGCGTTGACGGGACGACTCATTGCCGAGTCGCGCGTCATTCGCCGCAGCAATCATTTCGCCATTACGGAAGCGGAAGTGTTCGACGAGGGCGGTGAGTTATTGTCCGTGTCCGGAGGTTCGTACTATATCTCACGGAGCAAAACCTGATGAATTTCGTATTGATCGAAGAACAAGAAACGTTCCGCCGTGCGGCGCGAGCCTTTGCCGAAAAAGAGATCGCGCCCATCGCCGCCGAGCGCGACGAGACGAATATGTATCCGGTGGAATTGTTAAAGCGAATGGCAGACGTGGGTTATCTGGGACTCAAGTTTTCGTCAGATTATGGCGGCGGCGATGGTGGCAATCTTGATGCCGCCCTTTTGTTCGAGGAGCTGGCGACAGCATCGGCGGGCATCACGCTCGGCGTGTATTGTCACGTTGTGCTTGCTCTCACCGCAATCGCCCGCATTGGAAATGAAGAGCAAAAGCAGCGCTATCTCGCGCCGGGGATTCGCGGGGAAAAGATCGGAGCCTTCGGCAGCACCGAAGCCGGCGCGGGGTCGGATATCACCGCGATTTCGATGCGTGCCACACGGGACGGGGACGATTACGTACTGAACGGCGCGAAACTTTTTTGCACCAACAGTCCCATCGCAGATTTTATTGTGCTGTCGGCAGTTACCGCGCCAGAGAAAAGTGGTGGGGGTATCAGTCTGTTCATTGTAGATCGTAGTACGCCGGGGTTGAGCATCAGCCGCGTCATTAAAACATTGGGGATGCATCCGGCGCAGACGGCGGAGGTCGTGTTGGAGAATGTGCGCGTTCCCAAAGAGAACAGACTCGGCGAGGAAAATCGCGGTGTGCCGAATATGCTGATTGCGTTTGCCGAGGGGCGTATCGTCGCTGCCGCTTTCGCTATCGGCATCGCGCGCGCGGCGTTTGCGGCCGCGCGCATATATGCGTTGGAGCGCGTGCAGTTCGGGCAGCCTATTGGCAAGAACCAAGGCATCGCGCACCGCTTGGCG
>JACQYF010000206.1 GCA_016208315.1 Chloroflexota bacterium | reverse complement strand
TACGCGCATCGCGATTCCTCTTTCCCTGCCGGTGTTGAGCGCCATGGCGATTTTTCAGATCTGGTGGATCTGGAACGATTACGCCTGGCCCGCGCTCGTCGCCAACGCGCCCGACGCGCGCACCGCCGTCGCCGCGGTGATTTTTTTCAACGACGGCATGTTTCGTCCCGAACCCGGCGCCGGCATGGCCGCCGCCGTCATTGCCGCCCTTCCGATGGTGCTGTTGTTTCTCGTTTCAATGCGAACGTTCGTCGCCGGTATTACCGCCGGTGCGTTGAAAGGGTAACGTGAATTCGAGAGAACGCGTTTTCGCCGCCATTCGCCACACCCAGCCCGACCGCGTGCCGCTGAACATCTGGCTTTATCAGCCGCGCTTTGGCAGCGAGGAACTCAAGAGCGCGATCGAGGACAAGTACGGCCGGCTCGACGGGTTCTACGAAGCATTCGGCATTGACCTGATGATGAACATCGTCCCTCTGCCCTACGCGGATTATGTGCCCGGCCCCAGCGGGACCGTGACGACCGGGGTTGGCGGCTTGCCGCTCGAAGACATCACCTCGCAATGCTTCCGCGATCCCGACGACGACTCGCTGTACGCGGGGCTTGCCGACCTAATCGGCAGGTATGGGCGTGACAAGGCGATTGTCGCGCACGTGTGGGGCGCGGTCGAGAGCGCGTACAGTTTCATGGGCGTCGAGCAAACGCTGATGAACTTGGCGACCCAGCCCGAACGGATGGCGGCTCTGTTCGAAATGGAGAGCGCGTGGTCGGTACGCATCGCCGAGCACGCGATGGATTTGGGCGCGGATATTATTCAAATCTCGGCGGATGCCGGTTCGACGACCGGCCTGTTGTTCAGTCCGCGAACGTGGCGAAAGTTGGTATGCCCGAACGACAAGCGCATCGTTGACGCGGTCCAGGGTCGCGGCAAGATTGCTGCGATGCACAACGACGGCAACATCTGGCAAATCATGGACGACATTGTCGCGATGGGCGTTGACATCCTGCACCCGCTGCAAATCTCCGCGGGGATGAATCTGGGCCAAGTGAAAAAACGCTACGGCGACCGGTTGACGATCAACGGCGGGCTTGACCTGAGCTACATGCTGCCATCTGCGCCCGAAGAAGACCTGGTCAGCACGATCGAGCACACGATGGAATCGCTCAAACCGGGCGGCGGATTTGTTTTCAACACCGAACACTTTGTTCCAGCGAACGTTACCTTGTCGCGCCTGGAATTGGCGTACTCGACCGCATTGCGGTACGCTCATTACTGATTGGAGATTCGCGCCTATGAGACAACTTGGCTGTTCGACCTTGACCTTTCGGATGCTCGACCGCGCCGCTGCGCTCGACGAGATCGCCGCGGCGGGATTCAAGACGATTGACCTCGGCGTAATCGCAAACTTTTGTCCGCACGCCAATCCGCTCGAAATGACCAGCGACGATCATCGCCGCCTCGCCGACGAAATCGCGGCGCGCGGCTTGACCGTCTCGACCCTCAACGCGTGGTCGCTGACCGCGCTCAATCGCCCCGAAGGGCCCGACACGGAAATGGCGTGGCTGCGCGCTTCGCTGCGCCTCGCCGCCGCTCTGGGTTGCTACGGCATTTCGATGCAGCCCGGTCGCCGCGCGGCCGCGGCGGATTGGGGCGAGCAGGCGCGTTTCGTCGCGCGGCTCGTCAACGAGTTGGGCGCATACGCACGCGACGCGGGCACGTCGCTCACGGTCGAAGCGCCGCACATGGGGACGCTCGCCGAAACGTTCACGCAGGCGCTCGATTTCCTCGACCTCATCAACCCCGACCTCGTGGGCGTTGCGCTCGACACGAGTCACATTCACAACGGCGGCTCGACCCTGGCCGAGGCGCTGGCGGCCTACGGCGACCGCGTGCGGCACGTCCATCTGCGCGATTATAAGGCGGGCAACATCATGGTCACGCCCGGCGCTGGCGAGATAGATTTCGGCGGTTTCTTGGTGGCGATGCGGGCGCGCGGCTTTCGCGGTGATTTCAATCTGGAACTCGAGTACCGCGACGCGACCGCAGACCACAATCGCGCCGAATTGCGCCGCGCGGCTGAGCACCTTCGCCCGCTTTTAACCAATTGAACCTTACTCGGGTGTCATTTCGAGGAGCGTTCTCGGCGACGAGAAATCTCGATTTC
>JACQYF010000210.1 GCA_016208315.1 Chloroflexota bacterium | reverse complement strand
TCGCGACCCGGCTGGCGCGGGCCCTGGCCAGCGTTCACGAGGCCGGGATCATTCACGGCGGCGTCAAGCCGAACAATATCCTCGTCATGCTCAGCACGCTCGACGTCCGCCTGATTGATTTGCTCAGCGCGGTGGACGTGCGCGACGTCAGCCACTTTATCTACGACCCTTCGTTCATCCGGGATACCTTGTCCTACACCTCGCCGGAACAAACGGGGCGCATCAACCACCGGGTCGTTTTCTCCTCGGACCTCTACTCCCTGGGCGTCATATTCTACGAGCTGTTGACGGGTCATCTTCCGTTTTCGGCCGCCGACCCGCTTGAACTGATCCATTCCCATCTCGCCAAAGACGCGCCCAAGGTCCACGAAGTCACCCCGAACATTCCGGTCGCGCTCGGCAACGTCATCGCCAAAATGATGCTCAAACAGCCCGAAAAGCGGTACCAGAGTGGAACCGGGCTGTATGCCGATTTGGTACGCTGCCGGGACGAATTCTCCGCCATCGGGACGATCCGCGAATTCCCCCTCGAAAAAACCGTACACACCCATCGAGTCACCTTCATCTCCAAGATGGTGGGACGCGACCGCGAAGCGCAAATCATCCTGAGCGAATATGAACAGGTCGCCCGCGCCGAGTTTCGCGCGCTCTTTATTTCCGGGCTGTCCGGCATTGGGAAAACCCGCCTGATCCAGGAGCTGCAAAAACCGATCGTCAAGCACCGGGGCTATTTCACCTCCGGCAAGTTCGACGTTTACCAAAAGAATATTCCTTACAGTTCGCTGATCCAGGCGCTCAAGAATCTGATGCGCACGTTCCTGACCGAAAGCGACGAACGGGTCGCGCTGTGGAAAAACAAAATCTTGAAAGCCGTGGGCAAGAACGGCAAGGTCCTGACCGACGTCATCCCGGAACTTGAAGTGCTCATCGGGCCGCAGCCGGGCGTCAAGGCGCTGCCCCCGGTGGAATCGCTCAACCGGTTCCACGATGTGTTCGACCGGTTTCTCACGTGCTTGGCGAGCGAGGAGAACCCGCTCACCTTGTTCATTGACGACCTGCAGTGGTGCGACGTTGCCTCTTTTGATTTTCTGACCAATATTCTCGCCAACTACAAAGACCATCCGTTTTTGTTTTTGCTGGGCGCGTACCGGCACAACGAAGTGGATTCGAGCCATCCCCTCTCCAAGCTCGTCCGCAACGCGAAAGGGTGCGGCTGGCCGCTGAAGGAAATCCGTCTGGAGCCGCTCAAGCCGCAGTATTGTCACGAAATGGTCTCGTACATACTCGACGCGCCGCGCGCGCAAACCAAAACCCTGGCGGACTTTATCGGCGCGCTGAGCGAAGGCAACCCGCTGTTCGTCAGCGAGAGTCTGTCCTACTTGCACAACGAAGACCTATTGTTCTTTGACGAGGACGGGCAGTGGCGTTGGGACCTGAACAAGATCAGCCAGTCGCGCATGCCGACGACCGTCGTCGCGCTGTTCAGCGCCAAGATCCAAAAACTCCCGCCCGACCTGATCGCGCTGCTGAAATATTGCGCGTGCCTGGGCAACACGTTTTCGCCGGCCGAGCTGGCGGCCCTGCGCGACATGACGCTGCTGGAAACCTATGAATTGCTCTAGCTCGCCCTCCGCCAGGGGCTGCTAATGGAGACCAAGACCCAGCTGCAATTCATTCACGACCGCGTGCAGGAAGCGGTCTTGGCGTCCATCCCTTCCGAGACCCGCCGCCAAATCCACCGGCAGATCGGCGATTATCTCCTTTCCGCCGTGCCCGCGGGCGCCGACCTCGAAAAGATCGAGAATCTGTTTACGATCGTTTCCCATTTGAATCTCGGCAAGGAAGAGAATATGGCGCCGGCGACGGCTTATACCCTCTCGGACCTCAACTATCATGCCGGCAACAAGGCGCTGGACTCGCTCGCCACCGAGGCGGCGAACGAGTATTTCAACCAAAGCCGGGAGTTGCTGCCCGAGGATTGCTGGGCGGCGGACCGGCACGAGCGCACGTTCCGGATATTTCAGCGCGTCGCCAAGACCGAGTTGATGTGCGGGAATTACGGGAATTCGGAACGACTGCTGGCCCAACTCCTCGACCACGCCAAGACCGACCTGGACAAGGCGGAATGCCTGGCCGAGCAAACGACGTCCTTGTCGTCCATCGGCAATTTCATCAAAGCCATCGAGACGGCGAACCGCGGCCTGGCTTATGTCGGCAAAGCGATCCCCGAACTCCCCGCGGAAGCCGACAAGCGCCGAGCCGAGCTGATGACGGAAATCGCCGCCTCGCGCGGCGACGTCTGGGAAACCATCCTCAACATGCCGTTTACCTCGGAGCGCAAGAGCAAGATCGAGCTGGCTTTCTACAGCGAACTCATTCCCGACTTGTACATGTCCGGACTCGTGCCGCAGCTTTACCTGTCCGCCTCGCAATCTACGGCCCACTGTCTGTCGGGCGGCATGGACGAATCGGTCATTTACTCCTTTAGCATCATGGGACTCCAGCTTGGGGAACAGGAAGAATTCGCGCAGGCGTTCAAATACGAAGACCTGGCGCGCGACCTATCGGCCAAGTACCCGAACACATTTGGCGCAACGCGCGGCATGAACGGCATCGTCTGGTGCAACATGCACTCGCGCAGCTCCCCGCAGCAGATCGTGGACTATTGTCTCAAGTCTATCCAATCGGGCAAGAACTGCGGCGACCTGTATAACGCCGGCCTTTCCTATGGTCCCTTGATGTGGAACCTCCAAGTTCAGGGCGCGGACCTCCGCATCATCGAAGAGGTCGCGAAAGAATGCTTGCAGTTTTCGAACCGGTATCATTTGTCTTTTTCGGTAGGGCTGGCGGAAGCTATGCAAGCCGGCTGGATCGAGCCGATGAAAAAGGGCTATACGCCTACGGCTATGGAAGACAAGCTGCGGCAGTGGGAGCAGGACAATCATATTGCGTCCGCGGGCAGTTACTTTTGCCACATGGCGCTGTCGCACTATTACTTGTGCGAATATCAACAAGCGCAACAGTCCTTGGCCGGGGTCCGGCGCCATCTGTCGGGTTTGACGGACAATGTGCTCAAGCGGCAGTGGCACGTCTTTCTCGTCTTGAATGCGCTCAAACTTTACGAGCGGGGTTTGGGCGCCGCCAACGCGGGGCAATTGCTGGCGGAAATCGAGCCGCTCATCCACAAGATCGAGACCTGGGCCGCGTTCGGCCCGCTGCTGCAACCTTATCTTACTTTTCTCTATGCCGAAAAAGAACGCGTCCTCGGCGATTTCAAAACGGCGCGCGGGCTATACCTCGACGCGATCAGCGCCGCGCACGCGCACAACTATACGTTTCTCGCCGGGCATTTGAACGAATGCTTGGGCGAACTCTTGCTGCAAGCCGGCCAGCATTCCGAAAGGGTCTTTTTCGTCGAGGCCGCGCGCTTGTACCGGCAGTGCCGCGCCGAGCGCAAAGAGCAGAGCTTGACCGGCAAATATCCCGAGTACTTTGAGGACGACAAGTTCGCCTACGCGCAACTGGAAGTGGAAATGTCCGGGACCCGCACACTCCCCGCGCTTGACCTGGATTACCTGATCAAGTCGTCGCTCGCCATTGCCGCCGAAAGCGAGCAAGAGGCCATGCTGGAAAAGATCATGACCGTAGCCATCGAAAGCTCGGGCGCGCAGCATGGCTATCTCTTGATCGAAGAAGAAGGTAATCTGCTGGTCCGCGCGGAAAGTCATGCGACCAAGCCCGTCAAAGAGGTCGGGGTCGCCGCAGCGCGCCCGGACCACGGCGGCGAGCCGCCCGCGGGAACTCCGGCGACCTTCTCCTACGCGGTCAAGCGGAAACTGGACGACGCCGCCGACGTCTGCAAGGCGATTATCCGTTACGTCCACCGGACCGGGGAACGCGTCATCCTCGACCGCGCTAGCCAGGAAGGGGCGTTTATGGACAATTTCGAAGTGCAGAGCATGCAGCTTCGATCGGTCCTCTGTCTGCCGGTCATCCGGCAATCGTCCATGACCGGCATTCTCTATCTGGAAAACCGCCTTTCCGATGCCGTGTTTACGGTGGAAAAGACTCAGATGGCGGAATTGTTGATGGTGCAGGCCGCGATCTTGCTCGAGAATGCGCGCTTGACCGACGAGCTTGCGCGGCTCGCGCAACCAGTAGAAGTTGGGGGAATGAATGTCTACAAAGCTTTTTGACAGCACGGTGATTCGCCAGGCGAACGATGCCATGGATTTCATGGCCAACGTGCTCGAATCGTCTACCGAGTATTCGATCATCGGCAAAGACCTCGAGGGGAAAATTTTGTTGTGGAACGAAGGCGCGCGGCGCATGTACGGCTATGACGCCGACGAAGTCGTCGGCAAAGCCAACTCGTCCATCCTGCACACGCCGGAAGATATCGATCTGGGCAAGCCGCGCGAGATGATGGAACATGCGCTGCGCGAGGGCAAATGGGAAGGCGTCATCGGGCGCCTGCGCAAGGACCGCCGCCGCTTGCGCGCCCGCGTGGTCATCACCCCCCGCCGCGATGCCGAAGGCCGGCCGGTTGGTTTTCTCCTCATCTCCAAGGATATTTCGAACGAGCTGCGCTTTGTCGAAGAGATGCACAGGGCGAAATTGTTCGACAGCGCCATCGTGGGCAACGCGCAGGAAGCGGTGGACTTTATCACCAACATCCTCGAATCCTCGACCGAATATTCCGTCATCGGCAAGGACCTCGACGGCAAAATCCTGTTGTGGAACGAAGGCGCGCGGCGGCTCTACGGCTACGAGCCGGAAGAAGTCGTGGGCAAGGCCAACTCGGCGATCCTGCACTCGGAAGAGGACGTCGCCGCCGGCAAGCCGCAGGAAATCCTCGAGTCCGCCTTGCACAACGGCAAATGGGAAGGCACCATCACGCGCCGCCGCAAGAATGGCGAACTGTTCCCGGCGCGCGTCGTCATCACGCCGCGCCGCGATTCGCTCGGCCGCCCGATCGGCTACCTCCTTATCTCGAAGGATATTTCCGACGAACTGCGGTTGACCGAACAACTCAAATCCACCCAGTTCTATACCCGTTCTTTGATCGAGTCGAACATTGACGCGTTGATGGCGACCGATCCGCTGGGCATCATCAGCGACGTGAACAGGCAGATGGTGAGTTTGACCGGCTATACCCGCGACGAACTCATCGGCTCGCCGTTCAAGAACTATTTCACCGACCCGCAGCGCGCGGAAGAAGGCATCAAGCTGGTGCTGCGCGAGGGCCAAGTCACCAACTATGAATTGACGGCTCTCTCGAAAGACGGGCGCATGACCGTCGTGTCGTACAACGCCTCCACCTTCCGCGATTCGCAGGGCCGCCTGCAAGGCGTGTTCGCGGCCGCGCGCGACATTACCGACTCGAAAAAACTCGAGGGCCAACTGCGCGACTCGGAAGCGTACAACCGCGGTCTGATCGAGGCCTCGGTAGATGGCTTGATCACGGTGAGTCCCGAAGGCGCGATCATGGACGTGAATGAGCAAATGTCGCGCCTGTCCGGGTATCCGCGCGAGGAACTCATCGGCACGCCGTTCGCCGATTACTTTATGGACAGCGAGCGCGCCACCGCCGGCGTCAACGAGACCTTTGACAAAGGCGTCGTCACCGATTACGTGTTGACGCTCGCCACGCGCGACGGCCGCCAACTCGGCGTGTCGTTCAACGCCTCGGTCTTTAAGGATCCCGCCGGCAAGGTGCGCGGCATCTTTGCCTCCGCCCGCGATATTACCGAGCAGGCGCGGCTGCAATCGCAGCTCGCCGAAGAACGCGCGTACAACCGCGGCCTCATCGAGGCCTCCCTCGACGGCCTCATCACGGTGGACCCGCTGCTGAACATCACCGACGTGAACGAGACCATGTGCCGCATGTCGGGCTATACCCGTGAAGAGTTGATCAGCTCGCCCTTCCAACAATATTTCACCGACCGCCGCCGCGCGGGCGACGGCGTGCGCCTGACGCTCGACAAAGGCGCGGTGACGAATTATGAGCTGACCTTGCGCGCGAAAGATACCCGCGAAATCCTCGTCTCGTTCAACGCCGCCATCTTTCGCGATCAAGCCGGCAAAGTGCGCGGCATCTTTGCCAGCGCCCGCGATATCACCGAGCAAGCCCGTCTCCAGACTCAGCTTGCCGAAGAGCGCGCCTACAACCGCGGCCTGATCGAGGCCTCGGTGGACGGCCTGGTGACCGTGGATCAGGAGATGACCATCACCGACGTGAACGAGACCATGTGCCGCATGGCCGGTCGCTTGCGGAATCAACTGATCGGCTCGCGCTTTACCTCCTACTTTGTCGAGCGCGACCTCGCGGCGCAAGGCGTCAAGCTCACGTTCGAAAAAGGCGCGGTCACGAACTATGTGTTGACCCTGCAAGCCGCCGACGGCCGCGAGGTGCCGGTCTCGTTCAACGCCGCCGTTTTCAAGGACACGGCCGGCAACGTGCGCGGCATCTTCGCCTCCGCCCGTGATATTACGGCCCAGAAGCAGCTCGAAGTCCAACTGCAGGCCTCCCAATTCTACACCCGGTCGCTGATCGAATCCAACATTGATGCGCTGATGACGACCGACCCGGCGGGCATCATCTCCGACGTGAACCAACAGATGGAAGAACTGACCGGCTATACGCGCGATGAACTGATCGGCTCGCCGTTCAAGAACTATTTCACCGATCCGCGCCGCGCGGAAGAGGGCGTCAAACTGGTGCTGCGCGAAAGCAAGGTCACCAACTATGAGTTGACCGCGCGCAGTAAGGCGAACCGCGAGACGGTCGTGTCGTACAATGCGGCCACCTTCTTCGACCGCGACGGCAAGCTGCAAGGCGTGTTCGCCGCGGCGCGTGAGATCAGCGAGCAAAAGAAACTGGAACAACAACTGCGCGAGCAGCAGGCGTACAACCGCGGCCTCATCGAATCCTCCGTGGACGGCTTGATCACGGTGGATCCTTCGGGCATCATCAGCGACGTGAACGACCGCATGTGCCAGATGACCGGTTACACCCGCGCCGAACTTATCGGCACGCCCTTCGCCGATTATTTTACCGAGCCGGAACGCGCGCGCACCGGCGTGCGGCAAACGTTCGACAAGGGTTTCGTCACCGAGTACGCGCTGACCTTGATCTCGCGTGCGCGGCGTTTGCTCCAGGTGTCGTTCAACGCCTCGATCTTTAAGGACCCCGCCGGCAAGGTGCGCGGCATCTTTGCCTCCGCCCGCGACATCACCGACCGCGTGCGGCTGGAAGAACAGTTGCGCGAGCAGCAGACCTACTTGCGTGGCTTGATCGAATCCTCCGTGGACGGTCTGGTGACCGTGGACCCCGAGGGATTCGTCACCGACGTGAACGAACAGTTCTGCCGGATGACCGCCTACTCTCGCGATAACCTGATCGGCTCGCCGTTCAAGCGCTATTTCACCGACCCCGAACGCGCAGACCTGGGCGTCAAGCGCACGCTGGCCGAAGGCATCGTGACGAACTATGAACTGGTCCTCAAGCCGCAAAGCGGACGCAAAGCGACCGTATCGTTCAACGCCTCGGTCTTTCGCGGGGCCGACAACCGGCTGCAAGGAATTTTCGCCAGCGCCCGCGATATTTCCGAGCAAGCCCGCCTGCAAACGCAGCTCTCCGAGCAGCAGGCGTACAACCGCTCGCTGATCGAATCGTCCGCCGATGCGCAGTTCGCCATCGCGCCGGATGGGACGATCACGGACGTGAACGAAGAGGCGACGCGCCTCACGGGCTATACCCGCAAGCACCTGATCAACTCGCGCTTTTCCGAGTTCTTTACCGAGCCGGAGAGCGCGCGGGCGGGCGTGCAGCAAACCTTGAAGGAACGCCGCGTGATCGGCTATGAACTGGTGTTGATCACGCGCTATGGGCGGCGCATCACGGTGAGTTTCAACGCCGGCGTCTTCACCGATACTGCCGGGACGCCGCTGGGTATCCTGGCCGCCGCCCGCGACATTACCGCGCAGAAACAACTGGAACAGCAGTTGCGCGATCAGCAATTCTACACCCGCTCGCTGATCGAATCGAACATTGATGCGCTGATGACGACCGACCCGCTCGGCGTGGTCACAGATGTGAACCAACAGATGGAAGCGCTCACCGGCTATTCGCGCGACGAACTGATCGGCTCGCCGTTCAAGAATTACTTTACCGATCCGGCGCGCGCCGAGGAAGGCATCCGGTCGGTGCTGCGCGAAAGCAAGGTCACCAACTATGAGTTGACGGCGCGCGGCAAGGACCATCGCGAGACGGTCGTGTCGTACAATGCGGCCACGTTCTTCGACCGCGACGGGAAGCTGCAAGGTGTGTTCGCGGCGGCGCGTGACGTGACCGAACGCAAGCGGTTTGAGCAGACGCTCCAGGAAAAGAACCTGGAATTGGGGAGCGCGAACCAAGCCAAAGATCGTTTTCTGGCGAGCATGTCGCACGAGCTGCGCACGCCGCTCAACGCCATCATCGGTTTCACCGGCACGCTCCTCATGCAGTTGCCCGGGCCGTTGACCGGCGACCAGGACAAGCAACTCCGCACGATCCAAGCGAGCGCCAGGCACCTGCTCTCGCTCATCAACGATTTGCTCGACCTCGCCAAGATCGAATCGGGCAAGGTGGAGATCAATCTCGAGCCGGTCACGTGCCAGAGCGTCCTGGCCGAAGTCGCCGAAACGCTGGGGCCGCTCGCCGAGTCGAAAGGTTTGGCGTTCCAGGTCACGGCACCTCCGACGGACCTTGTCATTCAAACCGACCGGCGCGCGCTCAGCCAGATCGTCATCAATCTCGTCAACAACGCGATCAAGTTCACCGAAAACGGGAGCGTCCGGCTGGAACTCGCCGAGTGCGAGCAGGACGGAGAAACTCAAACCCGCATCAGCGTCCTGGATACCGGCCCCGGCATCAAGCCCGACGACCAGCTCAAATTGTTCCAGGCCTTTACGCGGGTAGACGCCGCGCGCATCCATCGCTATGAAGGCACCGGGCTGGGCCTACACCTGAGCCAAAAGTTGGCCGACCTGCTCGGGGGTTATATCGAAATGAAGAGTGAATTCGGCTACGGCAGCCAGTTCACGTTAGTGATACCGGGGAAGTGACCCCCACCCTACCCTCCCCCGTTTTCAAAAGCCGAAAACAGGGGAGGGAACTGCTCCCTCCCCTGTCCGCCGGTTTTGCGGACGGAGGAGAGAACTGCTCCCGCCCCTGTCCGCCGGTCTTGCGGACGGAGGAGAGAACTGCTCCCGCCCCTGTCCGCCGGTTTTGCGGACGGGGGAGGGTAGGGGAGGGGGTTCCGTATCACGCAGCATACAACAATCAGAGGAGACCTATGCCCACCCGTATTCTCGTTCTAGACGACAATCCTGTCAACCTCGACGTCCTCCGCGCCACGTTGGAGCCGAATGGCTATGAGGTATTGACCACGACCAATTTGCCGGAAGCGCTGCAAATGGTCGAGACCGCACCGCCCGACTTGATCCTGTCCGATCTTTATATGCCGGACGCGAGCGGATTTGAGTTCTTGATGAAAATCAAGCATAATTCGCAACTAAAGCACATTCCCTTTATCGTGATCACGTCGCAAAGCTGGAACCGGGCCGACCGCCCGAGCGGGCTGGCGCTGGGCGCGGACAAGTTCATCCAGCGGCCGATTGAGCCAGGCAAGCTGCTCCGCGAGATTGCAGAACTTGTCGGTTAGCGATGGCGAAGATTCTGGTTATCGAAGATAACGCGACCAACCTCGAACTGATGCTTTACCTGCTTCAGGCCTTTGGATATCAAGTCGCCAGCGCGCCCGATGGCGAAACGGGGATCGAGTTGGCGCGGCGGGCTTCGCCCGACCTGATAATTTGTGACATCGGCTTGCCCGGCATGGACGGTTTTGCCGTTGCCGCGCGCCTAAAGGATCACCCGGCGCTGCGGACGATTCCGCTGGTCGCCGTGACCGCGCTGGCGATGGTGGGCGACCGGGACCGGGTGCTGGCCGCGGGCTTTGACGGCTATATCCCGAAACCGATTGAACCCGAGACCTTTGTGCGCCAAGTGGAAAAGTACCTTCCGCACGTGCGCCCCGCGCCGCAGCCCACCACGCCCGCTGACACCGTGGAACTGCCCCCGCCCGCGCGCACCGGCCTACGGGCGACCATTCTAGCCGTAGACAATAATGCGGCCAACTTGTACCTCATCCAGAGTATTCTAGAGCCGGCGGATTATCGAGTCCTCACGGCGACCACCGTCCAAGAGGCGTTGGCCCGCGCCCATAAAACACCGGTGGATTTGATCATTTCCGACTTGCACATGCCGGGGCAAGATGGCTTGGCGCTCATTCGCGCGGTCCGGGCCGACCCGCGCCTGAAGGACATTTTTATCCTCGTTCATTCGGCAAGCTCTCCGACCGATGCAGAGCGCAAACGCGTGCTGGAGTTGGGCGCAAATTGCATAGGGCGCACTCCCTTGGAGCCGGCGGCGTTCTTGGCCCAAGTAGAAGGTTGCTTGGCAATCAGACCATCTGTTTCATAGACAGCCGCGGGCAAGCCGTGTATAATAGACCCACTCCACAATTTGTCGCTTGGCTCAACCCGCCAGGAACTAGAACCCGTTTCGGCCCCTCTCCGCACTTGCCACTCGAAAGACAATGTCGTCGCGAGACAGACCACCGTGTCCTGTCCGGTATGGCCAGAAAGGATTCGCGATGGCTAGCTTGGAATTTGTACCTTCCGAACCCTTGTTACAAAGGATGTTGCTCGCCGATTTGGACGAGCAGGCCCGTGGCTTGTTTGACCAAATTTCCGCGCTCGAAACTGGCCCGGCCCTGCTGCGCTTTCTCCGGTCGCATCCCCAAACCTACCTGACGGCCGATGACATCGCGTTCCAATTGGGGCTAGCGCCGGAGGTGCTGGAACGCGATCTCAAAACCTTTGTGCAATGGAGCGTCGCCCAGGTCACGCGGGCGGCCAACGTCACCCTCTATTGCTTGACCTCCGACCCCAAGCATCGCTGCATCGTGGAGGAGCTGTACACCTGGCAAGACCGTTGGGAGGCGCGGCTCACCAACATGAAACGCCTCGTCTTTGGCGCACCTCACCCCTAATTTGACAAGCCCCCGATTTTCGCTATACTCGGCCCAAGTTGGATCATCGTGATCTGACCGACGGCGACGCAACACGATTCTCAGCACCGGCGACTCACCACGCGTGACCGTGAGCATCCGGTGCTTTTTTTGTGCGTGTTGAGGCGGAGTATGTCGGCCTCCTAGAATTGGCAGGTATGCAGTTAGCGAATAGTCTGGTGGACCCCGCCGCGGCTCTCCACGTATTGATCGAGGGCGTCCGGGAAGGCGCGGCGATTCTCTCCGCGGATTGGGTGATCCTCTCGTGCAATCGCCGCCTGGCGGAGATGCTCAAGTTGGAATGTGACCAGGTCACGGGACGCCCGCTGCTTCCCTTCTTGACTCCGGATGATCAACCTCGTTTCGCTGCGCTCGCGCAGTCAGCCCCCGAAGATTTCCAGAACCTCCAGGTTCGGCTAGTCGGCAATAACGCTTTCCCCCTGCCCGCCGAATTAGCGGTGAGAGCATTGTGGCTGAACGGCACGCGCGTGTTTAGTGTGCTCGTGACCGACCTGAGCCGGCGGCGGCGCGCGGAGGAGCAGTTGGCGTTTCAATCGTTCCTCGTGCGTAACGTACACGACGCGATCGTCGCGATGGACCGGGATTTTCGCATCACGTTTTGGAACCCGGCCGCGGAGCGTCTCACGGGTTGGACCTCGGAAGCGGTGCTGAGTCGCCCGGCCATGGACGTGCTGCGCCTGCCTCTTTCCAAGGCGGACGCAGCCCGCAGTTGGCTCCAACTCAAGTCAACGGGGCACTTGGAAAAGCAGGTCGTGTACCACCGACCGGATGGCACACCCGTGTTTGTCGAGTCAACCACCACGGCGCTGCGCGGCGACAATGGCATGCTCATCGGATACGTGGCGGTGGGGCGCGACATCACGGAACGCAAACGGTCCGAGGATGAAATCCGCCACCTCAATACTCAATTGGAGCAGCGGGTCGCCGAGCGCACGGCTGAACTAGAGTCCGCCAACCAAGAACTGGAAGCGTTCGCCTACTCGGTCTCGCACGACCTCCGCACGCCGCTGGCCTCCATGGGCACTTTTTCGCTGATGCTGCTCCACGACTATGGCGCGCAACTGCCCGAACCCGCGCGCCTCAACATCCACTTGATCCACGAAAACGCCGCGGCGATGGAGCGGTTGATTCAGGCGCTCCTCGCCTTTTCACGCAGCACGCGCCAGCCGCTCCACCGGCAACCCGTCGCCACGGAGGCGCTCGTGCGCCAGGTGGCGGAGGAATTGCGCCGCGCACACTCCGGCCGCGAGATCGAGTTGAGCATCGGCCCCTTGCCGGATTGCGAAGCCGACCCAATCCTGCTCAGGCAAGTCTGGACCAACCTGTTGTCCAACGCGTTCAAGTTCACGCGGGATCGTCAGGTGGCGCGGATAGAAATTGGAAGTTGGAAATTGGAAGTTGGAAATTGGAAGTTGGAGACCGATCCAGATTCGCGCCCTCCAGGCGTCCAACCTCCAACGTCCAATTTCCAACCTCCAACGTCCAGTACCGTCTACTTTGTCCGCGACAACGGCGTCGGCTTTGATATGGCGCAGGCCCAAAAATTGTTCGGCGTCTTTCGGCGGCTGCATGCCGAAGAGGAATTTGAGGGTACAGGCGTAGGACTCGCCATCGTGGACCGCATCGTCCGCCGCCACGGCGGGCGCGTGTGGGCGGAAGCCGCTGTAGACCAAGGCGCCACATTTTTCTTCACGCTGGGTGGTTAGGTGGTTCTACCCTGAATTTGACAGATTTACCCGTGGCGGGTATACTTGGTACGCAAGCTGGATCGCAAGTTACCAACCCGCATCGCAGCAAGTCAACATAGTCTCAAAACACTTGGACACTGCCGTCCGTGGCAAGTGTTCTTTTTTTTCAACGTGCTCAGATCCAGCCCCCCGGGATGCTGTGAAAACACGGCGTTCATGACAAGGAGGGCGATGAACAACTACGAGCACCCGAGCAAGCGCCAACTCTTGTCCGGTATTCACGACATGATGGCGCGGTTGACGCGCAGCCACGGCCCGGGAGGTCCGCCTGACGCCGAACAAGCGCTACTCCAAGCGGCACAGCCGTACCGCTTGCTGACCGAAACGCTCCGCGAGGGCGCCGCGCTCCTCGCGCCCGATTTAGTTGTCCTCTGTTGTAATCTTCGTTTGGCCGAGATGCTCCAATTGAATGCCGACCAGATCATTGGTCAATCTCTCCGAGAGTTCGTACCTGCGCAAGACATTGCGCCGCTTGAACAACTGCAGAGTTCACATCCGGGAGCCGCTCACACCATCGAGGTCAAGCTGCACGGCGGCAACGCTTTGCCACTCCCCGTGGAGTTGACCTTCCAAAAGCTTTCGCTACAAGAGTGGCCCGTGATCAACGTCGTCGCCGCGGATTTGCGTGAGCGCCAGCCCGCTCCCGAGCCGTCCGATTTCGACGTCCAGCTCTTGGCGAATCTCCGGGATGCCGTGATCACGACGAACAAGGAGTTGGTCGTGACCGGCTGGAACCGCGCGGCCGAGCAATTGTACGGCTGGAAAGCGGATGACGCGCTCGGTCGCCCGGTGAGCCAACTGACGCGCACCGAATACGCTCGGGGCCAGGAACGGCAGGCCTTGCGCAGCTTGGCCGAGACCGGGCACTATGAAGCCATCGTCTCCCAACGGCGGCGCGATGGGCGCCGGATTGTCGTCGAAAAGAACGTCTTTGCGCTCCGCCGGTCCGATGGACACGTGATCGGCTACGTGGGCGTAAACCGCGATCTGACCGATTGGAAGCAAGCGGAACACGCCTTGCGCGAATCGGAAGCGCACTATCACCAGTTTTTTGAGCGCAGTCTGGCAGGCGTCTACCGCACGCTCCTCGATCCCCAGACGCTCGCGGCGAACCGGATAGATTGCAATGACGCGCACGCGCACATTCTGGGCTATGGCTCGCGCGCCGAGTTGCTCAATCAACCCGTGCGCCCAATCTTCTTTTCCGAAGCGGAATGGAAAACCTATGTCCAGGATTTGTTGACGCACCGGGAATTGACGAATCACGAGCTGCGCCTCAAGCGCAAGGACGGCAGCCCCGTTTGGGTGCTCTTGAACGCCGGACTGCGGGATAGTGAAACCCCCGGCCGTTTCCTGATCGAAGGGACGCTGATTGACATTACCGCGCGCAAGCAAGTGGAAGAAAAGATCCGCCTCCTGAATGCCGAATTGGAACAGCGCGTGAATGACCGCACGTCGCAGCTCCTGGTCGCCAATGCCGGCCTGGAAGAGGAGAATACCCAGCGCCGGTGGGCCGAGCAGGCCTTGCGAGAGAGTGAAGCCCGTTACCGCCAGTTGGTCGAGTTATCGCCGGACGGCATCGCCGTCCATCGCGACGGCAAGGTCGCCTTTGTGAATTCGGCGGCGGCGAAATTGGTCGGCGCGGCGACTCCGCAGGAACTGATCGGGCGCCCGATTCTCGATTTCGTCCATCCGGATTATCACGCCATCGTTCGGGAACGCGCGCGCGCGGCGAGCGAAGGCGGGCAAGCTGCTGGCTTGCTCGAAGAAAAGTTTGTGCGGCTCGACGGGCGGACGCTCGACGTCGAAGTCGCGAGCATTCCCTGCACGTACCAAGGCCAGCCCGCCGTCCAGGTCGTGATCCGCGACATTACGCAGCGCAAGCAGGCCGAAGAGAAGGTCAAGCAATTGAACCGCGACCTGGAGCAGCGCGCGGCCGAACTGGCAAGCGCGAACGAGGAATTGGAAGCATTCTCCTATTCGGTCTCGCACGATCTGCGCGCGCCGCTTGCGGCCATTCAAAACATGTCTCGGCTATTCCTGGAAGAACACGGCGACCGGCTTGGGACGGCTGCACGGCAGACCGTGGAATTGATTCACAACAACGCGCTCGGGATGGACGAGTTGATTCGCGGCCTGCTCGCCTTTTCACGCACGAGCCGCCAGCCGCTCACGCTGCGAACCGTCTGCCACACGGAACTGGTCCAGCATGTGTGGGACGAGTTAGTGGCCCAGCAGACCGGCCGGCGCTTGGAACTGGTGCTCGGCGACTTGCCGGATTGCCGGGCGGATCCGATGTTGCTCAAACAAGTCTGGAGCAATCTAATCTCCAATGCGATCAAGTTTACCAGCAAACGCGCGGTGGCGCGGATAGAGGTGGGAAGTGGGAAGTGGGAAGTGTCTAAAGTGGGAAATGCACTTGCAACTTTAGGCACTTTAGGCACTTCAAACCCTTCGACTTCGCTCAGGGCAGGCTTTGCACTTCCCGTCTACTTTGTGCGTGACAACGGCGCGGGCTTTGAAATGCGCGAGGCGTCCAAACTGTTTGGCGTTTTTCGGCGGCTACATTCGGAAGAAGAGTATGCGGGGACCGGCGTGGGGCTGGCGATTGTGGAACGCATTGTCCGCCGTCACGGCGGACGCGTGTGGGCCGAAGCAGAGGTAGACAAAGGCGCCACGTTCTATTTTACGCTGGCGAGAGAATCGGGCGACTAGCGTTGCTCCGAGCATGAGGATGGAAGAATGATTCGTGTTTTGATTGCGGACGACCATCAATTGGTTCGGCAAGGGATCAGTTTGCTACTGGACAAGGCGGAAGATATTCAAATCGTGGGCCAGGCCCGGAACGGGTACGAGGCCGTGCAGATGACGTCGGAAGCGCTGCCCGACGTGGTGCTGATGGACGCGGATATGCCGCGCCTGGACGGCTTTGAGGCGACGCGGATCATTCGCTCGTCGGGGTTTCCTACGCAGGTCATCATGCTGACCATGCTGTCGGATGAAAACATGCAGCAAAAGGCGCGGCAAAGCGGGGCGCAGGCGTATGTGCTCAAGAATGCCAATCGCGAGGAACTGCTCGCCGCCATCAGAACGATCCGCGAATCACCCGAATCTCGCCAATAGATGTCATTCTGAGCAAAGCCGGTTCCTTGCGCAGCCGGCTCCGCTGCTCAGAAACTTGCGGATGTGCGTTCGTAGTCAGGCACGTAGCGGGCTATGCGGAGTGCCGTCCTGTGCGCGCGGACGCGACTCCGCAAACTGCGCTCCGTCGCTCACTACGAAGCTACGCACGTTTCTACCCACGCGCATGCCAGCGTGGGCATGGAGTTCTCAGACTGACATTGGGCCGCTCACTCCAAGACGCTCTCCATCACCTGCTGCCCTTGCGGCGATGCGATGAACTCGCGGAACCGTAGCTGCGCGCACGTACACGATTGCGAGCGGCTGCGCGCCAGGTAGATTTGTCGCCGCACCTGTACGCCTTCCACCGGCACTTGCTTGATGCGGCCCAGTTCCAGCCCGCGCCGCACCGCCACACGCGAAACGAACGAGACCCCGTGTCCCGCTTCCACCGCGGCTTCCACCCCTTCCGCACTGCCCAGTTCCATCGCGACGCGCAGATCCGCGCCGTCCAAGCCCTGTTCCGCGAGATGGGATTGGACCAACTGCCGCGTCGCCGCGCCGCCCTCGCGCAAGATCCAGTCGGCAGCGCGCAGGTCCGGAATGGTCACTAGCGCGCGTGTGGCCCACGGGTGATTCGCGCCGACGATCAAGACCAACTCGTCCATAAATAGCGGGCAGCACTCGAGCTCCTTGCTCTTGCTGCACAAACCCAAGACGCCGAGCTGAATTTGCCGGGTGAGCAATTTCTCTTCGACGCTCTGCCGGTCCATCACCTCGACGGTAAATTGCACGTCGGGATATTGCTGGCGAAACGCGCCGATGAGATGCGGCAGGACATACTTGCCCGGACTCGTGCTGCACCCGATATTAAGGCGCCCTTTGACGACGCCCTGCTGCGCGCACATGGTCTCTTCGATCCGGGCCGACAGACCGATCAACTCGCGCGCCATCGGCAGCAGATCGCGGCCCGCTTCCGACAGCGCGATCCGGCGGCCCGTGCGCTGAAAGAGCGAAACCTTGAGCCGTTGTTCGAGCGCCTGGACTTGAAAGCTGATCGCCGGCTGGCTGAGGCGCAAGCGCCTCGCCGCCGCCGAAAAGTTCTCCTCCTCGGCCGCCGCCACAAAAATTTCGAGTTCGTGGACTTCGATCATATGCTACCCCATCTCAATAGAAAACCTCGCTCGGGCGCGCGAGCGAGGCATCCATAACCTCTGATTAGCCTCCTCTTCCAATTTACCCCGTCTGGCATTATTTGTCAAAATTACGCCGCATGGATCTGCAACGCCGCGCGCAGGCCGGACTCGATAGACCCCTGAATCCACGCGTGCGCCAACGACGCGTGCTCGCCGGCAAAGGTGAGGCGGCCCTCCGGTTGGATGATTGTCTCATACAGCAACGTCTGCTGTCCCGGGTCGAACAACGCGAACGCGCCGCCCGCGAACTCGTCGTCGTGCCACATTTTGGACGCGCCGGCCTCGAATTCATCTTTGATCTGAGGGTGAATTTGCGCCAGGTTTTCGAGGGCCTGGGCAATGCGGTCTCGCGGCGAAAGCGAGCCCCACCGCTGCGCGTCCTCCGACCACGTGTAACTCGCCAAGATCACGCCGCGGCCCGTCTCGCGACCGTGATCGGGATAGTAGGTCACGCGAATCGGCAGGTCGGATACGGTGCCGCCGCCGAAGACTCCTTCGTCCTCTTCCCAAAAACGCCGCCGGCATTGGAACAGGATTTTCGCCGAGGCGTCATAGTGCAGTTGGCGGATCGCCCGCTGCTTGGCGCGCGAGAACGGCTTGAGCACTTCGACGTGCCGCAAAATGGGGAAAGGTACCGTGATGATCGCGTAATCGCCCCGCGCGCTCAAGCGTCCGGCGGCGGTCTCGTAGTGAATCGTAACCGATTCCGCGTCCTGGTCAATGGCGATCATTCGCGCGCCGAACCGGATGTTTCGGCCCAAGGTCGGCAGGAAAGCGTTGGGCAGATGGTCCATACCGCCTTGGATCTCGAACATGTCTTCGTAGAATCCGCCCACGTCTTCGCGCAACAGTTCCAGGAAGGACGAATTCATCAGCGCCTCCTGGTCGGCCATCAGGCCGTACATCTCGATCGCGCCTTCCGACCAGCCCTTGTGCTCTAGAAATTCGCGCGTCGAGAATTGATCGAACTCTTGCGCGATGCCGGTCCACGCCGCTTCGCCGCGCGTGCGCAGCGCTTCCTGGATTTCGTGGATGGCTTCGCGCCACAGTTGCGTCGCGGTCTTGCCGCGCTCGTGCGGCGCGAGGTCGAAGGGCAGCAGCGAGGGGTCTTGCTCGACTTGCGCGGCGCGGATTTTCTGGCCGCCGAAAAAGTAATAGCCCTGGGGGTTGCCCATCGTAAAAGGATCGAGCTTGAGGTTGAACTTGTCGCAATAGGACAAGGTAAGGTCGTGGACGCGCGGAATACGCATCGCGCCCGCTTCGGCGTACAGCCCGTCGGCAAACGGCTCGCGCAGCGTCTCGATGCGCCCGCCGACGCGCTGCCGCGCTTCCAGGATGAGCGGCTCGTGACCCGCGCGCAACAATTCGTACGCGGCGACCAGGCCCGCCATCCCCGCGCCGACGACGATGATTTTATTGCGCGGCCCCGCGTTTTCCGGCAAGCCGGACTCGGCCACCTGGCGAATTTGGGCGGGTGAAATATGGTGTGGATACATTTGCTGTGCTCCTTGGAGGAATGGGCAAAAGTATACACTGGGGTGAGGCGGACAGTCAACGGGGTTGGCTGTTGGCGGCGACCATCGTTACTACTAGGCCCGATGTCATTCTGAGCGGAGCGTCCTTTGCGAAGCGAAGAATCTCTCTTGCGAAATGCGCGATGGTTGCTTCGGCTCCGCTCAGCACCGCAAAAACCGCTCCTACCCAGAAACTTGGGCGTCATTGCGAGCGGTTTTCGCGAAGCAATCTTCCTCAATGTCATGTAGCACCGATTCGAAGAGGAAGATTGCTTCGCCGGCGATCCTTCGACTCCGCAGCAAAAACCGCTGCTCCGCTCAGGACGCCTCCTCGCAATGACAAACACAGTTTCTGTCTTTGCATATGCCGCCGCCGGCATCAAGGTGTCAGCATGACAGTCTGAGCAGCTACGACGCGGCGGCTTGCAATCGCCGCTTACGGAACGCGTACGCCGCCAGCATGGCGACCGCGAGCCCGATGAGGAGCCATTCGTGCGGTTCGGGGACGCCGGTCACTTGGAGCGCGTTCTGCCCCTGCGTGTCGCCGACCCCCTCGACCTCGCGCTCGAAGCGGTCGCCGCGCTGTTCGAGTTCCTTGAGCAATTGCTCTTGCTGCGTGTTGACGAGCACGAGCATGGACGAGAACGGCGTCACGATGCTGTGCTTGAGCGCGAGCGCGTGCAGTTGGTCCAGCGTGGAAAGCTGCCGCAAGTTCGCGCGCTCGCGATACATTCCGTTCAGGATGACGCGGCGCGCGGCAAACGCGGCAAACGCAGTCTCGCCCGCCTGCGCGCGTGGCGTCCCCGGCGTGACGACCCACGTATAGCCGTCCACCCAATCCGCGGTCGCGTTGGCCCCACGATCGAGCGCGAACGCGATGCGGTTCAACGCGTCTTGCACGCTGTTCGTCACGCTCCCGCCGCTCGCCTGAATCGCTTCGAGCGTCGAGTCGTCATAGCCCAGGGGCAAGCGATTGCCCAGATGTACCATCCAGACCGGCGTGCTCAGCACCGGCGCTTTGACGCTGCTCTCGCCCAACTCATAACCCGACCCGTCGGTGAGAACGATGATCGCGCCATACTCGGCGCCGGCGCGTAGCGATTCATACTGCGCCAATAGTTCGCTCACATTCTGCCCGCCGATGTAGTCCAAGCGGTCAACGTCGAGCGCGTTCAGCTTGACGCGCGAGGGTGGCTCGCCGCGATAAGGCGACGCGGTCAGATACACGTCCGCGTTCGTCACCCCGTTCAGCCGCGCGAGCGCGCTCTTCACCTCCGCCGCGACCAGGCGCATACTGCGCGAGCGGTCAAGCACGACCGCGAGGCGCAGGTTCGCGGGCAGTTTCGGCAGGTCGCTCGCGGCGAGCGGTTGGGCGACGACCGTTTCGCCGCTCGCAAACTCAAAGCGATGCGAGGCGTGGCTCACGGGCGCGGTCGCGGGCACTGCTTCCGCAAGCCAAGCGTTGGGATCGCTGGCGGGCTTGCCGTTGATCACGCGCGCGGTCGCGCTATCCCAATACACGCTGCGCTTTTCCGCGAGGAGCGGCAAGGGCCACGCGTTCTCTTTCGCCAAGACGTTATAGGTCAACCACATGTACATGCGCGGCGCGTCTTCCGTCGCCGGCGCTTGACCCGGAAACCCCGATCGCGTCCAGCGCCGCGGCTCGATGGGAAACACGCGCAGACGATATTGGCGCGGGCCGATTTGCTCGACGAGCGCGGGGTCCACGTTGCGCCGCACCTCGTGGCGATACGTGGCCTGCGCGGCGCCGCGCGGCGCGACGCGATATGCAAACCGCGTGTTGCGATTATCGCTGTTGCCCAGCCACACGCCGGTCACAACCGCCGACTCGGACAGACTGAAATAATAGACGACTTCTTGTCGTTGCAGCGTTTGATTCTGATAGACCTCATACAACTCGACCTCGGCCCAATCCCCGTGCTCCGTGATCGTAATTTCCTGCCGGTCGAGGTGCACCTCGCGATCGTCCACGTCCTTGAGCGCGGCTTCCGCTTGCGTGCCCTGCCACGTCGCGGTATTCGCGGCCGCGACTGCCGCGTGCTCGCCATCCACGATGCGCTCGTCGAAATATTGCTTGTACAATTTGGCGGCTTGCGCGGGTTCCTCGCGCAGCGCGCGTCCGTCGGGGCGACTCGTCGCCTGTGTGAGGGTGGCGGGGTCCGGTGGAGTTGCCGGCTCGTAAAGCAGCGGACGCATCAGCGCCTCGTACAGCGCCTCGACCGCAGCGGCTTGCTCGCGCGAAAAACCCACTACCGAGCGATAGAGTTCGGCGATGTGGTTCACCTCGCCGACCGCGCTGATATATCGAAAGGGCGCGAGATAACTGTTGACCAAACCCGCGCGCACGGTTTCTTCTTGCCGCGCGATGGCCTGCGCCTCGGCAAGCGTTTTCGGCGGATTTTTCAACAGCGCAAACGCCGTTGGCTGCGATTGCTGATTCGTCCACACCGCCAGACCCGCGCAGACGAGCGCGACCGCCGCGGTGAAACCCATCGCGCGCGCCAAGCCGACGCGCGCGCCCAGCGCGGCAAGCGCGCGATGCCACGAACGAATCGCGAGAATGGGGACCGCGATGGGCGTGATGACAAAGAGGGTCGCGGAAAAAAGGAACAGAACGCCGCCCGTCATGCTGAACACGATGCTGTAACCGACGATCAGCAGGTCGCGCCAGTTGAACATGGTCAAGTATCGCCAAAACGAGCCGAGCACTTCGCCAGCCACGCGCACGAGGCCGACGCCGAGCGGCACGGCATAGAACGCCAGCCAGAGCGAGCCGTAGAGATAGATCAAGAGCAGAAACGTCAAGCCGGCGGCGCGCAGGACAAGGAGCGCAGTTCGGCGTGCGTCAATACCCCGGTCGAGAATCTGCCACAAGAGCGCGGCATTGCCGAGCGCGGCGAGCGACAGAATCAGCGTCACGCCGGGCGTGGCATCGCGCAGGATGAAAAAGCGCAGCGCCAGCATGAACATCAACGGCCATTCGACCCCGTACGCCAGCGCAAACAGCCGTTCCGGCGACCGCCGCAGCACCGTGGCTGCTAGCGCGATCGCGGTCAGGGGAATCAACACGAGCGTGACGCCCACGGCCAAAAAGACCGGCGGGACCACACCGCCCGCGACCGAGACCAAAAGCTCGACCAAGACGAGGGGCGCAAAGCCGAGCAGCAAGAACGTGACGAAAATTAGATTCCAGGGCCAGAACAACACATAGCCCCAAAAGTTTGCGGTAGCGACTCTTCGAATGAACGATGTCGCCGTGGTGAGCTTCATACGCACCTCCTCCTCCAAATAGGACGCGTCGCCATCAAAGATGGCGCTAAACGCGGACGAACGCGGATTTTTTTTGTCCGCGTTAATCCGCGTCAATCCGCGTCCCATAATTCTGCGCGACGGTTGCGCGCAGCGCGTGGTAGAATGAGACGACCTCCGCCGCTTGCGGGTCTTGCTTCTGGTCGAAGAGGATCGAGACCAAGACCCAGCGATTGGGCCGCAGCGCGAGATCGTCCGCGATGCGCGTGCCGTAATCGTCCGTCACGCGCGCGCCCGACTGAAACCAATACGCGGCCGACCACGTTTGGGCCGTGCCGCGCTTGGACAACGCGACGGAACGCACCGGGAAATCCGGGCCGACGAGCAGCGTGCTCGAATCGTCCAGCGCGAGACCGTACACTTCGAAACAGCGCTCGGGGCGATGATGCGCGCGCCAAGTCGTGCTCGTGATCAGAATCATCGAGCCGGTAATGCCGCGCCACGTAAAGCGATAGCGTTCCGCGGCTTCCGCCGAATCGCGCGCAAACCACGCCAGTTCGTCCGGTTCGAGCGGCATGGATTGGATCGCGAGATCGGCGGGCCACGACCATTCCTGCGTCGCCAGCGTCATGCCGCTGACGGGACGTGGCGCGTACGCCAGCGTCAACGCGGCAAGCCCAATCGCGAGCACGGGCGCGAGCCATCGCGGCTGCGCGGGGCTGGGCCACTCGAGCGCGCCGTGTTCGCTCAGGGCGGGAACCCATCGCAGCATGACCACGCCGGCCGCGCACGCGGCGACGAAACCGAGCACGCCCAGCGGCACGTGCAGCATTTCCGCGGCCAGCCGCGAACCGAGCACCTGTCCCACGACGACGAGCGTGCCAATGCGCGCGAGATTCGCAAAGAACAAGAGCACGCCAAACACCATCGCGATGCCGAACCAGCGTAGGTTGATCGCACGGTTCTGGATCCATGTCGCGGCGATCAAAAAGAGCGCGCCGGTCCACAAACTCTTGACGCCGCTGCACGGCAGGTCCACTTGCGACACGCCGTTTTCGAGGACGAGGATCGTATCCACGCCAATCGAAGGCACGCCGAACGCGCTCAGCCCATCGCGCACGATGGATGCAGTCAGAATCCGCATCGGATAGCCGATAAAGGTCTGCATGTGCTCGCCAAAGGGCAGCACGCCGACGACGAGTAACGCGGCGGGCAATCCCTTGCGCCAGGCGCGCGGGCGCATCCACAAGCCGAGCAAACCATAGGTCGCGAGTCCAAAGACGCTCGCGGAAAGCGTGTTCACGTCGAGGAACCGTTCGATCAGGACAAAGAGGACCGAGCCGCCGAGGGCAAGGACAACCGCAGGGGAAAACCAATGGGGCGGCATATCTAGCCGCGGGCGCACGCGCTGCGCGCGCAACTGGTACGCGATCAGCCCTGCGACGAGGATCAGCACGATCTGATTGGTGCGAAAATCCTCGCGGGTAAAGATGATCGAGAGGTAATCGAAAACGGGACGATAGAGCCACAGCCACAAGCCGGCCACGAGCGCGTTGAAACCGAAACGCGCCGGGAGTGATTGCATCGCGAGCGAAAGGTGCGGCGAGAAGCGAGGTTTATCGAACGAGAGGCGTTTCAACAACCGGTTCTCCAAGTGACACCGAGCCATGCCGCGGTATTATACGCCCAGTTGCGGCAGGAGCCAAAGTAGGGGCGTACCCTTGTGGTCGCCCGGACGGCTTGTCGCCGCCCGGTCCAGGGCGACCACAAGGGTACGCCCCTACAAGGGGATGCCCTTGCGGCTTGTCCCCGCCTGGTCCAGGGCGACCACAAGGGTACGCCCCTACAAGGGGATGCCCTTGCGGCTTGTCGCCGCCCGGTCCAGGGCGACCACAAGGGTACGCCCCTACAAGATGACGCTCGAACCGCTCACGATGTTCCTTGCGTGACGAGATTCAGATTGGGCACAACTTGCGGCGCGCCGATCTCTTTCAAGATGCGCTCCGTCGTCAGCCGCGCCGAGATGAGGACCATGGGCAGGCCGGTGCCGGGATGCGTGCTGCCGCCGACAAAGTACAAGTTGCGATAGCGGCGGTGGCGATTCTGCGGGCGTAGGTAGCCCACTTGCATAAAGTTGTGCGAGAGGCCGAACGCCGAACCTTTCGCCAAATTGTAATGCGTCAGCCAATCGCGCGGGGTGTAGCTCACTTCGAACTTGATGTGCTTTTCCAAATCGGCCGCGCCTGCCTGAGCGAGGCGCTGCAACACCGCCGACCGCGCGCGCGCGCGCAGCGCCTCCCAATCTTGCGGCGAGTTGTCGTCGAGATGGCCGACGGGCACGAGCACGAAGAGCGTATCTTGCCCGGACGGCGCGGCCGCTGGATCCACGCGGGTGGGCGCGTGAACGTAAAAGCTGGGCGCGTCAGGCAGCGTGTGATCCTGAAAGATGCGATCGAAACTCGCGCGGTAATCGCCCGAAAGGAAAACGTTGTGCGTGTTGATCTGCGGATAAACCCGGTCCACGCCCCAAAAGAACATGATCGCCGAACAAGTATATTTCAAGTTTTCGAGACGCTCCGCCTCGGCGCGATCCGGCAGTAATTCGCGATAGACGTAGGGCAAGTCCGCGTTGGCGATCACCACATCAGCGCTCAGGCGCGAGCCGTCGCGCAAGATCACGCCCGTCGCGCGCTGGCCCTCGATCTCGATCTGTTGGACCGGGGCGTTATACACAAACCGCACGCCCTGCTTTTCGGCGATGGCCGCCAGCCGCTCGATCACGCGATACAAACCGCCCATCGGGAACCACACGCCGCCCGCCATCTCGGCGTATTGCAGCAGCGAAAACGTCGCGGGCGCGTCGTAGGGGCTGAGGCCGAGATACATGTTCTGAAATGTGAACGCGGCTTTGAGGCGCGGGTCGCGAAAATACTGGCCGACGTTGTCATAGTGCTTGGCGAGCGCCTTGAGTTTGAACAAGAGCGGCAGATTCTTGAGCTGGAAATAATCGAGGTAGGAATAGAAATTGCGGCCCACGAATCGTTCGAGCGAGAGATGATAGTGCAGATGGCCCTCGGCCAGATAGCGCATCAGACCGCCGAAACTGCCCGGTTCGATCTGCTCCAACTGCTCCTGCATCGCGTGCATGTCGGACGTGAGCGAAATCTCGGCGCCGTCGTCGAAACGGACGGCATACGTCGGATCAATGCGCCGCAAATCGAGCTGGTCTTGCATCCGCGTGCCGAGCGCGGCGAATGTTTCGGCAAACACTTCGGGCATGAGAAAGAGGGTCGGGCCGATGTCGAAGCGATGGCCGTCGCGCGTGAATTGGTTGCAGCGTCCGCCGGGCGTCGCGTTCTTTTCCACGACGGTGACCTGGTAGCCGCTCCGCGCCAAACGCGCCGCGGCCGCGATCCCGCCAATGCCCGCGCCGATGACGAGCGCCGTTGGATGAGAGTTCATCAAAAACCCCTTTTTCGAAAGAGTGCTTGCAGAAACAGTTGCGGCGGCAGCGAGGCGATCAATTGCGCGTTTTCCGCAAGCGTGCCTTCTTCGTCGAGAAAGCGCAAGACGCGCGCGATCGGATTGCTTTTGAACAGCGCGCTAAAGAGTGACTCGATCTGATCGCCGTGCCGCTGCATCACGTCGAGCATTAGCGTATCGTACAGCCGGTAGCGGCGTGAGGGCGCGGGCACGTCGAAGGGATGGCCGCGGGTGAGCAGTGATTGCACGATAGCCGCGGAATCCTGCTGGATGCGGAGAAAGGCATAGCCGGTGGACGGCTTGATCTGCCCGCCGCGCGTGCCGATGTTCATGATGCGCGCGCCGGCGCGCCGCGGGAAAACGTAAGCGCTCATCGGGTTCACGCCGCCCTCGGTCGCCACAATCTTATAGTCTCCAATACCTAATCCCTTCTTGATGTACTCCTCCAGGGCGTCGTCGTACCGGTCGGCGCGTGTGGTCACGTACTCGATCAACGCGCGGCGTCTCGAAAACGACAGCACGTAGAAAAAGCGCGTCGCGTTCTTTTGCGGCGTCCGAAAATCGAGGAGGGTTGCCGCCGTCGGCTCAAACGCGTCGCTCGCCGTTTCGATCTCCCAGCCCTTGAAGTGTTGCGTCAGGCAACGGCAGCGCGCGGGGTTCGGCACAAAATTCTTGGCGTCAAAGCGGCTGTCGAACACCCAAGCGGCTGAAACGGGTTCTCCGGCGATCCACACTTGCGCGCCCTCCGCGCTATCCTCGACCCGCTCGACGTGGCCTTGCGCGAAAACGATATTGGGCCGCGCGCCCATTTCCTGCCGCACGTGGCGATAGAAATCTAGGCCGCGAATCATTTTGTAGCGATAGTCGCCCAAGCCAATCCGTCGGGCGAATCCCTCGCCGACGAAATCAATCTGCGACCACTCGCGCTGCACGATGGCGTCAAAGAGCGTCGGTCGCCTAGTCCAGAAACACCATGTGCGGTCGTTGCGATCCTTGGGGTCGCGGTCCACGATCAGGATCGAGCGGTCGCGCAGCGGGCTGTGCGCCAAGTGGTAGGCCAGGCTCAGTCCGGCGAGGCCGCCGCCGGCAAAGATAAAGTCATAGTGTTTCATCTTCATCGCTATGTTGACACGCATCAAATGCTGTTCGTAGTCAGCGACGGAGCGCAGTTCGCGGAGTCGCGTCCGCACACATGGGACGGCACTCCGCAAAACCCGCTCCGTGCCGGACTACGAACGTCGCGCGTGTTTGTAGTCAGCGACGTAGCGCAGTTCGCGGAGTCGCGTCCGCACGCATGGGACGGCACTCCGCAAAACCCGCTCCGTGCCGGACTACGAACCCACGCGCGCCCATCACCGGTTGCGCCACCAAATGCCCGGCAAGCGGCCCAGCTTGCGCGCCGCGCTCACGTGCGCGCGGCGTGTGAACACGTCGTAATCGTGCGATTCAATATCGTCCAGAATCGCGCGATACAGTTCGCCCGCGGCGGCGACGGCGAAGCGCCCATCCGGGTTGAGCATCGCAATGCCGCGCCACGCTTCCGCGTACAAGCGGCGATTGCGCGCGATCTGAAAGCGCATAAAGGCGCGCCAGCGCTCGTCCACGCGTCCCGCCGCGATGTCGCTCTCGTCTAGTCCATACGCAGCCAATTCTTCCGTGGGCAGATAGACGCGGCCCATCCGCCAATCTTCGGCGACATCGCGCAGGATGTTTGTCATTTGCAGCGCGACGCCCAGCTTGATCGCGTAGGGAATCGCCTCCGCGCCCGAAAAACCGATGACGTGCATGCTCATCAACCCAACCGTCGAGGCAACGCCGTAAGCATACGCCGCAATGTCTTCAAAAGTGCGATAGCGATTCTGGCGCAGATCACGCGCCACGCCCTCGATCAATTGCTCCGCGTAGCGCGGCGGGATGCGGTAGCGCCGCCGCGTGTCGCCCCAAGCGACGGCAACTGGATCATCCAGCGTCGGCTCAGACGTGAGCGACTTGCGACGCCACCGCGCCAGCGCGCGCTTGGCATCGCCGTCCGGGCAATCCACGATGTTATCCGTCACGCGGCAGAAAGCATAGAGTGCGCGAATCGCGCGGCGCTTGTCGGAGGGCAGCAGCCCGGTCGCCAGATAAAACGACCGGCTGTACGTTGCGGCAATGGCCTCGCAGTGCGCATACGCGCGCGCGAGCAAGTTTGTGTCCGCGATCGTTCGCGTGGCGGGGGGCGGGGTGACCCCGCCCCTACAGGCGAGCGAAAGCAAATCGCGTTCCCAGGTCTGTGGGTAGGTTGAAATCATGGCTCTCCTTCGCCATCAGAATAGCAGAACCTTGCATGGCCGTCATCGCTAAAAGCGCGCATCTCGGCGTAATCAAAAGAGACCGCGTTGCGGGCGGGCATGTACTACATTTGTTGTACGAGTGATTTTTCTCTCTATTTACGGATGAACGCAGATTCGGTTACCGCTTTGTGCGACGTGCTGTGTGACTTTTGTCCTATCGGATTCCTTTCGTTCTTGAGATAATACCTCCGACCAATTCAAACCGGAGGAAACTCATGAACGATCAGAATAGTACGGCCCTCAAGACCACGCTCGACGTTTGCACGATTCCACCGCGCCAGCGCCATCCACTCATCTTTGAAACCTTCGCCGCGCTCCAGCCGGGCGAAGCGTTTGCGCTGGTCAACGATCACGACCCCAAGCCCCTCTATTATCAATTCCAAGCCGAGCACAACGGCCAGTTCACGTGGGACTATCTCGAACAAGGACCCGAACTCTGGCGCGTCAAGATCGGCAAGGTCTAGCCGGCGCGCGATGCATACGCCGCTTACGAACACACGCGCGCGATTTCCAATTCTCGCGCTAGGAATGTTTGCGCTGCTCGCGGCGATGTGGGGCGGGCTGCTGCGCCTCGGCTGGCAGTTTCCGCCCCTGGCCCCCGCGCTGACCAGCATCCACGGTCCGCTCATCATTTCCGGCTTTCTCGGCACGCTCATCAGTATGGAACGCGCCGTGGCGCTGCGCGTCCGTTGGGCGTATGCCGCGCCCGTGTGCAGCGCGCTCGGCGCGCTGGTCCTCATTACGGGCGTTTCTCCCCTCGTCGGCGCGGCGCTCGCGACGCTCGGCAGTATCGGCACGATTGCGATCTACGTAGTAATCGTCCGCGCTCAGCCCGCGCTCTTTACGTACACGATGGCGCTCGGCGCGGGCATGTGGTTCGTCGGTAATTTGCTC
Organism: Chloroflexota bacterium; assembly: GCA_016208315.1. Taxonomy (GTDB): domain Bacteria; phylum Chloroflexota; class Anaerolineae; order UBA4142; family UBA4142; genus JACQYF01. Next base: position 28,344 of record JACQYF010000210.1, on the reverse strand, counting down.
TGGTTGGCGGGCCTGCCTGTCTACCGCGTCGCGCTGTGGTGGACCGGCTTTTTAGTTTTGACGATTGTCGGCGAGCGGCTCGAACTGTCGCGCCTGCTGCGCCTGTCGCGCCTCAGCGAACGCGTCTACTTGCTCGCCGTCGCGATCTCGATCGCCGGCGCGGTCATCGACGCGGTCGAGGGCCTTGCGTTTCCCGACGAAGGCACGACGTTCGGCGTGCGCGTGGCGGGCGCGGGTTTGCTCGCGCTGGCGTTGTGGCTTGCGCGTTACGACCTCGCGCGGCGCACGGTGCGGCAAAGCGGGCTGACGCGCTTTATCGCGGTGTGTCTCCTCTCTGGATATTTCTGGCTCGCCGTCAGCGGGCTGCTGCGTCTCGTCAGCCCGGACGTAACGTCCACTTTGATGCGCGATGCAATTCTCCACGCGGTGTTCCTCGGCTTTGTCATGTCCATGATCTTTGGACACGCGCCGATCATTCTCCCCGCCGTTCTCGGTCGCGCGATGCCGTACCGGCCCACGTTTTACGCGCACTTGGTCCTCCTGCACCTTTCGCTCGCGCTGCGCGTCGTCGCCGACCTGGGCGGCGATTTGAGCGCGCGGCAATGGGGCGGCTTGCTCAACGTCATCGCGGTCCTCCTCTTCCTCTTCGCCACCGCGCGTGCCATTCGCTCGGGCTAACCTCACCCCCCTCCCCCTGCCCCCGCCCCCCTCTCCTGGGCTGAAGTTCAAGCCCAGGAGAGGGGGGAGGGGGTCCGAGGGGGTAGGGGGTGAGGTTGTGACTTTTGTCCTATCGAATCCACCTAGTTCCTGCGATAATGCAGCCATGGGAATGCGAACGAAAGCCAAGAAAAAAACACCCATAGCGCCATGCGCACCGCCGCCACCGTCTCCGCCCGAAGATCCTGCCGACATACCCCTCGAGGTTGTCTTTGCCGAGGAATTGGATCGCGACCAGAATGAGAAGGATCAGCCGCGGGCTGATTCTGCAAAAAGCTAAATTGTTTGTGTTCAAACTCGTTGAGGAGGTTTCCATGAAACGAATCGCATTAGTTGCGCTCGCGCTGCTCGCCGCGCTGGTTCTCGTCGCGTGCGGCGGCGCGGGGCCAGCCACGCCCGCCGCGAGCGGCTTGCCCGCCGATGCGGCCGCGGTCGCGCAGGCGCGCGGCCTCACCGCCGACGACGTTTACGCGGCGATGAAAACGTACACGCCCTCTGGCAAGCTCGATCCGTACATCATGATCGCGTCCGGTGGGCAGTCGGGCCAAGTGCTCGTCGTCGGCCTGCCTTCGATGCGGATCTTGAAAGTGATCGGCGTCTTTACCCCGGAACCGTGGCAGGGCTATGGCTTTGGCGGCTCGGGCGACGCAATCCTCGCCGGCGGCAAGGTCAACGGCAAAGAGGTCCTCTGGGGCGATACGCACCATCCTTCGATTTCCGAAACCAACGGCACGTACGACGGCCAATTCGCGTTCATCAACGACAAGGCGAACGCGCGCCTGGCCGTCATTGATTTGCGCGATTTCTCGACCAAGCAAATTATCAAGAACCCGAACGCGATCAACGATCACGGCGGCGCGTTCGTCACGCCCAACACCGAGTACGTGATCGAAGGGCCGCAGTATGCCGCGCCGCTGGGCTGGCAATACGCGCCGCTCGATCAGTACAAGGAAAAATACGTCGGCTTGGTCACGCTCTGGAAATTCGACCGCCTCAAGGGTCGCGTTGATCCGAGCCAATCGTTCCAGATCGAATTGCCGCCGTATTGGCAAGATTTGTGCGACGCGGGCAAGGGCCCGAGCGACGGTTGGTTCTTTTGCAACTCGTTCAACAGCGAGCTAGCCGTGGGCGGCGTCGAACTGGGGCAGCCGCCGTTCGAAGCGGGCACGACCAAGAATGACACTGATTATTTGCACATCTTTAACTGGAAAAAAGCTGCTGAGGTTTTCCAGGCCGGCAAAGCCGAAAAGATCAACGGCATGGCCGTGATTCGACTCAAGACCGCGATCGCCGAAGGGCTGCTCTACTTTAGCCCCGAGCCGAAAAGCCCGCACGGCTCCGACGTCACTCCCGGCGGCGAGTTCATCGTCGTCGGCGGCAAACTCGATCCGCACGTTACAATTTACTCGTTCGACAAGATCATGGCCGCGATCAAAGCCGGCGAGTTGGGCAAGGACCAGTACGGTGTTCCGGTGATCCCGCTCAACCAAGCGATGGAAGCGCAAGTCGAACTGGGCTTGGGCCCGCTGCACACCGTCTTCGACGACAAGGGCTATGCGTACACGTCGCTCTTCCTCGATTCCGCGGTCGCGCGCTGGTCGCTCGGCGGACCGTACGCCAACAAGCACCCGGAGAAGGCGTGGTCGCTCGTGCAAAAGTTGCCCGTGCAATATAACATCGGCCACATCGCCGCGCTGGAAGGCGATACCGCGACGCCCGGCGGACAATACGTGGTCGCGCTGAACAAGTGGAGTATTGATCGCTTTGCGAACATCGGTCCGCTGCTGCCACAAAATTTCCAACTCGTTGACATCAGCAAGGGCGGCGATCAAATGAAAGTGCTCTACGACATGCCCGTCGGCATGGCCGAGCCGCACTATGCTCAGATCATCAAGGCCGAACGGCTCAAGCCGTTTGAGGTCTATCCCGAAATCGGCTGGAACGCCGAGACGATGAGCAAGGACCCGAACGCGACACTCAAGCAAGAAGACGCCAAGGTCGTCCGCACCGGCAACACGGTCGAAATCTGGATGACGGTGATTCGCTCGCACTATGTTCCCGAGCAGGTCAAGGTGAAGAAAGGCGATCACGTTATCTGGCACTTGACCAGTCTGGAACGCGCGCGCGATGCGACGCACGGGTTTGCGCTCTCCGGCTATAACATCAACCTGAGCATCGAACCGGGCAAGACCGAAACCATCGAATTCGTCGCGGACCAGGCCGGCACGTACTCGTACTTTTGCACCGAGTTCTGTTCTGCGCTGCACCTGGAGATGCTGGGGTACTTTTTGGTCGAACCGTAGTGGCGTATGGGAGTGTGGGGGTATGTAGGGGCGGGGTCATCCCGCCCTGGACTGGGCGGGATGACCCCGCCCCTACACACTCCCATACGCAGAACGGAGATTCGTATGAAATTCTCACTTGATTCTGACGTCAAGGTCCTGCTGCCCGATGGCAGTACGCATCACTTGTCGGATTACTTGTGGCCGAACGCGCTGTTGATGCTCGCCGCGCTCCTGATCACCATCTCGATGTTTCTGCCGTATTGGAGCATGACGCTCAAGGCGCCGCAGTATCCGAAAGGGCTGACCGTCAGCGTGTACGTCAACCGCTTGCAGGGCGATATGCGCGAGATTGACGAACTGAATCATTATCTCGGCATGCCGGAACTGGACAAGGGCGGTCAGTTGGAACGCTCGATTTCAGTGGCCGCGATTGTGGTTCTCGGTTTGCTGTTGCTCGCCGGCGTGTTCGTTCACAACCAATGGGCCGCGGTGCTGGCGCTCCCCGTGCTGGGTTATCCCATCATCTTCCTCGCCGACTTGTGGTACATCCTCTACCAGTACGGTCACAGCATTGATCCGAAATCGGCGCTCGGCGGCGCGATCAAGCCCTTTACGCCGCCGCTGTTCGGCGAAGGCAAGGTCGGTCAGTTCGGCACAGTGGCGAGTTTCGAAATCGGCTTTTATCTCGTCGTCGCCGCGGTCGTCGTGATGCTCGCCGGCTTGTGGACGCATCGCGCGGCGTACAAGCCGCTGGCCGACGCGCGCAAGCGCGTGCGCGCGGGACAAACGCAATCGCAGACGTTGCAAGCCCAGGCGACCCACGCATGAAACCGGAAATTCAGCCACGGAATCACACAAAATCACACAGAAAGAAAAAACTAATTTCTGTGTGTTTCGGTGTGTTTCTGTGGCTGATAACTACCGCACTACCCGCGCAAGCGAACACGCGACTTGTCGTCTCGCCGCAAGGGCCGTACACCACGATCCAAGCCGCGCTCGACGAGGCGCGGGACGGCGATACCATTGAAGTGCGCGGCGGCAACTACCGCGGACCCGTCGTCGTGGAAAAGGCCGTTACGCTCGAAGGCGTGGATTGGCCCGTGATTGACAATGGGGGCATGGGCACGGTCGTCACGTTGAACGCGGCGAACGCGGTGCTGCGCGGCTTTGAACTGCGCGGGAGCGGGACTGAGCCGGACCAAGACCATTCCGGGATCGTCATCTCCGCGCCGCACGTGACGGCAGAGAACAACCGGTTGAACGACGTGCTCTTTGGCATCTTTGTCGCCAAAGCATCCGACGCCATCGTGCGCGGCAACGAGATTACGAGCAAGCCCGAGTTCGACATCGCGCGCAAGGGCGATGCGATTCGCCTGTGGTACAGCCCGCGCACCCTGGTTGAAAACAATCACGTCTACTCTTCGCGCGACTTGGTGATCTGGTACTCGACCGGCGTCGTCATACGTGATAACATCGTCGAACGCGGGCGGTACGGCATTCACCTGATGTACTGCGACGGCGCGCAGATCGAGCGCAACCGCATCCTCGACAACTCGGTCGGCATTTACACGATGTATTCCAACAACATCGCAGTGCGCGAGAATCTGATTCACGGTCAGCGCGGGCCAAGCGGGTACGCGCTGGGGTTCAAGGACGTGGACAATGTCGAGGTCGCGCACAACGTTCTCGTGGACAATCGCGCGGCATTCTATCTGGACGGTATGCCGTTCAACCCGCAAGGGTACGGGCGCGTTCACGAGAACGTGATCGCCTTTAACGACGTCGGCGTCATCATGCTGCCGGCGGTGCGCGGCAACACATTTGAGAATAACACCTTTTGGGAAAACGTCGAGCAGGTGGCGGTGCAGGGCGGCGGCACGTTGGGGGCGAACAAGTTCGAGGGGAACTATTGGAGCGACTATGCCGGCTTTGACGCCAACGGCGATGGTCGCGGCGACGTGCCGTACCGTGCGGAACATTTCTTTGAAGGGCTAACCGACCGCGAGCCAATGCTGCGGATGCTGATCTACAGCCCGGCGCAGCAAGCCATCGAATTCGCGTCCTCGGCCTTTCCTATCGTGCGGCCCAAAGTGAAGTTCAGCGATCCCGCGCCGAGCATTCAGCCGCTGCCGCTGCCCGCCTTCGCCGCGAACCGGCAGGGCAATCCCGGCGCGATGACGCTCGCCGCGCTGGCGCTGTTGGGCGTGAGCGGAGTATTTGGAGTGATCGCCATGCAAAAGAACAATAGGACGCGGATGAACGCGGATGAACGCGGAATACAACGGATTGCCTTCGGCGAAACGGATAAGCGGATACAAGCGACCGAACATCCGCTTTTCCGCTTGACATCCGCTAGAATCGTCGTCAACGCCGTCACGAAACGTTACGGCAAGGTGAAAGCGTTGGACGCGGTGTCGTTTGAGGCGCGGCCGGGGGAGGCGCTGGCGTTCTGGGGCGCGAACGGCGCGGGCAAAACGACGCTGCTCAAAGCGATTCTCGGCCTCATTGACTTTCAGGGCGACATTCAGATTCAAGATTGCGACGTCAAACGCGCGCCCAAACTCGCGCGGCGCAACATCGGCTACGTGCCGCAAGAAGCGGTGTTTTACGATTTGAGCGTACAGGCCACCCTGGATTTCTACGCGCGCCTGAAAAAAGCCGACCCCGCGCGCGCGGCATCGCTCCTGGCGCGGGTGGGGCTGAGCGATCACGCGAGTAAGCCGGTGCCCGCGCTGTCCGGCGGATTGAAACAGCGGCTCGCGCTCGCCATCGCGCTCCTTGCCGATCCGCCCGTCTTGCTGCTCGACGAGCCGACCGCCAACCTGGATTCACAAGCGCGGCGCGAGTATCTCGAACTGCTCGCGACGCTGCACCGCGAAGGCAAAACTATTCTCTTCGCGTCGCACCGCATCGAAGAAGTGGAAGCGCTCGCCGACCGCGTGCTCGTCGTCAAAGGCGGCCAGCTCGATCAAGTGCTCACGCCGGAACAACTGCGCGTGCAGTTTATGCCGCACGTACAAATGACCTTGTGGATCACCGAAATCGAACGCGCGAAAGCGCTGGCGCGGCTGAATCAAGACGGCGTGCGCGCCCATTCGAATGGACGCGGCACCATCGTGCTTAAAGTGCGCGCCGAAGACAAGATGCAGCCGCTCCAAGCATTGCGCGATGAGGGCGTCTCGGTGCTGGATTTCGAAATCGAGGGAGTATCGTCATGGAATTGACTCTCCTCTGGACGATCGCGCAGCGCGAGTTGCGCGAGGCGTTACGCAATAAATGGCTGTGGTTTTACGCGGTCGCATTCGCCGGACTCGCGCTCGCGCTTTCGCAAGCGGGCCTGGCATCCGCGGGTTACGCGGGTCTCGGCGGATTCGGGCGGACCGCGGCGAGTCTCATCAACGCGCTGTTGTTGTTCGTCCCGCTGATGGGCTTGAGTGTCGGCGCGGGCGCCGTGGCCGGCGATCGCGAACGCGGCACGCTCTTGTATCTGCTCGCGCAGCCGGTCAGTCGCACGGAGGTTTTCTTCGGCAAAGCACTTGGCGCGGGGATGGCGCTCGTCGCCGCGCTCGGGCTGGGTTTCGGGTTGGCGGGCCTCGGACTGGCATCGGGCGGCGATGGGAACGCGGTCGCCTATTTGATGCTGGCCGGATTTACGCTTTTGCTCGCGTTAGTGTCACTGGGGTTGGGTCTTATCGTCAGCACTCTGACGCGGAAAGGGTCAACGGCCGCGGGCGCGGCGCTGGTGCTCTGGCTGGGCTTGGTGTTCTTCGGCGACCTCGGCTTGGTTGGCGCAACACTCACGTGGCGACCGACGTCCGACGTGCTGTTCATGCTGCTCGTCGCAAATCCGCTCCAGGTGTTCAAGCTGGCTTCGATCTACTCGCTGCGCGCGACGCTCGATACGCTTGGCGCGGTCGGACAGTTCGCGTTTTTCCAGTTTGGCACCGCGCTGCCGCTGGTGCTACTCGCCCTGCTCGCCGGATGGATCGTCGCCACGTTCGGAGCGGCGTATGCGCTGTTCAACCGCAAAGGAGACCAATGAACAAGGCAAAAGCTAAAAGTAAGAAGCTAAAAGTAGGGTTGTACTTTTTGCTTTTCGCTTTTTACTTTTTACTTGCCGCTTGCGGGCCACAATCGAGTGAACCCAGGCCGCCGGAGATCGTGTATGGGCGCGAGATGTGTGACGCGTGCGGGATGATCATTAGCGAGCCGCGCTTTGCCGCGGCGACTCTGACGACGGACGGCAAGACCTTGAAATTCGACGACGCGGGCGAAATGTTCAGTTACCATACTCGCCATCCCGAAATGAACGTGCGCGTGTGGTTCGTCCACGATTACAACTCGCAGGCGTGGATCAACGGGCAGACCGCGTTCTACGTGATGAGCGCGGAGGTGAAATCGCCGATGGGGACCGGGGTCGCCGCTTTCGCGGATCAGACGGGCGCGCAAGCGTTTGCCGGCCGCCTCAACGCGCAGGTGCTCACGTTCGACCAGGTGATGACGGCGAGACCGATGACGGGGAAGAAGATGTAAGAATCGCGGTTGAAACAAAGCGCAGTTTGTGCTATCATCGCTCTGCAAAGCACGGCCAAAATCAAAGGGAGGAATCAATGAAGCTCCGCATGTTCGTCCTACTCTCCGCGCTCGTTCTCGTCGCCCTCGCGCTGTCGGCGTGCGGCGGGGGCGCTGGCAGTCCGGCGGCCCCGGCTAAGAGTGCCGGCGATCCCGCCAAGGGTAAGACCAGGTACGATTCAACCTGCACGGCTTGCCATGGGGCCGATCTGAAAGGGATTACCGGCCTCGGCAAGGACCTGACCACGAGCACTTTTGTGAAAGGCCAGTCGGATGTTGCGCTGGTTGACTTTATCAAAAAGGGTCGTTCGGCGACGGATCCCGCGAACACGACGAAGGTGGACATGCCCGCCAAGGGAGGAAACCCGGCGCTGACTGATGCCGACCTCGGCGACATTGTGGCCTACATCCGCTCGCTGCAAAAGTAGCCGGAGAGATTGAATTCGAACGGCCCTGACCCGGAATGGTTCCGGATCAGGGCCGTTTTTTTGTCCGCGAATCCACGCGAATCTCCGCTAATCCCCGCAACTGTTACAACTCTGCTTGCGTAATGGTGATGAGAGTTTGCTGAGAAACGGCCCCGTGACTCTCAGTCAACTCTCAGTGTTCGCTTGGGTTATCCTCATCTATGCTTGCTACAATGCCAACGGCATACGCAAGAGAAACACTTTTTCCCCAGGAGTTGAATTTATGAAACGCAGATTGATCCTCGCCGGAGGCGTGGTGCTGATCGTGCTCGTGATCGCCGGCGTGTTCGGCGTGCAGCGCATGACGGCGAGCGCCGCGACGACCAAGCAGGTCCAAACGGCGACGGTGACCCGCGGCTCGCTCGCGGCCACCGTGAATGCTTCGGGCAATGTTTCCGCGCTCAGCTCAGCCGCGCTTGGCTTTACGTCGTCGGGACGCGTGGCGCAAGTAGCCGTCAAAGTGGGCGATCAGGTGAAGACGGGCCAGTTGCTCATGCAGCTCGACACGACCGATCTTCAGCTCTCACTCAAGACCGCGCAGTCCAATCTCGCGAGCCAACGCGCCAGCTTTGACGCGACCCAAGCCAATTTACAGTTCGCGCTCAAGACCGCGCAGGCGAATCTTGCGAGCGCACAGGCCAATTACGATTCGGCCAAAGCCAAGAACGCGACCAATCTCGATCAACTGATCGTCGCCAAGGCCGCGTTGGACAAGGCGCGCGTGACGCTCGAACAGGCCCAAGGCGCGTACAATGCGATCGCGTGGCGCAGCGACATCGGCATGACGACCCAGGCCGCAACGCTTCAGACCGCCACGTCCGATTACAACTCGGCGCTCGCCAATTACAAGATCACCGCCGCGACGATCAACGACACTGCGCTGCGGACCGCGCAGGCGTCGCTCGACAACGCTCAGGTATCGCTCGAACAGGCGCAAAAGAACCTGGACACTTCGACGCGCACGGCACAGGCGTCGCTCGACAACGCCACAGTTTCAGTCGAGCAAGCGCAGCGCAATCTCGACAATGCCGCGCTCAAGGCGCCTTTCGACGGCATTGTGGCGGCAGTCAATTTCAGCGCGGGCGATAGCGCCTCGGGCACGGCAGTGAATCTGGTTGACCTCTCCAAGCTGCAAGTCAAAGTGACGGTGGCTGAAGTGGACATGGCCAAGATCAAGGTGGACGAACCGGCTCAGATGACGCTCGATGCGCTGTCCGGCAAAACGTACAAAGGCACGGTGACGGCCATCGCGCCGGTGGCCACGGTGACTTCGGGCGTGGTCAATTACACAGTGATCGTGAGCATCGCCAATGCCGATGCGGATATTCGACCGGGCATGACGGCATCGCTCGTCATCGAGGTCGAGCACCGTGACAATGTCTTGCTGATTCCCAGTCGCGCGGTGCGCTCATCGGGCAATGTAAAGACTGTCTCGGTCTTGGACCAAGGACAGCCGGTCCAGACGCCGATTAGCACGGGCCTGGCTGGCGACTCGATGATCGAGGTAACCAACGGCCTGAAGGAAGGCGACGTCGTCGTCGTGAATACAACCCAAACGACCTCGTCGAACCGCGGCACGAACATCGCGATCCCGGGACTGGGCGGGCCGGCGGGGCCGCCACCGTAACCAATAGGAGATGACAATGCCACCAGTGATTGAAATCCAAGACGTGAAAAAGATATACCGAATGGGCGATATGGAGGTTCCGGCCCTCAACGGGGTTTCGCTGCAAGTGGACCGCGGGGAAATGGTCGCGATCACGGGACCATCGGGGTCGGGCAAGTCCACGCTGATGAATATCATCGGCTGCCTCGATTCGCCCAGCAGCGGGACGTTTCGCCTGGACGGGGTCGAGGCGTCGAAGTTGAACGACGACGAACTGGCGCAGATTCGCAATCAGAAAATCGGATTCGTGTTTCAAACGTTCAACCTTCTGCCGCGCACGACCGCGCTCGATAACGTCGAACTGCCGATGGTGTACGCGGGCGCGCCGGACCGCAAACAACGCGCGCTGAGCGCGCTCGAATCGGTCGGGCTGAAGGAACGCGTCCATCATCGGCCGAACGAATTGTCGGGCGGACAGCAGCAGCGGGTCGCGATCGCGCGGGCGCTCGTCAACCGTCCGAGCATCATTCTCGCCGACGAGCCGACCGGCAACCTGGATTCGAAATCGGGGACCGAGATCATGGGCATCTTTAAATCGCTCAACCGCGATCAAGGCCTGACGGTGATTCTGGTCACGCACGATCCCAGCATCGCGGCGCAGGCCCAGCGCGTGATTCGGGTGAGGGATGGGGTGATCGTCGAGAATGGGAATGGTTCACACCAAATCGGTAAAACGTGAAACGTGAAACGTAAAACGTGAAACGTAAAACGTAAACCTGTTCTCACGGCGTTCTCTTTTTACGCTTTACGTTTCACGATTTACGCTGGAGATTCCATATGAACATGTCAGAGAGTATACGCATTGCGCTGCGAAGTTTGGGCGCGAACCGGATGCGCTCGGGGTTGACGATGTTGGGGATTGTCATCGGCGTCATGTCGGTGATCGCGATGTTGTCCATCGGACAGGGCGCGCAAGCCGCGATCACCAGCCAGATCACGAGCATCGGCACGAACTTGCTGTACATCCGCCCCGGTTCAACCTCGTCGGGCGGAGTGCGGGCCGCGGAAGGTTCGGCGGCCACGTTGACGCTGGAAGATGGCGAGGCGCTGCGCGACTTGGCGAACATCGTGGCCGTCGCGCCTCAAGTGGACAGCTTTGGTCAGGTCGCTTATCTCGGAAATAACGTGAACGGTCGCGTCATCGGCACGACGCCGGACTATCTCGACGCGATCAACGTGAGTCTCGCGGAAGGCGAGTTCATCTCGGCGGCGAACGTCACCGCGCAGTCCGCGGTCGTCGTGCTCGGCTCGCAGATCGCGACCGACCTGTTCGACACGTCGAGTCCGGTCGGCCAATCGGTCCGTATCAATGGGCAGACGTTTCGCGTCATCGGCGTGATGACGTCGAAAGGCGGGACGGGCGCGTTGAACTCGGATACGCAGCTTTACGTGCCCATCACGACCGCGATGAGCCGCTTGAGCCGGACGGGCCAATTCCGCGGCAGCAACAGCGTCTCGGTGCTCAACGTCAAGATCACCGATTCGAAGCTGCAAGACAGCGTGATTCAGGACATCGGCGACGTGCTGCGCGAGCGGCATCGCACCCAGTTTCAGGACGATTTCAATATCCAGAGCCAACAAGATATCTTGAACACAGCCAATCAGGTCACAGGTATCCTCACCCTTTTCCTGGGCGGCGTCGCGGCGATTTCGCTCGTTGTTGGCGGAATTGGGATAATGAATATAATGTTAGTCTCGGTGACCGAGCGGACGCGCGAGATAGGATTGCGAAAAGCCGTGGGCGCGCGCAAGCGGGACATCCTCGCCCAGTTCTTGACCGAGGCGACTTTTCTCAGCTTGTCGGGCGGGCTGATCGGCATCGTTCTGGGCGCGATCATCGCGCAGTTGATCTCGGGCTTGAGTGTGGGCGGGACAACGGTGAACGCGGTCGTCGGCATGGACTCGGTGTTCTTGGCAGTGATATTCTCGGCGGGAGTCGGCCTCTTTTTTGGAAGTTATCCCGCGAACCGCGCGGCCGGCCTGCGGCCGATTGAAGCGCTGCGGTACGAATGACAGAGCAGTAAACAGTGAACGGTGAACAGTAAACAGTTTTCAGTATTCAGTATTCAGGTCAGGAGAAAGAGTATGAAGTACTTGTGGGTTTGTCTTGTCTTGGTAGCATTGATGGTCACGGCGCTGGTGGCCCCGGTCGTGCTTGCAAGCGGGCCGGCGGGGGCGGGGCCAAGTGATCCGTTGATGGTGCCTACCGATTCGCAAACCATCGCGCCGAACGCGACCTTATGGTTCTACTTTGACTATGCGCTCGAAAGCGGCAGCGCGGCGCGTGGTGGACGCGGCGCAAGTCGGCCCAAAGCGAATGTCGCCGTGGACGCGAACGGGGTGGGCGGGCTGCAATTCGGCGTGTACACGCCGGCGCAAGCCGCGGACTGGCTGCGCGATCCGACGACGCAACCCGTGGGATATGGCACGCCGTATCGCGATGACTCGTACGCCAATCTCAGTCACGATCTGTATTGGTCGGGCGCGTTCAACACGTCGGGCCGATACTTGATCGCCGTCACGAACACCAGCAACGCGGCCCAAGTCGCGTTTCGACTGATGGTGACGGGTGACGCGGTACAACTCTATCCGCCGGTCGTGCCTTCGCCCACGCCGACTTTGCCCGTGCCGTTTACCGTCACGCCGATCCAACTCGGAACGATGCAGGGCAAGGTCGTTTTCGAAACGACCACCGGCGGCGAGATTTATGCCGTAAATGGCGATGGCTCGAATCTGACCAAAGTCTCCCGCGGCATTGACCCCACCTGGTCGCCCGACGGCAAGCAGATCGTTTTCGCGCGCTGGGACAATACCAATCCCGGTGTCTTCATCGCGAACGCCGATGGGTCGAACGAACAACTCGTCTTTGCCGCGCCGCGGATTCGCTGGCCGCGCATCAGCCCCGACGGCAAATATGTCGTGTTCGCGCAGGACAAATCGAAATCGGAAAGCAACGTCCTTTGGAAACTCGGCGTCGTCGAACTGGCGACGGGCAAGCTGACCGAACCGCAATGCTCGCAGCTCTGCTTTGTGCCCAGTTGGGGTCAGGACAGCGCCACCATCGTCTACACCGATCCCAACATCGGCATCATGGCGACCAACGCGTTCAAGGGCGGCGAGTCGCTGTTGGGCCCGACCGGCAGCTATTGGGATTCGGCGGCGAATATCTCGCGTCCGATCTTGCACTGGCCCGCGATGCAGTTATCGGAACTGAGTCCCGACAGCACGCGCATTGTTTACTCTATGCAGGCGCACGACCGTTGGGAACTGAACATGATGAATAGCGACGGCAGCGGCCAAACCGGTATCACATCTCCCGACCCCGTCCAATACTATCTCTTGGACATCGCCGTCCACAACGTAGCGCCCACGTGGTCGCCCGACGGCCAAGAGATTCTGTTCCTTTCGGACCGCAACGGCAAGTGGGAATTCTTCGTCACCGATCCGAGCGGGCAGAAAATCCGGCAGGTGCTGAAAAATGTGACGGACCAGGTGTCGGTGCAGTTCTTCTATCAGAACGAGAGGATCGCGGACTGGACGAGGTAATCTCAGATTTCAGATTTCAGATTTCAGATTTAGGATTGCGCCCACCGAGAACGTGACGATTCACGTCTCGGTGGGCTTTTCATTTGCGCGCCGCGTGATAATTCCGAGGTCTTGGCGTTAAGACAAATGACGGAGACGGATGAGTAAGCGCATCCGGTTAATTGTAGTGATAAGGAGCGACAGATGTTTCCAATCGGCGATGAAGAACGGGGCGGTCGTGGACTCGCCCCGGTGACGGTAGGACTCATCGTAATCAACGTCGTCATCTTTCTCTTCGAGTTAGCCCTCGGCGCGAACCTGGACAGTTTCATTCAAACGTTTGGCGCGGTGCCGCACGAGATTCTGACGGGGCAGGACATCCCGCCGCCGGGCCCGAATCCGCTGTGGATCCAACCTCTGACTTCGATGTTCCTGCACGGCGGCTGGCTGCACATTATCGGCAATATGGCCTACTTGCGCGTGTTCGGCGATGATATCGAAGAGGCGTTGGGGTCGTTTCTTTACACTCTCTTTTACCTTGGCTGCGGCGTGGTCGCATCGCTCACGCACATCGTTCTCAGCGGTCCTGCGGACACGGTACCGAGCATCGGCGCGAGCGGCGCAATCGCGGGCGTAATGGGCGCGTACCTAGTCCTCTACCCCAACCGGCGCGTTCACGTCTTGCTTCCCAGTTTCGGTTTCAGGACGGGCCAGACGAGCGCGCTGGTGCTGCTGGGGTTCTGGTTCGTGCTGCAATTCTTTAACGGCATCGCCGCGCTGAGCCAGGACACCGCGCAGACGGGCGGCGTCGCGGTCTGGGCGCACGTGGGCGGTTTCGTCGCGGGCGCGCTAGTGGGCTTGCTGCTGCGCGGCGGGCACCGGCAGCAGCCGGCGGTGTGATAACGATTTTGACAGTGTCCATCTTCGGTAGTACAATCTTGACCGCTCGTTGAAGGGTATCCCGTTCCCGGTTCATTCTCGCGCACGAGGATGCGATGGCAAGGTCCGTACACCTGGTTGCAGTGCGGCAAGGGAGTACAGAGAGCGCCAGCCACCTTCGGCGAAAGGTCCGAACACCTGTCGTCTGCTATGCGTTTCGCAGACGGCGGGTGTTTTTGGTTGGGGGGGTGGGCAGGGGAAGCGTGGTTTCATGTCAACGGACTTGCGGGAAGCAGCACCCGTTTGTTTGCTTCGCGCAATCGGGCGGGGAGCAAGGAGTTCTCTGCCATGCCGGTGCAACGCGAGCGGTAGGAGCACGTTTCGGTATGGCGAGGTGATAACGAATGGCATATTACACCCGCGTCCTTGCTGAAAAGAAAGATATTATTACCGTATCCCAGATTCGGGATTGGCTTCAAAGAGAAGGATTGAAAATAGGCGTCATGGTCGAAGACGGTGACGCAGACTCCTGGCGTCAAATCACGCTCAAGCGCACAAGGGGTAAGGAATTAGTAACCATCGAAAGAAACCTTGTTGAACCAGGTTCACTTGGCGAAGCGGAAATTCAAGAATTTCTAGAAGAACTCACAGAGGCGAAACCAAAGTCTGCGGCGAACTGGCTTATCGAGTATTTGCCGAATATCAAAGTCGTTTACGCTTTTCAAATTCTGTTCACTGGTAACAGAAACGAAGATTGGCAACTTATCCAGATAATCAAGGACAAGATATGGAATGCTCTTGGCGGAATAATTCAAGCCGATTATGAGGGGTTCTCAAACAGAGAAGGCTATCATATCCTATGGCAATTTTCCGACAATGTGAAAGGCACATGGAATATGACGGTTGTTTCCGATACAGGGAAGTGGCAGACCTTTCAGATGGATTTAGGAAACAAACAGCATCGAAGTGCTTTTCTTGAAGGGAAAGTACCCGAAGGAGTATCGGTAATCTCTCAGTAACGTGAGCATTACCAACGCACGGCAGAGAACACTCACACGCCGGCAACGCCGCGCGCGGCGGGGGGAGTACAACGGACAACACCGGATTGAACGGACAAATCCTGTTTCAAGCGTCCGGTTAATCCGCCCTTGTCCGTTGTCCATCTTCGGCGTGCCGTTGCGGGGCGCCACACCTTCTCCGTCATGCTTTTCGAGTGCAGCAGCGCAACCCCAATCTTGACGTAACTACGCTTTGTAACTACAATGGCAACCACAAAATTCGAGTGGGACGAGGACAAGCGGCAAGCGAATATCCGCCAACACGGTATTGATTTCGAAGACGTGCCTCCTCTCTTCGACGGTTACACCGTCACGGTGGAAGATACTCGCTTCGCCTACGATGAAACGCGCTACATCACCATTGGACTGCTCAAGGGACGCGCGCTCGCCGTAGCCCACACCGAACGGGGCGACAAAATCCGGATCATTTCGGCTAGAAAGGCCACCAAGTATGAAGAAGTCTCGTACTTACAGCAAATCACAAACAAACTGGGCGCAGCTCGACGCGCTAAAAGAAAAAGACATTGACCTGTCCGATACGCCCGAAATCACGCCCGAGATGTTCGCCAAAGCCGTGGTGCGACGTGGCTTGAAACCTGTTCCGCCAAAGGCACAAGTTACGCTGCGCGTGGATAGCGACGTACTGGAATGGTTCAAGGAACAAGGACAGGGCTATCAGACGCGCATCAACGCCTTGTTGCGTGCGTACATGGAAGCGCATAAAGCCAGACCGTAGCGCGGTAAAGACGCACGAGCGGCAACATCCACCCACCCACACCGCCACGCGCGCGGCGGGGTGAGTACAACGGACAACACCGGATTGAACGGACAAACCCGTCGTAAGCATCCGCCTTTCTCTTCTCGCTTTGGCGCGGCGAAATGCGCCATCGCCAAGTCGTGCTCCACCGTAGACGATTCGGCTCGCCTGATGTCCAATAATCTGACCGGAGTCAATTACCGATGTCCCACATCATCAAGCGTGTCATCATCAGCGCGCCAACCGACAAGGTTTGGCAGGTGCTCGCCGATTTCGGCGGCGTGGAAAAATGGGCGCCGACCGTGGTGAAATCGTACTGTCCATCCGAGGTTACTCGCGGTGTGGGCACAAAACGAGTGCTCACCACGACGACGGGCGAGGTTACCGAAGAAATCATCGTCGAATGGGATGAGGGGCGCGGTTTCACCTTCGAGATTCCCGATGGTCTTGCGTCAGTCATCAGGATGCTGCGCGAATCCTGGTCGGTGGAGGATTCGCCGCAAGGGACGGAGGTAGTCGTGATAATGGACTATCAAATGAAACCCGGCGTGATCAATGCCATCTTGGACTCAGTCGCCGTGCGCCGTGTGCTTGGCAAGATGTTGGTTCAGAATCTGGCGGGCCTCAAGCATCATATCGAAACAGGCGAACTGGTGACCGCCAAGACGACCAAGCTACCGGTTGCGGCAGTCGCCTAGCAAGCAAAGTAAATGAAACGGGCGGGGTCTGTTTCGTTAGACCTCGCCCGTTTATTGTTGCGCGTTCAGGGGATTCGACTAAACCAGAAGATGGAAAGCGCCGTCGCCGCGAGCAGCAAGCACGCTCCGATGATCGTGACCACGAACGTGACCTCGCTCTTTTGCGCCCTAAGAACCACTTGCGTCGTCAGCTTTTGGTAAATTTCTTTGAGCGCGTCCGCATTCGTCGCGAGAAAATACTCGCCGTCGGTCATTTCGGCAATGGCCCGCAGCGTCGTCTCGTCCACCTGGAAACGGCCGCTGCCGCCGAAGGACTGGCTGTTTTGCGGGCTTGCGCCGTTCGGCGGGGTTTGGGTGGACGAGCTTGGATTGCCCACCCCAATCGTGAACACGCGCACGCCAAGATCGGCCGCTTTCTGCGCGGATTCACGCGGCGACGGTCCCTGCACGTTCGCGCCATCGGTCAAGAGAATGATCGTCGCAGGCGCAAACGTCCCGGGCGGCACGGGGCTTGGGCCTGGCCCGGGCCCAGCTTGAGAAATATCGCCGCCAAATGTGTCCATGTAAATATTGCCAAAGATCGCGTTAAGGGAGACGAGAATGCCGCTGCCGATCGCCGTGCTGCGTTCCAACGTCAGCCGGTTGACTGCCGTAATGAGCACATCGCGGTCGGTTGTCGGTTCCTGGACGATGGAGGCCGTGCCCGAGAACGCGACGATCCCGATCCGCGTCGTCCCTTTTTGATCGTTGATAAACGTGAGGGCCGCGGCTTTTGCCGCGTCAATGCGGTTGGGAGTAATATCGCGCGCCCGCATGCTGCCCGAGACATCTATGGTCAAGATGACGGTCTGCGTATCCTCGGGCAGGATGACGACCGATTGAGGGCGAGCGAGAGAAAAGAACATCGCGGTCAGGCCGAGGAGAAAGAATGCCGGGGGGATATGACGGCGCAGCTTGTGGCCTGGCGTCAATGCCTCCTTGACCACGAACAGACTCGAGTAACGCAGCGCGTAGCGTCGTCGCCTCCGCTGCGCCCAAATGTAGACCGCCAGGACGAACGGCACGATCAACAAGGTCCATAGCATTGAGGGCCACATGAACTGCATATGCGCTCCTTCATCAGACCGCAAATCTCATCATTCGGCTGCCAATCATACTCTTTTCCGTTTGAATCAGTCAAGGGGGGTACGGGCGACCGCGCTTGAGATGCAAAAGCTGCGCGGAAAATGGAACTCCGGGGGCTTGCTGGACCCCGGAGCGTTTCTCGCCGGCCTGTAAGCGACTGGATGAAAGACCCGATGCGCGCATCGGGTCTTGTACTCATCACAAGATGATTGAACCGCTCTATGGAAATGCGCCCCGAGATGTGCTATGTTGAACGCAGAAAGGCGAACGAATCATCTGGGGAGGCACAACATGGACGCACAACGCATCATTGACGCTTTGGTCGTGGCCGGAATGTTCGTCGTGCGCATCGGCCTGCCGCTGGCCGTCATGTTCGCGGCGGCTTACTGGCTAAGGGACAGGTTGGAGCTGCAAGACGCCAACTCCGGCCGGCGCGCGGAGAATTCGCGCGTCATTCCATTTCCCAACCCGGCGAAGAAAACCGCGCCGCCGGTAGCGACGGCGCGGAGCGAACGCTGTTGGGAGGCCACCAAGTGCGATGCGGCCCGGCGCGCGCAGTGCGCCGCGTACAAGCAGCCCGACCTGCCGTGTTGGCTCGCGCTCCAAGTCGGCGAGGGCAAGCTGCGGGAGGAATGCTTCAACTGCGCGCAGTACACCAAACTGCAAAAAAACCGCGCTTGATCTATCCTCACGCCGACTGCTGCGCTAACCAAGCGCGAATTTGCTGCGCGTGTTCTTGATAGTGCTCGTAGGTGTTACCGGCAATCACCTCGCGCAAAGAACTGCCGTTCAGCCAGGCGAATCGGTCGTGAGAGGTCAGCTCTTCTTCGGACGTTGCTTCGACCAGGTTCAAGAGCTGCTCAAAAGTCGCTCGGGATTCCGCCAGCAACTCGCTCAGCGGGCGGCGGCGATTCGATTCAAAGATCCAGGCGTTGACTTGGGTCTCGTCCAACTGCCGGTCCCAGCGCGGCGGCTCCGGGGCGATTCCCGCGCGAACGGCGCGGAACCACGCTACCGGGCGGCTCTCCCACGCGGTCAAATGCCCGATAAGGTCCTTGACCGCCCAATCGCCGGTCACCCCGCCGCGCTCCATCCGCGCCTCACCCACTTCGGCGAGCAGCGCCTCCCACCGCGCGCGTTCCTTCTTCAGCGCCTCGATCAGTTCGATTTTAGTTGCCTCACTCGACATGGAAACCCTCCATTGTACGGCTGTGTCATGCTGAGCCGCTTTTGCGAAGCATCTGCCGCGGCGCGGCGTGAGATCGTTCGCAAGAACGGCTCAGGATGACAATCCCCAGTCTGCGCGCTTGACGGGCCACGCTTAACCCGCTATAATTGTTTTGACGGTTACAGTATAGGGTATCGGCAATGCGCTGTCAAGTCGCGATTGGAAGGTCATGATAAAAGAGAACGGCGAGGAACGAGCCGGAACACTCGACTTGGTCGGGGGCGCGGTGTGCCTGGATTTCGTCAACACGGTGGGCGACCATAATGCGGCCCAACCGGACGAGTATCTCACGAGTTACGCGGCGTTAGTGGCGTGGAGCGAACATACCGGCCTCATCGCGCCGCGCGCCGCGCGCCAACTGTTGCAGGAAGCGGCTCGCCGCCCCGCGGAAGCGGAGCAAACCCGCGTGCGCGCCATTGCGCTGCGCGAGGCGCTGTACCGCATCTTTTCGGCCATCGCCGCGGACGCCAAGCCGAAAACGGTAGATATGGATTTGCTCAACGCGCACTTGGCCGAGGCGCTCGCGCATCAGCAGATCGTCTCAGCTGAAAACGCGTTTCGATGGGATTGGACCACAGCGACCGGTGCGCTCGACCTAATGCTCTGGCCGATTGCGCGTTCGGCCGCCGACTTGCTCACTGCGGATAAACTCGCGCAGGTGCGGGAATGCAGTGGCGAGACGTGCGGGTGGTTGTTCGTGGATGTCAGCAAGAACCACAGCCGGCGCTGGTGCAGTATGAGCGATTGCGGCAACCGCGCCAAGGTCCAGCGCTTTAACGCGCGCAAGCGTGCGACGCCCAAGCGGACGCGGCGCTAAATTGGTTTCTCAAACAGGAACGATACGAGGCGCGGCAGCGCGTTCCTGTCTTCGACGTGCCACCACTCCCGTAGGCGCTTTAGGGCCATCTGATTTGTCTCGGCGGCGTGAACGAAATCCGAGACGTGATGGACGAACGCCGGAACTTCGATAGCCTGTTCTGCGCGCTGGAACTTGGCCTTCTTGCCCTGATACTGCTTGAACGGATGCAGCTCGCAAACGAAAAAGCGTCCCCCTGGAATTAAGCAGCCGAATGCCTGCGCGAAGATTGGATCGAGGTGCTCAATGTGTTCGAGCACGAGATCGCAGGCCACCAGATCGGCGGACCGATCCCGACACGGCCACAGTTTGGTGATGTCGGCGACTGCAAACGTCACGTTACCTGCTTGAACTTTCTCCTTCGCCCGCGCGATCATCGCCTCGGAAAAATCGAGAGCGAGAACCCGTTGGGCGATTTGGCGGTAAAGCGCCGTGTTCTTACCCGTCCCACAGCCGATCTCCAGAATTGATTCAAAACGCAAATTTGCAAACGTCTGCCGGGTGACCTCTTGATCAAGGTCGCGTGTGAGATTACGATCCGAGTCATAGGTCGCCGACCAGCTTGTGTATGCCGTTTGGACATTCATATCACGTCAGCAGATCGCGCAAAGCCGCTTCGAGGTCGGCGAAATTGAACTGGTAGCCAAGCTGCGTCAGCTTGTGCGGCACGGCGCGTTGACCGCCGAGCAAGAGCAATTCCGCCAACTCGCCCAAAACCAGTTTCATAGCAAACGCGGGCGTCGGAAAAAACGCCGGGCGACGAAGCACGCGCCCCAGCACGCGCGCCAATGCGCCGTTCGTCACCGCATTCGGCGCCGCGAGGTTGAATGGGCCGCGCGCCTTTTCGTTTTCGATCAGAAAACAGATCGCGCCGATCTCGTCCGCCATGTGAATCCAGGGTTGCCACTGTTTGCCGCTGCCGAGCGGTCCGCCGGCGAAGAAACGAAACGGCAAGGCCAGGTATTGAAGGACTCCACCCTGGCGGCTGAACAACAGTCCCGTGCGAATGATCGCGTGGCGGACGCCCATGGCTTGGACCCGCGCCGTCGAAGCTTCCCAATCCACAGCCACCGCAGCCAAGAAATCTTTTCCCGCGGCCTTCTCTTCCGTAATCACCTCGTCGCCGTGCAAGCCATAGTAACCGACTCCCGACGCCTGCACGACGACGCGTGGCTTTTCCCTCGCTTGCTTCACCGCCTCCACAACCGCCTGCCCGGCGTCCAAGCGGGTTTGCCGAATCCGCTGCTTGCGCGCGGCGGTCCACGGCAGCGGCGGAATGCCAATGCTCTCGCCCGCGAGATTTACAATCGCCGTCGCCCCATCCGCGAGCGCGCCCCAACCCTCAGCGGTCCGCGCGTCCCAGCGCTCGACGCGAATGCCCGGGCCCAAATCGCGCGCCTTGTTCGGATTGCGACTGAGCAGGATGACCTCATACCCGCTGCGCGCCAGCTCGCTCGCCAATGCGCCGCCGATCAAACCGGTGCCGCCGGTAATGATGACTCGTTTCATGAGCACCTCCGCACCTTTTGTATATCCATCTGGCTTGCGCTTGTCAAGGGCGCTAGTGCCAACCGCAATTGACGGAAACTCAGTCCTATCATATACTCGCGCGAAATCAGAAATGCCCGTAATGGAGAATTCAATGCGAATCACAATTTCGATGCTGATACTGCTGTTGGCATCCGCCGCGCTCGCCGCCTGCGCGAACGCGCCCGCGGCGACGACAAGCGGCAACGCGCCGAGCGGCTATAAGAATCTCACGCCCGCGCAATTAAACCAAATGCTCGCGACCAAAGATTTCTTGTTCGTCAACGTCCACATACCGTACGAAGGGGAAATTGCCCAAACGGACGCGTTCATTCCCTTCGATCAGGTCGAGCAGAACCTGGCGCAGTTCCCTGCCGACAAGAACGCGAAAATCGTTTTGTACTGCCGCTCGGGCAGCATGAGCCGAACGGCCTCGGAGACGCTCGTCAAACTCGGGTATACCAATCTCTCGCATTTGGATGGGGGCATGGTCGCGTGGGAGAACGCCGGCTTGCCGCGCATTCGAAAATGAAATCGGCGCGCGGCTATTTCCTGCGACCGCGCCATTGCACCAGCCCCACGCCGATAATCACGATGACCATGCCGACGATTTGAATTGCGTCGAGCCGCTCCCCCAATAGTATCCACGCCAGGGCCGCGGTCGCCAACGGGGTGATGTTCATCATGATGTTAACTTCGAGCGCGGTGAGCGCCTGCAGCGAGTGGTTGTAGAGCATGTATGCCAGCGCGGTATTGACGACGGCGAGCCAGACGATGACAAACACCGCGGTGAGCGTCAAGCGCGGCGCGTTTTCAAACAGCAGCCCGAACAGGAAAACCAGCCCGCCGCCAAACGCCAACGGGATCGCGGTCAGAAACAGCGTGTCCACCCGACGATCCCTGGCAACCTCGCGTCCCAGAATACCGGAGAGCGCGATGCCCAATATGCCGATGGCGACAATGCTCAATCCCAACGGCTCGTCAACACTCAACCCGGTCGAAAAGAAGAGCGCGCTGCCGACGACCACAATCGCGATGCCCACAAATTGCTCGCGCGAGGGAATTTCCTTCAGCCAAAAAATGCCGACGAAGAGCACGAGCAACGGCGTGAGACTCATTTCGAACGAGCCGGTCGTCGCGCTGACATACTGCAAGCCCCAAAAGAGCGCGCCGTTCCCGACCGTGTAGGCGGCAATGCCCAGCAAAATCAAGCGAACCCACAGACGCCGCGACAACGCCCGGTAAACGGCGACATTGGGAAGCATGAGCGGCAACAGCAAGACGAACGCCGTAAAGTAACGCAGCCCGCCCAGCATCAGCGGACCGACATCGTTCAAGCCGATTTTGACCAAGACAAAACTCGAAGCCCAGATCAGGTTCGCGAGCAGCGCTTCGGCGATGGCGACAAGCCGCGAGGGTTTGTTGGTCAGCATAGGTCTGTGATTATATCGCATGGTCGTCACGATGCAAAACACTGCCGATGTCGTTTGCTTTGGGATGCTGATTCCCGCGCTCGTCCTGGTTGTGGATCGCTTCCCGGAACACAACACCGGCGCGCACATCCAACGCGCCGCGGAATTTCTATCGGACGACGCGGCGATTGTCGCGTGTCTGCTGCGCGGCTGGAAAGTGAAGAGCGGGTTGATCGGCGCCGCGCTCGGCAACGATGCGCGCGGCAAGCACGCGGTGCGCGAATTGAAACGGCTCGGCGTGCATGGTCAAGTCCGCCTGTCCAATTCGATCAGCACCCCTTTCGAGGTCAACATCTCCGACCGCTCGGGGCATCGGACGTATTTTTGGCAACGCGAGAGCCGAGTCCTGGACACGTTGAACACCGCGTCTCTTTCGCTTTTGCGCGGCGCAAAATTGCTCTACGTTGATTGGTACGACGGCCCGCGCATTCTGCGTCCGATGGAACGCGCGGCGCGACTTGGCATCCCGATTTTTCTGAACCTCGAACACGGCCATCAAGACGCTGACGTCTTGGCGAACATCGCCGCGCGCGCCACCATTTGCCAAGCCGTCACCGACGCCGCGCAGCGCGAGGGCGATCCCGAGCGAGTCGCGCGCAAGCTGCTCGCCGCGAGAGTCGAGACCGCGCTCGTCACGCTGGCCGGCGGCGGCTGCATCGCCGCGCGTCGCGGGGAGATGATTCGCGCGCATGCTCCGTCGGTCGAGGTGGTTGACGGCTGCGGCGCGGGCGCGACTTTTTCGGCGGGCATTATCTACGGCCACCTTCGTTATTGGAACCTGGAAGATTCGGTTAGATTCGCGATTGCCGCCGCGTCCCTCAAATGCACTGTCGTCGGCCCCCGCGCGTTCCCCCTCGCGCAGATCAAGCGGCTGGCGAAAACCATCCAGATCCAGTCCATCTGACTCCCATACTCCCACACCCACAGCCCCTGCTTGACATTCGCCTTGAGAGGTGGTATCTTCCCCGCCAATTGGTATATACCATTAAACCAATGGAAAACAAAATCGTCATCCAGCCGCCGGTCAAACGCATGACTGCCGCCGCGCCGCTGTACAACCAGATCGCCGCGAGCTTGCTCAATCAGATCGAATCCGGCAAACTCGCGCCCGGCTCGCGTCTGCCCCCCGAACGCGAGCTGAGCGAGATGCTGGGCGTGAATCGAATGACGCTGCGCCAAGCACTTCACGTGCTCGAGACTCAAGGGCTGCTGGTTCGCCGCCAGGGCGATGGCACGTATGTCGCGGAACCCAAAATCGAGCGGCAGGCCGGGCGATTATTTTCGTTCACGCGCGGCATGGAGCGGCGCGGCTACAAGCCCGGCGGGCGCGTGGTCACTTTTTCGCAGCGACCGGTTGAAGCGTATCTCGCGGCCCTTCTCAAACTGCCCGTCTCCGCGCCCGTCTACGAAATTCATCGCCTGCGCTTGATCAACGAAGAGCCGGTGCTGCTCGAACGTTATACGATTCCCGTCCAGCGCTTCCCCGACCTCGACAAGCACGATCTGGCAAATCGCTCGATGTACGAGGTTTTTGAAAAGGAATATGGCGTAGCGGTCAGCCAAGCGCGCCAAAGTTTGGAGCCGGTAGTCGCCACCACCTACGAAGCCGAATTGCTGATGATTCAACCGGGCGCGCCGCTGATGTTGGAACGCCGCATCTCTTTCGACACCAACAACCAACCGGTCGAGCACGGCCAAGACTTGTACCGCGGCGACCGCTTTCGGTTCGTCACGGAGATCGCTTCTTTGGAATTGTGAGTCTCGCAGAGAGGTACTCGATGAGTTCATTCGCAACCCTCCTCACCCAACCGCAAATCGAACGCGTGCATGACGCGTCTCTCGAAATCCTGGAAGACGTCGGCTTGCTCGTGCGTAACGAGAAGGCGAAGAAATATCTCGCCGCGCACGGCTGCCACGTGGATGCGGAAACCGAAATCGTCAAGTTCCCGCGCGCAATTGTACAAGAATACCGCCAGGCGTATCCGCCCAAATTTACTTTTGTCGCGCGCGATCCGCACTATGACACGACGTTGCCCGACGACAGCCCGGTGATCGTGACGGGTTCTTCCGCGCCGAATATGCTCGACCCCGTGACCGGGCAGGAGCGCCGCGCGTTTTCGGACGACATTGCGCGCATCGCGCGCCTCATCAACGAACTGCCCGGCTATGACGTTTTTTCGATCTCGACTCTCGCGGAAGACGCGCCGCTCGACCGCTTTACCGTCACGCGTCTCTATCCGACGATCAAGAACTGCGTCAAGCCGATTCGTTGCAGCGCGACCAACCAGCAGGACGCGGAGCAAATTCTCGAACTCGGCGCGCTCGTCGCGGGCAGTGAGGCGGCGTACCGCGCGCGACCGTTTATCACGCACCACTACTGCCCCGTCGTCTCGCCCCTCACTTTCGATTTCGATTCGACCGAGATGCTGATCTATTTCACGGAACACGGCTGGCCTTCATTCGGAACCGTCGTGCCGAACGGCGGTATGTCGTCGCCGCTGACGCTGTTGGGCACGCTGACGCAAGGCAACGCCGAATTTCTCGCCTGGTCGGTGCTGATGCAAATGATCCGGCCCGGCACGCCGCTGATTTACGCTTACTTGCCGACCATCGCCGACATGCGCCGCGGCAGCTATTCGCCCGGCGCGATCGAGTGCGGGATGCTCTCGATGGCGATGACACAGATGGCGCATTTCTACAACGTGCCCAGCGGCGGCTATCTCGGCTTGACCAACTCGAAAGTGAACGACGCGCAATCGGGCTACGAGAGCGGCATGTCGAATACGGCCGCGCTGCTCGCGGGCGCGGACATGTTCAACATGGGCGGCCTGCTCGACGCGCTGATGTGTTTCGATTTCGCCAAGGCGGTGATTGACGACGAGATCGCGCGGATGCTCAAGCGGATCAAGCGCGGTTTTGAATTCGACGAAGAGAATTTCGCGATGGACGACATCAAGGACACCGGCCCGGGCGGAATGTTCATTGACAAGCCGCGCACCTACGAGCTGATGAAGCACACCATGCTCCTGCCCGAAATCGCCGACCGCGACCCGCGCAATCGCTGGCAAAAACTCGGCGCACTCGACTCGCAGGCCCGCGCGATGCAACGCGTGCGCGAGATCTTGACCGCGGATCATCCGTCGCTCGTCTCGCCGGACGTGGACGCGCGCATCCGCGCCGCCTTCCCCGATTTGCCCAACGGCGATTGCGTCGCTCCTGTTGCATGGAGAGACGCACACCCTGCCATGGCGGGTACAAAATAGGACGCGGATGAACGCGGACAAACGCGGATTTTTTCATTTTTTTCTCCGCGTTCATCCGCGTTTGTCCGCGTCCCATAATTCATTTTCAGGAGATTCTAGTGCAGGATCAAGCACGCATCGTCATCATCGGCGGCGGCATTGCGGGATGCAGTCTCGCCTATCATTTGACGCAATACGGTTGGAACGACATCGTTCTCGTGGACAAGGGGCAACTCACCAGCGGCGCGACGTGGCACGCGGCGGGCATCGTCACCGTGTTCCACACCTCGCCCAGTCTCATGCGAATGCGCAAGTACAGCATGGACTTGTACAAACGCTTGCAAGCCGACGGCGGCGAGCAAGTGGGCTGGCGCACGGTGGGCAGTCTGCGGATTGCTTCGACGCCCGACCATTTCAAATTCCTGCAACGCCAAGTCAGCCAGGGCAAAGCCATCGGCCTCGATCTCGAAATCATTTCGCCGGAAGAAGCGCTCCACCTTTATCCGTACATGACCGGCGAGAATCTCTTCGGCGCGATGTATCTCCCCGGCGACGGCTATCTCGATCCGAGCGGCGTGACCTACGAACTCGCGCAGCGCGCGAAACAACGCGGCGCGAAAATGTACACCGAGACGCGCGTGACCGGCATCGAGTGCGGGCCGCGCAATCGAGTGACGGGAGTTGTGACCGAGCACGGAACGATTCAGACCGAGATCGTCGTCAACGCCGCGGGGATGTGGGCCCCGCGCGTCGGCGCGATGGTCGGCGCGAATCTGCCGATGACCGCGCTCACCCACCAGCACCTCGCCACCATGCCAATCCCTAATCTCCAATTACCAAAGGACACTCCCGTTCTGCGCGACCCCGCCAATTTGGTTTACATCCGCGAGGAACAAGGTGGTTTTTTGATCGGCGGCTTTGAGGTGAAACCGGTCGCGCATTTTGTGGATGGCGCGCCGTGGGATTTTAATCAGCAGCTTTTCCCGCCCGATTGGGACCTATTCGATGATATAATGCAAGGCGCGATTCGCCGCGTGCCGGTTCTCGCGCAGGCGCAAGCCAAGATGCTCCTTAACGGCCCCGAAGCGATCACGCCGGACAGTCGTCCCATGCTCGGCCCCGTGCCCGGCGTTCCCGGCTATTACGTCGCGGCGGGCTTGTCGCACACCGGGTTTGGCGGCGGCGGCGCGATCGGGCAGATCATGGCGGAATGGATCGTCGAGGGCGAGCCATCACAAGATACGTCCGAGTACAACGTGCGCCGCTTTGGCGAGATTTATCGCGATCCGCATTTCACCGCCGAACGCTCCAAAGAATCGTACAAATACTATTATTTCTTGCGCTATCCCCACGACGAAAATGAATCTGCGCGGCCGCTGCGGCTCAGCCCCGTAGACGCGCGCCTGAACGAACTTGG
This sequence comes from Chloroflexota bacterium, assembly GCA_016208315.1. Lineage (GTDB taxonomy): Bacteria > Chloroflexota > Anaerolineae > UBA4142 > UBA4142 > JACQYF01. Next base: position 853 of record JACQYF010000210.1, on the reverse strand, counting down.
CGCGGTCTTTGGCGAAAAGAACGGTTGGGAGCGGGTCAACTATTTCGATCCGGGCAAAGCGGGCCGCCGCGCGGGCGCCGACCAGCGCGCGTGGGGCTGGAATCGTCCGGTGTTCTTCGCGCAAGTGGGCCGCGAGCATCGCGCGGTGCGCGAGCGCGTGGGCTTGTTCGAAATGAGTTCTTTCGGTAAAATAGATGTTCGCGGCGCGGGCGCGTTGGCGTTGCTGCAGAAACTCGCCGACAGCAATCTCGACAAGCCGATGGGCCGCGTGACGTATACGCAATTCCTGAACGCGCGCGGCGGCATCGAAAGCGACTTGACGATCACGCGCCTGGGCGAGGATTATTTCCGCGTGACGACCGGCAGCGCGTTCGTCTCACGCGATCTCGGCTGGATCACGATGCGCACGACGCCGGACGTACAGGTGACCGATGTCACGACCGATTGGGCCACTCTCGGCATCTGGGGGCCTAGCGCGCGAAACGTGCTGCAAGCAGTGACACGCGACGACGTGTCGAAGCAAGCGTTTCCGTTTATGACCGCGAAGACGTTGGAGATTGGTGGAATAGAAATTTTGGCGCAGCGTGTCACGTATGTCGGCGAATTGGGTTGGGAATTGTACATGCCGTTCGATGCGGCGACGCAAGTTTGGGATGCGCTGTTGGCCGCGGGCAAAGACTACGGCATCCAGCCCGCAGGTTACAAGGCGCTCGAAGCGCTGCGGCTCGAAAAAGCATATCGCTATTGGACTGCCGACATCACGCCCGCGGACAATCCTTACGAAGCGGGCCTCGGCTTCTGCCTTCAAGTCAACAAGGGCGAATTCATGGGCCGCGCGGCACTCGAAAAAATA
>JACQYF010000048.1 GCA_016208315.1 Chloroflexota bacterium | reverse complement strand
CGGTCTGCCGGTGAACCGAATTACGCTGTTTCTCTTTGGCGGCGTGTCCAATATCGAACGCGAACCCCCTTCGCCCGACACGGAATTTCTCATGGCGATTGTCGGCCCCGTGACCAGTCTCGTCCTCGGCGTAATCTTTTTGTTCGTGGGAGGCGCGAGCGCGTTCTTGAACGGTGGGGCGATTGCCGGACCCATGACAGTGTTGAGCCGGCTGGATCCGGTCACGACGCTCTTGCTGTGGCTCGGGCCGATCAACATCGTGCTCGGCATCTTTAACATGCTCCCCGGTTTCCCCCTGGACGGCGGCCGCGTGCTGCGCTCGATCTTTTGGGCGGCGACGAATAACCTGCGGCGCGCCACGCGCTGGGCCTCGTGGGTCGGTCAAGGAGTCGCGTGGTTGCTGATCGTCATCGGCATTTCGATGATCTTTGGAGTCGAGGTTCCGTTCTTCGGGAGCGGCATCATCGGCGGCATCTGGCTGGCCTTCATCGGCTGGTTTCTGAACAACGCGGCGATCCAAAGCTATCGCCAAGTTGTTGTGGAAGACATGCTCGAAGGGGTCCCCGTGGCAACGCTGATGCGGCCCGAAGCGATCAGCGTGCCGCCGAACCTCACCCTGAACGAGTTGGTATACGACTATATCATGAATACCGACGAGCGCGCCTTCCCCGTGCTGGAGGGCGAGCGCTTGATCGGGCTGGTGAGTCTGGTGGACGTGCGTCAGGTGCCGCGTGAGCAGTGGGATCGGACGACCGTCTCGCACGTCATGACGCCCGCGGACAAATTAACCATCGCCACGCCGCGCGAAGACGCGTCGCAGGCCTTGAGTGATTTTGCGAGTCGGGATATTCGCCAGATTCCCGTCGTGCAGGAGGGCCGCTTAGTCGGCATGTTGCGGCGCGCGGACGTGATGCGCTACTTGCAAATGCAAACGGAGCTGGCGGCGCGCTAGGGGTAACAGCGCCTGGCCGCGTTCGTTACAACGAGTGGGAGGAAAAAGATGATCGGCTTTTTCAAGTTTCTCGGCGGTACGTCGGGGCGCGCGGCGCAAGGAGTTTTGGGCGGTTTGCTGATCCTACTCGCGCTTTATTGGTTTGACACGTTACACGGCGCGGCGGTCGGTACGGCGGGATTGGTGTTTCTCGCGTGTGGGGTCTTTGACGTGAGCGCGATTGCGCCTTTGTTTGGATTGCCTTTCTCGGGACCTAACCTGCGCCATGAACTTCTCAAGCGTCAGCTACGTCCGCACGCACGTTCCTCTGGAAACCGGTTGTATCGGTAGCTCGGCGAAACCCAAATGCGACGCCATAACCGATTCTCTCGCCACGTCCGCCAATTGCTCGCCGCCATTCTGCTTACGGTCGGCGCGGCGGGCTGCGGGCTGAGCGCGCAGCCGACGCCCACACTCGCGCCGCAAGGCCCGCCGCTTACTTTGGCCGCGCAAGTGGACAGCGTCTCGGCGAGCACACGCACGATCACGATCCCTCGGACCGCGCAGGGTTTCACGACGGTCGTGGTCGCCGACGCCGCGACCATCAGCGATACGAATAGCAATGTTGTGTCGCTGGAAAACGTTCGACCTGGCATGTTGATCCAGATCTCGGGTCAGACGACGACGGCGGGCGCGCTGCTCGCGAACGAGGTGCGCGTGCTCACGCCCAGCGCCGCGCCGACGCTCGCGACGGAGGCGGTGCTCGCCGAGGAGACGATCAAAAAGTTCATTTCGGCGCTTTCGATAGATCCGAGCGGCAGTACCAGCGTCAAGTATCTGAGCCGCGCGCAGCAGGCGCAGGCGCAAAGCGGCACGCCGGTGCCGCTACTCGCCGGCATACGGTTGCCGGTGCCGTCGTTCAATGTTGCGATGATGGAGCCGGCCACGAATCCCAACCAAATCACTTTTCGAGTCACATTGAATTATGCCAGTCCAGTGGACCGGCTTTTCATGCTCGTCAAAGAAGACGGCGCGTGGAAAATAGAGCGCATTACGAGCGGTTGAAACCGCGGCAACGCAAAGCAAAGTCGCCCTGCGGCGACTGGTTTCAATCGGCGGAGGCCGATTTCGCCATGGGTTGCCGCGAATTCATTCGCCCGTGCCCAATGGGGCATTGATAAATTCGCGCAAGCGAAGTACAATAGGGTTAGCTATCTATGTCGCAATGGCTGCGGCCCGGGAGATAGCGTGACCGCCAAACTCAACATGACCCAAGGTCATGGCATTCAATCTCGTTCAGGAGCCATACATGGACACGCAGACGATTGAAGAGCTAGTTGATCTAAAGGGCAAGGCAGCGGTCGTCACCGGAGGAGCGAGAGGCATCGGCCAGTGCATCGCGTTGGCTCTCGCACAATCCGGCGCCGCGGTGATGATCGCGGACAGCAATTTGGAAGCGGCATATCGGACCGTGCAAGACATCAAGGAAAGAGGCGGCTACGCCGAAGCGATGTTGGCGGACGCGTGTAGCGCCGAAGATGCTCGCCGGTTGGCGCAGCAAACCGTGGAACGCCTCGGTGCGTTGGACATTCTGGTGAACACGTCGGCCACTTTTTCGTTTTCGCCGGTATTACCCACCGTGCAAGGTCTGTGGAGCAAGGTGTTAAGTTCACACGTGAAAGGTGTGTATTACTATTGCGATGCCGCCGCGCGGGAAATGCTCGAAGCAAGACGCGGCGGACGGATCGTGAATATCGCCTCGCTGGAGGCGATGAAACCACCCTCCGAACCGGTGAGCCGCGAGGTCACCGAGAGCAGCGTTGCGATCATCAGCAAGGCGCTGGCGATCGAGTACGGTCCGCATGGGATCAACGTCAACGCGCTCGCGCCCGGCGCGGTCCGCACGCCGGCGATTCAGAGACAAGCGGCCGGTCTATCCAATACGATGCGGGGATCGCGCGATGACCTGTCGGCAAATTCCCCGTTGCCGCTGGACGACGATTCGCTGGAAGGCGCTGAGGAGATCGTGACCGCCGTGCTCTTCCTGGTCAGCGAGGCCGGGGAGAGTGTGACGGGCAACTTGATCGTAGTCGAGTAAACGGCAAGAGCAGGAAAGCAGAGTGGGCGAACGCAGTAGATCGCCCACTCTGGCTTTTAGGAGGTGAAAAATGGCAAGGGGATCGAAAGCGAAATATACGGAGAAGCAAAAACGCCAGGCAGAAGAGATCGCGCGGGGCTATACCCAGCGGGGCATATCCGAGAAGGAAGCCAAGCGCCGCGCCTGGGCGACCGTCAACGCGATGTATGGCGGCGGCGAAAAAAGCGGTGCGGGGCGCGGCAAGCCCGTGAACAAAGCGCCCGCGCGCAAGGGTGGACGGAAAGGTGGCGCCGCCTCCGCCGCGCGTCCCGCCGCCGCGCGATCCGCTTCCGCGCGCAAGGCAGCGCGCACTCGCGCGCGGCGCCGAAGCTAGTCCCATGTCTCAGGTCCCAGGTCTTTACGATGCTATGCGTGACCTGTGACCTGCGGCTTGGGACCTGTGACGTGCGACCTGCGACCTGTGACTTGCGACTTGCGAATGTGATTGAGCAACCCGCCATCGAGGAGAATCTCGATTTGTCGTTTGCTCAGGTCGTGCGTGACGGCGAACGTCAGGCCTTTGGTCACGTCACGCACGGCGAGTTCTTTGCCGCTTGAGATTGCCTCGCGGACGCCGTACAACTCGAGCAAATCTCGCTCTTCGACGCGCGCGTAATCTGCCGCATTGGCGAACGTCACCGGCAAAATTCCCCAGTTGATCAGATTACTCCAGTGAATCCGCGCGAACGATTTCGCCAGAACCGCCTTGACGCCCAGAAACATCGGCGCGATCGCGGCGTGCTCGCGCGACGACCCTTGCCCGTAATTCTCCCCGCCCACAATTAGCCCGCCGCCTTTTTCGCGCGCGCGCTGCGGAAAAGTCGCATCCACGTACTCGAAGGTATGCTCGCTGATCGCCGGAATGTTCGAGCGCAGCGGCAGGACGCGCGCGCCGCCGGGCAGAATATCGTCGGTCGAGATGTTGTCGCGCGTCTTGAGCAAGACCTCGCCTTTGATTTCGTCCGCTAGCGGTTCAGGGACCGGCACCGGCTTGATGTTCGGCCCCATCACGATTTCGACGGGTTGGCCGCCGTTCGAGGGAAAGATGAAATCGTCGGTGTAAATGATGTAATCGTCCGGCTCGCGGACGCGCGGCGGCTGGCCCAGCGTGCGCGGATCGGTGAGCACGCCGGTGAGCGCGGTCGCCGCGGCCACTTCGGGACTGCACAGGTAAACCTCGTCGTCCGCGGTGCCGCTGCGCCCGGGAAAATTGCGGTTGAATGTGCGAATGCTCGGGCCGCGGCTCGGCGGCGCAGCGCCCATGCCGATGCACGGCCCGCACGCGACCTCCAACCCGCGTACGCCGGCGAGCGCCATATCGAGCATCGCGCCGTCTTTTTCAAGATTGATGAGGATCTGGCGCGAGCCGGGCGAAAGTGTCATGTGCAGGTTCGGCGCGACGTGTTTGCCTTTCACGATTTCGGCCGTCACTTTCAAGTCGCGGTACGACGAATTGACCGACGAGCCGACGCAAACCTGGCGTACCGGCAAGCCCGCAATCTCGCGCACGGGCACGACGTTGTCGGGACTGTGCGGTTTGGCGATCAAGGGTTCAAGTTTCGAAAGGTCAATCTCGATTTCTTCGTCATAGCCGGCATCCGCGTCGGCGGCCAGCGCGCGCCATTCCGGCTCGCGATGTTGCGCGCGCATAAAGCGCCGGGTCTGCTCGTCGCTCGGAAAAACGCCCGCGGTCGCGCCCAGCTCTTGGTTCATGTTCGCGACCGTCGCGCGTTCGGAGACGGTCATCTTGTCGAGCGCGGGACCGGTGTATTCCATCACTTGGTTCAGCCCGCCCTTGACGGTCATGCGGCGTAGCAATTCGAGAATCAAGTCCTTGGCCGAGACCCATTCCGGGAATGCGCCGACCAGCTGCATGCGCACGACGCGGGGCATCTTGAAGTAGAACGGCTGCCCCGCCATCGCCGCCGCCACTTCGCTGCCGCCGGTCCCAATCGCCAGCATCGCCATCGCGCCGCCGGTCGAGGTGTGGGAATCGGACCCGAGGAGCGTTTCGCCTGGCCGGTCGAATCGCTCCAAGTGCGCGAAATGCGAGATGCCATTGCCGGGACGGGAGAAGATCGCGCCATATTTCGCCGACATGGATTGGAGAAAGAGGTGGTCGTCGGCGTTTTCAAAGCTGGTTTGCAGCAGGTTGTGGTCAATGTACTGCACGCAGACGCGGTTCTTGACGCGCGCCACGCCCATCTGCTCGAATTGCAGCCAGACCATCGTGCCGGTCGCATCCTGAATCAAGGTCTGATCAATCGCGATCCCGATTTCTGTTCCGGCTTTCATCTCGCCGGCGACGAGATGGGACGCGATGAGCTTTTGAGTGAGGTTCATTCCCATAGGTTATCTCCGCAAACGTGATTCTTTGCCTATAAAACAATAACGTTTTTCGGTATCAGTTCGATGCGGGTGGGCAACGGATTGCCGGGAACGGATTGTCGGGAACGGATTGCCTTCGGCGCAACGGACAAACGGATAAGCAACGGATGGCTCGCAACGGATGGGCTTGCTTGCTCCCGTTACGTTTCACTTTGCCGCACGTTTTAATATTAGGCGGTCTGGCAATTGACCAATCGCCCAAGTGACTTGCGATGCGTCCTTTCAAGAATCGTGTTGATGCCGGTAATATTTTGGCGAGCCGCCTGACCGCGTACGCGAATCGGTCGGACGTTTTGGTGCTTGGGCTGCCGCGTGGCGGAGTGCCTGTTGCTTTCCAGGTAGCCGAAGCGCTTAACGCGCCGCTCGACGTTTTTCTCGTTCGCAAGCTGGGCGTGCCGGGTCACGAGGAATTGGCGATGGGGGCGATTGCCAGTGGCGGCACACGCGTGCTCAACCAAGACGTGGTCACCGCGCTGAACATTGCGCCTGATGTAATAGATCGCGTTGCGGCGGACGAACAGCGCGAATTGGAACGGCGGGAACGCGAGTATCGCGACGAGCTTCCTCCGCCAGAGGTGCGCGGCAAGACGGTCATTCTCATTGACGATGGCTTGGCGACTGGCTCGACGATGCGCGCCGCAGCGCGCGCGTTGCGCCAGCGCGCTCCGGCGCGCTTGGTCATCGCCGTGCCGACCGCGCCGCCGGATACCTGCGAGCAATTCAAGAACGAGGCGGACGAAGTGATCTGTGCCATCACGCCCGACCCCTTTTACGGCGTTGGCTTGTGGTACGACGATTTCGCGCAGACGACGGACGCGCAAGTGCGGGAATTGCTGCGACGAGCAGCCGTCCCAGTGAACGCGCCACCGAAGGTGGCGAGTAAACAGTAAACAATATTCAGTATTCGGTATTCAGTCTGAACACTGAACACTGGATACTGACTACTGGATGGTGAGGAGGATGAACCATGCACGCACAAGAGATTCCGCGCCAGGAGTGGGTGCGGTTCTGTAATGATTACAGTCGTCAGCACGACGGCTGGCTGGCAAGTGTACGCGTGAAAGGCGGCAGTGTCGTAGATCACGTCGAGGCCGAGTCAATGCCGTTCCGCGGAGTGAGTTACGAGGAAAAAGGGACCGAGAAGGATTCCATCGCGATTTTCCTCAACAAGGGAAACAAGGAAGACGAAACTCACATCATCAGCCATCCCACGCGGCTGCGGCAAGAAGTGGATGACGGAAGGGATCGCGGGCTAGAGATCGAGGCGCGTGATGGGACCACCACGCTCATTCGTTTCAAAAACCCTTCGGTCCCAGAGATGGTAGATCGGATGTGAGTGGAGCGGGCTGCTAGCCCGCTATTGAGCGAGCGAGCCGCTCGCTCCACGGGTAGGAGGTTTATCGTGCAGTACGATGAATTTGTAGGCCAAGTGCAGAATCGCGCGCGGCTGGCTTCCAACGGCGAGGCCGTCACCGCAATTCGCGCTACGTTGCAAACGCTGGCCGAACGCCTGGCCGGCGGCGCGGCGGAGAATTTGGCCGCGCAACTGCCGAGGGAAATTGGAGAATACTTGCGGGATTCTTCGGTAGGCGAACTGTCGGCCGGCGAGCGGCTTTCGCTCGACGAATTTTTCGCGCGGGTCAGCCGGCGCGAGCAAAAGGACTTGCCCACTGCGATTCACGACGCGCGCGTCGTCTGCGAAGTGCTGCAAGAAGCGGTATCGGCGGGGGAAATCGAAAAGATTCGCGCACAACTCCCCGCCGAATACGGTCGCTTGTTCGACGTGGGAAGCACGGGCCGGGCGCCGCGCAAGGGGCGCCGCGGCAAGGAATCCGCGCAATGGCAAAGCGGGCAGACGAGGTAAGCATATCGGCCGCGGGAGTTACGCTGGCTGGAAATCTTGCGATTCCGGAAGGCGCGCGCGGGATCGTCGTCTTTGCGCATGGGAGCGGCAGCAGCCGGCACAGCCCCCGCAATCAATACGTGGCGCAGGCGCTCGACGACGCCAACATCGCGACGCTGTTGATGGATTTGCTCACCGAGCCGGAGGACGCCGAGGACGCACTGACCGCGCGCCTCCGCTTTGACATTGCCTTGTTGGCCGAACGGGTTGGAGGCGCGACCGACTGGCTGGCAGAATATTCGCCGGCCACGCGAATGACGATTGGTTATTTCGGCGCGAGTACCGGGGCCGCGGCGGCGCTCGTCGCCGCCGCGGCACGGCCGCAAATCATTCGCGCCATCGTCTCCCGCGGCGGTCGGCCCGATCTAGCCAGCGCGGCGCTCGCGCGCGTTCAAGCGCCCACACTCCTCATCGTCGGCGGCTACGATACGCGAGTCATCGAGATGAACCACGAGGCGCTGGCCCAGTTATCGGTCGAAAAGGACATGCAAATCGTGCCGCGCGCGACGCATCTCTTTGAAGAGCCGGGCGCGTTGGAACAGGTGGCCGCGTTGGCGCGCGAATGGTTCGAACGATATTTGTAGCATTTCGGATTGGGGGCTGTTTTTCCAAATAAGTAGGGTAAGACCCCATAGGCGGTTCGCTGGGGGCGTGAGATACTGACAATGTTCCGGGAAATCTTCGAGTTGTTCAAAGAGACTTGGACCGCGCCCAATGCGATACGCGTCGCCGAGCGGGTCCACGCGTGAGCAAGCTAATTCTGATAACCGGCGGCGCGGGTTTCATCGGGTCGCACCTCGCCGATAAATTGCTGGCACACGGCCACCGCGTGCGCGCGTTCGATAATCTTTCGTCGCAGGTTCACGGCGCGCGGCCGGAGCGACCTGGCTACCTCGATCCGCAAGTCGAAATGGTCGTGGGCGATATTCGCGACCCCGAAGCGGTCCGCAAGGCGCTGCAAGGTGTAGATGCGGTTTACCATCTGGCCGCGCGTGTCGGCGTGGGGCAAAGCATGTACGAGATCGCGCAATACACCGACGTGAACAATGTCGGTGCCGCGGTCTTGCTCGAAGCGCTGATCGAAAAGCCGGTCGAGCGTCTCGTCGTCGCGTCGAGCATGAGCATTTACGGCGAAGGATTGTACCGCGCGCCCGATGGAACCTTGGCGGTCGGCGTCGAGCGCGGGCGTGAACAGTTGAGAGCGAAACAGTGGCACGTCTACAACGAAAAGGGCGAAATCCTGACGCCCGTGCCGACGCCCGAAACCAAGCTGCCGAATCTCGCTTCCATCTATGCGCTTTCGAAATTCGATCAGGAGCGCATGTGCCTGATGGTGGGCCGCGCGTACGGCATTCCGACGGTTGCGCTTCGTTTCTTCAACGTGTTCGGTCCGCGGCAGGCGCTCTCCAATCCGTACACGGGCGTGCTGGCGATCTTCGCCGCGCGCTATCTCAACGACAAACCGCCCCTTGTCTTTGAGGACGGCTGGCAGGAGCGCGATTTTGTGAGCGTCCACGATGTCGCGCAAGCGTGCCTGCTCGCGCTCGAATCGCGCGCCGCGGCGGACCAGGTGTTCAACGTGGGCAGCGGCAACCATTACACGATCCGCGAGATCGCCGTGCGGATGGCGAAAGTGCTTGACAAAGAACATATCGCGCCGGAGATCACGGGCAATTACCGTGTCGGCGATATTCGCCATTGCTTTGCCGATATTACACAAGCGCGCGAAATCCTCGGCTACGAGCCGCAAGTCACCCTTGATGAAGGTCTGGTCGAACTGGGCGCTTGGCTCGAGGGTCAGGTCGCGCTGGACCACGTGGCGATCGCGAGCGCGGAATTGGCGAAGAGGGGATTGACCGTTTGAGTTCCTACGAGCGACTCGTGGGGACTCGTGGGAACTCATAGGAACTTTATGCGCGCCGTCGTCATCGTCAAGCCGAAACGCATCGAGATTGAAAACGTCGCAATGCCGGAACTGGGGACGGCCCAAGTCCTCCTGCGAATCGAAGGTTGCGGCGTTTGCGCGTCCAACCTTCCGCTGTGGCAGGGACGCGCGTGGTTCAGTTATCCGCTGGCTCCGGGCGCGGGTGGGCACGAGGGCTGGGGCCGAATCCAAGCCGTCGGACGCGGCGTGCGCGATTGGGCGGTAGGGGAGCGCGTCGCGTTTCTTTCGGATCACGCGTACGCCGAGTACGACGTAGCGGAAGCGAACGCTTTGGTCAAACTGCCGCCTGCGCTGGATTCCCAACCCTTTCCCGGTGAGCCGCTGGGCTGCGCGATGAACGTCTTGCGGCGCAGCGATATTCAGCCGGGCCAGACCGTGGCGATTGTCGGGATCGGCTTTCTCGGGGCGCTCCTCACGCGGCTCGCCGCGCACGCCGGCGCGCGCGTTCTCGCGATTTCGCGCCGCGCTTTTGCGCTGGAGATTGCGAGAAAATTCGGCGCGGCCGAAACGATTCCCATGGACGACGCCGAGGGAATCGTCCGCCGCGTGCAAGCGCTTACCGACGGCCGGGGCTGCGAACGCGTCGTCGAAGCGATTGGCTTGCAGCGGTCACTCGATCTGGCTACCGTACTCACCCGCGATCGTGGGCGGCTGGTGATCGCGGGGTATCATCAGGATGGGCCGCGCCAGGTAAACATACAGTTATGGAACTGGCGCGGGCTGGATGTGATCAACGCGCACGAGCGTGATCCACAGGTCTATGTTTCAGGAATGCGCGCGGCTGTAGATGCCGTCAGTCGCGGCGTGCTCGATCCATCGTCATTATACACCTCATTTCCACTCGAAAAACTCTCGGACGCCTTTCAGGCGATGGAGACGCGTCCCGATGGATTCGTGAAAGCATTGGTGACGCTATGAACCAACTAAAGGATGAACAAACGCCGGCTTTCATCCTTCATCCTTCATCCCTCATCCCTCGCCTCGGTTTCCTTGGCGTCGGTTGGATTGGGCGGAACCGGCTGGAAGCGATTGCGACGAGCGGCGTAGCGGAAGTGGTCGCGATTGCCGATCCGGCCCGCGAGTCGGCGGCGCAAGCCGCGGCTATCGCGCCGGGCGCAGTGGTCGCGGGGTCGCTGGGGTCGTTGCTCGAAGCAGGGGTTGATGGTATAGTGATCGCCACGCCGAGCGCGCTGCACGCCGAGCAAGCGCTCGCCGCCCTCGAAAGCGGCATGGCCGTGTTCTGTCAAAAGCCGCTGGGGCGCAATGCGCCAGAGACATGTCGTGTGGTGGACGCGGCGCGCGCGGCGAATCGGCTGCTGGGCGTTGATCTCTCGTACCGGTTTACAACCGGCATGCAAAGAATCCGCGACCTCATTCGGCAGGATGCCTTGGGGCGCATCTACGCGGCCGACCTCGTGTTTCACAACGCGTACGGGCCCGACAAGCCGTGGTTCTACGACCGCGCCTTGTCCGGCGGCGGATGCGTGATTGATCTCGGCATTCATCTCGTTGACCTCGCGCTGTGGGCGCTCGATAACCCGCTCGTCGTGGATGTGTCCGGCCGCTTGTTCGGGCAAGGCGAACTGCTGCACGGCTCGTCCGCTCGCGTCGAAGACTATGCCGTCGCGCGGCTTGACCTGGCCGACGGCGCGGTCGCGCAGATTGCGTGCTCGTGGAAACTGCCCGTTGGCGGCGACGCGGTCATCTCGGCGTCGTTCTACGGAACGCGGGGCGGCGCGACGCTGCGCAATGTCAACGGCTCGTTCTACGATTTCATCGCCGAAAGATTCACCGGCGCCGCGCGCGAGACGTTGTGCGCGCCGCCGGACGCGTGGAGCGGGCGCGCGGTGGTGGATTGGGCCACGCGGCTAGCGGCCGGCGCGGGCTTTCATCCGGAAATCGAGCGTGTGTGTGAGGTTGCGACCATCCTGGATGCGATCTACAGCACGTAGTACGTAATACGCAATACGCCATAGTATTCCGTATTGCGTAACGTCCTGTGCAATGGAGGCCACAATGTCGTCCACTCCTTTCTTTTTCGAGAATGCAATGACGCTCGGGCGGTCCAAGCCGAAGAAAATCCTGATGACCGCGGATACCGTCGGCGGGGTTTGGACGTATGCCCTGGAACTATCGCAGGCGCTCGGCAAGCAGGGAATTCAGGTTGCGCTCGCCACGATGGGCGCGCCACTGAACCGCGAGCAGTGCGAGACGGTTGCCGAGGTCTCGGGCTTGGAAGTTTTCGAAAGCACCTTTAAATTAGAGTGGATGCAAGAGCCGTGGAAAGAGATTGACTTGGCGAGTACGTGGCTTTTGGAATTGGAAGAGAGTCTCCAGCCGGATATAGTGCATTTGAACGGTTATTGCCACGCGGCGTTGCCCTGGCACGCGCCGACCGTCGTCGTTGGGCATTCGTGCGTGCTGTCGTGGTGGCTGGCGGTGCGCGGCCAACCGGCGCCGGGCATGTGGGCCACGTATCGGCAGCGCGTCACGCGTGGCTTGCGCGCGGCGGGCGCGATCATCGCGCCGTCGAAAGCGATGGTCGCGACGCTGAACCAGCACTATGGCCCAGTGGATGTGCGCGTCATCCCGAACGGGCGCGATACGAGCCAGTTCGAGCCGGGCGATAAAGAGCCAATGGTGCTCGCGATTGGCCGCGTTTGGGATGAAGGAAAGAACATCGTCGCGCTAGAGCACGTTGCGCCGGAGTTGCCTTGGCCCGTGTATGTCGCAGGCGAGCGAGAGCATCCCGATGGCGGCGGGCGCGAACCGGAGAACGTTTGCTATCTGGGTTCGCTCCCGGTGCCAACGCTCGCCGAGTGGCTGGGACGCGCCTCGATCTACGCGCTCCCAGCGCGCTACGAGCCGTTCGGTCTGTCTGTCCTGGAAGCCGGATTGTGTGGCTGCGCGCTCGTCCTGGGCGACATTCCGAGCTTGCGCGAGAATTGGGACGACGCCGCAATTTTTGTATCGCCGAACGATACCCAAGCGCTGCAAGAAGCCATCGAGTGTTTGATCGCGGACGACGCGCGCCGCGAAGCCCTGGGCGTTTGCGCGCGGGCGCGCGCGCTCCAATTCACGCCCGAACGCATGGCCGCAAGCTACGTCACGCTCTACTCGGACCTGATGGCGGCGAATAACCTGATGATAAAGAACTGATGCGCGTCGTCCTGTTCTACCATTCCTTCGTGTCCGATTGGAATCATGGGAATGCCCACTTTCTCCGAGGAATTGCGACCGAGTTAGTGTCACGCGGCCACGCGGTCGCGATTTACGAACCTAAAGACGGCTGGAGCCGTCAGAACTTGCTGGCCGAATACGGCCTAGCCCCGCTTGAACAATTCCACGCCGCCTATCCCCAGTTAGACAGTACCGAGTACGACCTCGCGAACTTTGATCTCGACCGCGCCCTGGACGGCGCGAACCTCGTCCTCGTTCACGAATGGAACGACCACGAACTCGTCCGCCGCGTCGGCGAGCACCGCGCGCGGGCTGGCGGTTACACGCTTCTCTTTCACGATACGCATCATCGCGCGCTCACCGACCGCGCGCACATGGCCGCGTACGATCTCCGCCACTATGACGGCGTCCTCGCGTACGGACGGGTCATCCGCGATATTTATCTGCAAGAAGGTTGGACTCGACGCGCGTGGACATGGCACGAAGCTGCGGACACGCGCGTTTTTTGTCCGCGGCCAGATCTCGCGCGAGAAGGTGATCTGGTTTGGATCGGCAACGGCGGCGACGAAGAACGCACTGCCGAACTGAACGAGTTCCTGATCGAGCCGGCGCGCGCGCTCGGACTGCGCGCCCGCGTCTACGGCGTCCGCTATCCCGAACCGCTGCGCGCCGCGCTGCGGGACGCGCAAATTGATTTCGCGGGCTGGACGCCGAATTTTCGCGTGCCGCAGATTTTCGCGCGCTTTCGCGTGACCATCCATATCCCGCGCCGCCCCTACGTTCGCGCGCTCCCCGGTATTCCGACGATTCGGCCCTTCGAGGCGCTGGCGTGCGGTATTCCACTCGTCTCCGCGCCGTGGGACGACGTCGAGGGGCTGTTCACGCCGGGCGCAGATTACTGGGTCGCGCGCGATGGCGCGGAAATGCAGCGCCATTTGCGGACGCTGTTGAACGAGCCGGACACGGCGCGCGCGCTCGCCGAGCACGGGCGGCGCACCCTTCTCGCGCGCCACACCTGCGCGCACCGCGTAGATGAGTTGCTTGATATTTTCACGGAATTAACAACAGCGAATTTAGGAATAAACGCATTGGAGTAACTGTCCAACTGCGCGTTCGTAGTCCGGCACGCAGCGGGTTTTGCGGAGTGCCGTTCCATGCCCGCGGACGCGACTCCGCAAAGGGCGCTACGTCGCGTACTACGAACCCGCGCGCGTTTCTGTCCCTAGGCATACCCGCCAACGGGTTTGGGTTTCTCGCAATGACACCCGTTCGCGGAGATTCGCGGATACCCCTTTTCGTGAGGCAAAATGAACATCGCTTTCTTTGGCTCCAGTCTCGTCTCGGCGTATTGGAACGGCGCGGCGACCTATTATCGTGGGCTGTGCCGCGCGCTCCACGACCGCGGGCATTCGATCACGTTCTACGAACCGGACGCCTACGAACGGCAAGCGCATCGCGATATCGAGGATCCCGATTACGCGCGCGTCGTGGTTTATTCCGGCGAAGAGGAATTGATGCGCGCGCTGGACGAGGCAAAAGGAGCCGACCTCATCGCGAAAACGAGTGGCGTTGGCGTGTTCGACGAATTGTTGCAAGACGCGGTCCTCGCGCTCAAGCGTCCGAGCACGCTCGTCGTGTTTTGGGACGTGGACGCGCCCGCGACTCTCGACCGCGTGCAGCAAGATCCGAGCGATCCGTTCAAATCCCTCATCGCCCGCTACGACCTGATTCTCACTTATGGTGGCGGCGAGCCGGTCGTAAACGCGTACCGTGCGCTTGGCGCGCGCGTGTGCGTGCCCATCTACAACGCGCTCGATCCAACCACGCATTTCCCCGTCCCGCCCGACCCGCGCTTTGACGCCGATCTGGCGTTCCTCGGCAACCGGCTGCCCGACCGCGAGGCGCGCGTGGACGAGTTTTTTCTGCGACCGGCGGCGGACCTGCCGCACAAGCGTTTCCTGCTCGGCGGGAACGGCTGGCGTGACAAACAACGTACTCTCAACGTTACATATCTTGGACACGTGTACACGCGCGAGCACAATGCGTTTAACTCTAGCCCGCGGGCGGTCCTCAATATCAATCGCGCCAGCATGGCGCGCTATGGCTTTTCGCCGCCGACGCGCATTTTCGAGGCCGCGGGCGCGGGCGCGTGTCTCATCACCGACGAATGGCAAGGGATCGAATTATTCCTAGAGCCGGAGACCGAAATACTCGTCGCGCGGGATGGTGACGCGGTCGCCGAGCACGTTCGTTCGTTGACGGTCGAGCGCGCGCGGGCGATTGGCCGGAACGCGTATCGAAGGATCGTGTCCGAGCACACGTACGCGCACCGCGCCGCGCAATTGGAAAAGGTGCTCGCGGCTCAAATCAACACGAGGTAAGTTGTTGAGTTTTCCAAAATTGAACATTGTCATTCTAGGGTTGTCCATCACCTCGTCGTGGGGCAATGGTCATGCGACAACCTACCGCGGCCTGATGCGCGAGTTGAGCGCGCGCGGGCATCGGGTCCTGTTCCTCGAACGCGATGTTCCCTGGTACGCCTCACACCGCGACCTCACCAATCCCCCGTACGGCCGTACCGCGTTGTACCCCAATCTGGCTGCTCTAAAAGACCGTTATGCAACCGCGATCCGCGATGCCGACCTGGTGATCGTCGGCTCCTACGTGCCCGAAGGCGTGGCGGTGGGCGAATGGGTTACGCGCACTGCCCGCGGCATATCGGCGTTTTACGATATTGACACGCCCGTCACGCTCGCCAAGTTGGACCGCGGCGATTACGAATATCTTTCGCACGCTTTGATTCCGCGTTATCCGCTTTACTTGTCATTCACCGGCGGGCCGATTCTCGAGCGGATCGAGCGCCGGTACGGTTCGCCGATGGCGCGGCCGCTCTACTGCTCGTTCGATCCAACCGTGTACTATCCGATGGACAATCAGCCGGAATGGGAATTTGGGTTCATGGGAACTTTTTCCGCCGACCGCCAATCCGCGCTCGAGCAACTTTTGCTCGAACCGGCGCGGCGGTGGAAAGCGGCGCGCATGGTCGTGGCCGGTTCATTGTATCCGCCGGACATCGAGTGGCCCGCGAATGTCGAGCGCATCGAGCATGTGCCGCCGGCCCAGCACCGCGCGTTTTACACGGCGCAACGCTTTACGCTCAACATCACCCGCGCCGATATGCTGCGCGCGGGCTACTCGCCCAGCGTCCGGCTGTTCGAAGCGTCGGCCTGCGGGACGCCCATCATCACGGATTATTGGGAAGGGTTGGCTACGGTTTTCCAAGTGGATAAAGAAATTCTGGTGGCGCGTTCGTCCGCCGACATAATGAGCTACCTGCACGAATTGCCCGACGGCGAACGACGCGCGATCGGCGCGCGCGCCCACCGCCGCGTGATGGCCGAGCACACCGCGGCGCAGCGCGCGGCGCAACTCGAAGGGTATGTCTTTGAGCTATTGCATCGCCAGCCGGCGCCCGCGCTCTGGAACCTGCGATTCGAACACCGCGCGGTCGTGAGGGCGCCGTGAAACTGGTGATTTTTGGTTTGGCGATCAGCTCGTCATGGGGCAATGGACACGCGACGATCTGGCGCGGCTTGCTGCGCGCGCTCATCGAGCGCGGGCACGATATAGTTTTCTTTGAACGCGATGTCCCCTACTACGCGGCGAATCGAGACCTGTGGGCGCTTCCGGGCGGCGAGTTGATCCTGTACCCGACCTGGGAGCAAGCGCTGCCGGTGGCGCGCTATCATCTGAGCGACGGCGATGTGGCGATGGTCACTTCGTACTGCCCGGACGCCGTTGCGGCCAGCGACCTCGTGCTCGATTCGCGCGCCGCACTCAAGACGTTTTACGATCTCGATACCGGCGTCACGCTCGAACGTTTGCGCCGCGGACAGCCCGTTTCCTATCTCGGCCCGCGCGGGCTGGCCGATTTCGATTTGGTGTTGAGTTTCACGGGCGGCGCTGCGCTCGACGAAATCAAGACGCGCCTCGGCGCGCGGCGCGTCGCGCCGCTGTACGGCTGCGTTGATCCGCGTGTGCATCATCCCGCGCCAGCGTCTCAAGCATACGGCGCGGACATGTCCTACCTCGGAACCTACGCCGAGGACCGGCAGGACGCACTCAATCGCCTCTTTATCGAGCCGGCGCGGCGATTGCCCAAACGGAAATTCTTGATGGGCGGTTCGCTTTATCCCTCTTCGTTTCCATGGGCCGAGAATATCGCCATGGTGCATCACGTCCCGCCGCCGGAACACGCCGCGTTTTACTGCTCGTCACGCCTAACCCTCAACGTCACCCGCGGCGCGATGGCGCAAATGGGCTATTGTCCATCGGCGCGCTTGTTCGAGGCCGCGGCGTGCGGCGTGCCGATTCTGAGTGACGCGTGGGACGGCTTGAGTAATTTCTTTGAACCCGATTCGGAAATCATCGTCGCCCGCTCAACCGACGATGTGCTGGATGCGCTCGCCATGCCGCGCGCGCCACTAGCCGCTGTCGCACGCCGCGCCCGCGATCGCGCGCTGACCGAGCACACCGCCGAACGTCGCGCGCAGCAACTAGAGGGTGTGCTCGAAAGCGAACTATCTCCTCTCTCCGTCGCGCCCTGTCTGACTACTGGCTACTGATTACTGATTACTGCCTATGTGGGGCATCATTCCGGCCGCCGGCGCTGGCAGCCGAATTCAACCGTTAGCATTCTCGAAAGAACTGTTGCCCGTCGGCAGTCGCCTCGACGGCGCAACGGAACGGCCGCGCGCGGTCAGCGAGTATCTGGTTGACCGCATGATCCGCGCCGGCGCAACCAACCTCTGTTTCGTCATTTCGCCGGGCAAATCCGACATACTCGAATATTACGGCGGCGGTATTGCCCACGCGCACGTGTGCTACACGGTTCAGCCGCGCCCCGGTGGACTGTGCGATGCGATCTTTTGCGCGCTGCCGCTCATCCATCCCGACGACCAAGTGTTGATCGGTCTGCCCGACACGATCTGGTTCCCCGAAGATGGTCTGGCCCGATTGCCGGACGGCTTGCTCTCACTTTTGCTTTTCCCGGTCGAGCGGCCGGAATTCTTTGATGCGGTGGTGACGGATGGGCAGGGTCGCGTGCAAGAGATTCAAGTCAAACGCCGCGATGCTACCTCGTCCTGGATTTGGGGCGCTCTGAAAATGCCCGGCGCGGTGCTGCGCGAGTTGTACGATCTGTGGCGTCAGCGGGAGCCGCGCGACGAATATGTCGGCACGCTCGTCAACGCGTATCTCGCGCGCGGGGGCCAAGCGCGGGGCATCCGTGCGGGCGAGGCCTACGTGGATGTGGGGACCGTGAACGGTTACCGCGAGGCGATTCAATTACTCAGCCGGCGGCCGGCCAACCGCAGCGAGGTGTTCACGGTTCGCAAGGAGGGCCGCCGCAGAACGGACGTTGTAAGGATCGGCGCCGAACGATGAAGGATCTAGAGCGCATCCGGCAGCGCGTGCGCGCGCTGGGCCCGTGGTTCCATAATATGAATCTGGACGGCGTGATGACCGCGCCCGATCATTTTCTCGGCGATTACCCGACGTACAAATGGCAGCGCTTTAAGGATTCGATTCCCGCCGACCTGCGCGGTAAGACCGTGCTCGATATCGGCTGCAACGCGGGCTTTTACTCTTTTGAGATGAAGCGCCGCGGCGCGGACCGGGTGGTCGGCATTGATTCGGATCCGGACTATCTCGCGCAAGCGCGTTTCGCCGCCGAGGTTTGCGGTGTGGACGTCGAGTTTTGCGAGATGTCGGTCTATGATGTGGCCGAGTTGCATGAGCAATTCGACCTCGTCCTTTTTCTGGGCGTGTTCTATCATCTCCGCCATCCGCTCCTCGCGCTCGACTTGCTGCACGAGCACGTCGTCAAAGACCTCCTCATCTTCCAGTCGCTGCTGCGCGGCAGCGCGCGGGTCGAGCCGCTCGCCGACGATTATGAATTCCACGAGACCAAGATTTTCGACCGGCCCAGTTTCCCGCGGCTGTACTTTATCGAAAAGAGTTACGCGGACGATCCAACCAACTGGTGGTTTGCGAATCGCGCCGGCGCAGAGGCGATGCTACGCAGCGCGGGTTTTCGAGTGATCGCGCGACCTGAACCCGAAGTCTTTGTCTGCCGCCGCGTGGAACTCGCGGGCGAGCCGAACGCGGTCTATCCTGCACGCGGAGGCCAGCGGCGGTGATCGAAGCCGTGATGTTCTGGAACGAGCCAAACAATCTCTCGCACTGGGATTTCGAGATTGATCCCGATTGGAAAATTTACGGCGAGATGGTAAAGTGCGCGGCCCAGGCCGTGGCCGCGGAAAATCCCAAACTCGCGCGCGTCCTCGGCGGGATTTCGCCGATTGACCCGCAATTCATTGCCAACCTACGCGACCAGGGCGTGCTCGCCGAACTGGACGTCGTGGCGGTCCACGGCTTTCCGCTCGATTGGAACCACTGGACGATTCACGAATGGCCCGCCAAGCTCGCCGAGATTCAAGCGGTCACTCAATTGCCCATCTGGGTCTCCGAGGTCGGCGTCTCGACCTTCGGCGCGGAAGAGGTGCAAGAGTTCGGTCTGCGCCGCACGGCCGAGCTGCTGATCGGCAAAAGCGAGCGGATCCATTGGTACAGTCTCTACGATCTGCCGCGCGCCTGGCCCGCGACCACGCGCCATCGCGAGGCCGAGGGGTCGGCGTACTATCGCCATTTTTACATGGGCTTGCTGCGCGAAGACGGCACGCCCAAGCTGGCGCTCAAGCAGTTTACGGATTACACGCCCGAGTTGGGTATCTGTCAGTGGTTTCATTTTCAAGACCCGCGGCTCGACGATGCCGTGAAATGGCTACGCAAGTTGGGCGTCACGCGCGTGCGCACCGGGCTTTCGTGGGCCGACTCACTGCGCCCGCACGCGCTCGAATGGTTCGACCGGCAGATGAAGGCGCTCGACGATTTTGACGTGACGCTCACCTTCTGCTTTACGCCCGAGTCGGCGGGCATTCACCCACATCACACCAGTCCGCCGAAAAACATCGAGGAATTTGCCGAGTTTTCCGCGGAGATGACGAAAAGGTACGGCCAATGACGTTTGTGGTTGTTGCCGCGCATCCCGACGACGAAACGATCAGCGCGGGCGGGCGGCTGCTTTGTCTCGAGAATCCGACCATCATTCACGTGACCGACGGCGCGCCGCGCAACATGCTCGATGCGGCCGAGCATGGCTTGGCGACACGCGACGACTATGCGCGAGCGCGCCGTGCGGAGTTGACTGCCGCGCTCGCCATCGCCGGAATTGGGATGGAGCGAAGGCGCGCGATTGAGTTGGTGGACCAAGAGGCCTCGTTTCACCTTGCCGAATTGGCGATTACGCTCGCCGAGATATTGCGCGAAATCAGACCCGACGTCGTGCTCACGCATCCTTACGAAGGCGGCCATCCCGATCACGACGCAACCGCGTTCGCCGTCCACGCGGCGCGTGGCCTGTTGGCGCGCGCGGGCGATCCGGTTCCCGCGTTGCTCGAGTTCGCGTCGTACCACGATAAAGATGGAACGATGTCTGTTTTCGATTTTTTGCCTTGTGACGACTGCGAGGTTCAGACAATCGTGCTCTCGGGAAAAGAGCGCGAGTTAAAGCGCCGGATGATCGCGTGTTTCGTGACCCAACAAAAGACGCTGGCCCAATTCCCCATCGAACTAGAACGCTTTCGCCCCGCGCCGCCCTATGATTTCACCCAGCCGCCGCATGCCGGCGCATTGTTTTACGAGCGTCACGACTTTGGGATGCCCAGCGCGCACTGGCGCGCGCTCGCGCGTGAGGCGTTGGAAACGCTCGGTTTATCCGCGAATAACAACCGTAGATTCGTGTAACTCGTCACTCCGTCATTGCGAGCGTTTTTTGCGAATGTGCGTTCGTAGTCCGGCACGCAGCGGTTTTCGCGGAGTGCCGTTCCATCTGATAAAACTCATGTTACAGGCAAGAAGCTCTCTCAAGAGACGCACCATCCTCAGCGTCGCCTATCCCCTCGCTCCCGTGAGTCGCGACGCGACGGGCGGCGCGGAGCAAGTGCTCGCAATGCTGGACGATGCTCTCACCCGCGCGGGACATCGCTCGGTCGTCGTCGCGTGCGAGGGATCGAGTGCCGCGGGCACGCTGATCGAGACGCCGCGCGTGGATGGGCCGCTGGACGACGCGGCGCGCGAGGCCGCGTGGGAACAGACGCGGCACGCAATTCGGCGGGCGTTGGACTGTTGGGACGTTGATCTCGTTCACATGCACGGCGTTGATTTCTATCGTTATCTCCCGCCGCCCAAAGTCCCCGTACTGATTACACTGCACCTTCCGCCCAGTTGGTATCCGCCCCAGATTTTCCGACCCGAACGTCCAAACACTTTTCTCTACTGCGTCTCTGCCGCGCAGCAGCGCGCCTGCCCGCTGGGCGCGCGATTGCTGCCGCCGATTGAAAACGGCGTGCCGGTCGAGCGGCTGGCGGCACGCGTCCGCAAGCGCGATTGGGCGATGGCGCTCGGGCGAATTTGCCCGGAGAAGGGCTTTCACCTCGCGCTGGACGCCGCGCGGCGCGCCGATTGCCCGCTGTTGCTTGGGGGCCAAGTATACCGCTATGTGGCCCATGAACGTTATTACCATGACGAGATCGTTCCGCGGCTCGACTGCGCTCGGCGGTTTATTGGCCCGCTCGGATTCGAGCGCAAGCGGCGGCTGCTGTCTGCCGCGCAGTGCTTGCTCGCGCCGAGTCTTGCGCCCGAAACGAGTTCGCTCGTCGCGATGGAGGCGATGGCGTGCGGGACGCCGGTGATCGCGTTTCGCTCGGGCGCGTTGGCGGAGATTGTCGAGGATGGCAAGACCGGCTTTCTCGTTAACGGCGTCGAAGAAATGGCGCAAGCCATTTCGGCGGCCAAGACGCTCGATCCCGAAACGTGCCGCCGCGTCGCGCGCGAGCGATTCTCGGCGGAGCGGATGACTGCGCGGTATTTGGAATTGTACGAAAAGATTAGCGAGATTCGCGGACAAATCTATTGCCATGCGCATTGAAGAGATTACCACGTTCCAAGCGCTCGAAGCATTGCGGCCCGAATGGTCGCGGCTGTGGGAGCAGTGTCCGAATGCGACGCCGTTTCAGTCGCCCGAATGGCTCTTGCCGTGGTGGTGTCATCTCGGCGGCGGCGAGTTGCTTGTTTTGGCGTTGCGCGACGAAGGAACACTCGTCGGGTTAGCGCCGCTGTTCATTCACGAGTGGCAGGGTCGTCGCCAGGTCTCGCCCATCGGCGTCAGCTACTCCGACTATCACGACGTGCTCCTCATGCCCGATGTCGCGCGCGCGGGCGCAGAACTGATTCTGCAGCGCCTCGCCGAATTGCGCTCGCGCTGGGACGTGTGCGTGCTGCCAGAACTGCGCGATGGCCCACCGTTGCTCAGCGCCGCGATCCCGAACGAATTGCGCGCGCAAGTCACCCCGCTCGAACCATGCCCCGTTCTCGCGCTGCCCGCGACCGCCGGCGAGTTTGTCGCGCAACTGAGCGCGCACCACCGCCGCAACCTTCGCCGGGCATGCCGGTTGCTCGAAAAAGGCGGCAGAGCGCAAATCGAGCGGGCGAATGAAGCAACGCGGGCCGAGTTCGTCAACGCGCTGTTTCGTCTCCACGGCGTGCGGTGGCAAGAGCAAAATGAGCCGGGTGTGCTGTCCAACCCGAACGTACAGAGATTTCATTGCGACGTGACAGCCGATTTTCTGAGGCGCGGCATCCTGCGTCTGTATGCGCTCCGCCGGAACGGCGCGATTGACGCGGTGCTGTACGGATTTGCGAGCGGCGGTCGCTTTTACGCGTACCTCGGCGGATTCGATCCACAGTTGGAGCAGGCGAGTCCTGGGACGCTCTTGACCTTTCACGCGATCCAAGAAGCGATCCGGGAGGGCTGCCGAGAATATGATTTTCTGCGCGGTGCCGAGAATTACAAATACATGTGGGGCGCGCGCGATCGCCGGAACTGGCGCGTGACGTTGTGGCACGCAGCTCCACCGGAAGAATAGCGCAAATGCTCATCTACCGAGATCAAAAGCGGCCGATTGCCGTTCGTCAAACCCTGGCCTCGTTGCGCGGCTTGGCGGATTCGAGCGCGTTCGATCACGATCGCGCGGTCGAGCTGCTAATCGAGTTTGGGCAGCTCGAAGCGGGAATCGGGGACGCGCTCGAACCGGAGATGGATTCGCACGGGCCGATTTTGTGCGCGGTTCGGCAAGTTGGACTGACGCTGGGACGCGTCCTCTATCATTCTTGGCGCAAAACGGGTGAGGTCGAGCGATGGGCGCAAGCATCTCGGCGCGCGTTGGCTCGGCTCGACGACTCGACGCTGCCCGAAACGGTAAGAGCCGGCGTGCCCGAAGGATACGCGTATTACGCGCTTTACCCCGAGATGTACCTCGAATCGGCGGAACGGTTTTTTCGCGAGACGCGTTCGCGGCAGGCCGTTGTCATCGGCCTGCGGAATATCGGCACGAGTTTGAGCGCGGTCGTCGGCGCGACGCTGCAAGAGTGTGGCTGCGTGGTCAATGCGTACACCGTGCGGCCGCGCGGGCATCCCTTCAATCGGTATGTGTCGGTATCGCCCGCGTTAGAGCACGAATGGCGCGAGCGGGAGCGCGCGCATTTCCTAATAGTGGACGAGGGGCCCGGCTTGAGCGGTTCCTCGTTTGCTTGTGTCGCGGAAAAAATCTCGGCGCTCGGAATTCCGGACGAACGCATCGAATTCTTTCCGAGTTGGGAACCGGATGGCGCGCAATTCGTGTCTGCGTCGGCGCGTGCCCGTTGGAGCAGACACAAAAACTATACGACGAGTTTTGAGCAAGTTTGGATCGAGAGTGGGCAGTTGGCGCGCGGGCTGGACGTCTCGGGCGGCAAGTGGCGCGAGCTGTTATATCGCGACATGGCGGACTATCCCGCGGTGCAGCCGCCGCACGAGCGGCGGAAATACCTCACCACCTACCCCCGCACCCCCTCTCCCCTCTCCTGGACTGAACTGCAAGGCCAGGAGAGGGGGGAGGGGGCTGGGGAGAGAGGGGTGAGGCCAGTCCTGCGGAAATTCGTCGGCTTGGGACGATTTGGGCGCGAGCGGTTGGCGCGGGCGCAGGTGTTGGCGGAAGCAGGTTACGCGCCGCGGCCGCTCGGATTGGCGAATGGGTTTCTCGCGATGGAGTTCGTCCGCGGTCAGCCGCTTGCGCCCCGCGATGTAAATCGGGAATTGCTGGAGCCGATGGCGCGGTATCTCGCGTTTGTGGATCGGAACTTCGCCGCGAGTCAGCCGTGCTCTTTTGAACTGCTGATGGAAATGATTCGGACGAATGTGGCTGAGGGGTTGGGCGCGGAATGGCGCGACCGCGCGGAGGGCTTGCAGCAATTCAAACTGATCGTTGAGGATGCGCGTCCTGTGATGATTGACGGGCGGATGCTGCCGCATGAGTGGCTGAAGGTGGGCGATGGTTATCTCAAGACGGACGGGCATGACCACTGTGACGATCACTTTTTCCCCGGGATTCAGAACACGGCCTGGGACATCGCGGGGACGTGCGTGGAATTTGGACTCGACGCGGCCCAACGCGATTACTTGATTGACCGATACATTGAGCTTGCTAATGACCGCGGCCTCGCCGCGCGCCTGCCGTTCTACTCGATCGCTTACCTAGCATTTCGCTTGGGCTATGCGACGATGGCCGCGCAAACGCTAGGCGACGCACAGGACGGCGAGCGATTCGCGCGGCTCGCAGTTCGGTACGCGGGCTTGCTCAAGCGCGAGATCGGCGAGACCCTTCGGGTTATGCGGCTCCTGCGGAGCCGAGAAAACCCGAAGGGGCTCGCGCAATTTCTTGACATCCACTCGGCTTTGTGATATAAAGGCACCAGAATCTTTTAAAGGAGGCGCACTGATGAGAAACAAACTTGCCGTTCGCGCGATTGTGCCTTGTCAGAGTGCGCCTGCCGTGCGGTAGCTCCTCTCGTTTGAGATCGCGGCCGCGGGCGCATTCTGTGCCCGCGGCTTTTTTTTCTTTAGACCCTAAGGGTTTCCAAAAACCCTTAGGGTCTGGAGACAGCCGCGGAAACCCGCGGCTTTTTCATTTCGATCGGCCGCTCTCAAATTCAAGAGGATGACTATCCCATGCAGTCCCCACAGACGATTGAACTGGACGAATACCTCGACGAGACCGAGTACGATATTCCGATTCGGCGGACCAAGCGCCCCAAATTCAAGCCGCATCGCAGCGACGTCGTCGCCACGCTTGCCGAAGCCGGCGACGACAGCCAGCAGGGCTTCAACCCGACCTTCACGGCTTCCAAGCACGAACGCGCGTGGATCCTCACGTACCTCGGGCCGTTTTACGAAGACCAAGTGATCAGCGACGTTTTGCGGCAGGTGAAAGGCGGCAAGGAAGCGAACGTCTATTGCTGCAAAGCAAATCCCGTCATCGGGGTAGACCTTATCGCGGCCAAAGTGTACCGGCCGCGAATGTTTCGCAATCTCCGGAACGACGCGGTCTATCGCAAGGGCCGCGAAACGATTGGCGAGGAGGGCAAAGAGGTGCGCGGCCGCCGCGAAAAACTCGCCATGAAAAAGAAAACTGATTTCGGCCAGGTATTGCGCCACACGACCTGGCTCGCCAACGAGTTCGAGACGCTGCGACGGCTGCATGCCGCCGGCGCGGACGTGCCCAAGCCCTTTGTCCAAAACGATAACGTGATCCTCATGGAATTTCTTGGCGACGAAAAATTCTCCGCGCCCGCGCTGAATCAAGTGCGACTCAATCCTCGCGCGGCGCGTTCGCTCTTCGACCGGCTGCTCCACAACATCGCGCTGATGCTCGCACACGACCGCGTTCATGCCGATCTTTCGGCCTACAACGTATTGTACTGGGACGGCGCGGCCAAGATCATTGATTTCCCGCAAGCGATTGATCCCTACGTCAACCCCGAAGCGCTCACCCTGCTCGGCCGCGACGTCGAGCGCGTGTGCCAGTATTTTGCGCGTTATGGCATCGAGTCGGATGCCGCACAGCTCACGCGCGAGCTGTGGGATCGCCACATCCTGCACCGCGAGGCGGCGCGATGAGGCGGCTCAGCGCGTATCCCATGTACTTGATCTCCGAAGGCGCATTCGCGCTCTTCTTCTCGATGATCATCACCGTCAACATGGTTTATCAGGTCGAAATTGCGCGCCTGAACCCGCTGCAACTCGTCCTCGTCGGCACGGTGCTCGAAGCGACCGTGTTCCTGTGCGAGACTCCCACCGGCATCGTCGCCGACATTTACAGCCGCCGCTTGTCCATCATCGTCGGCACCGTGATGATGGGGCTGGGTTTCATGCTCGAAGGTACCGTCCCGCGCTTTGAGACGATCTTGCTCGCGCAGGTCATCTGGGGCTTGGGCTATACGTTCACCAGCGGCGCGACCCAAGCGTGGATCACCGACGAAATCGGCGAAGACAAGGCGGGCCGCGCGTTCCTGCGCGCGTCGCAAGTCGGGCAGATGGGCGACTTGGCCGGCATCGGCATCAGCGTCTTGTTGGCTGGCATCTTTCTCCAGTTGCCGATCATTCTCGGCGGATTGCTCGTGAGCGTGCTGGGGATTTTCCAAATGCTCTTTATGCCCGAAACCGGGTTCAAGCCGGCGCCGCGCGAAAATCGCAACTCGTGGCAGCAGATGGGACACACGTTCCGCGGCGGACTGCAAATGATGCGGCGGCGACCCGCGCTAATCACCATCTTTGGTACCATCGCGATCTACGGCGCGTTCAGCGAAGGGTTCGACCGGTTGTGGACGCCGCATCTACTCGACAATTTCACGCTGCCGACGCTCGACGGCTTGCAGCCGGTCGCGTGGTTCGGCGTCATCCGCGCCGCGGGCATCCTACTCGCGGTTGTCGCGACCGAGGTCGCGCGGCGGCGTCTCGACACGAACAATCATCGCAGTGTGGCGCGGGCGCTGTTTGGAATCAATGCCTTGATCGTCGCCGGCGTGATGGCATTCGGACTGGCGACGAGTTTTGTCCCGGCGTTCCTCGTCCTGCTCGCGATCATTCCTCTCCGCCGTTTGACCGATCCGATCCAGGCCGCGTGGGTGAACCAGCGGCTTGAACCGAGCGTGCGCGCCACGGTGATCTCGATGAGCGGCCAGGCCGATGCGTTTGGGCAAATCATCGGCGGGCCGATCCTCGGCGTGATCGCGACGTTGGCGACGATCCGCGTCGAAATGGTCGCCGCGGCGCTGATGCTCGCGCCCGCGCTGCTGCTTTACGCGTGGACGATGCGGGAGCGCGAAGCGGAACCCGCGCTGGTAACCGGCGATTGAAACTTTGTTTTTCAGTTTCAAATTGTGAACGCGGATTTCAACTTTGTGAAACAGGGGAGAACTCGCACCCTTGACAGGACCAAATGGGTATCCTATACTTGGGGCGTGCTCAATTTCAATCTCCTCGGGCAGTGTTTGCGTTGCCCTCGATAAGGAGGAGCCATGCCGAGCAGCGAACACCAAAGTCAGGGCCGGCTCTTGCGCCTGATTCGAAAGTCGGTTGATCGTTTTGCGCGGAGCCGGAGCACGGCCAAGTCCCACAAGGCAATCGAGGCGCTGATTCAGACGGCGACACCCTACCGCTTGTTGCTGGAAACTATCCGCGAGGGCGCCGCCCTTCTTGCGCCCGATCTGACTCTCCTGTCGTGCAATCCGCGTTTTGCGGAGATGCTCTCCAAAAGCCCTGACCGAATCGTCGGTCAACCCCTGCTTCAGTTCGTCACATCAGAAGATCGCCCCCACTTGGAAATGCTGTTGAATTCAGAGCTGGATGGTGTTCGCAGAATCCAGGTTAAACTGAGTGTCGAAAATGCTCCGCCGTTGCCTGCGGAGCTCATCGTCCGGCAGCTTCGGCTGGAAAAAACTCGCGTGGTCTGTATCGTCGCTGCCGATTTGAGTGAGGATCGGCGCTTCACAGCGGAGAATAACTTGCAATCGCTCCTGCGCCTTTCCAGGCAATTAGAGCAGGCACAGACGAATACCCAAGTCCTGAGCGCAGCCCTCGCCGAAGTAAAATTGCTCCTCGGCTATCAAAACCTGTGGGTGTATCTTTTTTCGGAAGACAGAAAACACGCCAAGGCCATCGTGGCAAGGGGACAAACCTCCGAGCCGGCGGTGCAAGAATTCGCTACGTTGACCATACAGGGCGACGCGATGCTGGAGGAGATTGCCGCGGCCACGGAAATTGTGGTGATCGAAGACGCGCGCACCGACCTGAGAACCAATAAGGAGATCGTGGCAAGGTTAGGGAATCGCACCATCGTGAATGTCCCCGTCATGCTGTACGACAGACACCTGGGCAGTGTGGGCACCGGCACATTTAGCGAGGAGGGTGTGCGAATCCCGACCAAGTCCCAAAAGGACTATCTCTCGGCGATGGCAAGTCATATGGCGGTGGCGCTTGACCGGATCCGTCTGCTCGACGAGTGCCAGCAGGCAGAGGAAGAGGTCCGGAAATTGAATCAAGACCTGGAGCGCCGCGCCGCCGAGCTTGAAATCGCAAACCAGGAGCTAGAAGCGTTTTCGTATTCGATCTCCCATGACCTTCGCACTCCCCTCGCGACCATTGGAAATCTTGCGCGGATGTTCCTCGAAGAGTATGCCGCTCAAGTTCATCCCAGAGGGCAACGGGTGATTCAATTGATTCGCGACGATACACGCGCGATGGAGGAATTGATTCAGGGTTTGTTGGCCTTTGCGCGCGTCAGCCGCCAGCCGCTCCAAAAACAATGGGTCGCTCAAGGCGATCTCGTCCGGGCCGTGTGGGCCGAATTGCTTGCTGTCCAAACCGAGCGGCGGGTGGAACTGACGATGGGGGAACTACCGGCTTGCGAGGCGGATCCTGTTTTGCTCAAACAGGTCTGGAGAAATCTGCTCTCCAATGCGCTCAAGTTCACGGTCAAACGCGAAATCGCGCAAATCGAGTTCGGCTTTCGGCAAGTGGGTGAAGAAAACGTCTTTTTTGTCAAAGATAATGGGGCGGGCTTTGATCTGGAACAGGCGGGCAAGCTCTTCGGCGTCTTTCAGCGGTTACATCCGGAAGAAGAATATGAAGGCAGCGGGGTTGGGCTTGCGATTGTCGAACGGATTATTCGGCGGCACGGCGGGCGCATCTGGGCGCAAGCGGCAGTAGACCGAGGAGCCACATTCTATTTCACACTGAGCGCATCTACTCGGATTCCACACGGGCCGTGAGCTATTTTCAGAAGGTCATTTGGTTATCACGCGGCTGAGATAGGTCTGCCCCGCGGCAAGGACGCGAATCGCCGCGAGCAATTCGGTATAGTCGCCATCCTTGGGGACATAGCCGCGGGCACCGTTTTGTACCGCTCGGCGAACATCCGCCTCGTCCGAAGACATGGCGAAGATTAGGATGGGGAGTTTTGGTTCGCGGGTATGCAGCGCTGCCGTCGCGTCCAGCCCGTTCAGGCGCGGCATTTCAATATCCATGACGACCACATCCGGCGCGAGGCGCGCGGCCATCTCAAGCCCCTCCTGCCCATCGCGCGCCTCGCCGATGACTTGCGTATCTTGAGCGTGTTCCAGGAATAGCCGAATGGTCTCGCGAACCAGGCGCAGGTCGTCTACAATCAGTACCCGAATCATGTCGGGAATCATATACGAGGGCGCGATAAGATTCAATCGGGGAATGTTACGATGTTTGAATCGGGAGAATTTCCGAGCCATGCAGAATACAACGGGCGGCCGCCTCATTCGCTCGGGGTCACCAGTCCCTTTTCCGTGGCATAGCGCACGAGTCCGGCCACGTCGTGCGCGTCCAACTGTTGCATGATTTGCGCGCGGTAAGTATCGAAGGTTTTGGGACTGATGTTTAGTTTTGCCGCGATCTGTTTCCGGGTATACCCTTTCGCCATCAACTGCAAGACCTGGACCTCGCGCGGAGTTAACCGTTCCGGCGCTCCGCGCGCGCCCTTTTTGCGGCGAGCATAGTCGCCCGCGATGAACTTGGCAACGGCCGGGCTGAGATAGACTTGGCCGCGAACCACCGCTTTGATCGCGAGATCCAGCTCAGTCGCCTTGGAGTTTTTGAGCAGATAGCCCACCGCTCCGGCGGCGAGCGCCCGGCGCGCGTACTCGACATTCGCGTGCATGGAGAGAATGATCACCCGTACATCCGGAAACTCTTTCACCGCCAGGGCGGTGGCCTCCAGACCATTTAGCCCGGGCATCGCAATGTCCATGAGGACGACGTCGGGTTTGTGGGGCGCAAGCAAGCGCAGCGCTTGATGCGCGTCGCTCGCTTCGGCGACGACTTGAATATCTAGCTCACGCAACAGGGCGCGCAATCCGGCGCGGACGAGTTCGTGATCGTCAGCCAACAGGACCCGGACGGGCTTCATGGGGTTTCCCTCCCGCGCTTTTCATTCCAGGGGAAAGCGCGCGCAAATCTCTGTGCCTTGCCCCGGGGCGGATTTGACTTGAATCTCGCCGCCGGCAAGCCGTACGCGTTCTTGCATGCTCAACAGACCCAAGGTGCGGCCGCGTACGGCGCCTTCCATGGCTTGGTCCACGTCGAACCCAACGCCATCGTCGCGGACCGTCAGTTCAAGGTCTGTGGCATGCCGGTTTAGCTCGACCCGTACGTGTTTCGCGCGCGCATGGCGCGCCACATTGGTTAACGCGATCTGCACGACGCGAAAGCACATCGTCTCAAGACTAGGGAGCAAACGTAGGATGGGCGGTTCCACGACCAGTTCGGCTGCGAATCCCGAACGTTGCGCCTGCCGGTCTACATACCATTCGAGCGCGGGCACGAGACCAAAATCGTCGAGCATGGAGGGGCGCAAGTCGAGCGCGAGGTCGCGCGTCCGCCGCAGGGCATCGTCAACCAGGTTGATGCTTTCCTGCAACCGCTCGGCGCGCGTTGAACGCCGACGCGTAAGTTGGATCGTCTGAAGATTCGTACTCACCGCGTTGAGAATCTGGCCCAGTTCGTCGTGCAGTTCGCGGGCGATGGCGCGGCGCTCTGTTTCTTGGGCTTGGACGAGTTGCGCGCTCAGGACACTCTGCTGTTCCCGCTGCTCGCGGACCGAAGTGAAGAGCCGGGCATTCTCAATCGCCAGCGCGGCTTGGTCGGCGAGACCGCGCAAGAGTTGGATCTCCTCGTCTTTGAATTTCCGGACCGCGCCCATAGTTACGACGTTCAAACTGCCGATCAAGTGTCCTTCGCGAAACATCGGCGCGCCCACCACCGTTCGAGCGTTCGTCGCTCGAATCTGATCGAGGTTTGGCTGATCGGGATCGTCGAGCGCGTCTGGAATGACAAGGAGCGAGCCATCGGCGGTGAGGTGTCTTTCATAAAATGCGCGCGGGACGGGCTTGAGCTGTGCGACCAGTTCGGGCAGCACGCCCGCATAACCGGCAACCTGAAACACCTCGCGATTTTGATCGAGCAGGGAAACCAAAGTGGCGGGCACGTTCATCACGCGGCAAGTTTCTTCACAGATCGTGTGGATGACCGTCTTGAGATCGAGTTGGGCGCTGACCACCCGGGCGATTCGGAGCAATGCGTCGGTGCGCGCCGCCTCGCGCTGAATCTGCTCCTCCGCCCGCTTGCGTTCGGTGATGTCTTGAATGACGCCGAATAGGCGCCGGGGATAGCCCTTGTCGTCCCAAGTTACATCGCCTTGACTGTGGACGACGCGCACTTGGCCGTCGGGTCGGACGACGCGATACTCGGCGTTGTAACGCGGTCCGCCACTCAGCGCTTGTTCGACGGCCTCAAACACTTGCTGCCGATCATCCGGATGGATCAGCTCGCGCACTCGCGTCACGGTCAGGTCGCGTTCCTCGGGCGTGATACCGAAGATGCGATAGGTTTCGTCCGACCAGGTGAGACGTTCTGTGACCGTGTCGCGGTCCCAGTATCCGACATGCGCCACGCGCTGGGCCTCGGCCAATTTCTGCTCGCTCTCCCGTAGCGCTTGCTCGGCGCGTTTGCGCGTGGTAATATCTTGGCACACGACGAGGACATTGAGCGCGCCATTGAGGTCGTTCACGGCTTGGGCCAATTCGTCCACCCACAACAAGCTTCCGTCTTTGCGGATTTTGCGAAACTGCCAGCGATGCACTTGATAGGGACTCTTGAATGCCATCCGCAGTTGCTCGGCTACGGCGGGACGATCGTCCGCATGAAACACGTTCAGTACCGATTGACCTTCCAGCTCATTCACGGTGTAACCCAGTTGGGCTGCGGCAAATGAATTGGCCGAGAGAACTGTTCCTTCCGCATCGAGCGTAAAGATCATGGTCGGGTTATCACGATACAAGGCCCGATAGCGCGCTTCGCTGTGGCGCAGTTGGTCTTGCACGCGCTGGCGCTCGGCAATCTCTTGTCTGAGCGCTTGATTGGCTTCTGCCAGCGTTCGCGTCCGCTCGGCGACCCGCCGTTCGAGTTCGTCGTTGAGTCGCTTTAGCTCTTGCTTGGCTTGCTTCAGCTCGGGGGCTTCAAGCGTCTCCCAACTTCCGCGGCGCTTGGCGATGGCAAATTGGTGTGTGTGCGACACGTCCAGGATTTCAGCCGCGCCACACGTGGCGAGCGAATAAGCGCACACGACGATCACGCGTTTGTGTGACAGTGGCTCGTCGAGGTCGCGCTCATAATCAGAGAATGCTTTCCAGTATCTTTGGTCGAGCCATGCTTCGTCCGCGGCGACGCGCATCCCGGCATAACCCCTGGTCAGCGCCTGGGCCAGCTTTGAATACCACCCATTCACGACGCGCGCCGCATCAAAAACCCCGTCCTTGAGATACCACTGCGTGTACGGGTGAATCTCGATGTCGCCCGCTTCGAGATGCCCGTCTGCCGCCGGCATGGCCTGCCGCAATGCATGACGCGCGTCTTGGCTCTGCGAATCCGACGTAATCCACATGCAGAATTCGTTGTTCTCCAAGCCGACCTTGAAATAGCGAACCAAGGTTTCAATCAAATCCTGTTTCGTTTCGTAAAAGTGACAAAAGTGAGTTCCCCAGGGCATTTCGCCCATGGCGGCAATCCCACTCTTCCGCATCTCGGTTGGCATCGCGACCTCCTGTACCCTATATGTTTAACGTTGGTGCGGTCAACTTCGTGGCACCCTGTTTTTGAGAGTTGCCTTTGGGCAAGAAATCGTGTTAATATCCAGCCGCGCGAATCATAGGAGAATGGGGAAGAAATCCAATGAGTCTCAAACCTCAGATTTTGAAACAGCAATTCACACTGGCGGAGACGAATTTGCCGCGCGATCTCGGCGATGGTCTCGTGCTCCGGTTGGCAACGGCGGCGGATGCCGAGGCGGTCGCGCAGTTCAACGCGGCGAATCTCGGACGCGACCCCGTAGACCAGCAGCAAGTCGCCGCGTGGACGCGCGATTTCTGCTCGGAATCGCACCCGACCTGTGGGCCGTCGAATGTGACGATGGTCGAGGACACGCGCGCCGGCAAGATCGTTTCCAGCATGTGCCTGATTCCGCAGACGTGGACGTACGCGGGCATCCCGTTCGGCGTCGGTCGCCCGGAGGCGGTTTCCACCGACCCGGAATATCGGCGGCGCGGACTGGTGCGCGAGCAATTTGCGGTTCATCACACGCGCAGCGCGGCGATGGGGCATCTCGCGCAGGGCATCACCGGCATTCCGTGGTATTATCGCCAATTCGGCTACGAGTACGCGCTCAATCTCGGCGGCGGGCGACTGGTGTTGTTCGGGAATATTACGCCGTTGAAAGAGGGCGAAAGCGAACCCTACCGGCTGCGCCCGTTGACCGCGGCAGATTTGCCGTTCGTCAAGCCGTTGTACGAACGCGAGGGCGCGCGTTCGCTTGTCGCGTGCCCGCGGCCCGATTGGTTGTGGAACCACTTGCTCTTTGGCTATTCGGAGGAATCGTTCGAGAATCGTCCGTTTCAAATCGTCGAGACGGGGGACGGACGCGCGGTCGGGTATCTTGCGCCCTCGCGCGAGATGGGCCACGATATGTACGCGATCAACGAGTTGGCCGTCGCCGAAGGCGAATCGTACCGCGCCTTGATGCCGTCGGTGCTGCGCGGGTTGGAAGCGCTGGCGGAGCGCCAAGCGGCAGAGCAGAACAAAGCGGTCAATACGCTCTACTTGCAGTTGGGTCCCGAGCATCCGGTTTACACTGCAATCCCGGACAAGTTGACCGGCACGCGGCCGCGTTACGGCTGGTACATCCGCGTCGCCGACGTGCCCGCGCTCATCCGTCACATCGCGCCCGCGCTCGAAAACCGCTTGGCGAAATCGCCGCTGGCGGGCCACACCGGCGAACTCAAGATCAACGAGTACACGGGCGGGCTGAATCTGGTTTTCGAAAAAGGGAAACTGGTCACAGCCGAACCGTGGCATGCCGGCGGCGCGGAATGGCACCGCGCCGCGTTTCCCCCGCGCGTGTTCCTGCAATTGCTCTTTGGTTTCAATTCGCTCGCCGAAATCCGCGCCGCGTCCCCGGACGCGATTGCGTCAGGTGACGACCAAGTGCTGCTCGAAGCGCTGTTCCCCAGGCAGAGTTCGAGTGTCGTGCCGGTTGGGTAATCACCTAGCAGCGCGCCAACAAAGGTTCTTCCCTTCATCGCGAAATAACTGTGGAGAACCTGGTTCGCGTTCCCAAAGGAGGGGCAGTGAAGAGTCCTTTTCTCGTCATGCTCGCACTCGTGCTGGTCAGTCTGGCGGCGTGTAGTCAGGGTGGTCCCGGTTTGGGTCGAGGTGATTGTGCCGAAGGTGTCTGCGTAACGCTCCGCGGCATCGAGCCAGTCCACTTTAATCAACCCATCATCGTCCAAATCACCGTCACCAGTAATCAAGACCGCTCTGATCTCGGACTAACCCTGTACACAGACGGTATTCAAGCCAGCATCGAGGGGCCGCAGGGGTGGGAGAGCCACGCCCGTAAAGGGCAAGTGTTCAAGAATGGACCAAGTGATGGTGCAGGTTGGTTTTTTGATGCCAAGGCAAACGTGCCTGTCCACTTCACACGCGTGCTTCGATTCTCAGAGAAAGACCAGTTAACGGAAATAGTTGTTGCCCTCAATATTCCACCTCGAACCTTTGTCGCCTTTGCACATGCCAACATCAGGTATTTTCGAGACGGGGTACGAGTGTACGGGATGGGAACACCCGTCCCGGGGCCCAGTCCTCTGCCTGCGCAAACTTGGTCACCTTGGATAAGAGGAGCTGACGGAACTCTGATACCGGCTCCAACACCTCTCCCTTCGCCCACGTTCGCGCCGCGCACAAGGCCATGGCGCACGCCCCTACCGGAGCGAACATCCATTCCCACACCGACGCGCCGGCCGTACCCATGACGTGATTGCAACCGGGGCTGTCCATGAAACCAATTTGGATAGCCCTTTTTTATGCCGACTAGAAGACACGTGGATCGCAAGATGGTCTTCCCCTACTAACGACCTATTGCTTAACCCCATACCCGGTTTTAGAATAGGAGGCGATGGAACGCGTCGCCCTCCACCGTCACACCGTCCTGATCGCCTGTGCCGCGCTCTTGCTCGTCCTCGTGAGCGCGGCGTTTGGCGCGTTCGAGTTCTTGGAACTGCGCGCGCAAGACTGGGCGTTCAACGCGCGCGGCGCGATCGCGCCGAGCACGCCGATTGTGATCGTCGGCATTGACGACGAATCGTTTACGCAGAACGGCTTGCAGTGGCCCTGGCCGCGCGCGTATTTCGCTCGGATCGTGGACCGGCTAGCCGACGCGGGGCCGCGCGTCATCGCGCTGGATGTTTCGTTCTACGAATCGGCCCCAGGCGATGAGGCGTTGGCGCAAGCGATCCGCAAGGCGAACAACGTCGTCCTCGTCAGCACGATCGCCGTGGTCAACGATCGCGTGTACAACCTCGAGCAGTTGAATCAGCCCCTGCCGGTCCTCTCGAATTCCGCCGCGGCCATCGGTCTCTCGAATTTTCCGTTCGACCGCGATGGCTTTGTCCGGCGTCTGCACGCGTTCCAAGTCCATGGCGGCCAGGTCTATTACCACTGGGCGCTCCGCGTGGCCGAACTCGTGCTCAAGCAGCCGCTGCCCGCACAGCCGTCACGCGATAGTTTTGCGATGGGCGACCGCCGCATCGTCCTGGACGATCAATCTCTCTACATCAACTTTCGCGGGCCGGCGCGCACGTTTCCCGTGATCCCCGCGTATCAAGTGGCTGGCGGACAGATCAAGCCGGAGTTCTTCAAAGATAAGATCGTCCTCGTCGGCGCGACCACCGAAAGTCTCCACGATACCTACCCCACGCCGTTTCTTGGCGATTCGGCGCCCATGTCGGGAGTCGAGATCATCGCGAACTCGATCGAGACGGTCCTCAGCGGCAAATACCTCACGCGCGCCGGCGCGGGCGGAACGCTCCTCGCGATCATGCTGCTCGGCGCAATCGGCATGGCTCTAAACGTGGTCAAGCGCCCGGCGTTCGCGCTGCTGGCGCTCGCGGCGCTCATGCTGATTTACGCGATCGCGTGGAATCTCGTGTTTCTCGTGAACGGCGCGTGGATTCCGCTCGTCGCGCCTCAAGCCGCGCTGTTCCTCGCGTACGTCGCGCCGGCGGTCGAGCGCGGGGTGATCGAGGGCGAGGAAAAGCGCCGCGTCCGCCGCATCTTCGAGCAGTTCGTATCGCCGGAGATGATCGAGCAACTGGTCGCCCATGGACTAGAGGCCACGCGCGGGCGGCGCGCCCAATTGACGATTTTGTTCGCGGACATTCGCGGCTTTACGACGATGTCGGAACAGCTCGCGCCGGATGAGTTGGCCCGTCTATTGAACGAGTACCTCGGCGTAATGACCGAAGTGATCTTTCGCCATCACGGCACGATTGACAAATTCGAAGGCGACGCGATCCTGGCCTTTTGGGGCGCGCCGTCGCCCGACCCGCATCACGCGCGCAACGCCCTGCGGGCCGCGGTCGAGATGGAGCAAGAGTTGATCCGGCTGCGCGACAAGTGGGCGGCGCGCGGCCAGCCGCGGGCGCTCGAGATCGGTATCGGCGTGAATACGGGCGAGGTGTTCGTGGGCCTCGTCGGTTCGGACCGGCGCGTGAATTATACGGTCGTCGGCGATCACGTGAACATCGCGGCGCGGCTTCAGGACCTCACGAAAGAATACCACTGGCCGCTGCTCGTCAGCGAAGCGACGTACGCAAAAATCAAAGATGAATTTGAGGCCGAGTTCGTCGAGATTCGGCACGTCAAAGGTAAGTCCATCCCGGTCGGCATTTACCGCGTGCTGGGCGCGAAGAGTGCGCCACCCGAAACAAGGATTCACACACCGGTTCCCGTCACATTGCGTTCGGCGGGGGAGGGGGCATCATGAATCGCATTCTCGTCTTTATCGCGCTCTTGGGGATTGGCGCCCTCGTGGTCGTGATCGCGGCCGGCGGTTCGCCGAGCAGCGCGTCGTCTGCGGTGAACGGACTCGCGGCGCGGCGAACGGCCAGCGTTCACGAGATCGTCAACATCGTGCAAGCGCGCCCCGCCGTTGACCAAGCGTTCGCGCAGGCGAGCGAGGGACTCGTCGTGGGCGAAGGCGGCCAGGTGCAAACGCAAGCCCAGTCGCGCGTGCGGCTCGATTTCAGCGAAGGCACGACCGTACGCCTCGGCGCGGATTCGCTCGTCACCGTGCAGCAATTGAATGGCGCGGGCAACGATGCCTTCTCGCGCTTTTTCCTTGAAGGCGGCAAGTTGTGGATTTCCGTGTTCGGCGGTTCGTTCACGGTTGAAACGCCCGTCGGCGTCGCGACCGTGCGCGGCTCGTTCGCCGTTTTCGAGTACGATCGCGCGAATGATGTGCTCACGGTAGATTGCATCGAGGGCATGTGTACGGCGGCGAATGATGCGGTAGACGAAAGAATGGGGAACCTGGAAGGGGTGGTCTTGAGGCGAGCCGGCCGCCAGGTGACGCGCACGGCGCTCAACGCCGGCGCGGTTCAGGATTTTGTGCGTAACAGTCCCGAAGGCCGGCCCGTCATCGCGACGCTGACCGCCGCGCCGCCAGCCACCCGCGTCCCGCGCGCAACCGATACGCCCGCGCCGGCCAACACAAGTGTGCCGCGCGAACCCGCGGCGCCGCCGCCGGCTGACACGCGCGTGCTGCCCTCGCAACCACCTGTCCCGCCGACGGCGACCACTGCGCGGGCCACTCCGATTCTGGTACCGCGACCGACCGAGACGACGACGCCGCTCGTGATCATCCGCCCGGCTTTGGAACCGACGGCTACGCCAACGCGCGCGCCGGCGAGTTCAGTTGGTGATGTTCAGCCGGTTGATTCGACGGCGCCCACGAAAACGACCGATGCGGTCATTGTGAATCCAACCGTGAATACGAATACGAGTTCGGGTGGCGTGCTGCAAGTTCAACCGACCGAGTCCACTGCTGGCCGCGCGACCCCTGTGCTGAATATCAAGCCGACTGAGCCGATTCTGGTCCGACCGACCGAGCCGATTTTGGTGCGTCCCACCGAACCAATTCTGATCCGACCGACCAATCCACCTCCCAAGGACACGCCGCAAACCATCAAGGCGACGCCGTCGTCGAACCTGTCTACTAGCCCGTCCGGGATCATAACGAACATCACGTCCGGCAGCACGACGAACACCACATCCGGCACGACTTCGGGCGGCATCATTACCCTGAAGACGCCGACGAAATGATCCCGGTGGCTGCTGGCTCATTCCTCGACCGTCGCGGCGATGCGCTCCCATCCTAGCGCTTCTGCCGCGCGCAGACGATACAATCCGTCGAGTAAGATGTAACCGTCCCCGACGCGTTTCACGCGGATCGGTTTGTTTACGCGTCCCAATCTCCGCAGTTGCTCCGTTGTCTTTTGCTGTTTGTTCGCGTCCAGTGTTAGGGTTTGCTGGTGGCGCGTGATCCGAATGCGCGCCAGCGGAATCTCCGCGTCCCCAGACCCTAAGGGTTTTGAGAAACCCTTAGGGTCTGGGGACGCGCCCGTTTCCACGACAAGGCGGTAGCCCGTTTGCGCCTCAAATTCCTCAATGACGCCCTCGCCTGTTTGACCGGTTTTGTCAGACGAGGAAGGGACGGGGTGGGGGGTGACCACCACGCGCACCTCGCCGCGGTCGGTGTGAATGCTGGGCGGGCGCGTGACGATCCAGCCCACGCGCGCGATCAGCGCGTGCGCGATTTGCAGTATCTCGCTTTGATTCGGCTGCGGGTGGATCGCCAACGGCCAGCCGACCGTGAGGGATAACGACTCGATCTGTTCTCGATACCGCGCGCCGACTTGCGGCGAGATGAAGGACAACACGATGGTATCGCCTTTCAGTCCCGTGCGATATAGCGTGCTGCCCGCGAGTTGCGCGCGAATCAAACCGAGCGCGGCGTTGATTTCCATCGCGCCCATCGGCTGCTCTTGGGCAAAGGGAAGGAGCTGGGCGTCGGCATCGGCAATCGTGACACTGAGCGCATAACCGCTCGTTTCCCGAAACTGCTCGACTGCGGGTTCAATGCCGGCGACGGCCGCCCGCACTGTCACCGCGACCCTTTTGTCTTCGCGATGGATCGCAGGGCCCTTGACGATCTCGCACCCCTCCGGCAGCACTTGGCGCGCCAGCGCGACGAGCGCGGCTTGATTCGCTTCGGGATCCGTCTCGATCTTCCAACCCGATTCCGATTCGACGCGCGCGTGGATTGCGGCGAACTGTTCGCGGGCGACGTCAGGAAAATCAAAAGTAAGGACGAGGACGCGCTCGTCGAGCCGGTAGCCGACGCGGCGCAAGCGCGCCTCCGGCGGATACTGGGCGCGCGCAAACGCGAGCGCGGCGTTAGGTTCCATGCCCGGTAGAGACGTTGCATGCAACGTCTCTACCGGGATGATTTCCTCAGGATAATGCGGCGTATCGTCGCCCGCGACGAAAAAGTGATCGTGTTCGCGGCGCACGATCTGCGCCGTCCGCACCGCACCCTCCGCATCGCGCCAATGGATTTCCGCGCCCACCTGCAATTCGGCGACGCGCGCGATGCGCCAAGCGCGCTGCTCGATCTGCTCGCCCGTCCGCGCCCGCGCCAAGCCGCGCTCGGCTAGAACGAAAAACGCGT
Organism: Chloroflexota bacterium; assembly: GCA_016208315.1. Taxonomy (GTDB): domain Bacteria; phylum Chloroflexota; class Anaerolineae; order UBA4142; family UBA4142; genus JACQYF01. Next base: position 15,946 of record JACQYF010000048.1, on the reverse strand, counting down.
CGTCTTTTTCCAGAGCCGCGCGCAATTCGTCCGCGCGCGCATCGTCGCCCCACCACGCGCGCGCGAGTTCGGCAAGCGTAAAATAATTGCCGCCCGGCGCCGCGACTGCGCGCCACAGTTCGCCCAAATCGAGCGGGCGATCAATCCCGTAGGGGCGGGGTGATCCTGCCGATGCAGGGCGGGGTGACCCCGCCCCTACGGATCTAACCCGGAAACCGAACTCAAGGGATTGTCCCGCGCGCGGCGATTCCGTGCGCCGGCCGCGCTCGCGCAACGCGTGGGCGATGCTCTCACGCGCCGCTCCGTCGCCGTGGACGAGAAACACGGTCGTCGGATCGAGGGTCTCGGCGAGCGAGACGAGTTGCGCCTCGTCCGCGTGCGCGGACAGTCCGTACGTTCCGAGCTGGCATTGCACGTCCACGACCTCTTTCCCCAGTTTGAGCGTCCCATGGCCGCGCGCCGCCATCGCTTGCAAGCGCCGGCCCGGCGATTCTTCGTCTTGATAGCCCGTCAAGAAAATCGCGTGCTGCGGCTGGCCCGCGAGGGCCCGCGCGTAACTGAGGGACGGCCCGCCGGCCAGCATTCCCGAACTGGAGATGATGATCGCGGGCTGCGATTCCCACACGAGCGCGTTCCGTTGGTCGCCGCGCTCGACGGGGCGCGTGAATTCGTCGAAAAAGCGCGCGCCGCGCTCCTGGAGCGCGAGTGGGAGCGCGTCGGGAAATTGCGCGTAGATGCCGCACACCGCGCGCACCATGCCGTCCACCCAGACGGGAACCGCCGACAATTCGTTCGCCTTGCGGAACGCGCGCAAGATTTCGATCAACTCTTGGGCGCGGCCGAGCGCAAATGCCGGAATCAAAACCTTGCCGCCCGCCGCGGTCACTTGTTCGACGCGTTCCACCAATCGCCGCTCTTCCGTCGCGCGATTCGCATGCAGTCGCCCGCCATACGTGCTTTCGAGAATCAATATATCGGGCCGAAACGGCGGCGGCTTGAGGCCGTCCACCGTCCGCTGCGGCGAGACCGAAACATCGCCCGAGATCAGCACGCGCCCCTCGTCGCTGTCCAGCGCGATCATCGCCGCGCCGGCGATATGCCCAGCGGGATAATAGGTCGCGGCCAGCCCTTCGCCGAGCGGCAGCCGCGCGCGCAATGGAACGGCGACCATCGCGGCGAGCAGTTTCTGTACGGCGACATCGTCAAAGAGCGGCAGTTCGCCTTCTTCGTCGAGGCGCGAGGCCATGATGCGCCGCGCATCGGCGTGCAGGACGCGCGTGAGCGCGACGGTTGGCGGCGTGGCGTAGACCGGGCAATCGGGGAAACGCGCCACGACCAGTTCGAGCGCGCCGGTATGGTCGGTGTGCGCGTGCGTGACCAAGATCGCGTCCAACGCTTCGATGGCGGAAAGGTGGGGCAATTGATCGCCGGACAGGCCCCAGCGCGCTTTGGGAGAGGGGTGGATGCCCGCGTCGATCAGCAAGCGCTTGCCGCTGATCTCCAGAAGAATGCTGCTCGCGCCCACCTGGTCGGCGCCGCCGAGAAACGTGATTCGCATGTCGCAAATGATAACACACCCGGGTCGAGCGCGCAACATCGGAAAGATGGGTGAGGAAGTGTGGGAGTATGGGGGTGTGGGAGTGTGGTAGCACCTGTGGCTTACGGCGCCTTTTGGATCAGTGGCAAGAAGAGCGGATAGTTCGGGGGCATCCACCTGCCAATGCGAGACGAGGGCTTGCCACCCGCGGTCGTAAATGTGCCGCCCGCGTAGAGCGTGGAGCCATGCGCCGCCACCGCAAACACCGCCGTATTTGTTCCGCTACCGAGGGCCGACCAGTTCGTCCCATCCCATTTGGCAATGTGGTTCACCGTCACGCTTCCGCCGGTGTTGTTTGCGCTCGTCAAGTCACCGCCGGCGTAGAGTGAGCTACCGGAGGAAGCCAGCGCCCAGACCCAGTTATTAAGTCCATTCCCCAGAGTAGCCCAGTTACTCCCGTTCCATTTGGCGATGTAGAGCGCGCCAACATTTCCGCCGCCGGGGTTGAACGCGTTTGTAAAGTTGCCGCCCGCATAAATGTCCGTGCCGATGGCCGCCAGCGCCATGACCGTGTTACCGGTCCCATTGCCGACCTGTGACCAATTGCTGCCATTCCACACCGCAATTCGGTTCGCCGTCGTGTTGCCGCTGTTGCACGCCGAGTTCCCGCACACTTGCTGGAACATTCCACCGGCATAGACGTTCGTGCCAACTGTTTTCAACGCGTAAACCGAATTGTTCACGCCATTGCCGACGGCTGCCCAGTTCCCGGAGACAAGTTTCGCGACACGGTTCACAATTTGATTGATGAGTACATTGGGGGCATGCACGAAATCGCCGGCCGCGTAGAGTGTGCCACCCGAATCCACGGCGAGCGCGCGTACCTGTCCGTCTGCGCCGCTGCCCAATTGAGTCCACGTGCGGGTGCCCGCGTTCCAGCGTTTGATGACGCTTCCGGCAATAGAGCCGGGCAGCCCACCGGAAAATCCATCAGAGTACACGTTGCCGCTGCTATCCACCGCGATCGCATGCACGATCGTTTCTACCAGTGTATCCAGTCCCGCCCACCCAAATCCATCCCACACGGCGAGATAAGTCGCGGGTGAGTTGAATGCGCCGCCCGCGTAAACATTGTTCCCAAATGTCGCGAGCGCATTGACCTGACCGTTCATCCCGCCGCCGAACGTTCCCCAGCGCGTGCCGTTCCAGTTGGCGACATGGTTAAGCGCCGTAGCGCCTCCAGTGCTGGTCCCAAAGTGACCGCCCGCGTAAACCCGGCTGCCGCTTGGCACGATAGCGTAAACTGAATCCGGGGAGCCGCCGAGACCGCCGTCGAGTGGATGCCATGTGCCATCGTACTTGGCAACATTCCTTAGAGTGGTTGAACCGATATTCGAGAATGAGCCACCGGCATAGAGCATGCCACCCGCGTCGAGCGCGAGCGAGTATATGGCGCCGTTTACGCTGCCCAGACTAGCCCAACTCCCTGATTCCCACTTTTTGATTTCATTACCGCTGGTACTCGCGTACACCTTTCCGGCGCCATCGGCAACAATGGCTAGAACAGTGCTGGCGAAGCCAGTGCCGAGCGCAGACCACGTGCCGCTGTCCCAACGGGCGATACGCGTCAACAGAGTCAGGTTGTCTCCGGTTGCAGTAAATTGACCGCCGGCGTACACATTACTGCCAGAGATGGCGAGTGCATTCACGTACCCATCGTGGGTGGCATTGTCGAGTCCGCTGCCCATTGCCGACCATGTGCTGCCATTCCACTTGCCGATGTGCGTCAACGTGGTCAAATTGTCCATTGTTTTTGTTAAAGTACCGGCCGCATACACGTTGTTTCCGCCATCCACCACAAGCGCCAGAACCCATCCCGCCAAACCAGGCCCGAGTGGCGACCACGCGCTTCCATTCCATTTCGCAATACTATAGAGCGGTTGAAGACCATCGCCCGATTGGTAGAACTTGCCGCCCGCGTAGAGAATGTGGTTGGTGTCCACGGCGAGCGCGTAAACTTCATCATTCAATCCACTCCCCAGCGCCGACCACATCCCGTTGCGGAACATGGCGATGTTGTTGACCGTTACATTGGCCGCGGACGTGAACAGCCCGCCGATATAGATCGTGTCACCATCTACCGCGATCGCTCGCACTTCCACAGTACCGACGCCGCTGACGCCGATCGGCGATTGGAACGTTCCCCAAAACTCGTCGCCCGCGACATGCGGCGCACGCGGCGGCGAATTCGGCGGCGCGGCCTGGGCGGTCGCGCTCGTAAGCATCAGGATCACACCGAGGACCATCAGGCCGATCAATAATGCACGCGTGATCGTTTGCATAGTCGTCTCCTTCGTCCAACAAAAAATCTCGATGTGCGCGAAATAGAATCCGCGCCACATCGAGACGCCGAACAGCCCGTCATCAGGCAAAGCGACCGAACCAGTAATATGCAACTTGTGGATTTAGTATACTCCGCAGACGCGCAATCAGCAAACGAAGCGGATTTGGGAACGGATTGCCTTCGGCGAAACGGATAAACGGATAGACGGATGCGAGTCGCACTTGATCCGTTTATCCGCTTTTCCGTTTCGCCGAAGGCAATCCGTTGCTAGGCCGCGCTTGACGTATCGCCGTTGTTGGGGCACAATGCACGCGACGCATTTCGACGGGGGAGGACTGGATGCCGGATCACATCGCGCCGCGCGAGTTTCACATTTCACGGCAGGCCCGCGACCGCTATCAATTCGATGCCGCGCTGTTCATGCTCAGCGGCAACGTCATCTTTCCGAATTTCAACGCCGCGCGCGTCTTCGCCCAGAAGATGAACCGCGCGCGCGATCTCATTCGCTTTCCCGAGCAGACGGTCCGCGCGGGCGACCTCAACGCGATGGGCTTGATTGACGAGATTCTCCATTTCGTCGTGAGCCAGTACCGCGCGCAAATCAATCGCGCGGCGCTGCGCCAGGCGCTCGAATGGCTGGACGAACGGCTGGGACGCGCGGCGGTGGACAAGACGCTCCAAACCTTCGCGGAAGATTTCCCGGCCCTCGCGATCTATCGCGGCCAGATTCCGCTCGCGGATTATTTGCGCGGCGACACCGCGGGCGAGCCGAATCGCCAAATCGTCCTCGAAGAGATGACGATGCTCTGGCTCGCCAACATGAACCCCGCGTTCTCGCCCTTTATCGAACTCTTCGACGACGCGCGACTGGAATCCGAAACCAATTACAAATTACTAATTACTAATCTCCATTCCTTCTTTGAAACCCAGCCCCGCTTCGGCCCCGACAACCAAAACCTCCTTGATCTGCTCCGCGCGCCCGCGCTCGCCGCGCCCAACTCGCTCGCGGGCCAGCTCGATTTCATTTTGAAACGTTGGGGCGCGTTCCTCGGCGGTCGCTACCTGACGCGCTTGCTCACCAGTTTAGATTTTATCAAGGAAGAGCAGGCGATGCGCTTCCTCGGCGCGGGGCCGGCGCAAGTTCCGGTCTATACGTTTGCGGGCGCGGAATTCGAGCCGGAACGCTTTACGCCCGACCGCGATTGGATGCCGGAATTAGTGCTCATCGCCAAGAACACCTACGTGTGGCTCAATCAACTCTCGAAGAAATATCAAACCGCCATAACCCGCCTCGACCAAATTCCCGACGCGGAGCTTGATACGCTCGCGCGCTGGGGCTTTACCGGTTTGTGGTTCATCGGCTTGTGGGAACGCAGCGCGGCCTCGCGCCGCATCAAGCAAATGATGGGCAATCCCGAAGCGGTCGCCTCCGCGTACTCGGTCTTTGATTACAAGATCGCGGACGATTTGGGCGGCGAGCCGGCGCTCGCAAATCTGCGCGAACGCGCGTGGCGGCGCGGCATCCGGCTCGCCAGCGATATGGTGCCGAACCACATGGCGATTGATTCGCGCTGGGTGATCGAGCATCCCGATTGGTTCGTCGCGCTCGATCACAGCCCGTTCCCTTCGTACAGCTTTAATGGCGCCGACCTGTCATGGGATGGGCGCGTGGGCATTTTCCTCGAAGACCATTATTACGATCGGACCGACGCGGCGGTGGTGTTCAAGCGCGTGGACCGTTGGACGGGCAGCGAGAAATACATCTATCACGGCAATGACGGCACGAGTTTTCCGTGGAACGATACCGCGCAGTTGAACTATCTCAACGCGCAAGTGCGCGAGGCCGTGATCCAAACCATTTTGCACGTCGCGCGCCAATTCCCGGTGATCCGGTTCGACGCGGCGATGACGCTGGCGAAAAAGCATTACCAGCGCTTGTGGTTTCCCGAACCTGGGACCGGCGGCGCGATTCCCTCGCGCGCGGAGTACGGCCTGACGCGCGCGCAACTCGACGCGGCGATGCCGGAGGAGTTTTGGCGCGAGGTGGTGGACCGCATCGCGGCGGAAGCGCCGGATACGCTCTTGCTCGCCGAAGCGTTCTGGCTGATGGAGGGCTATTTCGTTCGCACGCTCGGGATGCACCGCGTGTACAACAGCGCGTTCATGAACATGCTGCGCGACGAGGATAATGCAAAGTATCGCTCGGTGATGAAAAACACGCTCGAATTCGACCCACAAGTGCTCAAGCGGTACGTGAATTTCATGAATAATCCGGACGAGCGGACGGCGGTGGACCAATTCGGCAAGGGCGACAAATACTTTGGCATCGCGACGATGATGGCGACGCTGCCCGGCTTGCCGATGTTTGGGCACGGGCAGATCGAAGGGTTTGCGGAAAAGTATGGGATGGAGTACCAGCGCGCGTACTGGGACGAGCAGCCGGACACGGGGCTGCTTCAACGGCACGAGCGCGAAATCTTTCCGCTCTTGCGCCGGCGGTATCTCTTTGCGGGCGTCGAGAATTTCTTGCTCTATGACTTTTTCGCGCCGGAGGGACATGTCAACGAGGACGTGTTCGCGTATTCGAATCAAGTGGGGAGCGAACGCGCCCTCGTCGTCTATCACAACAAGTTCGCGACCGCGCGCGGGTGGGTGAAAACATCTGCCGCGTATTCGGTCAAGTTGGGCGAGGAGCGGAAACTCGTCCAACGGAATCTCGCCGAGGGTTGGGCGCTTCACGACGACGGAAACTTTTTTGTGATCTTTCGCGATCAGTCGTCGGGATTGGAATACATCCGCACCTCAAGGGAACTCCGGGAGAAAGGGCTGTTTGTCGAGTTGAACGCGTACCAATATCACGTTTTCCTCGACGCGCGCGAGGTGTGGGATGACGAGCGGCATCTGTTCGCGCAGATCGCCGCGCGGTTGAACGGACGCGGCGTGCCGAGCGTGGACGAGGCGGTGCGCGAGCTGGCGCTCGAGCCGGTCCTCCTGCCGTTCCGCAAGTTGGTCAACGCCGATACATTTCGCGCGCTGTGGCAAGCGCGCCAAGCGGGCCCCAAGCCGGAGCTCCGCGACGAGATGGAAAACAAGATGCTGGCGTGGCTGCGCGCCGCGAAAGCGTTCGCCGGCGGAACGGGCGATGAAGCGGCCATGGCGCGCGCGGCGCGGGATGAACTGGAAACACTCTTGCAATTGCCGGCTGTGGCAAGCCGATTCGCCGCGTCGCGCTCGCGCAAGCTCAACGCCGCGATCGAGTCGTTGAACGCGAGCCGGGACAATTCGACGCTTTGGGCGACGCTCTTCGGCTGGTGGTTCGTTCACGCGGTGGGGAACATCGCCAACGCGGCGGAGCCGGAACAGCAAAGCCGGGTGTGGATTGACGAGTGGCTGCTCGGCCGCAACATCGCCGATGCGTTACGCGGCTGGGGACTGGACGAAAGCGCGGCGTGGCGCGCGGTGAACGCGATCAAATTGCTCACGAATCACGCGCGTTGGCTGGAATCGCCGGACGGCCCGCGCGCCGCGCCGATCCTGGAACGTTGGCTGCGCGATACCGATGTGCAGCAGTTTCTGCAAGTGAATCGCTACGATGGAATCTTGTGGTTCAACCAGGAAACCTTTGAGGAATTGCTGCGCGGGATGTTCCTGCTCGCCGCGGTCGAGATGGGCGCCAAGCGTGTGACGAAAGCAGAGTTCGGCAAGCAGATCGTCGCCGCGTATGACATCGTGGAAAAACTGCGCCAAGCCGAGCAAGTGTCGGGTTATCAGGTGGAGAGAGTGCTCAGCGCCGCGCGGCAACTCGACGCGCCTGCCTATCGCCCGCGCGGCACGCGCAAGCAGTAATGGGACGCGAAACGGCGCGAAAGGACGCGAAAGGACACGAAACGGCGCGAATGGGACGCGAAAAGACGCGATAGGAGAGTGCATTGGCTAGCACCAAGATTGTTTTGATCGGCGCGGGGAGCACGATTTTTGGCGTGAACACGCTGACCGATCTGTTTGGATTGCGCGACCATCTGCGCGGCAGCCGGCTCGCGCTGTGCGATGTGGACGCCGCGCGGCTCGCGCGCGTCACGCGCCTCGCTGAGCGGATGAACGCGGCTACCGGCGAAGCATTCGAAATTACGGGCGCGGCGGATTATCGCGAGTTGCTGCCCGGCGCGGACTTTGTCATCGTCTCGGTCGAAGTGGACCGGCTGGCGCGGTGGAAACTGGATTGGGAGATTCCGTTCAAATATGGCGTGCGCCACGTGCTGGGCGAGAACGGTGGGCCCGGCGGCTTGTCGCACGCGCTGCGGACGATAGACTTGGTGCTGGGGATCGCGCAAGAGGTCGAGCGCCTGGCGCCGGATGCGACGCTCATCAACTTTACGAATCCACTCCCGCGCGTCTGCCTAGCCCTCACCCGTTATACGCGGTTGAAGGTGATCGGGCTGTGTCACCAGATCAACAAGGGCTATTACATCGTCGGACACGTGCTCGGCCTGACGCCGAGACTGGCTGAGCATTTCCCGCCGCCCGCGGTCGCGCACGAATTGCAGCAGAAACTCGATCTGCAAACCGCGGGGCTGAACCACTTTACGTGGATCCAATCCATGCGTGAGCGCGCGACGGGCCGCGATCTTTATCCCGAATTCCGCGCGCGCCTGCGCGATTTCGATCCCGCGTTCGAGCCACTCTCGCGGCGGCTGTTTGACGCGTTCGGCCTCTTTCCCACGAGCGGCGACGATCACGTCGGCGAATATTTCGCGTACGCGCACGAGACGAGCGATCTAAAGGGATACGATTTCGAGGGCTATTGTGCGCGCGGCGCGGAGCTGGATGCGCGCGTCGAGCGCGCGGCGACGTCGGCGGAAGAGTTGGGCAGGTTTTTGCGGTGGCAGTCGGGAGAACGGGGTGGGCAAGTGATCGCGGCGATCGTGAACAATTGGCACAGTCACGAAGAGGTCGTGAACGTCGTGAATCACGGGGCGCTGCCGGGTCTGTCGGATTGGGCAGTTGTCGAGGCGCCGGCCATATTAGGCGCGGATGGCGCGACGCCGGTCCGCGTGCCCGCGCTGCCGCCCGCGATCACGGCGTTACTCAACCAGCAGGTTGTCATTCAGGATCGCGTGGTGGAAGCTGCGGTTCATGGCGACCGTCACGCGGCGCTTGAGGCATTGTTGCTCGACCCGTTGACCGCGAGCTATGCCGATGCTGAAAAATTGCTTGACGAATTGTTGAGGGTCCACGCGGATCATTTGCCGCGATTTGCGCGCTAGACCACAAGGGCGGGGTGACCCCGCCCCTACCAGCGTTCGTATCGCACCAGGTCCGAGAGCGGTTTGCGGTCCTTCGTCCCCGGCTTGTCGGCGGGATAGCCGAGCGGGGTGAACGCGATCGGTTCGACGTTCTTGGGCAGCCGCAGAATCTCGCGCGCCTGCGCGACATCGAACGCGGCGACCCAGCAGGTGCCCAAGCCGAGATTTGCTGCGGCGAGCGTCAGGTGGTCCATCGCGATGGCGGCGTCTACGTCGCTATAGTTCTTGCCGTCGCGGCGGACCCACGCGTTCGCCGGCAGCGAGCAGATGCAGATAAGGAGCGGCGGCTGCGCGAACCAATCGCGGTCGTAGATGCGCCGCCATTCCGCTTCGCGTCCCTGAGTGTGAATGACGACGAGTTGAAAGGGTTGGCGATTGGCGGCGGTCGGCGCGAGCCGCGCGGCCTCTAGCACCTGAGCGAGTTTCTCGTCGGCGACAGGATCGGGCTTGTAGGCGCGGACGCTGTAACGTTTGAGGATCAGTTCAGAGAATTCCATGGACGACACTCCGCAAAAAGCGCTCCGTGTCTAACTACGAACGTTTCTGACGACACTCCGCAAAAGGCGCTCCGTGTCTAACTACGAACGCTATTTAACCGACTGCGCGCAGCGGAAGCCAAGATCGTCCACGGTTTCCGTGGCGCGGCGCGCGCTGCGCTTGGAAACGCGCGCGTCGAAAATCGTTGATTTGAAGCTGCCGCCGCGGATGGACAAGCGGCCCGTCGCCGCGTCCGCATTGATCGGATCGCGCGCGACCGAGAGCAGCGGCACGCGCTTGATGGTCTCGGCGTAGAAATTGCTGTCGTAATAATCCGCGACCCACTCGGCGACGTTGCCGACCATATTACACGCGCCGTAGGGGCTGCATCCTTCAGGCGTGTAGACATTGACCGCGAGCGGCCCGGGTATTTTCTGCGCGGCGTTCGCCCGATAGCCATCCCAGAGATTGCCCCAAGTATAAACGCGCTGGTCCGAATGCCCGCGCGCGGCTTTCTCCCATTCTGCCTCAGTCGGCAAGCGCTTGCCCGCCCAGTTGCAAAACTGCCACGCGCTCGTCTGCGAAACAAACACGACCGGGTGATTGTCAAAAGCCGGATTGCCAAAGGCCATTTGCGGCGACTGTGGAGCATACGCTCCCGCGGGCTGGAAACAAATTCCGGCCTTGACACAGCGCGCGTAATCCCCGTTGCCGACCTCGAACCGATCAATGTAGAACGCGCTCAGCTCCACGTAGTGCCCCGGCTTTTCATCGGCGGCGGCGTTGGAATCCGCGTCGCTCTGGCCCATCCAGAAAACGCCGGCCGGAACGAGCACCATGCCGGGAACGCCGACCGTTGGACTGGGACTCGGTTTCAGCGTGCGCGTGCTCGGCGGAGGGAGATTGACCGGCAGCGCCGCGAGTGTCGGCGTCGCCAAGTTCGGAGAGGTAGGCGCGGGCAGGGGCGCCTCGGTGGCGGTGGGTAGGCGCGTGACAATTTGCGACGCGCCGGGGCTGGACTGCGCCAAGCTCGAGACGTAATTGATACTGCGCGTCAAGTTCGGAATAACCAGACCGATCACGAGAATGAGAATCAACGTGGCGCTTACCGCGAGCATTGTCGGACGCAGACGAAGCGGCCAGCGCCGCGGCCGGTGAATTCTCAGGGGCGGCGCGGGCAAGACGCGCGAACCGCCGACGGCCCGCTCGAACGCGGCGCGCAGCGCGTTCGCGTTTGCATAGCGGGCTTCCGGCTCTTTGGCTAGTGTTTTGAGCAACACCCGTTCGATGGCGGGGGAGAGGTCTGGATTGATCGTCGTCGGCAAGGGGAGCCGCGTGTAGATTTGATCGTGGATCACCGCGTACGGCGTATCGGAGCTAAATGGCACGCGCCCGGTCAGCATTTCGAACATCACGATGCCGAGCGAGTAAATGTCGCTGCGCGCATCCACGGTTTGCGATTTCGCCTGCTCCGGCGAGATGTACTGCGGCGTGCCGATCAGCGCATCGTGGGAGAGCGTCGTCTCGGCCGACTGCGCGATGCGCGCCAATCCAAAATCGGCGAGGTAAACGTGCCCGTCGTTAGCGAGGATGATGTTCGAGGGCTTGATATCGCGATGGAAGATGCCCTGCGAGTGCGCGTACGCCAGCGCGTCCGCAATCGGGCGCAGGATGCCGAGCACGTGCGCGGGGGCCAAGTGTCCATTGCGGAGCACGGCTTTGAGCGTTTCGCCTTCGACGTAGCGAATGACGAGATAGGGCACGCCATCGTGCTGGGCGAAATCGTATATGGGAATGATATTCGGGTGATCGAGCTTGGCGATAATGCGCGCTTCGCGTTCGAATCGTCCGAGGAAATTGGGATCGCTCTTGAAGGCCGGGTGAAGCGCCTTGATCGCGACGTAGCGATCGAGCATGGCGTGATAGGCCTTGAACACCGTCGCCATTCCGCCTTGCCCGAGCTGCTCCGTGATGCGATAGGGGCCGATATTCTCGCCGGGTGTAAAATTCATGAGTCAATCTTAAAGATTAGGCAGTCTGCGGCCAGTATATCCCACCTTGCGCCGTCGGAAAATAGGATAAAAGAACCGATAGCCGCAAAACTCATTTCGATAACAATTCAGAAGGCGAAGTTTCGTCGAAATAAACGATCAGGTCGAACTCCTCCGGCAAGCGCGCGTCATAACAATAGTCGAGAGGTCGAGATGGATCGTAGACGGCGCCGATCGAACGGAAGGGATGCGGGCCCGTCATCCAGACGGTTTCGGCGTTTTCCTCGGATTCAAGCTCGCGTAAATCAAGCAGAAAGCGCGGCAAGCCGACGGCGTGGAAATAGGACTCGTGACTATTCGCCGGCGGCAGCGCGGCTTGCTGGATCGCGACTGCGCCGTACCGATTCTTGGCGCTGTCAAATTCCATCGCGTTGAACGAACCGCGATAAAACGCAAAACCCATCGAGAGGTACTCGCGGCCAAAGCGCTCGCGCAAATAGGTCCCCATGCTCTTGGTCATGGGCAACGCCGCATCCACGTGCGTATTGTGCGCCCAAAGAATCACTTTGGCCTGCGGTCCCCCGTTATCCAAAATCCACGTCAAATTCTCGGCCATGAACGCATCGCGCAAATCGCGGTTTGCCATCGTGCGATAGCGCTCTTCGGCTTGGAGCGTCAGGCGCGCGGCGCGTAGGGCGCGCTGGTATTCCTCGGGCGAGGATTCCTGTTCGTAGGCCGCGCGCTGCCGCTGCAACTCGGCGTAGACGCGCTCTAGACCTTCGCGACATTTCTGCTGGGTGGCCGGATCAACGGTCGCGTAGCCAAAGGTCGCGTCCTGAAATTGGCGATAGCAGGCAAGAGCCGATTCGGTTTGGTTGTTCGAGGGATCAACCTGTTGCATGTAGCGGACGAGGTCGTCCATCGCCGCGCGGGGCAGTTGCATGTCAAAGCCGCGAAAGGTTAGCGTCGTTCCGTCGCCGGCTTGGCGATTGTGCGCGCGCATCCACTCGATCATCTCTAAAACCTCGCGAGTGTTCCACGGCCAGACCTGAAGCGCGGCGAGTAGTTGCGCTGGATCGCCCTGGCCGGTCTGCAAATATGCGTTGATGCGGTCCGCTTCGGGACCATTGGCTTCGATGGCAAACGTATTGAATCCCATCTGCTCGACCAGGAATTGGAGCAGGCGGCGCTTGGCGTCGAAGAATTCGCGTGTGCCATGGGTCGCTTCGCCCAGGGCGACGATGCGCGCCTCGCCGATCATTTGCTTGAGCGGCCCGAGGTCTTGCCAATCGCGCGCCGAGTTGTCCGCCAAGGGGATGGCTTTTTCTCTCAGCCAAGCGGTGGTCGCCGGGGCGACTTCGTGATCCGAGGGGGAGCAGTAAGTGGGGCTTGGCGCGGGGGCCGTCGTACAGCCGGTCGGGATGAAGAGCAGGAGCGCCAACAGCAGAGCCGAGACGCAGCCATTGCGCGTCGAGACCACAGAGTCCTCCCAAAACAGGATGCAGCGCAAAAGGGAACTCTAGAATATTACTGGATTCTGCTCAGAATGACAAAAATGCGGCGCGCGCGGCGGGGCCGCAAAAAGGCCTCCGGAGCGATCTGCAACTAACGCAAATCCGATCTCGGGGGGCCCGGCGAGTTATTCGTTTCGACTACGCAGCGAGCTGGCTATGCTGGCAGAAACAGCTCGAAGAAGATGGGAAAGGTTCCCAGGAATCCAAGCGCGATTAGGATCAGAGTTGTCGTCATGACGGCGTTGAAGTTGACTTGCTTGTCCTTCCACATGACGTGCAACACGGCCCAGGCGATCAGCCAGACGACGACCTCGGCGATCGTTTTGCCGCTCAGGGGGCCGACCGGTCTGTAAAGATTGAGCGCGTTGTTGATTGCCGGGCTGGCGGCCGCGAGCGTGGTCACGAGGCCCATCGTCAGCGCGCCGATCCCCGCGGCCAGAAACGCGGCGGCGGCGGGGCCATTCTTCAACCGACCTGTTTCTAGAGTTCTGCTTCGTTCAGCCATCATCTCACCTCCCTACTAGGAAATGGGCGCCACTTTGGTAATAAAGGCGCCAAAGATTCCGGCCACCGCCGCGGCAAGAAAAGCGAGGGTTAGCAAAACGATCGCTCCCTGTCGAATCCGCGGCTCGTTGGCCAGGTTCGTGCCATAGCGGGCGACGACATAGGCGACGGCGGTGGCGAGAATGGGCGAGAGCCACGCGACGTGCTCTTTCCATTCCATGCCAAAAGTATGCCACCCGGCGCGGTTTGGATCGGCGAGCAGAAAAGAGCGGGGAAAGACGGACAGGTCGGTGGCGCCCGCCGGCGGGGCGGCGCGATACCAGACGTATACGATCCAGGTACCGGTGATCACGGTCAGCCAGACGGCGACGGCCATGATCCACGTTCCCCCGGTGAGCCGGCGAAGACGTTCCTGGAGTCCAGACACTGTCACCCACTCTGGGCGCAAACTGTACAGACCAGCCAGAGCGCCGGCAAAGGCGAGCAGGAAGACAAAACCCAGGCCCATGCCATGGATGATGGTCCAGACCTCTCTTTCGGTAAGAGACATGCAGTGCCTCCCTTTCTAGGAAATTCCTGATACTTGTACAACGGCGCAAGATGGTCAATCGTCACAAGACGCTGGCACGGTCACAACGCAAGAAACCGGGACTGCCCAACACAACTTGGACAGCCCCGGTCTCTGCATTCTCCGCGCCAGGGTCGCGAGGTTGCGCGCCAGTTTAGCGGACGAGCGCCTCGCGATGCCGTTGGAACCAGCAGTTCTTGCGGCCAAATAAATCGCGCACGCGTTCAATTGACTTGATCTTTCCTTCGTCCACGCTCGGAATGGTTCTTCCCATTAGTTGCTGCCATCGCGGAATTGGCTGGTTGCGAGTTCTGCCGCCAAGCACAATGAAAATGTGCTGCCTTTGCCAAGCCCTGCGCTCGTCGCCGCGAGAGTGCCGCCGTGCGCTTCCACAAGCGATCGCGCAATCGCCAAACCCAGCCCGGATTCCGATTCGCCTTGGCGGGATGGATCCGCGCGATAGAAGCGTTCAAAGATGTGCGGCAGCGCCCCGGGGTCTATTCCAGCGCCATTGTCCTCGACCGCCAAGACCACTTGCGCGGCTTGACGTTTCGCCGACACGGCAATGCACCCGCCTTCCGGCGTGTACCGCAACGCGTTGCTCACCAAGTTTCCCAGCACTTGGGCCATCCGAACCTCGTCCACGGCGATTTCCGGCAACCCCGGTTCCGCTTCAACGCGCAGCGCGATTTGTTTCTGCGCGGCTTGATGCTTGAACGCGGATGCGATTTGCTCCAACAAGGTTTGCGGGGCGATGCGCTGGCGATTCAATTTCAACTCGCCCGCGTCGGCCAGCGACAAGGTCCGCAAGTCTTCGACCAGGCGCTGGAGATGCTGGACTTCTTGGCGCATCACGTTAAAGCGTGCGGGGTTGGGTTCGAGCACGCCATCGCTCAACGATTCGACGTAGCCGCCGATGACGGTGAGCGGCGTGCGCAAATCGTGCGCGATGTCGGCGGTCATTTGGCGGCGCAATTGATTGGCACGCGCGAGGTCGGCGCTCATCTGGTTGAACGCGGTCGTCAACTCGCCAATCTCGTCACGCGAAGGCACGGGGACTGCCACTCCCAATTTGCCCTGCGCCGTCGCGCGCAGCGCGCGGGTCAATTCGCGCAGCGGTTGGGTCAGCGTGCGCGCGAGCACGACGCTCAAGAGCAATGCCAGCGTCGCCGCGCCGAGCGCCGACACGAGCAAGGCCTGATTCGTCCGGTCGAGATACTGTTGTTCTTGGTCGTTCAAGGGAGGCGCGCCGCCCGTTGCCAACATCGTCCCGACCACCTGGCTGCCGACCTCGACCGGCGTGCCTCGAGCCAGTTGCTCGGACGGAATGTAGTCGCCCAGACGATAGGGCGGCAACGCATGAACCACATAACCGTTCCGGTCGCTCAGGATGAATGGAACGGGCGGCAGTCGCGGCGCGCCGCCTTGAATTTGCGGCGGCGGTCGCACATTGCCGGGGTCGCCCGGTCTAGGTGGCGGTTGGAGCGATTGAAATTTTTGTCGAAAATATTCGCTCACGCCGCTCCACGATCCCTGCGTTTGATAGTAGGTCGTGACGTCATCCAGAAAGTTGTCGTGCGCGCGCTCTAGCACCAAGCGATCAAATTCCTGCATCGTGGTCCAGCGCGCCAAGACCGACGCCAACGCCACGCCAATCAAACTGACGACGAGAAACGCAAGCAACAATTTCGTCGCAAGTGAGCGCATT
>JACQYF010000047.1 GCA_016208315.1 Chloroflexota bacterium | reverse complement strand
TTGGCCGGGCGACCGAGGTCGCAGCAACACGAACGCAATGTCGGCCTCCGCCGACTAGGTCAACCTGCGAAGGCAGGTTTCGTGTTGTTGTTGCTGCGACCTCGGTCGCCCGGCCAACAACTTTCATTGTTATCCCGCGCATTGGCGTGGAGCGCCTACCGAGTCGGGGTTTTTGACTGCGCCATCGTATCGCATATAATGGCAGTGATTCCTCCAACCGGCTCTCCGAGGCATAGAGCATGTCCAATCGTTTGCAGTCAGCGCTTGAACGCGCGACGACCGATCTGCGGCCCAAGGCCGTGGGACTCGTCGCCCTGGTTCTCTTGGTGTGGTACATCACACTCGGCGTGGCAACGCAGCTCCGCTTTCCCGCCATCGTCCCCCCGATGTTCGAGCTGAACATCTATCGGCAGGCCCTCGCGCGCGCGCTGCAACACCTCGACCCGTACTCGTACACCGACATCTGGACGGCCTTTCTGTATCCGCTCCCCGCGCTCCTGATCACCGGAATCTTTTCACTCGTCCGCGACGATATTCCGCGAGCGGCGTTCTCCATCGCTTTGAATTCGAGTCTGCTCGCGGTGATGCTGAGAGGAATCGCCGCGCGTTATGGATACTCGCTGGAACGCATCTGGTGGTGGTTTCCGTTGGCTTTTGGATTTGCCCCGCTCCTGGAGCTGCTGCACGTCGGCCAGATCAACTTGATCTCGTCCTTTGGCATCTATCTGATGTTCTTGTATGCGAGCGCGCGCCCCATCGTATCGGGCATCGGCCTGGCCCTGGCCGCCGTGACCAAACTTACTCCCGCCGCATTTCTTGCCTATTTGATCGTGTTACGTCGTGAACGCGCCCTGGCCTGGACGATTGTTTTTCTCGCCCTTGCCTACGTTGTGTCTTTCATAGTTTTCGGCTGGCAGTCGCCCGCGCTTTACCTGGCGGTCGTGAGCAACTTGTCTCAGCGTTTCGAGTCCATGCCGAACGCGATGGCGCTCGTGTCGTCGCTTACATTGCTGGGTTGGATCGAACCAGGCGCGTGGCCCGCGGCGCAGCGCGTTCTGCTCGCGTGGACGGCGATCGTCTTCGCCGCCAGCGGAATCAGCGCGTGGTTCTCCCAGGAATTTGACCCGCTCTTTGTGGTGATGAATTTCGGAATAGTGGTCGCCGCGAACATACTCTGGTACCACCATTACGTTTTCTTGCTTCTCCCTATCTTCGTCTGGATGGGCTGGAGCCGGTTGAATCGAGGCGTCATCGCCTGGTGCTTTCTCGGGATGCTTGCCATTCAGGTGGATCGGAACTATTGGACCGCTGGCCTGCTGCCGCACGTTTTTGCGCAACTCTCGGTGGCCGCGATCGTCTGTTGGCAGGTGGCGCGGCTGGTCCGGTCTCGGCCCAAGGTCAGTGCCTTCGCCGCCGTAGCCGGCGTGGCGGCGGTCTTGTTAATGGGTGCGCTCGTCCAAGCGGTCCGCAGCGCGAATGCCGACTTGGTCGCCGCGCGGGACTGGATTGACCGCAACATACCGGGTGGCGCGCACATCGCCGTCGAGTCGAATGGCCCCGTGATTGATACGGAAAAATACCGCGTTCAGGTGGTCGCAGACCTGGCCGTCTATGCACCCGACTGGTACTCAAGGGAGGGTTGGCAATTCCTCGTGACAGGCAATCGCTCCGCAGGTCTATTCAGTCAAATCCCATATGTTTCCGCGGCGTCCACGCAAACGGATCAGACCGTTGCCGCCGTTTTCCCGACCATTGCCGAGCTGGGAACAAGCGGTGCCCAGACGCGCATTTTCGAGACGGGCGCCGTGCTGCCCGCTCAGCGCGTCTATGCCCGTTGGGGCGTCAATTCAGCCGACTGGTTGGAGTTGGTCGGTTACGATGTCGTCCGGCCCGCCTTACGCCCCGGCGATGTTTTGAACCTCACCTTGTACTGGCGTTCGATCTTGAGACGGCGCGACGGTTTAGAGCTGACTATCCATTTGCTCGATTCCAACGACCGAGACTTGCAGCAATCGCGTCAAAACCTCTTTCCTGCCGGAGATCCGACCGGCCGCTGGCCCGAAGGAATTACCCGCGTGTCAGTTGCCGTGACCATCCCGACCACCGCTTCGCCGGGCGTCTATCGCGTGGAATTGCAGGTCGCGGCCCCCGACACTCTCGGCAGTGGTTACATCCCGCTCTTGTCGCGCGAGTTCAAGCCGCTGTCCGATAAATTATTCATCGGGCCATTCAAAGTCTCCCCGCCCAATCCGGCTCGGCCGGTGGTCAATACCCGCTCGCCGAACGCGACCTTTGGCACTGCGCTAACCCTCCGCGATTACGCTCTGGACGCCGCCAGTATTCCGGCGGGCAAGAACTTGGGCCTCAAGTTGCTCTGGCAAAGCAGGGCGAAAATGGACCAGGACTATACCGTATTCTTGCACCTACTCGACGCGGACGGGAATATTCGCGCTCAGGTGGACTCTCAACCCTATCAAGGCGCGTATCCCACGTCACTTTGGGATGCCGGAGAGTGGATCGCAGACGAATATGTGCTGGTATTACCGGCCACTCTGCCACCCGGCGACTATCGGATTCAAATCGGTCTGTACGCCTATCCCAGTCTCGCGCGCTTGCCGGTTACGGACGCGCAGGGTCAGGACGCGGGCGACAATTTCGCGCTACCCGAAAACATCAAGGTGACTTTTCCATAACCATGGCCTCTGTGCAGGAATTGGCAGGAATCCTCGGTCTAGGATTGATAGCCGGTTTGATTGGCTATGTCGCATTCAACCGGACACAGGCCGCGCTCTGGGTCAGCATCAACCCGGCGTGGTTGAACCGCACGCTTTTCGTTCTCGTAAGCGTCTTTGCGCTCTTCTACTCTGTTCTACAGATCCGCCAATTCGAGTCCTTTAGATTCTGGGGCACTGACTTGGCGATCTTCGACCAGGTGATTTGGAATTTCCTCCATGGCCGACCCTACCAAAATACGATCATCGTCGAATTGCCCATCATCCTCGGGCAGCATTTCTCGGTCCTGCTGGCGGCGCTAGCGCCCGTGTACGCGTTGCACGCCGACCCGCGCACGTTGGTCATTGTGCCCGTCCTCTCCGTCGCGGTTGCAACGATGGTCTTGTACTGGTTCGGGCAAAGACAACTCGGCGCGCCGCTGGCTTTCGTTCTGGCTCTTGGCTTTGTATTGTCTCCGGCTACTCAGTATCAAGCCCTCGGCCAGTTCTATGAAGTCGTGCTTGCCATTCCACTCCTGATGCTCGCCGCGACGTTCCTCTTGTCGCGTCGCTACCGGGCTGGTCTCGTGGTCCTCGCGATCGCATTCCTAGTTAAAGAAATCGTGCCGCTGGTCGGAATTGCGATCGGGCTGTATTTACTGATTGTTCATCGCCGGTTTAAGCTTGGCGCGTTCGTCGCGCTCGTCAGTCTGCTAATTACCTTGGCCCTGATCCTATGGATTATTCCTTTCTTCGAGGGCAGCTCGAACTATTTTTTCTTCGCGGGTTCGGGTTACGGTTCGGGGCAGCTCAGCCATCTAGGTACCAGTCTGCCGGAGATCGTCGAAACTATTGTCACCCGGCCCACAGTCCTTTTCGACCAGTCACCGGCCGCCAAACTGGACGCGCTCCTCAAACTCATCGTCCCGTTTGGTCTGCTGCCGTTCTTCGGCCTCGACGTGCTGGTCTTGGCCTTGCCGACCCTGGGCGTGATCCTGCTGGTCAATCGCGAAGCCGACTCACTCATTAGCTACCATCACTATGCAACGGCTTTGCCCTTTTTCGTTCTGGCGGCCGCAGTCGGCGCTCGGCGCATATTGATATGGGTCCGAGCGCGCACTCGATCCCTGCAGGTCGTTTCGGCGGCGCGCGCCGCTATCGCTTGTATGCTGCTCGCGACGAGTATCGGGAGTTACTATTTGTATGCGCCCGGCCCGTTCGCGAGGAATTTCAATCCTGACCGCTATACGCCGACGGCGCATGATCAGTTAGCAGGTGGAATTGCCGCCATGATTCCAGCCGGAGCGACGGTGATCGTACAGCCGGACCTGGCGCCATTGGTGGCCGAACGTGAGCGACTCTATATCATGACGGGCGCTCCCTGCCTGGGCGCTGCGGACTATATCTTTGGAGATTCACGGCGCCCCTGGTTCGACTATCACCGTCCGGCCTGGGATCAAGCCCTGTCCGTCAATTACTTTGAACCCATCGTAGCAAACGATGGTTATGTTCTGTCCAAGCGCCGGCCCGATCAAGCTCCAGATCGCGTCCTCGACATCCAGTTTGAGAACGGCGTCCGCCTCTCCGGATATACGCTGACCGTCACGGGAACATTGACCGGCGGAGCGCACCTACCTCTATTCACGACCTGGCAGTGGACGCGCGAGCTCTCGCGGCGCTACGCGACTCGCATCCAAGTTCTCGACGCGCGTGACCATGTGTGGGTGGACGCGCAACGCGAACCCTGCAATGGTCGCTTGCCACCCGCGTATTGGGAAACGGCTCGAGTGCTCTACGATGATCAGGCCATTCCACTGCCTCCGACCATGCCAACCGGAACCTATCGCCTGACGCTCGCGCTGTTCGACAAGGAAAGCGGCCAACTCATTCGACGAGTGGATAGTCAGGAAGAAAACGTCGTGGTTGCCAACTTGTCGGTGACCAAGAACCGGGCGTCCATTCCGGCGAATGACCTGACGATTGAAAACCGGTTTTACGTTGACATGCAGGAAATCCGGTTGCTCGGCTATGTGCCGCCGAGTCAAGCGCTTCGCCCCGGCGAGTTGTTCCAAATTGGCTTGTACTGGCGCGCACGCGGCCAACCCAAGGGCGACTATGCCGTCGCGGTCCAGTTCCGCGACGCGCAGGGTCGGGTAGCTTTTGAACACGCGGATCGTCCTGCTTCCGGGAACTATCCCACCACACAATGGAGTTTGGGCGAAGTATTGCTCGACTGGCATGATGTATACTTGCCTGCACTCATGGAACCTGGCGAATACCGAGTTTACGCGGTTCTGCGCGATGCGAGCACCGCGCAGGTCCTCGGCGAGGCCGCGCTTTCAAGCGTCGAGGTGCTCCCGTGAGGTGCGTCTCGCACTAGAGCGCGGGGTTGACGGCTGCCGCAGGCGCGGGAGAGCCGGCTTGCATCCAGCGCGATTGGATAAAGCCGAAGAACCGGGTGGCCTGCGGCGAAAAGGCGTACAGCGTATAGTCCGCGACCTCAAAGCCGTGCCGGAACAGCCGGTTGAAATCCGCTTCGCTCATCGGCTTGATCATGGTGGGCGTATTCGCGGCGAGATCGGCTTCCGCGTCGCCGAGGCACAGCATGCTCAGTTTGGCGATTTCGTCTTTGTGTTTCGAATTGCGGAGCACGACTCGACACGTGTTGCCGATTTGGAGAAACGCGCCCGGAAACTGCGGGTCGCGCATTCGTTCGAGAATGGCGCGCGTTCGGAGCGAGCGTACCTGGTCGCCCATGAGATTGACGAGGCGCAGGACGGAGCGGGCGCGGGGGCGATATACCTGCGGCATCGGTCGGCCCGCCGCATCGCTGACGATGAGGAAATCCAGGTCGTGCCGCCAGCCAGTGTCGAAATCAAAAACCCCTTCCAGCCCGAAATTGTCGTACACGCCGCCGTCCCAAAGATGGACGGACGGAAATGGCGGGGTGATTTGTTCCGTCTTGCCCTGCGCGGTGATTTCTTCCGTTTCCCCGTTCGCTGCGCTCAGGGTCTCCGAGTTCATGGGCGTCAAGGTGCTGCGATACTTGAACCACTTGTGACGGCGCGTGTCGAGCACCAGCGGCCCGATCAATACGGGAAAACCCGACGAGGCCGCGACGGCGTGGCTCAGAGGGATGTTGGTGTCATTCGTATAACCGAACGAGTAATCGCCCATGCGAAACGATTCAAAGCGCCAGTTCTTGCCGCTTTCGTAACAGGTCGCGTTGATAAGCCAGCGCGGACTCTTGGGGATCGAGTTTAGCCGCGCGGTGATCCCCCATCGCTCTTGCAGCAAATCGGATAGCGTGTTGGCTTTGGGATCGAAGATGGTCAGCGGCGCGCGGATCGCTCGCATGAGCAACCCGAGCTGGAGGTTTTGAGTCGTCAAGAGGTGGCGCGCGTGCGGCATGACTTGCTCGATGAACTGGCTGCTGGTGGGCCACGTAAAGCGCTTGCCGGCATAAACCAACGCGCCGCAAATACTGCCGCCGGAGACGGTCGAAAGGACCGCAACTTGCTCCAGCAAATTCTCTTCGGCGAGACGCGCCAAAACGCCAAGATGAAACACGGTGGCCCTAAAGCCCCCACCCGAGAGCGTCAGCCCGATTTTCATGTCTTCTCCCTTCCCGGCCTTTGGGCCGATGGCGATGGGGCGCAGCGCGCGCTCCTGGTTTTGTGGGCTGATTATAGGGCTTGGGCCGCGAGGATGTCAAGGCCGGTTGGGATGAGTCAGAGCGAGAATGATGTATCTCCCCTAGTCGGAACCTATAACGAGAACGGTGATCCGCGTCCCATTCGCATCGCTCTCGATCTCCAATTGTCCGCCGATTTTCTGCGCGCGCTCTTTCATCCCGCGCAAGCCCAGCCCTCCGCCCTGATAGAGGTTAACCAGCGTGAATCCCATGCCGTCGTCACAAAGCTCGAGGCGCGTCTCGGCCGCGCCGAATTCGAGGCGAATGTGGACGTTGTGAGCGTGGGCATGCTTGAGAGTGTTGTTGAGCGCCTCTTGCGCGATGTGATACAGTTCCTGTTCGACCATCGTGCTCAAGCGGTCTGTGCCGAGAACCTCGAGCTTGGCTTGGATACCCCCGCGGATTTCGACCGCATCGAGCCGGGCTTGGAGCGCGGCCGCGAGTCCGCTCTTTTCTAGCGCGAGCGGGCGCAACTCGAAAATCAACAGCCGCATTTCGCGGAGGGCTTCCTGCGCCGTATCGCGCATCTCTCGCAAGTGATCGCCGGCCTCGACCGTTTTCCCGTTGGTCAGCAAGCGCGAGGCGGCTTCGGCGTAAAGGGTCATGCTGTAAAGCGACTGGGTCACCGAGTCGTGCAGTTCGCGCGCCAAACGGCTGCGTTCGCTGTTCGCCGCGGCCTGCTTGATTTGATCGCGCAGTTGCGCGTTCTCGATCGCCAAGGCGATCTGATCGGCGAAAGCCATGCCGACGCGCAAGTCCTCCTCCGAAAATTCGCGACGATTTTGGTCATAGAGTAACAAGCTGCCGTACGTGGCGCCTTTGATGGTCAACGGCACGGCCAAGAGCGACTGGTAGAAACGCGCCAACATTTGATACTGTTCGCGATCGTCGGCGCTCAAGGCCGCGCCCGGGTTAGCAAGCTCGGCTTGAAGATAAGACGGCAAATCGGCGATGCCGACCGGCTGGCCGGCCATCAGCGCGGGAATACTGCGGGTCAAGTTCACAAACCCGCCACACAGTTCGACGATCTCCGGCGGCAAGCCGGAGGATGCCTCACAAACTGGAGATTGCCCCTCGCGTTCAAAACGCGATATCAAGCCGGCATCGGAGTTCAATAGGCGGCTGGCTTGATTGACAATATAGTCCAGAATCTCCGACAAGGGACGATTCGAATTCAAAATCTTGAGGATGTCGCGCATGCCTTCGGCCACCTCGCGCCGCCGTTCCGATTCGGCATGCCGATCCTGTTCCGCGCGATAGAGGCGCGCATTCTCGATGGAAATCGCCGACAATTCGCGCGTGCGCTCCTCGACCCGCTGCTCCAAAGTCTGATAGGACACTTGCAGGGCCTGCTCGGCCCGTTTGCGTTCGGTGATGTCCTGGGTGAGACTCAAGACGTAGCGCTCGTTGTTCAGTTCGATCACCTCCGCGGAGACCAACACATCGCGGATCTGGCCGCTTTTCGTTCGGGCCAGGCGTTCGAAATCGCGCACGGACCCCGTGGCCTGCAATTGCCGCATAAACTGCTCGCGCTGCTCGGCTTGCGCCCAACGACCAAGTTCCAGCGCGGTTTTTCCGATCACCTCGGCGCGCGCGTAGCCGTACAGTTTTTGCCATGCCTCGTTGACATCCACGTACACGCCGCCGTCGAAGGATGAGATGCTAATCGCGATGGGGTTGGCGTGAAAAACCTGAGCAAAACGTTTCTCCGATTGCCGCAGCACCTCATCGGCGCGCTTGCGCTCGGTAATATCGGTGTGCGTGCCGGCCATGCGGTAGGGCTTGCCTTTGGCATCGCGTAGCGCAGTGCCGCGGGCCAGGATCCAACGGTAAGAGCCGTCTTTGTGCTGCAAACGATGTTCCAGTTCATAGACCGGCGTCCGGCCTTCCAAATACGTCTGCACGGCCGTGATCGCGCGTCCTACATCCTCAGGATGGATGAGCCGCCGCCATTCCTCAAACCGGTTAGCGATTTCGTGGTCCGCATAGCCCAACATGCTTTTCCAGCGCGGCGAAAAGTACACCGCGTCGGTTTTCAAATCCCAGTCCCACACGCCGTCGTCGGTTCCGGCGATGACCAGCGCCAACCGTTCTTCGCGCTCGCGCAGCATCCGAGCCGTTTGCGCTAATTGTCTGCTCGCTTGCTGCTGGGCTGTTAGGGTGCGAATAAAGAGGCGGTAGAAACTATTCAACAGCGCAATGACGACGATCAAGAACACGGCAAGGGCCGCGCCCGCTTCGAGCCAAAATCCGAGGTTGAGCGGGTTATCGGCTACGGTGATCCAATTGGCGAGCACACCGGCTTGGGCCAGCGCGGCGAAAGCAACGTAAATTGCCAGACTCAAGCCCGCGGCAAGATAGCCGGCGCGCAAGCCGATGAGCATCGTCGCGACCACGGGCAGGAGGACGAGATAGAGCCGCCCGCTGCCCGCCAAACCCACGCGCGCGAAACTAGCGATCGCGCTCGTGTACGCCAGGAGGATCGCGCCCCAGCCGCGCACGCTCAAGTCGAGACGGGGGACGACGGCGAGTCCGACTAGCGCAAGATAGACCGCGAGATAGATCCACAGGAGGGGCGTCGTCGCGTTCGTTTGGACGGCGTTCAGAATGGGGGAGGCGAAAGCAGGCAGACCGGCCACTGTGACGACGAGCAGAAGAACGTACAATGCTCGGTTTCGCCACGCGGTCAAATGGCTCTGAATCTCGGGCGTGTCCTCAAGTTCGTGCTGATTATCCGATTCGACTCTGTCTATCATCTCCACTGGGTCTCTTCCGCGAATCGCGCGAATCTCCGCTAATGTCATTGCGAGCGTTTTTTGCGTCGGACGAACTGCGTCCGCGTAATCCCCAATTCGCACGTTGGAGATTGCTTTGCCGGTCGAGCGCGATCACGAGGGTGTAGACAATATCACCTTGCTTGTTCTCGCCATAGCCCTTGATGCGCGCGATCTTGCCTGTCAATTCCAAATTGGGGATGGCATCGAACGTCACGATCACCGCGTCGCCTTCGCGCGTGTTGACGATATTCAACTCGGTGAGGTCGGTCGTCTCGACTTGCCAGTTGGCCGTATCGGCGAGCCGCACGATGGGCGCGCCCGCGGCAACGAACTCACCCGCTTTCACGTCCAGTGAGGTCACACGGCCCGAAAACGGCGCGACCAATTTGGCATTCTTGAGGTGCTCGGCGGCCAGGTCGCGCGCGGCTTGCGCCGCGTTGACGCTCGCCTGCGCCGCGGCCAAATCCTCGGCGGTCGGCTGGAGTTTCGCCAATTGATTCTTGGCATTCTGAATCGCGGCGAGCGCCTGCTGCACCTGCGCGTTCGTCGGGTTAATTTTCGCGTTGTATTGCGTCAGGGCCTTTTCGTAATCCAGCCAGGCCGTCTGCAATTGCGCGCGCTGCGGCGTCGCGCCAGAATGCGGATTCGAATCGCCGCCGATGCGCTCGTACGCGGCGGTGGCTTGATCGAGCAGCGCTTTGCTTTTTTCGAGATCGGCTTTGACGGCGGCCATTTCGTTCGCGCTGGGGCGCATCAAGCTTTCATACGCGGCTTGCGCCGAAGCCAGGTTCTGCTGAGCCGCGGCCAAATCCTCGGCCGTGGGGCTGCGTTTGAGCTGATTCAGTTTGGCTTGCGCGCCGGCCAGGTTCGCCTCCGACTGCGCGAGCTGCAATTCCAACTGCCGCGTCTCGAGCGCCGCGAGCAGCTTACCCGCCTCGGCGCTGTCGCCCAACGCGACCGGGACTTGGGCGACGATGCCGCCGCTTTGAAAACCGAGCGCCGCGCTGCGCACCGGCACGACCTTACCCTCGGCGCTGATTCTGCCTGTGGCTTTGATCGCGATGGACGATTTCGGAGTTGGCGTCGGCTGGGTCGGCGATTGGGTTCCTCCGCACCCGCCAAGCACGATGGCGGCAAATACGAGCACGACAAGTACAAGACCAATGACGATTTTTTTCACGACACACCTCGGGTGAAATTCAGCATGGTCTCAAGATAACAGATGCCGGTCGTGCTGTCATTCTGAGAACAGAGGAAATCATGCTCCACCAAAAAGACCGCCTCGAACGCGGTCTGGCTCAACTTTTGTGGCAGGTTGACTACGTTATTTGTAGTATGCGGACTATTTCTCGTCGGGCGCCAGGGCCGCATCGTCGAGCGAAGCCCAGCCCTCGCGCAGAGCATAGAGCGCGGCCTGGGTGCGGCTGGCGAGATGGAGCTTGCCGAGGATGTTGCTTACGTGCGTGCGAACCGTCATCTCGGTGATGACCAATTGCTCGGCGATTTCCTTGTTGCTCATGCCTTGCGCGACCAGCCGCAGTACGCCCAGTTCGCGCTCGGTGAGCGGTTCGGCGGTCAGCGGTTGGCCGGCGCCGTGCCGAAGGGCGGGCGGATGCGCCAGTTCCAAGAGCACTTTGCGCGCGATGGAGGGATCAAGCGATGGTTCGCCGCGATGGACCTGGTGAATGGCCTCGACCAGTTGCTCGGGTCCCGAATCTTTCAACAGATAGCCGAGCGCGCCCGCTTTGATCGCCGGAAAGACTTTGTCGTCGGCGACGAAACTGGTCAGGACGAGGACGCGCGCGGTGGGCTGATTCGTCGTGATCTGGCGCGTCGCTTCGATGCCGTCGAGCTTGGGCATGACGAGATCCATAAGGACCACGTCGGGCGCCAGTTGCTGGGCTAGCCCGACGGCTTCGGCGCCGTCACACGCTTCGCCGATAACCTGGATGTCGTGTTCCGTCGCAAGAAGCGCGCGGATGCCTTTCCGCACAATTGCATGATCGTCCGTGATCAGAACTCGAATGGGTTTCGCCGCCATGATTTCGCCTCCGTTTTCGATTATAACATGCTTCACTCCACTCGCAAAAAACAACGCCTCATTCGGCGGGCGCAACATTTGCGGTACGCCGACCCTGTGCGTTTTGTTGAGCAGAGACCCATCATCCTGGCGATGCGCGCAACTCGGGTGACCTCTATAATGAGTTGGCAAAGCGAAACCGAATCGCAGGAGGCATACCATGTGCGGATACCTAGAATACCTGGCGCAAGAGATGCGTTATGCGGATTTCCGAGAGCAGGCGGAACGCGACCGCTTGGCCCAACTAGCATTGCGCTCGCGAACCAATGAGCCGCTGCGCCGGCGAGTGCTGGCGGCAGTGAAACGCCGGCTAAAGGCGATGGACAAACGGCTGCCGGAATCCGTCATGGACGACTTGCTCAGAGCATTTACGGCGGCCAAGTTCGCCCGGTAGACTGGGATGTAACCGAATTTAGTTTCATCCGTATGTCTTTGTAGGGCAAATGGTCAATTTGCCCTAGCGTAACTTTTGCGCAACCAGAAGGCGAATCGTTGTTTGAGATGAAATTTCGCACGCTCTACGATGAAACGGGCGTGCCCTGAGAGCGACGAAACTGCATGGCTGAGTCATTTACATCAAAGAGCCGTCGTTTCTCGCCTCTGGGACAACGGCTCAACGTGTGCAAACTGTACAAAATTTCATCTGTTGCAACGAAAGTGGCTCTGATTGCGCAAAACCTACGCTAGTTGTCAAGGAGAAGTCAAAATGACAAAACCGATCAGTTTGCTTGCCGTACTTTTGGGCGCGCTGTTGCTCGCCGGCTGCCAGATATACATTCCGGACGTCGCCACTCGCATCATCACTGGTTCGGGCCAAGTGCGAACCGAGGAGAGGGCCGTGAGCGGATTTCGGGCGGTCTCGCTCAGCGGCGCGGGCCTGGTCACCATCACGCAAGGCGACGCCGAGTCGTTGACTGTCGAGGCGGACGACAATCTGTTGCCCTTGATCGAAACACTCGTGCAGGATGGCACGCTGATCATCCGCGTCAAGCGCGAGGATTGGCGTTACACGCTCGTGCCCACCAGGCCGATCAAGTTCGATCTGCACGTCAAGGAGCTGGCGGCTCTAGAAGTGTCGGGCGCGGCGGATGTCCAAGCCAACAAGCTCAAGAGCGACCGGTTCAATTTGACGATCAGTGGGGCCGGGAACATCAAGCTCGACCAGCTTGATGCGCAGGAGTTGGCGACGACGATTGGCGGCGCAGGTAACGTCGAAGTAGCCGGGAGTGTGGTCACGCAAGTGGCGAATCTGAGCGGACTAGGCAATTACCGCGCGGCCAAGCTGAACAGCCAGAACGCGCAGATCACAGTTAGCGGCGCGGGCAGCGCGACGATTCGCGCGAGCGAAACCTTGCACGTCAGCATTAGTGGCGCGGGGTCGGTCAACTACTATGGCAACCCCGTGGTTAGGCGAACCGTCGCCGGCGTTGGCGTGGTCAAGCGGCTGGGAGACAACTAGAGTTCACGAATTGCCAATTCACCCAATCTGTTCAAGAGTTGTGGCGCTGGGATTAACTCCCTAGCGCCATTTCTTATTGCCCCGAGCGAACAAAATGAGTGATCATCGGTGGGGACAAGGCAACCGTGATCGTCAACCCGGCGTTCTACTTTGCCTACGCTTGCTGGCTGGTAGCGTTGATCCTGACTCTAGTCGCGCCAAGACCAAAAACTATGGACAATAGACCCAAGCATTTTGAAACAAGACCCGCAGAAATTTTCCGAGAGATTGGGGATCGAAGATTTTTTTGAGCAATCGGCTTTGTATATACGGCGGCTGGTCGCCGCGTCAAGTGTCTTGTTCTTCATCGGAATATTTAGCGCCGGATTCACCGTGGGGTAAGATGTGATCCAAACCCAACAACCAGAATAAGCAGCCGGGAGAAACCATGCCACGCTACGTTTAGCCCACGCCGTTTGTAATCCATCCGCCCGATGACCTTGTACGCCAACAGCCAGAGTTGCGCCGATTGAACTTTGTGCTCAGTTCCAAATGCGCAGACCGGCAGGTTGTGACCGAGCAAGATTTGCAAACAATGGGCTGGGCATTGTGGAGCGTGCTCGGGGAGAGTGCGCAAAGCGAATTTGACGCCGCGCACTACGGGGCCGGCGCGGCGATTCTGTCCGTCGTCCTCCTGGGGCGCGGTTATGCGATGTTGGCAGCCGCGTGGTTCTCGTTCCTGTATCCTGAAAAGCGCGTGCGATTTTTGAATCGCGGCATTAGCGGCAATCGCACCGTAGATTTGCGCGAACGCTGGCAGCGCGATTGCCTCGACTTGCGTCCGACTTGGCTCTCGATCTATGTGGGCATCAACGATACCTGGCGTCGTTTCGATAGACACATGCCGACCACGACGGAAGAATTTGGCGAACACTATCGCGCTCTGTTGCAGTCCGTATCGAAACAACTACCCGACACGCGCCCCGTTATCGTCGAGCCGTTCGTGTTGCCCGTGCCGCCTGATCGCAGAGAATGGCGCCAAGACCTCGACCCGAAAATTGCCGTCGTGCGCAGCTTGGCATTGGAATATCGCGCGCTCTATGTTCCTCTCGATGGTTTGTTTGCTCAAGCCGCGACGCGACGCGAGCCAGAGTTCTGGGCGCCGGACGGCGTACACCCAACACCCGCAGGACATGCACTGATCGCGCAGGCGTGGCTGAATGCAGTCAAAGCATTGTAACCGGAGGTGAATGTATGACGAGGTATGAACCAATTCGACGCGCACGCGTACCGGACTGAAGATTACGAGGGCATGAAGGAAGGGGGCATTGCTGGGGCAATACGAGCCGGGAAAGGCAGCCGCGCTCAAGGCATTCCAATTCAACCGCGAAGCGATCAGTGCGCGCGGGCTGAACGATGAGCGACTCGATCAGTTGGTTTTCGATCTGCTGATGGGCGTGCGGTAGACACGAATCATTTATACGTCGGGTTATCTTTCATCCTCTCAAAAACGCGCTGCCGACAAATGTCAAGTCGGTGCCTTGTTCGTCCACTCGCGCGTGATCGTGCGGTGCGCGGCGACGTTCTCCAGAAATGAACGGCGCATCTCCGCGTCCTCGATCTTCGCCGCCCGTCTTTGTACCAAGTCATGAGCCGTGGTCAGAATCTCCTCGGCGCGCGCGTCACCGTTGGCGCGTAACACTTGGTAGCAAGTCAAGTATACTTGCATGGGGTTGATCGTGCCATCCAGCCCGCGTCCCGAACTGGTCTCCAGATGACTCAATATTTCTTCGACATACGCCTGAGCTTGTTCGCGATAACCCTGGGTCAGAACCACGTGAGCCAGTCCTGCCAGAGATTCCATCGCCACGTTGTGAGAATTCGTATCCCGCCGCAGGTTGACTGACTCTTGATAGGCATGGGCGGCTTGATCGAGTTGTCTCAGCCCTGCCAGGGCATGACCGAGTTTCATCCACATCGCCCCTTGCGCGCGACGGTCGCCAATCCGTTGCGCGATCGCCAGCGCCTGTTGGCTATGGTCTCGGGCGATTTCATCTTGCTCCAGGTAGTGATAGACCAGACCGAGATTGCCTACGGTTATCGCTTCGTCTGCCTGGGCGCCGGTCTCACGCTGGATGTGTAGGGCTTGTTCATAATAGGTTTTGGCTTCCGAATAATTCCCCAGATAAAGGTACATATTGCCCAGATTGCCCAGAGCAAGGCTTTCGCTTCTCCGACTGCCGATGGTGCGTTGAATGCGCAGGGACTGTTGGAACATGCTTTGGGCTTCTGCATATTTCCCCTGCTCCACGGCAAAAACACCCAGGTTCATTAAAAGTTTTGCCTCATCCTTCCGACTTGACGAGTTGACGGCGATGCGGAGCGCCTGTTCGAGGTAGACTGCGGCGCCGGCATGGTCGCCCTGAATCCAGCGGAGACCGCCGAGGCTGTTCAAACTATCCATTTCCACCATCTGGCTGAACCGGTCGGCGGGGCTTGTCATTTCGAGCAGCGGTTTTCCCGCAAGGGGGGCTTTGCTCTGCTGCGAGAAATCTCGCGCCGCCCTGACTAGGAACAAGGCATGTTCTAGTTGGGACCTGGCTTGCTCATACTCCCCCTGCCGCCAGAGCGCTTCTCCCCAGGACCAGGTGGCGCTCGCCTCATACAGCGTGTCCTGCGACGCCTGCGCCAGCCGGACAGCCGCCTGCGCCACCTGGACGACCTGAGCATAGAGCGCCTGGCGACTCAAGAAACGCGCCTGCTCGGCGAGCAACCTGCCGGCAATGCGCTGCGCGGCGATGTTGTTTGCGCCGAGCGCCAACACACGGACCGCAGCGCTCTCAAAGACGGATGCTGCTTCCGGGAAAAGTCCCCTGAGATCGTAGAACCGAGACAGCCCCCTGATACTGGCATCAATCTCTTCGACCTCGCCCTGACTCAGCGCCCAACGCCACGCCGCCCGCACATTACCCAACTCGACGTTCATCTCGTCCAGCGTCTCTTTCGAGTTCTCCACCCACAAGGCTTGTTCTCTCTTCTGCACGAAAGCAAGATACGCGCGACCGTGTCGCGCGCGCGCCTCCATCTCTTCCCCGGATACCTGAGCCAACTTCTCAGCCGCAAACTGCTTCAGGGTAAGGTGCAGATCCAATCGCCCGGAAGATGACAAGTCCAGGGGAGAGACCTGCAGCAAGGATTTGTCCAACAGCGAGGCAAGACTGGAGGGGGCGGATCCAGTAACCTGCCGAGCAACGTCCACCGTAAACCCACCGGAGAAGACAGACAACTTGCGAAACAGGCGTTGTTCCGCTTCGGAAAGCAGACGGTAGGAATACTCGCAAGACGCGCGCAGGCTGCGTTGTCGCTCGAGATTGCTCGCCTCCGCGTCTTGGAGAAAGTCAAGACTCTGTTCAATCTCGTCTGCGATCTGCTGACAGGGAAGGAGGCGCACCCAAGCCGCCGCCAGTTTGATGCCCAACGGCAAACCAGCCACCGACCGGCAGATGCGGATCACGTGAGGCACGTTTTCG
Organism: Chloroflexota bacterium; assembly: GCA_016208315.1. Taxonomy (GTDB): domain Bacteria; phylum Chloroflexota; class Anaerolineae; order UBA4142; family UBA4142; genus JACQYF01. Next base: position 32,874 of record JACQYF010000047.1, on the reverse strand, counting down.
GGGGACAGTGTGAAAGTGGGGTCTACGCGACGGGCGCATTGCGCCAAGAGCAGTACGGCGCTATAGGTTTGCGCTTCCGTTACGCTCGCAATTGTTAGGGGAGGCACGTCCAGTCCCTCCAATGCGATAGCCCACTCTCCCTGCAGCCCCAGCCGGGCGCGAGATGTAATCAAAAAACTGATTTCCGGCGCCCAACGCAGAATGTCCTGGAGCAAAGACGCGCTATCCGTCAGGCGCTCGAAACTGTCTAGGATTAAAAGCAATTCCTTGCGTCGCAAAATCTCGATCAATTGCGCGGCGTTCAGCGATGCCCCGGAGGGGTTCAGATGCAGCGCGGCAGCCAGGGCGTCCACCAATTGCTCGGGGGCTGACACCTCCGACAGCGGAACGAACCACACTCCATCCCGCCACAGCGCGGCTTGCTCGCCGGCGATCTCCAACGCCAGGCGCGTCTTGCCAATCCCTCCAGGTCCGCAGAGAGTGAGCAATCGCCGGTCCTGGCTCGCCAGCATATCGTTAATCTGTTTGCGTTCTGCCTCGCGACCGACCAACGGCGTGTCGGGCGCCGGGAGGTGGGAGGTGGGCGCGCGCGGACGCGCATCCGCCAGTGCGTCGTCGCGGATTTGTCCTATCAGAGCCACGGTTTCGTCTTCTGGCTCGACGCCCAGTTCGGCAGCCAATGCCTGATGAAACGCCTGATAGTGCTGCAGCGCGGCGGTGCGTCCTTCGCTCGACGCGAGCGCGCGCAGCATCAACCGGTGCGCCGGCTCGTTCCACGGATCCAACTGTAGCAGCCGGCGGGCATATTGGCGCGTCAATTCAGGTTGTCCGCGTGCCAAATGCGCGCTCGCCAGCGCATGGAAGGCAGTACATGCCAGTCGCCGCAGCGCTTCTCGCTCCACCATCAACCACTCTTCAAAGGCAGGACTGTCCGGGACGTAGAGATCGGCCAAAAAGTCACCGCGATAATACGCGCTGGCTTGCGCGAGTTGCGAGATACAGGTGGGGCAGGCATCCAGCCGACGGTGACGGTGGCCCTGTGTCTCGGCGAGAAGGGTCTTGAACGCCGCTACATCGTTCCAGCAATCGCCTTGAAGATTGAATTGGATGGTTTGCGGGTCGGCGAGGAGGTGAGGGGGACCGGCGGCTTGGTCGCAGATCGCGCGACGTAAGCGGGCGAGGGTTTGACGCAGATCCTGAAAGGCGCGGGCTTCCGGCAGTTCGGGCCATAACAGTCCGGCGAGGGCGATGCGGGAATGCGGACGATGCGCTTCGAGCGCCAGATAAGCCAGAAGCGCCAGCACTTTGGGAAAGCGCTGGTCTATGACGACTCTGCCGCTGAGTAGCACTTGGGGTGCGCCGAGCAGGGACAATACCAGGCGCGACTCGGGCAAAACGGATGGGTGGCGTCCGACCTCAGAATGATCAGCCATGTTCGTGTCACCTGTGGAGCGGGCAGGCGGCCCGCTGCGAGCGTGGCTTATAAGCTGAAGCAGCCCGCTCTACACTTGCTGCTCACGCAGAAACGCGCCTCACCCCTCGCCGCGTTCAATATCAGAATGATCAGCCACGTTGGTGTCACGCCCAAGTCACGCGGGCATGCGATGACAAAGCCAGGTGAGTTGTCGCTAAATTGATTATACCCTGATTGACGGCTCGGCGCAAAAAAAGGTGTAACCAATGCAGTCATACGTTCCCTATCGCGCATTTTTGCTCCGTCTCTGGCAAACCCAGCGCGGCGGCAAAATCCGCTATCGCGTCTCTCTGGAAAGTGTTGACACGCGCGAACGCAAGGACTTGGCTGACCTGGCGAGTCTGTTCGCTTTCTTGCAGGCGCAAGAGGACGCCTTGCAAACGCAAGGTGACGCCATGAATTCTCAGGCGGCTGAACAATCACCTCGCCAGAACGGTTTGGGGTAACCGTGCATGTGATGTCGAAAATGACAAACACGGGCGATGAATAGCCCACTACGAACAAGGAGGAATCTATGAAGACGATGTCCTTGCAACGCGCACATGTGGCACGGCTCTTTTTGATCGCCGCGCTGCTGCTCGCGCTGATGTTTGGCTTGGCGCCAACCCCGGTGGCGCACGCCGCGGGTATCACCGTCAATACGACTGCCGACGAGTACGGCAGCGGCGCGAGTTGCTCGTTGCGTGAAGCGATCCAAGCCGCCAACACTGACGCTGCCTTTGGCGGCTGCACGGCTGGCAGCGGAACCGATACCATCACTCTGCCTGCCGGAACGTACACGTTCACTCGCGCCGGAGCTAGCGAAGACTCTAACGCTACCGGCGACCTGGACGTAACCAGTGACATTACCATTAACGGCGCGGGATCATCCAATACCACCATCGACGCCGCACAAATCGATCGTGTGCTACACGTGTTCGCGGGCAACACCGTCGAGTTGAACGGCGTGACCATCACCAACGGCAAAACTCCCAATGACAGTGCGGGGCATTGCTATGGCGGCGGAGTCTACAACGCTGGTTCGTTGACGATTGCCGACAGCACGATCAGCGATAATGCGACTGGGACGATCCCAGGCAGCCATGGTTGCAATGGCGGTGGATTAAGTCTCGCCGACAACAGCACGACCACGATTCGACGCAGTACGATCAGCAACAACGTCACCGGCAGCACGAGCAACCAGTACGGCGGCGATGGTGGCGGCATGTACAATGCGGGTGCTTTGACCGTCGAAGACTCGATTATCAGCGGCAATACGACGGGCAACGGCGTAACCTTTGGCGGTTATGGCGGCGGGATAGACACTTATGGCACATTGACCATGACGCGCAGCACGGTGAAAGACAATACCACTGGAAATGCCAGCGGTGGATCGGGGCAAGGCGGCGATGGCGGCGGCATATTCAATTACAACTATTACGACACGACTCCCCTGCGCATCACCGACAGCACGTTGAGCGGCAACCGCACCGGCAATGGCGCAAATTCTAAAGATGGGCGCGGCGGTGGTTTGTACACCGGCGATATGAACCCCACTCTCACCAACGTCACCATCAGCGGCAATTATGCCCGCGGCAGCGGCGGCGGCGTTTATATTTGGGGCAGCACCTTGACCCTCGCCCATGTAAGCGTCACTAACAACACCGCCGACGAGGATAATGATGGCGACGGCAATGGCGGCGGGCTGGCGCATAACGGTGGTACGCTCAACTTTAAGAACAGCATCGTCGTCGGCAACAACGATATAACCGGAAATAACTTTGACGATTGCGTGGGTGACCTGACCAGCCAGGGCTACAATGTGGTCGGCGTCTCGACCGGCTGTCCCAGCAGTGGAACTGGCGATCAAGTCACCTCCGATACGAAACTCAAACCTCTCGCCAATAACGGTGGATCCACCAACACACACTTTCTCTTGTACGATAGCCCGGCGGTGGATGCGATCCCCAACGGCGTGAACGGCTGCGGCAGCACGTACACCACCGATCAGCGCGGCGAGGCGCGTCCTGAGAGCGGCTCTTGCGACAGCGGCGCTTACGAATCTCCTTACATCTACTGGGCTGGGACCGGTGCCGACGCGTACACAACTAGACCGGAAAATTGGAACGGCAATATGGTACCGACTACGAAAAACATTCCGGTGTTCAAAAACACAGACAAGTGGGCGGACGTTCAATCCAGTTTCACCGTCGCCGGATGGGTTATCGATAGCAGTTACACCGGCGTGATTGGGATGAATAACAATTTGACGGTGAATGGCGACTGGACCCAGAAGGGCGGGGAATATCATGGTTACAATGGGCGGCTCGACGTCGAAGGCGCTTTCGATTTCTCCAGCGGCACCTTTACTGCCCCGCTAGGATTGATGATCGTCTCCGGCGGATTCCACCACACGGGTGGTACGTTCAATCCCAATGGCGGGCGCGTTGTCGTGGATTCTATTGCGGATGGAAGCACGGCTGCCACCACCTTCAACAATCTATATCTCAACGACGGTCTGCTGGCGTACTGGAAATTGGACGAAGGCGCAGGGACTACGGCAAAGGATAGTTCTGGTTATGGGTACGATGGCGTCGTAACCAACGGCTCGTGGAGTAGCAGCACCTACCCGGCGATGGACTTCACCGACCCGTACGCTTTTCGCTCCGACCGCACCGACAGCAGTGAGTACGTGCTGGCGAGCAACCTGCAAAAGTTGAACGACGCACAAACCCTCACCTTATCCGCCTGGGTCTGGCTCGACAGTGCTCCGACTGCGCCGATGCGTTTCATCACGTTGGAGAATGAGAAAGCCGTACTGCGCGCCAACACCAGCAACAGTCTTCAATTCTACATGAGCATCGGTGGCTCGATTCGTTCTACCTCCGTGAGCGCGGTGTTTGGCACAGGGCAGTGGTACCACGTCGCCGGAACGTACGATGGCAGCATCATGCGCCTCTATCTGAATGGAACCCAACGCGACACACTCGGCGTCACAGGCACTGTCACTGATGGAAACTGGGTGCGACTCAGCCACTCGGCGAACAACGAAGCGTTGGATGGTCGATTGGACGACGTACGCATCTACAATCGCGCGCTCTCGTCCGGCGAAATCGGCGCACTCGCGCTGGGCAGCCATCCACAAACGTCGCTTGCTACCACCACGCTCGGCGCGGCGCTGGATGTGAACGGCGATCTCACGCTCAACAGCGGCACGCTGGATGTTTCGACGAGCAACAATGCGATCGATGTCGGTGGAGATTTCATCCGCAACGGCGGCGTCTTTACTCCGCGCAATGGCACCGTTACGTTCGATGGCAGCGGCACGCAAAGCGTAAAAACTGATTCTATCGCTTTTGCCGGCGTGCAGATCAATGGCGGAGCGACATTGGAACTCGACAACAATATAACCGTGAGTCGAGATTGGACGAACAACGGCGGATTCACTCCGAACGGTCGCACCGTCACCTTCAATCGCAGCGGCACGCAGACCTTGAGCGGCACAACCTCTTTCTACGATGTGACCGTCGACAGCGGTAGCACGCTGCGATTAGCCGCGAACGCCAATTTTGGTTACTCGCGCAACTTTTCCTTGAGCGGCAGTTTCGACGCAACCACCAATTCTCCGACGACCGTTACGATTGCTGGCACAGGAACACGAACGCTTCCATCGGGCGCAAGCACGCTCCGCAATTTGACCGTGAACTCCGGCGCGACTTTGTCGCCTCCGTCGAATCTGAACATCGCCGGAAATCTTTCCATCAATGGCGGTTTCCTTCACAACGGCGGTACAGTAACATTCAACCAGAGTGGAACGCAAACGTTTAGCGGCGCAGCCACGTTCAACAATGTAACGATCAATTCCGGCAACACGCTGCAACTCGCCGCCAACGCCATCTTCCGCGTTGCGAACGCGCTAACGAAGAATGGAAATTTCGATGCGAGCACAAATCCTGGAACGAGCGTACTCTTGCCCGGCGGCGTACTGCCGACCAACACGTTCAACAATCTGACGATCAACGATGGCTTGCTGGCGTATTTGAAATTCGACCAAGGCAGCGGCGGTACCGCGCGCGACTCTTCCGGTTTTGATCGCGATGGCACATTAACCAACAGCCCAACTTGGATCACCGACAAGCCCTCGACGATGGACTTTTCCGATCCCTACGCACTGCAATTCGACGGCGTAGACGATTACGTTTCCATCGACAACATGAATTACGATGCCGATCGATCGATGACCATCGCGTTTTGGGTCAAAGTGCCCAGCGGGAGCGGACGCGATCAGACGCTGGTCGCCGTCAATGGCGCGAACAAATCAAACATCGTTCTACTTTCGATTCGCTCTGACGACGAATTTTGGGTTTACGATGGTAGCAACTCGGCGTGGGAAGCCGATAGCAATACGGTTGTCGCGGACGGGACCTGGCATCACATCGCGTACGCCACCGGCGCAAGTTGGACGGGCAATCTGTACGTCGACGGCGTGAAAAAAGCATATCACATCATCGACTATACCAATTCTAACGACAATCTGTGGTCCATCGGTCAAGAGTGGGACAGCGGCGGTCCGTCCGATTTTCTGGCAGGCAGCATAGACGATGTGCGCATCTACAATCGCGGGCTTTCCGATTCGGAGATTGCCGATCTCGCCGCGGGCAAACATCCACAAGTCTCTGCCGCCACCGTCACGCTGGGCGCGAATCTCGACGTGAACGGCAACCTGACTCTCAACAGCGGGACGCTCGATGTATCGGCCAGCAACTATGCCATCAACGTGGCGGGGAATTTCACTCGCAACGGCGGCGTCTTCACTGCTCGCAGTGGCACTGTCACTTTCGACAGGTCTGGCGCGCAAACGCTTGATACCGACGCCATCACCTTCTACAACGTTACCATCAACAACGGGTCTTTCTTGGAGTCGCGGCGTGACTTTGACGCCAACGGCACGCTCACCAACAACGGCAGACTCCAACAGACCAAGAACGCCGTCACTACCGGGACGGCTTTCCTCTTCGCTGGTCAGTATGGCGGCGTGTCTCTCAGCGGCGCGAACATGGGCAGCACCACCGTCTACATTCGCGGCAACCAGGACTGCACCTCAACGGCTGGCGCAACCGTGCGCCGCTGCTTCGAAATCGCACCGACCAATACAAGCGGACCGGCGTATGTGCATTTTTACTTTGCGGCGAGTGAATTATCGGGCAATGACTGCAATGCGCTGAACGCCTACCACTGGAATGGCAGCACGTGGGGATCACCCTTGACCCTGGATACGACTTGGGGTGCGGACGGGCGTGTTTGTCCTGGGGAAGGATCGGCGCCATATTCTGTGCGCGTGACCGGCGTGACCAATTTCTCGCCGTTCGTGCTCAAGAGCGGTGATGCGCCCGGCGCCACGCCCACCGCCGTTCGGCTCGTCTCTTTCAGGGGGATTGCGGAGAACACCGCCATCCGCTTGCAATGGACCACCGCGACCGAACTGAACAACCTGGGCTTTAACATCTACCGCGCTACATCGGTCACATCCCCGCGCACGCGGCTCAACGCCAATCTCATTCCGAGCAAGGTTCTCGGCAGTCCAATCGGCGCGACGTACGAGTTTCGCGATCAGGCGGTGGCGCGGGGCAGCACCTACTATTACTGGCTGGAGACAGTGGATGCGAACAGCAGGGCGACGCTCTACGGACCGGTGCAGGGTTCCTTTACGGTTAGCCCGCTCTATCTGCCCTTTGTCGTGCGGTAGAAAGAAACCAAAAGGCCCGCGCGTGTAAACTCCTGCGAAGGTTCGCAACCTTCGCAGGAGTGCTTTTAGGGCTTTCAACGTCGCGTCCACCTGTCATTTCGTGGAATCCATGCTCTTTCGCTACGTCGCTCACTACGCAGTTACCGCGCGTAGATGACCGTATTCCCGCGAATAATCAGCCGCACGAAAGAATGGTACGGCGTGCCCGTCGGCGTTGTCTCTTGCGAGAAGAAAGTGAGCTGCACGACATCCGAAATCTGCGGCCGGCCCGTCACCAGGTTCTTGATGTCGTACGTAGACGCGACCTTGTTGACCTCGGCGGGATTAAAGACGTATTCGAATTTGCCGCCATTCACGGGCACGCGGCCTTGCAGCAATGCCGCGCCGGGTGTGACCGCCGCGTAATAAACATAGCGCGCGCCGCTGTTTCCTCGGATGGTCAGAGTGCTTGTGACGGGAAACGTGGATTGGTTGGGCAGGTTGAGGGATAGTCCCGTCGCATTGGCGGGTGGCTGTTTTTCGACGACGTAGAATTCGCCGCCTGTTTTCGGCAAGCCCGGCATGTAGCCCTTGTTTCCCTGCCATTCACCTTCTAGCGTGTATTGATAAATCCCCGGCAGATCGAGCGTCCATCTTTCTTTCCCCACGAAACCGCCAAACGAATCGCCCACACCTTGCGCGACCACTTGGCGCCCGTCGGGATATTTCATCGTAAACGTGATGGTCGCGGGAACGATCGGGTCAATCTGCACGGCGGGCGCGAAGGCGGTGCCGGTTTCGTAAACCATGCCCGGACGCAAGCCGACCAGGAAAAAGCGCGCCTTGTCGCCGGTCGAGCCGATGAGGTCTTCCGAACCCGCCGCGATCACGCGATTGTGATTCGTGCCCTTGGGCAGGATGAACCCGGACGATAAATAGCCCGCGTACATCGGCGCCGCATTACTCTTTCGCACGACCACGCCGCCGATCAGACGATAAATGTCGCCGGGGAGATCGCCGTTCACCGAAGCGTTGATCTGGCCGCCAAAACTGTTCGGACTCGTCGGCCAGTACGGCGCGCGCACGCCATCCTCGCCGACAAGAAAGCGCGACATGAAGCCGGGCCGCGGCGCGCCCGCGTAATAGTACGCCCAATCGGTGATGTACTCCGGGAACTGGTGCGGCGAATAGCCGTTGGAGGTCTGCAAGCGCACGTTCGTCGCGCCGATGTTTTGCAATTGAGCATCGTAAGGCGCGGGGTTGTTTTTCATTTCGTAGGTCAACACCGGCTCGATCTTGTTCGCGCCTTGCTGTTCGCTGGCGATGAGGAGCACGTCGCCGGACAGGTAGGGATAGTTGATGTGCTCGAGGTGGTTGACGTTGTTCGTCGTGTCCACCCATCCTTCCACGGTCGTGTCGCCGCGGTCAACCAACTTGCCTTTGACATTCAACTTTTTGCCATGCGCGACGATCGGACTATCGTCGGGATAGACAACGCCCGCGTGCCGCATGGTGGATACCCACAAGTGCCCGTCCGCATCCGTGTATTTCGCCAGGACGACCGCGTGATATTCGCCCGGCGCGTCGAACGGCAGCGGGACCATCCCTTGCGCCGCGCCAAAAAGCCCGGCGGGCGAGGCCTTGCCCGTGTACGAAATCGTCTTGGCGTTCTTGGGATCGGAATTCACGTACAACGTCGCGGTGACCGACACGTCGGCGGGCACGGCGGGCGCGAAACCGATGTCACGCCCATAGCGATTGCCGACCGGATATGCTTGTCCCTGAAAGGTCGCGGTCGCGAGCGTCATCCGCTTGGCGATCCAGAATTGATACGTGCCGCCGCCTTCGTAGCGATTGCCCCAAATATCGGCGAGCCAACCGGTCGCCTTCACGGTGTACAAGCCATACGACGGCGGTCGCCACGCGGTGAACGCCGGCTTTTTCGTCGTCGGCCATTGCCCGGCTTTGCCGACAAAGGGCGCAGTGCCGAGGTCGTTGGTCTTGCCATCGGGTCCGGTCACCTGGATCGAGAGTTCGCCTTTGGCAAAATCCCAGGGGATGTTTGAACGCGCATCTATCGTATCCGCGGGGAACTGCGGTTCGAGCGAATACGCGAGCGGCTTGTTGTTGTCGTCGTAGAGCGGTAGAATGACCTCGTCGGGAATCAGGTTGCGAACCGAAAGCGCAAAGTTCGCCGCGTCTTCGTCGGCCACGACGCCGCGATAGCCGTTCGAGTTATAGTTGCCGAGGATGACCCACGGGACGCGCGGCTTGATTGCCGCCGCGTCCACGACGCGTCCGCTCACGTGTTTGCCGTCGGCGCGAATCGGCGGCGAGTAGACATATGATTCGGTGGGCCGACCCTGGGGAAAGCCGCGTTTCGCGAACGCGTCGCCATTCAGATCGTAATTGCGCTTGGCGACGCTCACGCCGAAATCGAGGCGCACGCGATAAATTCCCGGAGGCAGATCGTCGGGCAGTTTGGCTTGCGTGTTGAATGTCACGCGACGGTCCGCAAGCGCGGAGAGTGGGACCGTGTTTAGCACATCCACCGGCGTGCGAAAGCGATAGCCAAAGCGATTGGTCACCGCGCCCTGCACGCCGCCTTCGATCGCGAGGCCGGTGGGCGTGAGCAGTGTGGACATGCGCTCGTCGCTCCCGAGTCGCAGAACGCCGTCGCCATCAAAAGTCCGCTCGGCGGTCACGAGCATCACGAGACCGTCGGGCTTGATTTTCAACTCCGCCAATTTTGCCAGGTGCGTCTCGGAGACTTGGAGTGTGGCTTGAATCTGCACCGTTGCGCTGGGCTGCCATTGCGCTGGACGCACCGACACATCCGCGTACCATTCGCCCAAATTGGTATAACCGCTGTCGCCGTACCGAAGCTCGGAGGCGTCGGCTTGGGCCATAGGGCGCGCGGGGGCGGTCGCGTTTTGAGGAGACAGGGTTGACAATGCGGCTTGTACAGCGGGCGATGGACGCGAAGCGTTGGGGACGCAGGCGGCAAGGGTCAGGAGGATGAAGATCAATACGAGAGCGGGACGGGCTGATCGCGTTTGCATGTGAGCATGACCTCGACGATGGACTGGGCAGACCTCGAAGGTCTATATGTCGCGCGACCATCATTCCATTTTGTTGTAACGCGGGTATGAAATCCGTGCAAAAAAATTGTAAACTCCGCCGGGCGACCGAGGACGCAGCAACACGAAAGCCAAGTCTGCCTTCGCAGACTAATCGCTAGTCCACGAAGGTGGACTTGGCGTTCTTGTTGCCGCGATTTCAATCGCCCGACGAACGCGAGTATAATGCGGCTGGAGGACAAATTGACCACAGCGCGAGGGTATCTGGACGATCCGTTTCGATTCGAATTCGACGCCGACGTTATCGGTAAGGTCACGCTGCCCGATGGGCGGCAAGGTGTGTTGCTGGCCGAGACGTATTTCTATCCGACCGGCGGCGGGCAAGAACACGATACGGGCATGCTCGGCGAGGCGCAGGTGGTGGACGTGTTCGTGGACGACGCGGGGAATGTGGTTCACGTCGTGGATGGTGAAGTCACGGGCCGCCAGGTTCCGGCGAAAATTGATCGCGAGCGCCGGTTTGGGTTCTTGCAGCAGCACTCGGCGCAGCATCTTTTGAGTGCGGTCCTGGAAGACATGGAAGGGTTGGAAACGATCTCAGCCAAAATCAGCATTGACTCGCCGACGACGATTGACGTGCCGCTCGCCAACCTGGGTGAGCACGATTGGCTGCGCGTACAAGACCGCGCCAATGCGCTGATCTACGCGGATCGCCAGATCAAGTCGTATTTCATCCGCGAGCCAGAGATTGCGACGGTGCCTTTTCGCCGCCCGCCCAAGGTCAGCGGGCAAATCCGCGTCGTCGAGATTGACGGGGTCGATTACTCGGCATGCGGCGGCACGCACTGCACGCGCACGGGCATGATCGGAGTGCTCAAGATCCTCAAAAGCGAGCGTCGCGCCGACAAACTGCGTGTCTACTTTGTCGCGGGCCGGCAGGCGCTGTCCTATTTTCAGAACTATTACGCGATCCTGACGCAGGTGGCGCGCCAGTTGAATACCAATCCTGAAGCCGTCGCGCAAAATGTGCAGCGGCAACAAGAGCAGCTCCGCGCCGCGCAGGTTGAGTTGGAAGCACTCGCGGCGGAACGTCTGCCGCTCGAAGCGAAACGACTGGTTGCCACCGCCGAGCCGTTCGAGTCAATCAAATTGGTCATTGCCACGTTTCCCGACCGCACGGCCCAGCAGTTGCGCGCGTTGGCCGGTCTGCTGCAGAACGAGCCGGGCATGGTCGCGCTCCTTGCCACGTATGACGGCATGAAACTCGCGTTGGCCGTGGCGTGCGCGGCGGACACGGCCGTGAGCGCGAGTGAGTTGCTTCGCAAGCATTTGAGCCAGATCGGCGGGCGCGGCGGGGGCGACGCGCGGCTGGCGCAAGGCGGCGGCGCGGCGACCGAAGAGCAGTGGCAAGCGTTCTTTGCGAACACTCGGAAATTTATCCGCGAATCTCGCGAATCACGCGAATAACGGAAAACCGATTAGCGCAGATTCGCGGATAAACCTGAATTTGCCAAAAACCGCAGACTGGATATAGTAGCAACAAGCAATGACGCTGCAAGGGTGCAGCGTCATTTTGCGAAGCAATCCCATGGTGATCGTGGAGAAAAAGTCAACCATGCTCAAGGACATTCGCCTCAATTCGCACCTCTTGACCGTGCCTGCCTATATCGGCGGCAAACCCATCGAACAGGTGCAAGAGGATTACGGTTTGACCGACGTGATCAAGCTCGGTTCGAACGAGAATTCGTTGGGCCCGTCGCCGCTGGCAGTGGCCGCGTTCCAGGACGCCCTGCAGAACGCGCACCGTTACCCCGGGATCGCGGACAAGCACCTGCGCCAAAAGCTCGCGACCTGTTTCAATGCCGCGGGCGGCGCGCCTCTCTCCGACGCGAACTTTATGACGGCCAACGGACTGAGCGATTTCCTGCGCCAGTTGGCGCACGCCTTTTTGTTCGACGGCGGCGAGTCCATCTATTGCAATCCGACTTTCCCGCTCTATCCGATCTTCACCAAGATGTTCGGCGGCACACCGGTCGCGGTGCTGCACCGCGATTTTCGCTACAATCTCGCCGCCATGGGCGACGCGATCACCGAGCGCACGCGCGTCATGTTTATCTGCAATCCGAACAACCCGACCGGCACGACGGTCACGCGCGCGGAGGTTGAAACGCTCATGGCGCGCGTCCCGCCTTCGATCGTGGTGGTCTTTGACGAATCGTACTATGATTTTGTAGACGACCCCGCGTACAGCAACGCGCTCGATTACGTCCGCGCCGGGCAAGACAACGTGATCGTGCTCCGCAGCTTTTCCAAAGTCTACGGGCTGGCGAACCTCCGCATCGGCTATGCGATTGCGACGGCCCCGATGATCGAGTATCTCCAGCACGCGCAAATCGTGTTCAACACGGGCGATCCGGTCTTGCGCGCGGCGATGGCGGCGCTGGACGATACGGCCCACGTGCAGCGCGTGCGGCGGCTCGTGCAAACGGAACGCGAGTATCTCTATCGCGGCTTTGAGGAGTTGGGGCTGACGTGCGTCCCGTCACAGGCGAATTTTATCCTGCTCACGCAACTCCCGCGCGACGTCAAAACCCTCGACCGCGAACTCTTGACGCGCGGCATCATCGTCCGACCAATGGGCGGTTTCGGGATGCCGGACGCGATCCGGGTGACGATTGGGACGCACCCTGAGAACGAACGGCTCTTGAACGCGTTGAAGGAAATCTTGTGAGAGTGTGTCAGGCGTGCGAAACCACCCGACGCGGACGCCGCAGGCGTGGATGGGCAAGTCGCGAGCGCGCGGGACGCAGCCGCTCGAATTCGACGTAGACGACCGGGCGATTGGGTTCGTCGTCGCGTTGCCTCGCTTGCTCGGCGGTCTCTCGATTGATGCGCGCCAATTCGGGGTCATCGCCGGGGAGTAATACGACGCGACTGCCTGCCGGGATTTGCCTGGCAAATTCGGGATGCTGTGTCACGTATAGACTGAATTCAAAACTCAATGTCAGGTTTTTTTCCATGATTTCTTCGGGAGTCATCGCTTGTCTTTTCTCCGTTGTTTCCATTGGTTCAATTCACGCTCGTAGGCGCGACGATAAGTTACCCAATTCTGTTTGAGATCTCGTTCGCCAAACGTGAGCACCTGATGGTAATCCCAATTCTGAAAGACCGTCTTGGTCTCAGTTCCATCTGGATGCATCACATCGCGATGAGCAAAACCGTGAAAGGAATCATAGCGGGCGACAGCATGCCACTTGCCGTCAAGATAGGCCTCGTATTGTAATCTGAATTCAACGAGTTTGTTTTTTTCAAGAACATGGTGGTGCCGATAACGATTCTCGCCGCCCGGTGTGAGATCAATGATGTAGGTTGTTTCAGTCATTGAGAATCTCTTACTCTAATATAGGAGTGTTGTTGGCGATTACGTACGCGATTATAGCAGTTCTAAAAGCGCAGGTCAAACAACCTTGGCTTGGCAGCTAGAATAAAGCCGCGTGATTTCGTCGGCGGCGAATTGAGGGAGCGGACGACGCATAGTTCCGCGCTGGAGGATGAGGCCCTCCTCACGCGGAACCACTCTTCCGATTGCCGCGCATGCGACACCCGCTTTTTGCAGCAACCCCTGCAATTCCTCCGGCGCACGGGTTGTGATGAGGAGGGAACCCGAAGCGATTGTCCCCATCGGATCCAGACCGTAGCCAGCGCAGAGTTTCGCACCTTGATCCAAAATAGGAATTGCATCCTCGTCAATCACGAGGCCCACATTTGCCGCCTGCGCGAGTTCCCACAAGCCGGTCGCCAAGCCACCTTCGGTCGGATCGTGCATGGCGGTCGCCAGGCCCGCATCGGCGGCGATCAGTGCTTCGCGCACAACCGAGATGCCCGGATCGCGCAGGAGGCCGCGCGCGCGGGCAAGAAAATCTTCCGCGAATCCGCGTGCCTGCAACTCTTCCCCTTTTTCCCTCGCGATGAGCGCCGTCCCCTCCAGCGGAATCGCTTTCGTGAGCAAGACGACGTCGCCCACCCGTGCTCCTCCGCTTACCACCAACTTGTCTTTCGCCACTTCGCCCAGCATCGCGCCGACGAGGAGCGGACGTTTGAGGCCATACGTGATTTCGGTGTGGCCGCCGACGAGCGAGATGTCGAGTGCGTCGCACGCTTGCACGATCTGGGAAAAGATTGATTCCGCCAGCGCGGCGTCGGCGCGACCCGCGGGCAGGAGGGCGGTGACCATGAACCATTTTGGCCGCGCGCCCAGGCAGGCGATGTCGTTTGCGTTGACATTGACCGTGTACCAGCCGATGTCCTCGGTCGCAAATGTGATCGGGTCAGTCTTGGCGACGAGATAGTGATCGCCCATATCCAGGACCGCGGCATCGCGACCGATGCCTGGGCCGATCACGACGCGTGGATCAGGGTGTCGCGGCAGCGCGAGCAGTCCGGCGAGAAGGTCGGGCGGCAGCTTGCCAGTGGGTAGGAGTGGCATAATTATTCGGCTTATCGCGGCACTTGGCTCGACGCCGCGTAGCCCGTCATCTCGACGTAGCCGCTGCCTTGAACGCGCGCACCATTGGAGCGGCCGCTGATTTGCACGGCGCCTTCCCAGTAGACGATGGAGACGCGCATTTCCTGGTCGGCAATGTAGGGCTTGAGCGTAAGCTCGATGTCGGCGGAGGGGATGGCGAGGTTCCAGCGCGCGGGGTAGGTTGCACCCGATTTGCTCTGCCAACTCTCCAGCACTTTAATGCTCACCTGCTCACGCGTGAGATGGCGAATCGTGCCGTCCTTTCCAACCAGCGTCCCGCCAGACAGCGGCTCGATACTGCCATCCTTTGTACGAATCTGAAAGAACATCACTTCGCGTCCGTCGCTCAACTGGATCGAAAACCAGTCCCAGCCGACCGCGTTCTCGGCTAGCATCGTCGTGCCGAATTCGTGATCCATCCACGACAGGCCGTTCACCGCGAACGTCGCGCCGTTCACCCTAATTGTACCCTCGGTCGCCAGCCGCGTGAATGAATAATAGTACGATGCGTTGCCCGCCTCGGCGGACTTGGGCGAGAGGCCGCGGTCGCCGTGGAGCACGGGCGGTTTCTCCGCCGCGAGCGTGAGGTCGAGCGCGTACCCGGAATCGTCGGCGCGCATTCGGACGCGGCTGCCGTCGGCGGACAGCGAGGCGATCTCCCAGTTTTCGAGCCAGACGCGATACGGATCGCCGGTCGCCCCGGCCAGCCCCGCCGCGCCGCGCGAAAAACGTTCGGTCGCAAAATGCGCGCTGGCCTTGACGTCGGTAATCGCAAAATGGGCAAAGTAGATTTGGTTCGTCGCCCAATCCGAAGCGCGGCGTTCTTCGGCCGGCGTGATGGCGCGGCGGAAGAAGGTGAGTTGGTAGCCGAAATGCCGCCCGGCCGCGGTTTCGAGATTCCCCGTGTAATACCACCACTCCGTCTGATACTCGGGATGTGGCCCGTGGTCTTGACGAAACGCGAATGCGCGCGGGCGCTCCGCCTTGGCAAATCCGGCCGCGCTGGAGATGGATTGCAGGCCTACGATGTCGGCGTTGATGGCGGAGGACTGCCCTAACATGCTGAATACGGCCAACATGATGCCTATGGTCAAAATTGCAAAGACAAGTAATAGTTGTTTCATATTTCGCGGTTCTGCGGCTTGCGCGTGTTATCAGTACCGTTGTATAATGCGGATGGATCAAATTGCTCGCGGGAGTCTGCGTTGTGCCCACCATCAGTGATTTCTACGGCATCTATATTCAAATGTATTTCGACGATAAGCACAGGCCGCATTTCCACGCCATCTATGCCGAGAACCAAGCGCTCATTGACATTGCAACCGGTAAGATCGTTTCAGGTAGCTTGCCACCGCGCGCTTACCGGCTTGTGCGTCAATGGTGGAAAATTCATCAAACTGAATTGAAGGCGAATTGGGAGCGTGCCCGTAAACGTGAAAAGCTTCAACGGATCCCTGGACTGGAGTAGACGTCATGAAATTGGTCTCTAGCCGCAAATATCCCAAAGTGATCGGCGTACGGGACGTCCGAGTCCTGACTGGTCATAGCGTCCACATCACGTTTACCGATGGTAGCGAACGAGATATTGATCTCGAACCTCATCTATGGGGTCCCGTGTTTGAGTCAATCCGCCGTGATCCCGAATTATTTGCCTCTGTTTTTGTTGATCCGATTGGGCACACTCTCGCGTGGCCCAATGATGTTGACCTTGCCCCTGAAACCCTCTATTACGGCGACTCACCGCCGCCTTGGATGGCTGAGGATTCCACTCCCAAGCGCCAGTCTTCTCTGCCGCGTATCCCCCGCTCGACACGCAGCAAACGCAAGCGCACACGCTCACGCGCCTGATACCCTATTCCTCCCGCAGCGCTTCTGCCGCTTGCAGTCTACTCAGCCGCAGCATGGGATAGACCGCGGCGAGGAGCGCAGCCACGACGGCGAGCGCGAACGCCTCCGCGTAAACTTGCGGCTCGGCCTGAAAAAAGATCGTCCAGCCGAATGAGCGCAGATTGATCACGTAGATCAGGATCGCCGCGAGGATGAAGCCGCTGGGAATCGAGAGTAGGCCCGCCGTCGCACCCATCAGCCCGCTTTCGAGCAGCGTCAGCCGCCACAGTTGTTCCAGCGTCATGCCCGCCGCCCGCAGCGTCCCCAATTCGCGCGTCCGTTCGAGTTGCAATGCCATCAACGCGCCCAGGATGCCGATGAACGCGACGACGATCGCGATCAGCCGCAGCGTCGTCGTGATCGCAAACGTGCGGTCGAAGATGACGAGCGCGGCATCGCGCAGCGCCTTGTGGCTTTGGACGAGCACGTCGCGGCCGGCGAGCGCGGCGCGTAGCGCGTCCTCGACTTGGTTCACGTTCGCGCCGGGCGCGACATAGACCGATACGCCGGAAATTTCGGGATCGTTCCAGTAGCGGCGATAAACGTTCAGGTCCATCATGACGAAACCCTGGTCGGACGAATAGTCGTAATAGACGCCGACGACCGGGAAGGTCTGCGGCCCGTGGTCCGTGTCGAGCGTGATGGCGCTGCCGGGCTGGACGTGATGCCGGTTCGCGAACGGCTCGCTGACGACGACCGCGCCGCCTTGCACCATTTGCCAAATCGCGTTGGGATCGCCGGTCGCAAAGCGATAGAGTTTCGGATCGCGGCGGCGGATCGCAGTAATGGCGTTGAGCCGCACCGCGCCGAGGTCGGGGGAATAGACCGACGCGCTGCGAAGCGTTTCGGTGGACGCGATGCCGGGGATCGCGCGAATGCGCTCGGCGAGCGCGGGGTCCAGCGTAGAGGCGCGGTTCGCGCTCACGGATGGCGCGCTGATGTAGATGTCGGCGGTGAGGGTTTGATCGAGCCAGTTCGCGACCGTCGCGCGGAACGAGGCGATCATCACGGTGACGCCGATGACGACCGAGACCGCGACCATCAGCGCGGCGATCGCGACCGACGTGCGGCTGAGGGCTTGCGTGACGGTCCGCGCGGCCATGCGACCCAACAGCCCCAACCGGCCGAGGGTCGCCGTGGCAAGGCGCATGAACGCGATGGTGAGAATGGGTACGGCCAGCGTGACGCCAAATAGCCCAAGCAGGATTCCGGTAAACGAGACCGCGACGTCGTCGATGAACGCCAGCAGCGCGGCGCCGGTCAACACGAGCAAGCATCCTACGCGCGTCACACCCGGCAGCCAGCGGCGCACGCGCAGCTCGAGATCGGAACGCTGCAAGACGGTCACGGCGGGGACGCTGGCGGCTTCGGCGGCAGGGAGCGCGGCGGCCAGCAAAGCCGCGGCGATGCCGAGCAGCATGCCTTTGACGAGCGTGAGCGGGTCCACGTCCACGCCGCGCACGGTCACCGAAAAATACAGGTCGTTGATCGTCTGCGTCACGAGGCCGACGGTGAGGCGTCCCAGCAAGATGCCCAGTCCCAAGCCAAGCAGCGAACCGATCGTCGCGCCGATGGCCGATTCGAGCAAGATGAGGACAAAGATTTCGCGGCCCGTGACGCCGAGACAGCGCAATATGCCGAGAATGCGCCGCCGCTGGACGACCGCAAAGAGCGTCGTGTTGTAGATGAGGAACATGCCGACGACGAGGGCGAGCAGCGAGAACGCAGTGAGGTTAAGTTGGAACGCCGCCGTGAGTTGCGTGACCGTGTTCGCTTGCTCGGAGGCGGGGACGAGGCGCAGGTCCGCGGGGAGCGCCGCGGCGATTTGCTGGGCCTGCTGGGGTGTGGCGATGAGGTCAATGCGTGAAAGTCGTCCGGTCATCGCGAACAATTCTTGCGCGGTCGCAATGTCCGCGAGCATCAGCCCTTCGAGCGCGCGGGCCGAGACGTCGTTCGGCGGCTTGAGCAGTCCGGCAATCGTGACCACGTGCTGGCGCGACTCGACGACGAGCGTCATTCGGTCGCCGGTTTGTAGGTTGAAGCGTTGAGCCGTATCGGCGCTGATGAGGACCGCGCCGGGCTGCGTGAGGAACGCGGCGAATGATTCGAGCGGCACTTGCGTGCTGGAGGAAAAGTACGTGCGAAAGGGCGTTTCGGCGAAGAGGTCCACGCCCAGGACGCGTTGGGTCTGTCGCCCAAGCTCGAGCGCGCGCGCATAGCCCTCGACGACCGGCGCGCTGAGCCGATACCCATGCTGGACGCGCAGCACGCGATAAACACTCTCGTCAATGCCGTTCACGCCGCCGACGATTTGGTGGGTCGCTTTGCCGACGACGGCATCGGCCGAAAGTTTGAAGGCGCGGGTCGCGGACTGGTTCGCCAAATCAACGGAGACGACGACCGCGACGCCGAGCGCGACGCTGAGGATCATCAGCAGCAAGAGCCAGGGCCGGCGCAGTTGGTCGCGGAGGGCGGTTTTTAGCAACGAAAGTCGCATGGTTTCATGGTTGGATAGTGCGGTGGTGAGGTGGTTGGGTGGTTAGATGGTTGGGCGCAGAACGATAGATAGTATGCGAGGCGGAGGCACGTCGGAGGTTACTAACCGTTCTACATTTGCAGAGTTGACTTAACTAGCATCGGTCTCGAGGTCCAAGAAGCGTTGCGGGAAATCGGCAGTCAGCCGGCATCGTTTGAGAAAGGACATTCCCAAAAGCCCGTCCACTCTCAATGCAACCGGCAAGTCCAGAATCGCCGTTTCGACCTGCCGGAGTACCAGGCCATGGACATCTACCTGATCTATCGCGGTCAAAGTTGCTATTTCGGGTTGTGTGGCTGTAGTGACAGGCACCTGGCGAGCGTTTGCCAGGTTCAAGCCCAATTGGCCCGCTACAGCCGATGTGATGATCGTGTACTTGGCGCCGGTGTCAAGCAGCATCCGGATTAGGATTCTGTCGTTCAGTCGCACGTTCAGTAAGACGACGTTGTCAACTGCCCACGGTGGCAACGACAGGTGTATCCGTTGTGTCATGGAAAACGACTCCAAAACCTTTCGCGACGATAGGGCCATTAAAGAAAACGTAGAGGTTCTCTCGAACTGCGAGCTGGCTGACCTGGCTCCAAACGATCGCATGGTCTGCACTATGCGCGATTAGGCGCCCGCGCTGCGGAGCATAGGGATTTTCATCGCCTGGCACTAGAACCGCGAGCCACTCTCCGAGGTACTGAGTCTGGATGTCGGCGAGCTTCCGAGTCCCGGATTCTACCTGCAAAGATTGTAGTACGGATTCGACTACATACTCCTTTTCGGAGCGCGAGAGCCGCTGAATTGCGCGCACGAGTTCTTCCACCTGGGTATTCATTCCCTCACCTCGAACACTTTTCCTTTCTCGACGCTATCATTATAGCAGTATCGGCGCAGATTTGTCAAAGCAAATTGCCTGATTGACCAATTGCCTGATTGACCAACTTGCCATGCTCCAATTTCAACACCCGATCCGCTAACGCCGCGATGTCCGGCGAGTGCGTGACGAGGATGAGCGTCTTGCGGCGTTCGCGCGCCAGCGCGATCAGGAGGTCGAGCACTTGTGCCCCGGTGTCGGCGTCCAGGTTGCCGGTGGGTTCGTCGGCGAGAATGAGTTGCGGGTCGCTGCAGAGGGCGCGGGCAATGGCGATGCGCTGCTGCTCGCCGCCGGAAAGCTTGTCGGGAAAAACGCCGGCGCGGTCCAGGAGACCGACCGTGTCCAGCAGCCGCTCGGCTTGCGCGTGCGCCTCCTGTTCGCGCCAGCCGCTCAGCTCGGCGGTCAGGAGCACGTTCTCGCGCACGGTGAGCGTGGGGATCAAATTGAAGAATTGAAACACAAAGCCGATGTGACTCCGGCGGAACAGCGTGCGGTCGCGGTCGCTCAGCGCGCTGAGGCACGCGTCGCCGACCCAGATTTCGCCCGACGTGGGGAGATCGAGGCCGGCGATCAGGTTAAGGACGGTCGTTTTGCCGCTGCCGCTGCGCCCGACCAGCGCGACGAATTCGCCGGGCGCGATCGCGGCGGTTAGGTCGTCGAGGACGACGCGCGGGCGCTCGCCTTCCTGAAACGATTTGGAGACACCAACCAAGCGGATAAAATGGGCTGGGTCAAGGGCGATGGGGCGTGATTGTGTTTGTGACATGAGTAATTTGTGGTCACCGCGCGATTTGGAGATTTGGAACACTTCGGGTACAATACGACCAGAGTTGATGCAGGCGCATTGTAGACAAAATCCGCCGGCTGGCAAGCCCCATCGCCGACTCCACTCCGCTGCCAGGACGCCTCCCGAGTCCGCTGCTGGACGCCACAGATCAAGTGACGACCTCTGAGCAACGTGTGCCGACAGATCGAACCAACGTTTGGGCCGTAAATCGTAACCTGTTCTTAACTTTCAAGGGATTGATTCTTAACCAGCACGTATGTTATTCTGAGCCAGCAAGAGATCGCAAGGGGGCGGACTCTTGTTGCGTTTTACGTCTCGATCTCTCGCCCCACTCACCGGCGGGCCCGTTCCTCGCCGCCGGTCCAGCACGTAAATGTACTGCCCGTGGCCGTTCCACGCCACGCGTTCTCGCCGATTCGTTCGATCATTAGCGTCGTACCGATAGATTTATGCCCGGCAGTTCCATTGTGCGCAAACCCAGCATCTTGCTGATCCACCCAGACCTCTCGTATCGCGACGAGGCAACCGCTTGCCTGGCTCAAGCCGGTTACCACGTCTGCCACGCCTTGGGCCGCCGGGATGGGTTGCACTTGCTCTACGCCCTCCATCCCGACCTCGTCGTGCTCCAGGTTGCCGAGCGGAATGAGGCAACACGGCGCGAAGATGGGTGGGATACGCTCGCGCGGATTCGGCTATTTACCGATACGCCCGTGATCCTGGTCGGGCCGCAGATCACCTCCGCGGACCGCGCGCACACCCAGGGGCTGCCCTCCGTCGCCTTCCTGGACGGCGCATTCTCGCCGGAGCAACTGCGGGCGTCCGTCGCGCAGGCGCTGGGCGACGAGCGTCCCATTGCGCTCGAGCCACCGCCGGCCGTAACGGGGAACGCCGGCGGCTTGTCACACCGCTTGAATGCGGCGCAATTGATGCAAGTGGACCGGGCGCTCGGCGAAATCGGCGAGCTGGGCGAGGTGCGGCTCATCAAGCAGCGCGGCGCGCTGCGCTTTATCGCCAAGATCAAGACCGAACGCTACCGGTCGAGTCCAACGTAGCCACGCGTCAAGGCGGCTGATCGAAACTCTACGCAGGTCTCGCCAGAGGTGAGAAAACCCGGAGGCCGTTTTCCATTTCATTGTGGATCGAACTTGTGGGGGCGGACATGGCGGCAAATGCCAAGCTCAAGGACGACGGCAATCGCGGCAATTGTACTGTGCTCAAGGTGTTGCAGCCGCGTGACATTGCGGCGATTGACGAGGCCCTGGGGCAAATCGGGAACTATGGCGAGGTTCACCTGGTGATCGAGAACGGGCGGCTGCGTTTCATTCGCACCGTCCGCAGCGAGGCGATCGTGGGAACGGTAGATTCCAAGGGTGGTCGCTAAAGGGACGCTGACTGCGTATGCAAGATTGGTACGTGCTGTACACCAAACCGAGAAGTGAAGCGCAAGTCGGAGCGCGCTTGGACGCCGACGGGATCGAGTCGTACTTTCCCGTCATGCCGGTGGCCGCGCCCCGGCGCGGACGTTCGCGCGTGCGGCCTTTTTTCCCCTGTTATCTCTTCGCCCATTTCGATCTGGACGCGGTCGGCGTATCGCATATTAACTGGATGCCGGGCATGCGGCACCTGGTCACGTTCGGCGGCATTCCGGCGCACGTGGACGGCGCGGTGATCGCCCGCATCCGGCAGCATTTGGACCGGGCGCTCGTGATGGACGTACAAGGCGAGATCTTGGAGCACGGCGACCGGGTGGTGATTACGGCGGGCGCGTTCCAAGATATCGAAGCGGTCTTCGACCGGCGCCTATCGGCGACGGGGCGGGTGCGCGTGCTGGTCGAGTTCTTGCGGCGCACGACCGTCGTCGAGATCGAAGCGGGCGCGCTGAAAAAGTTGGGTGGTTCGGTGGTTAGGTAGTTGGGCGGTTAGGTGGTTGGGTGGTTGGGTGGTTGGGTGGTTCGTTTCGGGTTGCAAGTCGCAGGTCGCAGGTTGCAAATTGACTAGTTGACTATTCGACTATGCGACTACCCGACCAATAGACCAATTCTGGTAAGCGAACGGGGCTTGCCGGAACGGCGGAGCGCGGGCGGGATTGGAAAGCAGTAAACGCCGCTCAGTAGAGCGGACGTAAGCAGTAAACGCCGCTCAGTAGAGCGGACGTAAGCAGTAAACGGTAAACAGTAAACGGTAATTGACTGACTGACTCTTCTTTGCGGTACGGCTGACCCTCGAGGCCCCATGAACACAGCCATCGTTTCCCCTATCACGTCAACGACCCGGTCGGCACGAGATTCGCGACCGATTCCCCGGCGCGTCAACGATGTCGCCAAACGCGCGCTGGACATTGCCGCGGCGGCGATCGGGCTGATCCTGTTGGCGCCCTGGTTTCTCTGGATCGGCTGGCGCATTCGCCGCGATTCTCCCGGGCCGGCGCTTTACCGGGGTTGGCGCGTCGGAAAGAACGGGCGCAGGTTTCAGATCCTGAAATTCCGCACGATGAAGGAATGTCCGGAGAGCTACCGGGGCACCAAGGTCACCGGCAAAGACGATCCGCGCATCACGCCGCTCGGACGGCGGCTGCGCGATACCAAGGTCAACGAGCTGCCCCAATTATGGAACGTGCTCACGGGCGACATGAGTCTCGTCGGCCCGCGCCCCGAAGACCCGGACATTGTCGCGACCTGGCCCGAACCCCTGCGACACGAAGTGCTTGCCGTGCGTCCCGGCATTACGAGTCCCGCCTCGGTCTTGTATCGCGACGAAGAGACTTTGCTCAAGAGCGGGAACGTCATGCGGACCTATTTGCAGTCGGTGCTGCCGAGCAAGCTCCGGCTGGACCAACTCTACGTTCGCCACCGGTCCTTCTGGCTCGACCTCGACGTGCTGTTCTGGACGATGTTCATCCTCCTGCCGATGCTGCGCTCGTTCGCGCCGAAAGAAGACCTGCTGTTCCTGGGGCCGATCTCGCGCTTTGCCGGATGGTACTTGAATTGGTTCGTCGTAGATACGCTGGTCACTTTTGCGGCGATCGGCATCGCCGGCCTGGCGTGGCGGCTTGCAGGACCGCTCGACGTGGGCTGGCTGCCGGCGACCCTCGTGGGCTTTGGGTTTGCGCTGCTATTCAGTCTGACCGGCGCGCTGCTGGGGATGAACCGCATCGCCTGGTCCCATGCGGGGACGAGCGAAGTTTTCGGCCTGCTGTTGAGCACCGCGCTGGCGGGCGCGATGGCGTACCTGGCGAATTCCAAGTGGACCGAGCCACCGCGGCTGCCGCCGGGCCTGATCGTGATCGCTTCGGCGCTGGCGTTGGCCGGATTCGTGCTAGTGCGGTATCGCAGCCGGCTGGCGAGCGCCGTGGCGGGGCGCTGGCTAAGCCGCATGGGCGGGGCGCTGGGGGCCCGCGAGTGCGTCCTCATCGTCGGGAGCGGGTATACGGGGCAGTTCATTGCCTGGCTGTTGAGTAACGGCAGCAGCGTCGGCGTTTTTCACGTGGTCGGTTTCGTGGACGACGACTTGTATAAGCAAGGGCTGCGCTACCACGGCATCGGCGTCATCGGGCGGCGCAGCGATATTCGCCCGCTCGTCGAAAAGCACGACGTGGGCATCATCGTGTTCGCGATCCACAATATCCAGCCGGCGGAACGCGAGCGCGTCCTGGCGATCTGCCACAGCACCGCCGCGCGCGTGGTCGTGGTGCCGGACATTGTCGGCGCGCTCAATGCCGTTTTGACGGAGCACACCCACGCGCCGAGCGTCGCGCAGGCCGCGCCGCCGGAACCGGTTGCGGAGGAAACGGTCGCGTTCGCCGCGCCGGGCGTCTCGCCGCTGCAAGCCGAGCTTTGGCTGGCCGACCTGGAATGCGCGGCGAAGGCGGGCGACCTCGCGGCGGTGAGCGATCGGATTCGGATGATGCGGGAGGGGTTGCAGAGGTTGGGGGGGTAGCAGGTCGCAGGTTGCAGGTCGCAGGTTGCAGGTCGCAGGTCGCAGGTTGCAGGTCGCAGGTCGCAGGTTGCAGGTTGCAGGTCGCAGGCACCAAGTATTGCGTATTGCGTAGTGCAGTAGGAGGCGAGGGACGCGTAAGATTCTGGTGACGGGCGCGGCGGGGTTTATTGGCAGCCGCGTGGCGGGGTTGCTGCTGGAGAACGGCGACGCGGTCGTCGGGGTGGATAATCTCAACGACGCCTACGACGTGCGGTTGAAGCATTGGCGGCTGCGGCAGCTGGAGGGCAGGCCGGGGTTTGAGTTTCACCGGCTGGATGTGTGTGACCGGCGGGCGCTGCGAGAGTTGTTTGAGCAGGGGAGCGGGGGAGCAGGGGAGCGGGAGAGAGGGAGAGCGGGAGAGGGGGAGAGAGGAAGAGAGGGAGAGCGGGAGAGAGGGAGAGTAGGCATTGACGCGGTGATCAACTTGGCGGCGCGGGCGGGGGTGCGGCAGAGCGTCGAGAATCCGTGGGTGTACATTGACACGAACGTGACCGGCACGCTGAATCTGCTGGAACTATGCCGCGAGTTCGGCGTGCGTAAGTTCGTGCTGGCCTCGACGTCCAGTCTCTACGGCAAAGACAACCCGATGCCTTACCGCGAGGATGCGAATACCGACCATCCGCTGTCGCCTTATGCCGCATCGAAAAAAGCCGCGGAAGCGCTGTGCTATACCTACCACTATTTGTATGGAATTGACGTGACGGTGTTCCGTTACTTTACGGTCTACGGTCCCGCGGGGCGACCCGACATGAGTCTCTTCCGTTTCGTGCAGTGGATTAGCGAGGGGCGACCGGTGACCGTATTCGGCGACGGCCAACAGTCACGCGACTTTACTTACGTGGACGACATTGCGCGGGGGACGATTGCCGGGCTAAAGCCGCTGACGTATGCAACCATCAATCTCGGATCTGACAAGCCGCTGGTATTGTTGCAGGCAATTCAATTGATCGAGCAACTGGTGGGGTGCAAGGCGGAGATCGAGTTCAAGCCGCGGCATCCGGCCGATGTCGTCGCGACGTGGGCCGACATATCGCAGGCGTGGGAACTCTTAGGATGGACGCCCAAGGTCGGCTATGAGCAGGGAATCGAGAATCTGGTCGAATGGTATCGCGCGAACCGGGATTGGGCGCGGGAAATTAGGACGGGGGCTGGGTAGTTGGGTGGTTGGTCACAGGTCGCAGGTCGCAAGTCACAGGTCGCAGGTCACACGTCACGTGCCGCGTTGGGCATTTGGCTTATTGGCTCATTGGCTCATTGGCTCATTGATCTATGATTAGGATTGGGATGCTGGGAAAAGCAAAGACGGATGACGGCGAGTGGACGATGGTGATTCGTCCGCAGCGGAGCTGGTTCGATCTGCGGCTGGGCGAGTTGTGGCAGGCGCGCGACCTGGTGATGCTGTTCGTCTGGCGCGATTTCGTCTCGGTCTACAAGCAGACGATCCTGGGGCCGCTGTGGTATCTCATCCAGCCGCTGCTGACGACGATCACGTTCACGGTCATTTTCGGCAACATCGCCAAGCTGCCGACGGACGGGCTGCCGCAATTTCTCTTTTACATGTCGGGCACGGTGATCTGGAGCTATTTCGCCGAGTGCCTGAACAAGACCTCGACGACGTTCATCACGAACACGCATCTCTTCGGCAAGGTGTACTTTCCGCGGCTCGCGGTGCCGGTTTCTATCCTGATCTCCAACCTCGTCACCTTTGCGATCCAACTGGCGTTCTTTCTCGTCTTCCTGGTTTATTTCGCCGTGGCGGGCGCAGGCGTTCAGCCGAACGCGGGAATCTTGCTGACACCGGTGCTGGTCGTGATGATGGCGGGATTGGGGCTGGGATTCGGCATCATCGTTTCGTCGCTGACGACGCGTTATCGCGACCTGCGCTTTCTCGTCACGTTTGGCGTGCAATTGCTGATGTACGCGACGCCCGTCATTTACCCGGTTTCCGCCATCCCGGAGCAATATCGCTGGCTGATCCTGGCGAACCCGATGACGCCCATCGTCGAGAGTTTTCGTTTCGCCTTTCTGGGCGCGGGGACGCTGGACGGCGGGCAACTGCTCTACAGTTTCGGCTTTATGCTGGGGGTGCTGCTGATCGGGGTGCTGATCTTTAACCGGGTGGAGCAGACGTTTATGGATACGGTTTAGAAAGTTGGAAGTTGGATCGTTTGGTAGTTGCGCGAAGCGGTTGGGTGGTTGGGTGGTTGGATGGCGTGGTGCGTATTGCATAGGGAGTATGGCGTACGGTGAAGGTTGTTGCGATGGTGGGGGCGCGGCCGCAGTTTATCATGCGCCACTCCGGGTCTATTCGGCGAGCGATTGCGCGCTGAGTAAGTGGCAAATCTCGATGCCATCGTCCAACTCGTTCCAATAAAGCGGACGCACTTCGTCCGAGGCATCACCCAACGGCTCAATCGTCCATCGCTTACGTTGGCGGGGTGTCGCGTGTGCCAGCCATTTGAGCCACTTGGTTTTGCGCAACGGTAGCCCGACTTGGCGACCGTCGTTGAGGGTCACGTATAACATGCCGCCCGCAAAGCGCACGTTAGTGGCTCGCACCATTGCCGACCGAGTTCTACTTCTTCCCACGGGGATGCTTCGCGATGCCAAAGTACTCACGCCATGCCTCCATCAAGGTTGCGCGATTCTCGCGCGCGATTCTCAGAAGTTTGTAAAGCTCACGTTGGTTATAGCCGCGATTCCACTCAACCGAAATTGTCGCCAGCCAGATCTTGGTTTTCTAGATAATATTATACCACATCCTCAAAGAATAATGCTTACGATTTTGCCCAATCCTTATCCGCATTCGCACCCTTCGACGGAATTTACACTGAGCGAATTGGTATAAGCGACCTCGAAGCCATCGCGAGCCAGGTGAACAGAACTGCTCGGCCTGCCGCAGGGAACACAGGGGACACAGAGAAAACAAAGTGACACTCAAGGTTGCCGTTATCGGCGTGGGGGAAATGGGGCGCAATCACGCCCGCGTCTATTCCGAGATGCCGGACGTGGAATTGGTGGGCGTGGCGGATATGAACGCGCAAGCCGTTCAAAATATTGCGCGACGGTATGGCACGCGGAGTTACACGGACTATATCCAACTGCTGGACGAGCAACAGCCGGACGCGGTCACCCTGGCCGTACCGACCGAGGACCATCTCGACGTGGCGCGGCAAGTGATCGAGCGCAAGATTCACTTGCTGGTCGAAAAGCCGATCGCCGCCGACGTGGAACAGGGACGGGAAATGATCGCCGCCGCCGACAAGGCCGGGGTACGGCTCATGGTGGGGCACATCGAACGCTTTAATCCGGCGGTGATCGCGCTCAAAGCGTATCTGAACAACGGGGAATTGGGCGGGTGTTTCAGAAGGCGATCTGTTGGAGCGTTTGCAGGGCTGCGATGCGGCGGTGGTGATGGTGGCGCACAAGCAGTATCGCGCCCTCGATCTGGCGGCGCTCAAGCGAGTGTTGCGAACGCCGATCCTGATTGACGGGCGGCGCGTGTTCGACGCGCGGGCGGCAAAGGCAGCGGGGTTGGTGTACCGGGGGGTGGGGTTGGGGAGTTAGGTAGTTAGGTGGTTGGGTGGTTGGGTGGTTAGGTAGTTGGATAGTCGAATAGTTCAATAGTCGGGTAGTGAGTAGTGCGGATTGCGTAGCAAGTCAAAGCGGTGCTGTAGCGGGCGGCGGGTTGAGAAATTCGCGCTCGATCTCTGCGATCAGAAACGGCAAGTTGGGCTGGTCAAAACTGATGCCTGGGGCGGGAACGCGATGATGCTTGATATCTGGGGGCACATGCTTGTGATGGGGAAAGGTGCTGGCGAGGGCAGGATCTCCGGGATGGGGCTGAGGATCATACCAGTATGAACGTGCGTCAGCGCGTCTGACCGAGTAACTATAGCCCTGGATGACGCGACGCTCAAAATTGAGATCTTCCCATACACTCAGAACAACATCGTTGTCGAACTCGATTTCGCCCGTAACCTCGGCAAACGCGGGTCCGTGCCTGATCACCACCAATGTCGAACGGCGAATGAAAGGGAAGGATTCGGCAAGTCCGTATACGATATGTTCATAGTCTGCCAGTTTGGGCAACATTTCAGATTTTTTGCAGTTCGGGGTTGGGAATCAACTGGATTGCGCCGTGGGTCGTTTGCGTGCGGAGCGAAGAAACAAAGCGTTGGCTAATCTGCCGGAACGATTGCTCGCGTTCCAGTTTCATTGTAAATGCGCTAGCCCAGCGCGTGAACTCGGTCGTACGCTCGAATCCATCGTCATCCAAGAGTCCTTGCTTGTACAGCTCGTAGAAATCTTCAGACGCCACGCCGTACCGCGCTTCGTATTCGCGCAAGCGGATTTCAAGCGCGTGCAAATCCTGTAGAATTTCATTGAGCATCATATTCGGTCTCCTTGCATTCATGCTTGATTATAACACTTTTCAGCCCAAAATCATAGTTTTCGACTGGATTATAACACCATCATCATACAGCGTCAAAGTAATTGTCACGTCACAGGTTGCAGGTGGCAGGTCACACAGGTCACAAGTCGCAGGTCGCAGAGAGTTGCGTATTGCGTATTGCGTAGGGAGTATTGCGTAGAGTGAAGGTGGTTGCGATGGTGGGGGCGCGGCCGCAGTTTATCAAGCATGCGCCGGTGAGCCGGGTCTTGCGGCAGCCGCATACAAAAGTGCTGGTACACACGGGGCAGCATTACGACGAGAACATGTCGGCGGTGTTCTTTGAGGAAAGTGGTCAAGCGGTCTCACAGGTCTTCTTGGGGCGGATGCCAACCCACGAGCACCCAACGGCGGCGGGCTTGCACGATCTGAAGGTGATTCATGTTCAGGGCAGCCACCGTGGTGCGCCCGGTTGGAGTCAACCCGATGATCTCGCTGCCATTCTCGCTCCAACGGAAGTGCTCACGCCACAGTTGGCGACGGGGATGAAATAGTGGAGATGGTGGGATTCGGCAATGACGCGGCGGCGGAGTGAGGCGGCGATGCGGGTGCGGGGCATGGGCGGCTCGGCTATGCTTCGGGCGCGGGGACGGAGTGCCCACGCCATTTGAGGAGCAGGTAGGCATGCGCTTTTTTCAAGGTCAGACGGCGCGCTTCATCGCCGAGCACGGTGAGTTTATGCTTTTCTTGAACCGTGATCGTTCCCTGGCTGTTTTTGCGCAACAGCCGATTATAAAGGCGTTGACGATTGGGCGGCAGTTGACTATGGGCGATGCTCCAGAGCGTCTGATCATCGGTCGTCTCAAGTTCTCTCAGTTCTTCACGTAGGGGCGATGGCAAAGTGTCGGCCAAAGGCGGGGCCACATCTTTCAAACGCTCGACCAGAAACTCTTCCAACACCTTACGCGCGGCCCGCGCCCCGCGCTGGTAGCGAACCAGGGTCTCCTCAGGCAGTTGTATCGTCACCGTTTGTGGCATAGTCATTTTCCTCTGATGGTGTGGCTTGATTATAACACTTTCAAGATACCGGGTCAAACAATTCGAGTCGTATGGTTGGATGGTTGCCCCGCAAAGTACGCGGGGTCTCCGCTACGCTCCGAGGTGGTTGGGTGGTTCGTCACATGTCTCACGTCACATGTCGCAAGTCGTAGGTTGCAGGTCACACGTCACACGTCACAGGTAGCATAGGATGAAGGTGGTTTCGATCGTGGGGGCGCGGCCGCAGTTTATCCAGCATGCGCCGGTGAGCCAGGTCTTGCGGCAGCCGCATACGCGAGTGGTGGTACACACGGGGCAGCATTACGACGAGAACAGGTCGGCGGTGTTCTTTGAGGAATTGGAGATTGCTGCATAGCCGGAGCGAACTAGCCGGATTGCTTTCATTACTCCGTGTCTACTCGTTCTTGGTAGAAGAGGTGGGAAACAGGTTCAGGCCCGACATCGGGAAATCCTTGGGGTTGAAGGTCACCAAAGTCAGGCCATGTACCAGCGCAGTCGCCGCGATGATCGCATCCGGCACCGCGAGAGTAACCCCTCGGCTGTGAAACTCCCGGATGTAATCACCCGCCCGTTCCGCAACGTCGGAATCCATTGGAAAAGTAATAAACCGGGAGAGCAACTTTTGCGTGTGATACCGCTCGTGTTCGTGCATCCCGGCGTGGATTTCGAGACGGCTCACCGAAGCAATTGAGAGATGTTCACGCTTGCCAAGCTCGCGCATAATCCGTACCGCTTCCGGGCGGCCGCGCAGATGACGAATCAGTAGTCCGCTATCCAGAAGGTAGGTGGCTCTTGCCATGTTGCGCCTCTCGGTCACTTAAAGGTCTAGTCCAGGTGCGGCGAATCTCACCGAGCCAGCGATCAATATCTGCATCCGTCTTCAACTCTGGATGGCTTTCAGCACTCCAAATGCCTGCCGATTCTTCGATGGCGGTCAACTGCTCTTGTAGAGCGAGTTTCTCTGCAACCGCCTGAACGATAAACGCGCCGCGTTCACGCGGAGCGACTTTTTCCTTGAGCTGCCGCAGAAGCGGCTGCGGAAATGCGACCGTGACTTTCTGGCTTGGCAGGTCGGTAACTCGTTTTGCCATTACATTCCTTCCTTTTGTCGCCCGAATACCGGTTGCGCTTGCGGTAGAGGACAAAGATCTGCACGACATCCACCCATGCAATTATAGCACTGTCAGAATACAGGGTCAAACAATTCGAGTCGCACAGTTGGACAGTAGGGAGTATTGCGTAGGATGAAGGTGGTTGCGATTGGGGGGGCGCGGCCGCAGTTTATCATGCGCCACGCCGGGTCTATTCGGCGAGCGGTTGCGCGCTGAGGGTCACGTATAACATGCCGCCCGCAAAGCGCACGTTGGTGGCTCGCACCATTGCCGACCGAGTTCTACTTCTTCCCACGGGGATGCTTCGCGATGCCAAAGTACTCACGCCATGCCTCTGGAATAGTTCAATAGGTGGTTAGCGCCATCTCCGGTAAATACGGGTGGCAGTTGACTAATTGACTACCGGATCGTCGTAACGTGAGGATAGTTCAGGATCTTATCGTCCGACGTGACCAGTGAACATGCGTAGATCCTCGCGGTGGCTACGATAATTTGGTCAGCTGGGTCACGATGGAATTCACCGGGTAGTCGCGTAGACTCGATGGCAATTTCCGGAGTCAGGGCAAGCAGCTGCACTCCAGGGTAACTCAGGGCTTGGTCGAACCACTCTTCTCGTCCTCACCAACGCTGTCAAACGGTCGAGTATAGCGAACCGGCTTACCGCGCAAAGGATACCGTGCCCCACGATCCTCTCGGCGGCGATGACTGAGAATGATTACCTCCACCGTTGCACCGGGGCGGAAAGGAACGCCGCGAATGGTGAGGACTCGATTCGCCGAGACAATGGTTTCGATCCGATAAGTTTCCATTGCATCTCTCTCCTTTGTCGTCAAGCGAGTGATCTTGGTCGTGCCACGCCACATTTGACATCAGGCCTATTATAGCAGTCGCGCCAATGATTTGTCAAAGCAGGTTTTAGTTCGATAGCCAGAGGCCACCTTGGTAGTCAGGTAGTCCCACGGGGATGCTGCGCGATCAGGTAGTCGGGTGGTCCGATGGTTGCACCTTGCTGCGCTCGGCGTCTGCGAGGTGGTTTGTCACATGTCTCACGTCACATGTCGCAGGCCGCAGGTCGCAAGTTGCAGGCAGGAGAGGGACGTATTGCGTAGGGAGTATTGCGTAGGGAGTATTGCGTAGGATGAAGGTGGTTGCGATCGTGGGGGCGCGGCCGCAGTTTATCCAGCATGCGCCGGTGAGCCGGGTCTTGCGGCAGCCGCATACGCGAGTGGTGGTACACACGGGGCAGCATTACGACGAGAACAGGTGGTTCGATGCATCTAGAGCGCCTTCAAGCGCCGTTTGGCTTTTGCATCTAATGCCTCTTCTACGAGGAAATCCAACCTGCCCGCTTCTGAATCGGATTCGATCTGCAGATCCCATTGTTCCCAGTCTCGTTCTGAAAACCACTGCCGCAGGCGCACGTATTCTTCCCGGGGGAGGGATTGGATCGCGGCCTGTATTTCCTGCACGTTGGTCATGG
>JACQYF010000201.1 GCA_016208315.1 Chloroflexota bacterium | reverse complement strand
CCAGCCGTTCCCGTTCCAGCATGTTCATAAAGTCGGTGTTGCCGCCGAAATTAAATTGAAACGTCCAATCAATCCGCACGCCGCGGTCGGCGAAGAGGCGCGTCAGGACGCGGTGCGTGATGGTCGCGCCGACCTGCGATTTGATGTCGTCGCCGATAATGGGCAAGCCGCGCTCTTCGAACCGGCGCTGCCAATACTTTTCGCGCGCGATAAACACGGGAATGCAGTTGACGAACGCGCAGCCCGCATCCAGCACCTGCTCGACGTACCACTTGGTCGCTTCTTCCGAACCGACCGGCAGATACGAAATGACGACGTCGGCTTTCGTCGCCTTGAGGATGCCGGCCACGTCGTCTGTCGGGCCCGGCGCTTTTTCGATAATCTCTGAAAGGTATTTCCCCAGCCCGTCGTGCGTCATCCCGCGATGGACCCGCACGCCGAGTTTAGGCACGTCGGCAAACCGGTAGGTATTGTTGGGCGTCGTGTAAATTGCCTCGGCCACATCCTTGCCCACTTTGTTCTTGTCAATGTCAAAGGCGGCCACGATTTCGATATCGCCGATGTGATAATTCCCCAGCACCGTGTGCATCAAACCGGGGATCGGCACGTCTACGGGCGCGTCTTGGTAAAAGTGCACGCCCTGCACAAAACTGCTGGCGCAGTTCCCTATGCCGATGATGGCCACGCGTACTTTGCGACTACGAGATTTTGGCACAAAAACCCCCTATGGAGTTAGGATGTAGGATTTCAGATTTATGATTTAGGCAACCCAAAGCCCTACGGGACGCTCCGCAGTCCTAAATCATAAATCGTAAATCATAAATTCGTAATGAGGGAATTGAATTCGCGCTCGTATTCGTGCAAGCGGGTCCGGTCGAGCGAGCAGTGGACTTCGCGTCCCTCGCGGTGCATTTTGACCAGGCCGGCGCGCAGGAGGCGGCGCAAATGCCATGAGACCAGGGGCTGGCTGATGCGGAGGCCCCGCGCGAGTTCGGAAACCGTCAGTTCGCGATGCGCGAGCTGTTCGAGAATCCGGAGGCGCGCCGCATCGCTGAGGGTCTTGTAGTACTCACGCAATTCTTTCAACACTCGAACGTCCATACCGTTACGCCTATGATACATAAATGTCCGTTTATATATTATTCTGAATCGCTTTCTTGTCAAGCCGAGCGGTTGGCAGTATAATCGCTGCGCGCGAGGTATTACACTCATGAAGGTTCCGCAGACCCAACGCTGGGACTGGTCGCCGGCCGAGGCCATCGAGCAGCAGCGCGCGCTGGCCGATCGCGTGATCACCCGCGACGTGCTCGGCGCGGCGCATTACGTCGCGGGCGTGGACGTGGGCTTTGAGGGTCAAGGCAAGCGGACGTGTCGAGCCGCCATAGTCGTGCTGAAAGTCGAGACGCTCAAGCCGGTAGACTATGCGGTCGCGCGGCGGCCCGTCGCGTTTCCCTACATTCCTGGACTATTGGCCTTTCGCGAAATACCGGCGGTCCTGCGATCGCTCGAACAACTCAAAACCACGCCGGATGTTTTCATTGTGGACGGCCACGGTCTGGCGCACCCGCGTCGTATAGGAATCGCTTCGCACCTGGGCGTCTTGCTCGATTGGCCGACCATTGGCTGCGCCAAATCGCTCCTCGTCGGCCAGGCAGCTGAACCGGAGAATCGTGTGGGAGCGTGGACGCCGTTAATGCAGCGCGGCGAGACGATCGGCGCGGCGCTGCGGACGCGCGTCAACACCAAACCGGTGTACGTGAGCATTGGCCACCGGGTCAGTCTCAAACGGGCGATTGAGGTGGTGCTGAGCTGCTGCAAAGGGTTTCGTCTGCCGGAAACGACGCGCTATGCGCATCGCGCCGCGGGGGGCGAGAAAATCCAATTGGATGTGAACCATGGCGGGTAGTGAGCAAAAAATCGCACAGGCGGCCAATTTGATTCGAGCGGCCAAGCACGCCGTCGCACTGACCGGCGCGGGTATCTCCACGCCGTCTGGAATTCCCGACTTTCGCAGCCCGGGGTCGGGGCTGTGGGAGCACGCCGACCCGATGAGCGTGGCCTCGATCTGGGGATTTATCGAGCGCCCGCAGGGCTTTTACGATTGGGTCAAGCCATTGACCAAACTCATGATGCTCGCCAAGCCAAACCCGGCGCATGTGGCGCTCGCCGAATTGGAAGCATGCGGCCGCATCCATGCGGTTATTACTCAGAACATTGACAATCTCCATCAACACGCGGGATCCAAGCGCGTGCTCGAAGTTCACGGGCACATGCGCGAGGCGACCTGCATCCGCTGCTACCATCTCGTCCCGGGCCAGCCGCTCATGGAGAAATTCTTGGCGGACGGCGCGGTACCCAAATGCGAGGTCTGCGGCGGGGTGATGAAGCCGAATGTGGTGATGTTCGGGGAGATGCTGCCGGTGAGTGTGATGTACGAGGCCGAACAAGAGTCCAAGACTTGCGACGTCATGCTGATCATCGGGTCGTCGCTGGAGGTCGCGCCCGCCGCGGATTTGCCGCTGATGGCGAAAAAGAACGGGGCGAAATTGATTATCGTGAACAAGTCGCCGACGTCGGTAGATTCGCACGCGGCAATCGTACTGCGCGAGGACGTGGCGGTCGCGCTGCCGAGGATTGTGGAGGCGGTGAGGGGTGACTAGTCCGCAAGGACGTCTTCGACTTTGATGACGAACCCGGGCAGGACGTCATCGCCCGGAAGTGAATCGCACTTGGCAAAGTGGCGCACATCGGTCAGCGAGCGATACGCAAAGACGCTTTCAGTTTTCGGCTCCACTACCCATACCAAGCGGACGCCAATCGAAAAATACTCGCCCAGTTTTTCCATCACCTCAGTCCACCGGTCGTTGGGAGAGAGCACTTCCACTACGAGGTCGGGGGCGACGTCCAGATAACCGGACGACTGGCGTTGAGCATAGCGTTCATTCGAGATAAAGGCAACATCCGCGCCGCGCACGTTGTCTGGGTTCCGCCCCGTGACAATTCCCACCTCACCAACTCTCACATGGCCTAGTTTGTGTTGTCGGACAAACTGCTTGAGCGCCACATCAAAATTGCTTTCAATATTGCCGTGTTTATCTCCGGTGGGCGTCATGTTGACGATTTCTCCTTGAACGAGTTCGCACGGGCCAATGTCGCCCATCGCGTACAACTCTTCGGCGGTGATTAGTTTTTTCTCTGCGGGCGGCATCGTGCGGGTAGCCGTTTGATTCATCACAGTCATGAGACTCACCTCACTCCCTTTGCTCAATTCACAACGATTCTATCTGAAATGGTCGCCTCCGTCAAGCAACGCCGACCTCTTTTCCATATCCCGCTCTTACCAGAATCTCTCCGTTCGCTATCACTACCTGGCCGCGTAGAAATACGCTCGCAATCTTGCCTCTCACGCGCCGGCCCTCGAACGGCGACCAGTTGCATTTCGTCTGCCACGGCTTTTGCAGGGTGTATTCCTGATCGAGTTTGACCAGCGTCAAATCCGCATCGTAGCCCACCGCAATCTCGCCTTTGCGCGCGAACCGAAACACGCGCGCGGGATTGCGCGCCGTCAGCCGCGCGATATCTTGCAGCGACAGGCGTTTTTCGCTTGCGGCGGTGAGGAGCAGTGGCAGCATCGTCTCCAACCCCGGCATGCCCGACGGCGGCTTGGACGAACGTTTTTCCTCTATGGTGTGCGGCGCGTGATCGGTCGCGACCATATCACAGTCTGCCAAGTTCTCCCACAACGCGCGCACGTCGTCGGGCGACCGCAGCGGCGGATTGACGATACCGAACGCACCGAGCCGCTCCTCGTCCTCGGTACTGAGAAACAAATGCTGCGGCGTTACTTCACAAGATACATTCAGCCCGCGCGCTTTCGCGGCTTTGACAAGCGCCAGTTCGCGCGCCGTGCTCAAATGAGCGATGCGCAGTTGCCGCCCGGTCGCTTCTGCCAACGCGAGCGCGCGCGCGACGGCGAGCGATGCGGCGAGCGGCGGACGTTTCGCGGAATGGCGACTGGCTGACGCGAAAAATTGCAGCGCCTCATTATCCTCGGCGTGGACGACGATGGGCAAGCCGTGCTGCGCGGCGAAGTGCCGGTAGATCGAATCAAAATCCGTTACGAGCAAATCACCCGTCGTCGCACCGAGGTACAGCTTTACCCCGACTGCTCCCACATTCCCACACTCATCCGCGTTTCCCTGCGTCGCGCCAACAAAGAACGCACAGTCACATGCCGCTTTCTCTTGCGCGATGCTTCTTTTTTCGTCCAGCGCTTCTCTCGTCGTCGTCGGCTGCGGATTGTTCGGCATATCGAGCACGGTCGTCACGCCGCCCGCGAGCGCAGCCCGCGTGCCAGACGCGAAATCCTCCTTGTGCGTCGCGCCCGGATCGCGCAGATGAACGTGCGCGTCAATCAAGCCGGGGAGGATATGAAACCCAGACGCATCAATAACCCGCGCCTCAGCATCGTCAATCGCCGCCGCGACTCGCGCAATCGTTTCGCCGACGACCAAAATATCGCCGCGAAAAATGTTTTCAGGTGTGATGATAATGCCGTTGCGGATTAATACACGATTGCTTTGACTGTTCACTGTTCACTGCTCACTGTTCACTATGTTCTTCGCGCGCCCCGCCCCTGGAAGAAATGCACCGCGCCGCTCGCGTCGCGGTACACCCGTCCGAATTCGGGCAACTGCGACAGTTCCCGCGCCGTGAACACCGGCCCATCTTGGCACACGAGTTTGCCGCTCAAAGTACATTGACCGCAGATTCCAAACCCGCACTTCATGTGCCGCTCCACCGAAAGCTGGGCGGGAATGTTCTTGGCCAACGTCTCGCGCATGATCGCGACGAGCATGGCTTCCGGTCCGCAGGCATAGACGCGCGGCTTGCGCGACAGCGCCTCGCGCGCGGCGTCCGTGACGAATCCACGCGTGCCGCGCGAGCCGTCTTCGGTCGCAACGGCGATGCGCACGTCCATCTCGCGCAGCCGCTCCTCGAACACCAAATCCTGCGCGGTCCGTCCCCCGATGGCAACGGTGATGTCGGCTTGTTGCTTTCTCAGTTCCTGAGCGCAAAAGTACAGCGCCGCCACGCCGTACCCCCCGCCGATCAAGAGCGCCTCGCCGTCGCCCTGCAAATCAAAGCCGCGTCCAAAGGGGCCGCGCCAACCCACGCGGTCGCCCACCTTCAGCGCGTGGAGCGCGCGCGAGAACGGCCCGACCGCGGCAATGGTCAGGGTGAGCGGATCGCGGCAGACAACCGCAATCGGTTTTTCGTCCAAGCCGGGAATCCAAAGCATGACGAACTGTCCGGGCGTCGCGCCGGGTACGGTGTCGCTCAAAACAAACGTCTTGATGTACGGATTCTCGGCGATAATCTCAGAAACCGAAACTACGCGTGGGAGCATCCCTCATCCATTCACTAGAGTCGGCGCGCGGTTGGGCGCAATCCCGATCACCGGCGCGGTCGCCAGCAAATCGCCGCGAAAATCATCCAGGCGCGTAAAATCGTGGCGGCGCATGTATTCTTGCATCCCGCGTGTGACCTCGCCGAAAACGCTCAAGCCGCGCGTATAGATCGCGCTGCCGATGCCGACCGCGTGCGCGCCCGCGATGATCATCTCGATTCCGTCCCGCGCCGTCGCATTCCCGCCGATCCCGATTATGGGCACCTTGACCACGCGCGCGATGTCGTTGACGCACCGGACGGCGATGGGATGGATGGCCGGCCCGCTGATCCCGCCGACGCGATTGGAGATGACCGGCGCGCGCGACTCGATATCGAGCACCATGCCGGGGCCGAGTGTGTTGATCGCGCTGACGGCATCGGCGCCGGCGTCCACCACGGCCTTGGCGATTTCGGCGATGTTGGCTTCGTTCGGCGATAGTTTCACGATGATGGGGATTTGTGTGGTTTGCTTGACGCGCCGCGTCACCTGCGCGGCGACGTAGGGCGTCGCGCAAAAGAATTGTCCAAACTCGTTCTCGACGTTGGGGCAGGAAATGTTGACCTCGATCAAGTCCGGCTCGGCGGCAGAGATTTTTTGGGCGACCGTGCCAAAATCCCAAACGGACTCGGCGAAAATACTGGCGATGACGGCGATGCCTTTCGGCTTGAGCACCCGCTTCGCCACGCGGAGTTCTTCGATGGTCGCGTCCACACCGGGATTGGAGAGGCCGACGGCGTTGATCAGCCCGGCGCCCCAATCGGCGACGACC
This sequence comes from Chloroflexota bacterium, assembly GCA_016208315.1. GTDB lineage: Bacteria > Chloroflexota > Anaerolineae > UBA4142 > UBA4142 > JACQYF01. The sequence goes on along the minus strand of JACQYF010000201.1, from coordinate 10,081 downwards.
GGGTTGGGATAGCCAGCGCGCGGCTTGAGTCCACACGACTTGGTGACGACCGCGCCCGCGCCGGCCTCGCCCACGCGGATGAGCAAGTCTTCGGACAAGCCCAGGATGCCCGACGCGAGCACGGTGGGATTTGCAAAGCGAACGCCGCAGATTGTGACCGACAAATCCGGTTGGCTCATCTGGCTCCTCCCAAGAAAGCATACACGGCGTCATACTCGTCGCTTGAGACCATAGCGGCATCCTTGAGAACCTGGACGATCTGCCGCAGCTTTAGGACCGCGTGGACGGTGTAACCGCGTTCGGCCAGCTCCGCTGCGCCGCGCTGCTCTCGATCAATGAGGACGACGATGTCGCGCACGACCAGCCCCGCGGCGACGAGCGGCTCGATCGCTTCGATCTTGCTGGCGCCGGTGGTGATCACGTCGTCAATTACGACAGCCGTCTCGCCCGCGCGGAATTCACCCTCGATGGCGCGTCCGGTGCCGTACTCTTTTTTCTCGCGCCGGGGATAGATCAGCGGGCGATTCATCTCGAGCGCGACAGCGGTCCCAATCGGCAGAGCGGCGTATGGAATCGCGGCGATTCGGTCAAAGCGCAACGCGCCGAGCACCGGCGCCAACGCCTGCGCCGCCGCGCGCAAAATGGGCGGATGCGAAATGAGAATCCGCAAATCGAGGTAAATCGGCGAAACCATGCCCGACTTGAGCTTGAACGCGCCGAACTTGACCGCGCCGATCCGGTGAAGATTGAGAATCAATTCGTTGTTCATGAGTCTTACGCTTTACGTTTCACGTTTTACGTTTTAGATTGATCTCATCCCTCATCTTGATCGCCGCCGCGCGCGCCGCGTCCGCATAGTCGTCACCGCCCGACGCGTAGAGAATCGAGCGCGAAGCGTTGATCACGGGACCAACGCCCGCGGCATTTGCGCCGAACGCGACCGTTTCTTCGAGCGAGCCGCCTTGCGCGCCGATGCCGGGGATGAGAAACACGGCCGCGGGGTTGGCTTGGCGGACGTTCCGTAGTTGATTCGGGAACGTCGCGCCGACGACGAGGCCCGCTTCGGCCTTGCCGTCCAGCGCGGCGGCCATTCGGGCGACGCGGACATACAGCGGCTCGCCGTCCACGACCGCATCCTGCAATGCTTGCGCGCTTGGATTCGACGTGTGCGCGAGCACAAAGATTGCGCGGCCTTCGTAGGCGAGGAACGGCGCGAGCGCATCCGCGCCGAGATAGGGACTTACCGTCACCGCGTCTACGCCAAGGACCTCGAAGGCAAAGCGCGCGTAACCCTGCGACGACGATTCGATATCGCCGAACTTGGCATCCAGGATGACGGGAATATCGCGGGGAATTGCCGCGACGGTGTCGGCGAGCGCGTCCATCCCCGCGCGGCCGCGCGCGAGATAGAATGCCAAGTTGGGTTTGTAAGCGCAAACGACATCGCCGGTCGCCTCGACGATCGCGCGATTGAACGCGACGACGGCATCGTCTCGTTCGCGCAGCGCGGCCGGAATTTTCGCAATGTCCGTGTCGAGGCCGACGCAGAGCCATGAATTCGCGCGGGCTTGCGCGGCGCGTAATTTATCGGTGAAAAGCATTCGGTTTTTCCTATGTGATCGGAGCGCCAGGGCGATTTCAATCGCCATGTTACCCACCCAAAATTTCCGCCAGCAGCGCCATCCGAATGAACACGCCGTTTCTCGCCTGGCGGAAATACGCGGCGTTGGGCAGGGAATCCACGTCGGTCGTGATTTCGTCCACGCGGGGCAGGGGGTGCATGACCAAGAGATTATCCTTCGCGCGGCTGACCAGGTCGCGGTTCAGGATATAGAAATTCTTGAGCTTGTCGTACTGCTTGGGGTCGGCAAAGCGTTCCTTCTGCACCCGCGTCATGTAGACCACGTCGGCTTTTGTGAGCGTGCGCGCCAGGTCGTTCGTCTCTTCGACGGCGAAATCGCGGGCGCGCATATAGTCGCTCACCTCGGCGGGCATGGCGAGCGCGGCGGGCGCAACGAAAGAGAAATCCACCTTGAATTGGCTGAGCGCGCGCGCCAGCGAATGGACGGTACGGCCGTTCTTCAAATCGCCCACGAGCGCGACGCGCAGGCCGTCAATCCGGCCCTTTTGCGCGCGGATCGTGTACAGGTCGAGCAACGCCTGAGTGGGATGTTCGCCCGCGCCGTCGCCCGCGTTGAGGATCGGCACGCTCGCCGCGTCGGCGGCCGCTTGCGCCGCGCCCACCTCGGAATGTCGCAGCACGATCGCATCGGCATAGTTCTCGATCGTCCGAACGGTATCCGCGAGCGTTTCGCCCTTGGCCACCGATGAGGCCGTCTTGGCTTCCGCGACCGAAACCACGCCGCCGCCGAGGCGCTGCATCGCCGATTCGAATGATAGACGCGTGCGCGTGCTGGGTTCGTAAAAGACGGTCGCGAGCAGTTTGCCATCCAGCCGGCGCAGCCGCTCGCCTTTTTGCAGGCGCGCGGAAAAATCGTCCGCAATCGCAAAGAGATGCTCGATGTCTTCGCGGGAGAATTGCGCCGCGGTCAAAATGTCCTTGCCCTTCAAATCCATTCCATCCTCCAGAGATTTGAAATTTCGGTGTGTTTCCGTGTGGTTCTGTGGGCGGGGTGACCCCGCCCCTACAATCGCGCGATTGATCCTCGTCATTCACGATTGGTCGGCGCGCAAAAAAAGACCTTTGAGAAATTTCTCAAAGGTCAATGAATGCAGAATTGTAAAGCCGAAAGCGGGGATGTTGCCATCCCGCGCCCGGAGCATGCTTTCGAAAGAGTTGCTCGAACATTACTGCGCTTGACTCCCCAGCGCCCAGCTCCATTGCTCGGCAGATGTTGCCCCCAGTATAGCGAAATCGTTCGAATTGTCAATTGTAGGGGCGGGGTCACCCCGCCCTCGCGATCACAGGGCGGGGTGACCCCGCCCCTACAGTACCCGCCCACCTACTAGCCCAAATGTCTTTCTTGACAACTCGAAACCCGCGTGATACTCTGCAACGGATGACTGACGGAGCAGAGTTCCTGGTTCGCGCCCAAAACTCGGATGGCGGCTGGGGCTATCGCGTTGGCGGCATGTCGTATGTCCAGCCGACCGCGGCCGCGCTGCTCGCGTTCGCCGACCCAAACCGCGCGGCGTGCGGGCGCGCGCGCGATTTTCTGTTGTCGCTCCAGCACGCGGATGGCGGCTGGGGCATCGCCGCGATTGACGACGAGAGCGGCTGGATGACGGCGTGGGCGATGCTGGGGCTGACTGCTTTTCCCGATGCGCAAGTCGCCGTTGCAAACGGAGCGAGTTGGCTCCTGGCGAGCGAAGGAACCCGCGTGACCGATCCCGCGGCGCGCGCTCAAGCCCAACAAATGTTTCGAATTGATTCCACGCTGCGCGGCTGGCCGTGGCAAACTTATGATGCGGCTTGGGTTCATCCCACGGCGCTCGCGATCCTCGCGCTGGTCAGCGCCGGCCGGAGCGACCATGCTCGCATCCGACAGGGAGTGGAATATCTGCTCGACCGGGCCGTTCAGAGCGGAGGGTGGAACGTCGGCAATCCGCAGATGATTGACAAACCCGTCCCCGCGACGATTCAAGATACGGCCATCGCGCTCCTGGCGCTCCGCGCGGTCGGGCGAACGCGCGACGAGCCGCGCATCGCACAAGGACTAGAATTCTTGCAGCGCGCGGTCGCGGCCGTCAAGACGCCAGCCGAACTGGCTTGGGGCGCCTATGCTCTCGGCGAGTGGAACGCGCAAACCGGCGACGCGCGCGCGCGTTTGAACGAATTGCAGCGTGTGGATGGCAGTTGGCAAATGAATCCGTTCATTACGGCAACGGCTATTCTGGCGAACAGGATATGAAATGGCGTTTGTCGCGCCGCGCCTTTTTACGGCTTGGTCTTTTGGGCGGCATTGCGGCGAGCGCACGCGTGATCTATCAATCTACCGAGGCGGTTGGGTTCGAGCGCTGGTTTCGATGGATGCTGCGCGGCCGCGCCGCGCGTTTCTTTGCGCCGCCCGCCCGCGTTGCGTTGGCGGCTTGCCCCTCGTATGACGCCGATATTCTCGCTGCGCTGCGCGGGGCTTGGCAAAATGCGCAGATGCCCGACCTGCGTGGCCTGCGCGTCGTGCTCAAACCCAATCTCGTAGACTATCTCGACGGCCATCCGACGTTCACGCATCCACGGGTCGTCCAAGCGATGATCCGCCTGGCGCGCGAGCAAGGCGCGCGGCAAGTCACCGTGGCGGAGGGCACGACCTTTCGACGCGATCCGCAGGCGATTCTCGATGCGACCGGTTTTGCCGAGATGCTGGCGCAAGAGCAAGTTGAATTTGTGGATCTCAACTACGACGACCTCGTCGCAATTCCATTGCAGGGCGGCTACACCAATCTGAAAACGCTCCTCGTCGCGCGGACGGTCGCCGAGGCGGACGTGTTGATCTCGATGCCGAAACTGAAAACGCACCATTGGACGATGGTTTCGGCCAGCATCAAGAACCTGTTCGGCATTGTGCCGGGCATCAAGTACGGCTGGCCCAAGAACACCTTGCACACCCGCGGCATCCCTGCTTTTCTCGCCGAACTCGCCAGTTCCGTGCCGACGCGCGCGGCAGCGGTCGTGGATGGCATTGTGGGCATGGAAGGTGACGGGCCGATTTCGGGCAATGCCGTTTCGAGCGGCGCGCTGGTTGTGGGGACCGATCTACTGGCCGTGGACGCGACCGCGGCGCGGTTGATGGGTTTCGATCCGGCGCAGATTGACTATCTCAGTTTTGCCGCGTGGGCCGGCGTTGGCGCATCGGACGAGAGTAAGATCGAGTTGGTCGGCGAGCCGCTGGCGCGTTTGCAGCGCGGTTACGCACGACCGCCGACGATGGAATGAGATGAAGAAGCGGAATCCGATACTAGGCGGCTTGTTGATTGCGGCTCTTGTGTTATTGGCGACGGAATTGTTAATTGCCATGCCGCGTGCTTTCGAATGGCATCCGTTTGACTATGGAAATTACGTCGCGATGGGTCGAGCAGTGCGCCAGGGAATCAATCCATATACCCTGCCGCACAGTTTCTATCCGCTGCCCACGATCCTGTGGATTTTCGTGCCGCTTTCGTTATTGCCCGATTGGTTTCGATTTACTTGGATCTTGATACCGTTCATCTCGATTTTGCTCCTGTTCCAGACACAGGGCATTTGGCTTTTTCTATTCGCGCCCGTCTGGTTCGCATTGGGCGATGGTATGCTGGATGGCGTGTTGCTGCTTCCGCTCGCGTGGTTGCTTTCGAAGCGCGCGAAATGGACGGCGCTTGGCGCGGCGATTCTCTTGTTCAAGCCGCACGTGGCGATCTTGCCGCTGCTTTATTGCATGGCGCAGTGGTGTGTGAAACGCGATTGGACGAACATACGCATCTTTTCTAGTCTGGTGGCTCTATTCATGCTGCCGGCTTTTCTCTTGAACCCCGCCTGGCCTCTGGAAATGATTCAAGCACTTGGGGCTCGCGCCGATCAAAACCTGGCGACAGTGCCGCTGCTAACCTCGTCGCTTTGGGCGTGGTGGTGGCTGGGTGGAATGGCGCAATTCGTCTTCCTGATCTTGTCGTCGGCAACCGGAGTGGTCGTCTGGCAAGCGATTCGTCAAGAAGGAAATCGTTCCAGTATGTTACAGCTACTCAATCTCTTGTGGCTGCCCGTTCTGTTTGCGTCTAGTCTGATACTCGCCATACCCACTCTGCGCGGTCGAAATCAGATTTTGATCGTCGTTCTGCTATCGTGGGGCGCTTTTCTTTTGGATCGCGCGATAGGTGGCTTTGGCGGCGGCTATGCGCTTATTCCACTCGTCGCGCTCTATTTCCAAACGCGTCGGCCAGCCGTTATGGAACCGGAGCGCGTCCAATCTTTCGCGTCCTGAATCGTTGATGACAAATCGTATACCGGCAATTCGGTTTGTTGTGGTCGCCCTCGCGGTTACGTGGCTCTTCGCCGTCACGTTCAGTTACTATCTCGTCCACAAACCCTTCACCGGCGAAAACGTCCTCGCGATCCTGAACGCGTTGGGCGATGTCGCCGCGGCCGGCGCGTTGCTCGTGCTCGCGACCGCGGTCGGGCGGCGACTGACCAGGGCGTTCGCATTTGCGTCTCCGCTGGAGGCGATTGTGCTCCAGACCGGCCTGGGCCTGGGATTGCTCGCTTTCGTCACGCTCGCGCTGGGACTCGGCGGGCTGCTCAACTCGGTCTTGTTTTGGCTGCTGCTCCTCATCGCCCTGTTCCTCTTGCGCGACGACGTGCGCTCGGCGTGGCGCGATCTGCGCGCGATTCGGCTGCCGCTCGCATCGCGTTTCGAACGCGGGCTGGCGTTGTTCTCGGCTTTGTCGCTCGGCTTGGCGTTTCTTGTCGCGCTCACGCCGCCGATCGGCTGGGACGCGATCCAGTATCACCTGATGATTCCCAAGTTGGCGATCGCGCAGGGACGGATCGCCCCGCCGCCCGACAATGTTTCGCTTTCCTATCCCGGCCTGGTCGAGATGCTCTTTCTCGCGGCCATGCGCCTCAAGAGCGACATCGCCGCGCAACTGATGCACTTTTCTTACTTGCTCCTCACTGGCGGTCTAGTCTTGGCATTCGCCCAACGATACTTCACAACGCGCGTCGGATGGCTGGCGGTCGCGCTGCTGGTCGCGGCTCCGTCGTTCTTGCTCGTCTCTACTTGGGCGTATAACGACCTTGCGCTCGTGTTTTACGGCGTGGCCGCGCTCGTCCTGACTCTCCGCGCGAATCAGGAAAACGACTGGCGCGCGAACGCGCTCGCCGGCGTTTTTGCGGGCCTGGCCCTCGGCGAAAAATACACGGCTGGCTTTGTGCCGCTCGTGCTCGCCGTTCTTATGCTGCGTCCGCAGCGCGGCGCGTTGGTCAAGACGTTCGTCTTTCTCGCGGCCGCGGGCATCGTCGCCGCGCCGTGGTTCCTTCGCAATTGGGCCTTGACCGGCAATCCGGTCTATCCATTCGTGTTTGGCGGCATGTACTGGGATTCATTCCGCAGCGCGTGGTATTCGCGATTCGGTACGGGTTTGATGGATCAACCGCTTGCGCTGCTAATGGCGCCGTGGGACGCGACGATTTTTGGCCGCGAGGACGGGCTGAACTACCAGGCGACGATCGGCCCGCTGCTCCTCGCGTTGCTCCCCTTCGCGCTCTTGACGTTGCCGTTCAAGCGCGAGCAAGCCAACCCGCCCACCCGCGCGATGTGGGTCTTTGTGGCGGTCCTTTACGCGACGTGGCTGCTTGGCGTCGCGCAATCCAAACTGCTGTCGCAAACGCGGCTCCTGTTTCCCATCTTTCCGATTGTCGCGATCCTGGCGGCTGATGCCTTTGAACGCACGGCTGCGCTCACCTTGCCGCAATTTTCGTTGCATCGCTTTACGACTCTCCTGATCGGTTTGGTTCTGACCCTCACCGCCGCGTCAAACACTCTCTCATTTTTCTCCGATCGCCCACTCGATTATTTGCTGGGGTATGAGACGCGCGACCAATACCTGGCGCGGCACTTGGGCGATTATTACACCGTGGCGCGTTTCGTCAATACGAGTTTGCCCGCCGGCGCACGCATTCTGTTCCTCTGGGAGACACGCGCCTATTACGTTCAGCGTTCGGTCGAGGCGGACGCGATCTTGGATCGTTGGCCGCACTTGCAGTGGCAGTTCCGCAACGCGGATGCGATTGCGTTCGAACTGCGCCGGGCCGGTTACACCCACGTTCTCTTGAATCGCGGCGGCTTGGACTATTTGCTGCAAACCGGCTACGACCCGATTACGTCGGACGACCTCACCGCGTTACAAGATTTGGTCGCCGATCACCTCAAACCGGTTTACGGCAGCACGCCCTTCCTAATCGTGACGCGCAACGGCAAGCCCGCCGTGCTCGACGCCGACAAACAGCCGTACGCGGTTTACGCGCTTGTAGCCGAGGTTGCCAAATGAATCGGGCCGCGCGAATTCTGGTCGTCGTCGTGCTGCTGTCTGTGCTGTACGCCACGCTCGCGTACGCCATCTACATGGGTTTGACGCAGTACGCGTTGGGCGCCAACGACTTCTATTCGCGGTGGGCCGGCGCCCGTGCGCTCTTCCTGCGCGGCGAAAATCCATATTCGGCGCAAGTGACGCGCGAGATCCAAATCGGAATGTACGGACGCTTGGCGCGCTCGGATGAAGACCAAGTCGCCTTTGCCTATCCGCTCTACACGGCATTCGTCGCCGCGCCGCTCGTCGCGCTGCCGTACGCGCAAGCGCAGGCGTTGTGGATGGCGTTCTTGATCGTCGCAGTCACCGGCGGCGTGATCGTCTTGGCGCGATTGAACGACCTTGCGCTTCAGCCCGTCGTGCTGGGCATTTTGCTGCTCGGCGTTATCGCATTTTATCCGGCGGTGCGCGGAATTTTTCTCGGCCAGTTCGCGCTGGTCTCGTTCCTTTGCCTCGCGCTGGCGTTCTGGGCGATCCAAACGCGGCGCGATGCGCTGGCAGGCGTGTTGCTCGCTCTGGCAACCGTCAAGCCGCAGCTCGCGATCTTGCTCTTGCCCGCGATCGTCGTGTGGGCTGCCGCGCAGCGGCGCGGCAAGATCGCCGGCGGCGCGGCGTTGACGTTGTTCGTGCTCAGCACGCTCGCGCTGTTGATCGTGCCAACTTGGCCGTTCGATTTCGTGCAGGCGATTCGCGATTACAGCCGGTACGAACCGGTAGGCCCACCCGTACAAACCTTCGTCGAGATGCTGGCCGGCGGCTCTGGATTTGGGGTCACGCTTGCCATTGGCTTGAGTTTGGTGGCATGGGCAATTTGGCGCACGCTGCAAACGCGGCACGCCTCCTGGCAAGAGTTTCAGCCGACGTTGCACTTGGTCGCCATAGTGACGACATTGACGGCAGGACGCATGGGAACTCCCGACCAGATGCTCTTGCTGTTCCCGTGGCTCGCTTGGCTGGCCGCATGGCTAGCGCGCAAGCGACACGCGGCGGCGGTGCTCGCGCTCGTAGCGCTTCTAGTTTTGCCGTGGTTTGTCTTTGTGTACACCTTGCAGGGGAATACCGAGCACCTCGTCGTCACTCTCGCTCTGCCATTCTTGACGCTGGCCGTGTTCGTCGGCAAAGAATTCGCAACGGTTCGTTGTAAGCGACGCAGCCCTTCGGCTTCGCTCAGGGTAAACTCCGCGGAGTCGCGTGGTTCACCGTGGAGGACGCGACTCCGCATACTACGCTCCGTCGCTCACTACGAACACGCGCTCGTCCACATCGTGCGTGGGCTGACGTTGGCTATTTTGCTCGCCGCGTTCGCGCTGCGCGTCTATCACCTCAACGAGCGTTCGATTTGGTACGACGAGGCCTTTAGTGTTTTTCTGGCCGAGCAGGATTTTGGCGAAATCGTGCGCGGGACCGCCGCCGATATTCAGCCGCCTTTGTATTATTTTCTGCTCCACATCTGGCAGGGATTGGGAACCGAGCCGTTCGTCATGCGCTTTCTATCGGTCGGGTTGTCGCTCGCCGGTGTGGCGCTGGTTTTCGCTCTGACCCGGCGGCTGTTTTCGCAGCGCGCGGCCGTTTTTGCGATGCTCTTTGCCGCGATCCTTCCGTTCCAAATCGAGTACGCGCAAGAGCTGCGAATGTACGCCCTGTTGGAACTGGCGCTGCTTGTCTATTTCTATTCATTCGTCGCGCTGAGCCAAACCGATCGGCCAACTCTCGCCATCGTCGCGCTCGCGATTTCCGGCGCGGCGGCGCTCTATTCCCAGAGTCTGGCGGTCCTCACCTGGATCGTGCCTGACCTTGTCGTCGTCGCGCAACGCGACTGGCGTACGCTCCGACGATTGGCGATGGCCCAAGCTCTTTCGCTCGTCTTGTTCGCGCCGTGGCTCGTGGTGCTGAGCGGGCAAATGGCTCAGGTCCAACAAGCGTACTGGACGACGCCGCCTGGTCTCGCCAATGTGCTGCAGTTGCTCATTGCGTTTACGACCCATCAACCGCTGCCCGCGTGGTTTCTTCCGGCGGCGCTGTTCGTGACGCTCGTGGTAGATGTGATATTGGCGCTCGAAAT
>JACQYF010000044.1 GCA_016208315.1 Chloroflexota bacterium | reverse complement strand
CTTCTCGCTGCCTGTCGTCACGACGCTTACCGCCAAGGGCGCATATCCCGAAGACAACGCGCTTTCGCTCGGCCCGGTCGGACGATCGGGCTGGGATTGCGCCGCGCAAGCCACGCGCGAGGCGGATGTGATTCTCGCGGTCGGCAATCGCTACGCCGACAATCATTCCGGCAACTGGCGTGAAGGCATCATCTACAATTCGCTCAAGACGCAAGTCATCCATGTGAACATTGATCCGTCCGAGATCGGGCGCAATTATCCGGTACAAGTCGGCATCGTCGGCGACGCGAAAACTCTGTTCCAAGACCTGACCGCCGAACTGCGCGCTCAAGATGTTGGTTCGCTCGCCAGTCCCGAATGGCTCGCCAAGCTTGCCGGATTCAAAGCGCAATGGGCCGAGCGCGTCCGCAACGAGTTGCCCGCGGGCGGCAGTCCCGTGCATCCGGGGCGCATCGTGCAAGAGGTCATGTCGGTGTTGCCCAAAGGCGGCATGTTGTTCGTGGACGTCAGCGACGTGATGCAGTATGCGGAGGCATACGCTCACATCAATGTGCCCGGCACGTGGTTCATCAACAGCGGCATGGCGACGATGGGCTGGGCGAGTTGCGGTGTGTTGGGCGCAAAGGTCGCCTACCCCGAACGCGCGTGTGTCGTCCTGGTCGGCGACGGCGGGTTTAACATGGTACCCTACACTCTGGCGACGGCGGTCATGTATGACTTGCCCGCGGTCTGGGTCGTCCTCAACAACTACGAATTCAACATCGAGCGCAAGGCCTCTGAGGCGATGTTCGGACGATCCCACGATTGGGTCAAGTTCCGCAAGGTCACGACGGGCGAACCGTACAACCCGGATTTTGTTGCGCTCGCCAAATCGTATGGCGCGCAAGCCGAACGCGTCGCGGATACCGCAGAGGTCGCGGCAGCCGTTCGACGCGGCATCGCATCCAATCAGCCGTATGTGATTGAAGTCCTGGCCGATCCGCAAGCCAAGAGTTTCTTTACGCAAGGAGTCACGCGCGCGTATCCCAGTTCGTGGCGAGAACCGTACCCATTCATACCTGAGACAAAGGCAACGTGATGGCTGACGGAATCGCTCGGCATGTTCGGCTCGACGATCCGACCGCGCGCGTCGTGCCAGTTGGGCCTCCGCAAGATGTGCGTCAGTGGCTCGCGGGCGCGAACGCGCTTGGACAGCTTCGCGTCGTCGAAGGCGTGGACTGGCAAGAGAATATCGGGCGCATTACCGAGATGCTGCATCACACCGACGAATCACCCGCGGTGTTGTTCGACAAGATACCCGGCTATCCGGCCGGTTATCGCATTCTCGTGAACGCGCTCGGCGCGCGGCCGCGATTGGCGCTCTCGATCGGACTGCGCCCGGACATCGGCGTCTGGGAGTTGGTTGACGAATGGGAGCGACAACTGAACAACGTCGTTCCACTGCCGGTCGAAACCGTGACGAGCGGGCCGATTACCGAGAACGTACACGAAGGCGACGACATAGACCTGTTCGAGTTTCCAACCCCGCAGTGGCACAAACAGGACGGCGGTCGCTACATCGGCACCGGCGACGGAGTGATCACTAAAGACCCCGACTCGTCCTGGATCAACATGGGTACCTATCGAGTCATGCTCCACGACCGGAATCACACGGCCCTGTACATCTCGCCGGGCAAGCACGGGACTATCCATCGCGACAAGTATTTTGAACGCGGCGAGCCGATGCCCGCGGTCGTCCTCGTCGGTCTCGCGCCGATCCAGTTTCTGGCAAGTTCGCTCGAAATCCCGAACGGTGTGAACGAACTCGAGTGGGTCGGCGGTGTGGTCGGCTCGCCGGTGCAATGTATTCGCGGGCGCCACACGGACTTGCCCATCCCCGCGTCCGCCGAAATCGCGCTGGAGGGTTTTCTCCACAAGAACGATTCGAGGATGGAGGGCCCCTTTGGCGAGTGGACTGGGTACTATGCGTCGGCTTCGCGGCTGGAGCCGGTCTTTGAGGTCAAGGCGGTCTATCATCGCAACGAACCCATCCTCTTGGGCTGTCCGCCCGAAAAGCCGCCTTACGAGGCGCATCGCTATCAGCAGTATCTCCGCAGCGCAAATCTTCGTCGCGAGGTCAAGGCCGCGGGCGTGCCCGATGTCGTCGCGGCTTGGACGCACAGCGTCGGCGGCTGTCGCCTGTTCAACGTGATCGCGATCAAGCAGCGCTATCCGGGTCACGCGCGCCAAGCGGGCCACGTCGCCGCGATGTGCCGCCAGGGCGCGTACCTGGGCCGCTTCGTGGTGGTCGTGGACGAGGACATTGACGTGACCGATCTCAACGAAGTGATGTGGGCGGTCGTCACGCGTTCGGACCCGGAACGGGATTTCGACATCATCAAACGCGCCTGGAGCGGACCGCTCGATCCCGCGATCGAACCGGGCAAGAAAGGATTCAACAGCCGAGTCATCATTGACGCGACGCGTCCCTACGAATGGCGCGACAAGTTCCCGCCGGCGATCGGGCCGGAACCGAAAGAGAAGCAGCTCACGCGCGACCAATGGGGCTGGATTCTAAAGCAAGCGAGTTCGTAGTTAGCGACGCAGCGAAGTGGAGTCGCGTGCCTTGCGCCGCGGAACGCCACTCCGCAAACTGCGCTCCGTGGCTTACTACCAACCGATTCTTTCAAGGAGGAGAAATGGCTCGCAAATTGTTCGTGTTGATCGCGATCTTGAGCGCGGTGGTGTTTGCCGCGTGCGCCGCACCCCCAACCCCCACGCCTGTGCCACCCACCGCTGTCCCGCCGACCGCCGTGCCCGCAACCAAAGCGCCTGTGGCCACGGCCGTCCCGCCGACCTCGGCGCCTACCACAGTCCCGGCGACGACTGCGCCGACCACTGCGCCAACCGTCGCGCCGACTGCGGTGCCGGCCACCAAAGCGCCCGTCAGCACGGGGCCCGTGCGTCTCATCGGCAACGGCGCATTGGATTTCAGTTCCATTGACGTTGCTTATTGGGAGCAATCGCTGAAAAAGATGGGCATGACCGTGGATTTCAAGTGGGTTGATTCGCCGGACACAGCTCTGCGTACGATCATTGCCGGCGCCGCCGATGCGTACGTCGGATCGCTGCCGTCGGCGATTCTCGCGGTAAAGAACGCGAACGCGAATGTGCGCATCATCGCCGTCAACAACCAGGCCACCGATTACGTCCTGCTGTCCAAACTCGAGATCAATTCTATCGAGGACCTCAAGGGCAAGACCATCGGCATCTCAACGCCCGGTTCGGCGGCGGACACGATCATTCGCACCGCGCTCAAGCAAAAGGGCTTTGATCCCGCGAGCGCCCGCTTTGTGACGATTGGCGGGACGAGCGCGCGCTTGACCGCGCTGCTGGCGGGTCAAATTGACGCCGCGCCGGTCCACGCCGCCGAAGGGGGCAATGCCGTAACCACCGGCAAAGCCAAGGTCATCATGTCGGCCGGCGAGAGCATCGGCGTGTACTTACAGTCCGGGATGATTGCATCCGGCGATTGGATCAAGAAAGATCCGCAAGCGGTTCAACAAGTGGTGGACGCGTTCATTGATGCGTCGCGCTGGGCCGGTAGCAACAAGGACGGCTATATCGCGCTGTCCAAGAACTTGCTGCCCAAGTTAGTAGATGCCGAGCGAGTCAGCGCCTACGACCTGTACATCAAAGCCAAGTTCTGGCCGGTCAACGGCGGTCTGGGTCAAGAGGGCGTTGATCGCCTGCTCAAGCTCGAGCAAGAGTCGGGCGGCCTGCCCAAGGACCTGCCCGCGCAAGCGCAGTGGTTGGACGATACGTTTGTCAAGAACTATATCAAGACCCATGCGGTGATGCCAGGCAACTAACCTCACCCCCTACCCCCCATCCCCCTCCCCCCTCTACTGATTTTGAACTGCAAATCAGGAGAGGGGGGAAGGTGGGGTGAGGAGAAAGCTATCTTATGCTCAAGATCGAAGGATTGCGCAAGTCTTATACCGACGACTCGAACCCGGTACTGGCTGACTTTAGTCTCGAGGTGCGCCGCGGGGAATTTGTAACTCTGATCGGGCCGAGCGGGTGCGGCAAGACGACGGCATTACGCATCATCACGGGCTTGCTCAAGCCCGATGCCGGCGCCGTCTCGGTTGACGACCGGCCTAGCCCCGGGCCCTCGCGCGACAAGGCGATGGTCTTTCAGCATTTCAATCTCTTTCCATGGCGGAGCGCGATCAAGAACGCCGCGTACGGATTGGAAATGCAAGGCGTGCCCGAAAAAACACGCCTCGCCACCGCGGCCGAATATCTGCGCTTGGTCGGGCTGGGCAAACACCTCGACTATTTCCCCTGGCAGCTTTCCGGCGGCATGCGCCAGCGCGTCGGGCTGGCTCGCGCGCTCGCGATTCGGCCCAAAGTGCTGCTGATGGATGAGCCGTTTGGCTCGCTGGACGCGCTGACGCGCGAGCAACTCCAGGGCATGTTGCAAAAGATTTGCGTCGAGCAGAACCTGACCGTGCTTTTCGTGACCCACTCGACCGACGAAGCCATCTACTTGTCGGATCGGGTCGTCGTGATGGGCGTGCGGCCCGGTCGCATCATCGCCGAGTTCGCCGTGAACGTGCCGCGACCGCGAATCGGGTACGATTGGCGCGCCGACCCGGAACACGCGCGCATCCGGTCCCAGATCTGGAATCTACTCGAGCAGCAGCTCGAGCGCACGGAAGTGGTCGCATGATCGCGTCGATGACGCCCCAACGCCTTCGCGCGCGGCTTGGCTCTCCGGCGATGCTGCGGATTCTGTCGCTCCTCTGCGTCGCGGCGCTGTGGGAGGTGGCGGGGCGCGGCGAGCCATTGATCGCGTCCTATCCCACGGAGATCTTGCGCGCCGCGGTCGAGACCTTTGCCGGCGAGGTGCTGCCCGCGTTCGTGCAAACGCTGCACGGCTTTGCGGTCGGTTTTGGCCTCTCGGTTCTCTTTGGCGTGCCCATCGGAATTTTCATGAGCCGGAGCAGGCTGCTCGAATTGAGTCTTGCGCCGTACATCACCGCGCTTTACGCGACGCCACGCGTGGCTTTGATCCCTGTTTTGATTTTGTGGTTGGGTGTTGATTTCAACCTGCGCGTCGGCGTCGTCATCGTTTCGGGAATATTCCCGGTGATTCTCAACACCTATCTTGGCGGCAAAGAGGTTGACCGCGATCTCTTGGACGTCGGAATCGCGTTCGCCGCGTCGAAATTCCAGCAGCTCAAAACCATCGTCGTCCCCGCCTCGCTGCCATACATCTACGCCGGCCTACGCATCGGCATTGCGCGGGCGCTCATCGGGGCGATTGTCGCGGAGATGACGGTGGCCGCCGGCGGGATTGGCGGCATCATCAAGGAAAATGCCAAGGCACTCCAAATGGCCGAGATGTTCGTGCCGATCATTCTCCTCGGCCTGTTGAGCATCGGGTTGGCCGCGGTGGTCCGCTGGGCCGAGCGACGAACGACCATGCCGTGGCTGTGGGCCAAGGCGAAGAGGTAAAGCATATGGCTGTAGGCAAGTCGTTATCCGCAACCGGAACGACGCGTCGCGTCGCGGCGAGGTCTCGACCCTGGTTGTATACTTCGGTCGGCGTGTGGGCCGTGCGCTTGGCTACCTTGGCCGGTCTGCTGGCCGTCTGGCAGTGGTATGCCTCAGGACTGAATCGCGCGCTGCTCGCGCCGCCGTCGGAAATCGCCGTCGCGTTCTACCAACAGGCGTTCGTGCAGGGGACGATCTGGGGCGCGATCGCGGACAGTCTGATAACGCTCTTCGGGGGCTTTGCATTGTCCATGGCGATTGGCGTGCCGATGGGCATTATGATGGGGCGAGTGAGAGCCATCGAGCACGTTGCCGATCCGTACGTGTCGTTCCTGTACGCGCTCCCACATGTTTCCGTCGTTCCGCTGTTGGTGATCTGGCTTGGATTTGAGCTCAAATTCCGACTGGCATACGTCGTCGTCTCGGCCGTTTTCCCCGCGATCATCAACACGATGACCGGCGTCAAGAACGTCAGCCCCGAACTGCTGGACACGGGACACGCGTTCTGCGCGTCGGAGCGCCAAAAGCTGTGGACCATCGTGCTGCCATCGTCCTTGCCGTATATCTTTGCCGGGGCGCGCCAGGCCTTCTCCTCCGCGTGGGTCGGGGTCGTCGTCGCGGAAATGACGGCGACTTTGACCGGGGTCGGCGGAAAAATCCTGAACTATGCCAACCAGTTTCGCACCGCCGATATGCTGGTGTCCATCCTGATCATCATGTGCGTGGCGGTCGCGATCCAGGGGCTGAGCAGCTATCTCCAGGCGCGCCTCGCGCCGTGGCAGCAACCGGAGCAAGCTTAATGAATACCAACCAAACGTCCGCAGACGTAATCGAACAGCTGCGCAAACGATACGACGAGTTGACCGACTCGCAGAAACGCATTGCCGAAGCCATTGTCGAAGACCCGGATTTTGTCGCGTTCGCGACGGTTGACCAATTTGGGAGTAAGCTTGGGCTGAACCCTTCGACCATCGTGCGCTTTGCATACCGGCTTGGGCTGGACGGTTACAACGACCTTCAGGACCGCGTCCGCGAGCGAGTGCGCGCGCAATTGTCAAAGCGCGACACAACGGACGTCGAGGGCACGCAAGCCCTGACCGCTCACCTGGGAGGCACGGTCTTTGCCAAGTCATTTGAGCACGACCTGGATATCCTTCGACGCACCATCAGTCGGCTGAACACAGATGAATTGACGCGGGCGGTTGATGCGCTGGTGCGTGCGCGCCGCGTGTTTCTCGCGGGCGGCTTTTCCTCTTATGGTATCGCTCACTATATGTCCTTGGCCCTGAGCCGCATTCGCGGAGATACGTTCCTATTGGGACCTAGCGAGGCGGATGCTGCGGCCGTCGTGCTCCAACTCATTGGCGAGGATGTACTCGTGGTGTTCACATTCCCGCCGTATGCGTCAAGCACGTTGCGAATCGTGCGCCAAGCGAAATCGCAAGGCGCAACGGTCGTTGCCATCACGGATTCGCCGATCTCGCCCGTGGGACAGTTAGTGAACATCGTGCTCCCTGCATTCAGTTCGGGCATGAGCACGCAGAATTCGCACGTTCCCGCACTGGCATTGGCGAACGCGCTGCTCAACGCAGTGGTCGCCGCAACGCCTGCCACCGCCCTCGAACGGTACCGGCGCGTGATGCAACTGATGAACGAAGGGGACGCGTTCGTGCTCAAGGGTGGAGAGGGATAGAAGAATGGATTTTGGCTTGGTGCTGCCGACGATGCCGCGCGGCGTGACGGTCGAGGGGATTCAAGCCGCGGCCGAGGTCGCGCAGAGGTTCGGATGGTCCACGGTTTGGACGACCGACCACATCCTTCCCGGTCGCGGTCCCCTCGGTGACGACGAAGAGTACGCGTATATTTTCGAGGCCATCACGACGCTGGCTTATATCGGCGGACGATTCCCTGGGCTGCGGCTTGGCACGAGCGCGATCTGCGTGCCGATGCGGAATAACGCGCCCTTGCTCGCCAAAGAATTGGCGACTTTGGACGCGCTCACGCACGGCCGCCTGACCGTCGCGCTGGGGATCGGCGACGAAGAGGACAAACCCGAGTACGCGAATCTTGGAAGCACTGACCGGTTTCGTCAACGCGGGGCCTATCTGGAAGAAGCGATCCACCTTTGGCGTCATCTCTGGGCCGGAAAACGGGAGCCATTCGAGGGACGCTTCCACCACCTGACCGATTTCGCATTCGGCCCCTTGCCTGCTCAAGGTGAGCGCCTTCCGATCTGGACGGGTGGACGAAGCGAGGCGGCTTATCGCCGCGCCGGGCGAATCAGCGACGGCTATCACGCAAGTCAGACAGGACCCGACAATCTCCGCCCGCGCTTGCCCATCATCCGCGCGGAAGCAAAAGCCGCAGGACGGCCCATGCCCACGCTGTCCATTCGCACGCGCGTCAAGCCCGGACGCGCCCCGGGTCCCGTTTACGCGCTCGTCGGCACGCCCGACGACATGCTGGCAGACCTACGCGCGTTCCGCGAACTGGGTGTGCAGCACATCGCGCTGCTCTTCGAGGGACACACGCCGGAGAAAGTGACCGCCGCGGTCGAGTGGTTCGCGTCCGAGGTGGTGGCGGAAATTGTCCGCGAATCTCGCTAATCCTGCTCAGAAACTTGGTGTTGGTTCGTAATCAGCGACGTAGCGCAGTTTGCGGAGTCGCGTGCTTCACCGTGCCGGACGACACTCCGCAAAAGGCGCTCCGTGTCGTACTACGAACGTTTCTCCTTTTGCGGTATTCCCGCCGACGGGTATGGAATTCTCGCAATGACAAAGACATTCGCGGAGGATTTCTCCGATGACTGACCCGACCGGGCCTCTCTCCGAGTTCATCTTCGATCTGAAATACTCTGATATTCCAGAGCGCGTCCGTCGCCGCGTGCATCTGATCGTGGTGGATGCGATTGCGAACGCGCTGGCGGGGTGGCAGGCCGACGAGACGCGATCTATCATGCGACTGGCGGAGCAGCTGGGCAGTGCCGGCGCGTCAACCGTAATCGGCGGAACGGCATTGTCGCCCGCGGGCGCAGTCGTTCTCAACGCGTACCTCATCACCGCGGTCAGCGCGTGCGACGTGTATCGTCCGGCGTTGTGCCACGTCACCCCACAAGTTATCCCGCCGGCCCTTGCCATTGCGGAACGAATCGGCGCGAGCGGCGAGCAACTGCTACTCGCCGTCGCCGCGGGTTTGGAGACGACCGTGCGCGTAGGTCTCGGTTTGCACTACTCTGCCTTCCGCGCGCGAGGATGGCACTCGCCCGGCGTCATTGGACCCTTTGGAGGCGCGGCGGCGGTTGGCAAACTTGTCGGCTTGAACGCCGATCAGTTGCGGCACGCGCTGGGACTCGCGGGCAGCCAGGCGTCGGGCACATTCGCAACCTTTGGCACCGCGGCGGTTAAATTCCATCAAGCGCACGGCGCATTAGCCGGACTCACCGCAGGACTTTTAGCGGCAGAAGATTTCAAAACGACGGGCGACATTCTCACTCATCGCGATGGTGGGTTGTTAAACGCGATGAGCGACGGCGGCGATCCGGACGTGGTGATCGCCGACCTGGGTGAACGCTGGGAACTGGAGAATATCTCGCTGCGTCTGTGGCCGACGGCAGCCGCGCTCCAGGCGATGGTCGGCGCGCTGATGGCTCTTATCGAACGCCACGACCTGCGCCCAGGAGATGTCCGCAAGGTTCAGATCGGGTTGCCCGAAGTATCGTACAAGATGAACGGGACGATGGGCTGGCAAAATCGCCTGAGCGCAATGCTGTCGGCTCGATATGTGACCGCGGTCGTCTTGCGCGATCGCGCGTGCTGGCTGGAGCAATTCGACGCCGCGCACCTCGCGGATCAGCAGATCGCCGATTTCGCACAGTCGCGCGTGGACGTCGCGATTGATCAGACCGTTGAGACGGACGGAGCGATCGTGACCATCGTCACCGCGAACGGTGAGGAACTTACGGGGGGGCGCGCATTCCCCAAGGGCGACCCGCGCGACCCACTGACGTACGACGATGTTCTCGCCAAGCTCCGAGCGTTTGGCGAATCCCGCCTCGGCATTGAGGGAGTGAATCGCGCTCGCGAGCTACTCAACCGTCTTGACACACTCGGTAATGTTCGATCGCTCTGCACGGTCCTCTGCAAGAATTAAGATTTCGCGCTCAATTCGCTCCCAGAGCGGGAGCGACGGGCATCGCGTGCTGGCTGGCAAAATTCCGGTGATATTCGTCGCCGCTCTGCGCTTTGACTCTCGGTACATCCGACGATATAATAAAAGCAGACATGGAAAGCCAACGCTATGCCACTCACCTTGCGCGAAGCACTCAATACGATTGAACCGCTGCGCCAATCGCGCGTTGTGGCGGGTGAACGGGGTCTCGATAATATCGTCCAGTTCGTCAACGTCATGGAAGTGCCTGATATCGTCCAGTGGGTGCATCCGGGCGAACTGCTCGTGACCACGTTGTACCCGTTGCGTGACCGCGCCGCCGAAATCGAGTATTTGATTCCCCGCCTCCACGAAAAGCAACTCGCCGGCCTGGCCGTCAACCCGCTCGCGTACATCAACGAGTTTCCGCGCTGCATGATTGACGCGGCAAACGAACTGGGATTTCCCCTCATCCAGCTTCCGCACAACGTGTCCTTCATTGACATCATCCAACCGCTCACGAGCAAACTCCTCGCGCTGCAGGCGAATGAGCTGATTCAATCCGGCAATATTCACCGCCAATTCATTGACCTCGTTCTCAGCGGCGGCGGCTATTCCGACATCGCGCAAGGGATCGCGCAACTGGTCAAACACCCCGTCTCGATCGTAGATCGGTTTCGCCGCGTGCTGGGGAACGGATTTGTCATTGACCAGATGCGCCTTCCAAAGCTTTTTGTTCGCGACGAGCCAGGCGGCGATAGTTACATCAGCGACCGGTACAAGCCCGAGGTGGTGAGCCAACTCCCGGGCAGCACGGCCAAGCGGATGGTGGCGAAATCGCCCGAAGGAGACATCGAACACATCGTCTGCCCCGTCAAAGTCGGGGCGATGGTGTTGGGGCAAATCATCGTGTGGGGCGCGCTCGTGTTGCCGCAGTCGTCGGTTGAGTTGATGGCAATTGAGCACGGCTCGACGGTGACGGCGCTCAAGATGATGGAACGACGCTCGACGGAAGGCGTGGAGCAGCGTTTCCGCAAAGAGACTCTCGACGGACTCCTCTCGAAGGAACCCTCGGCCCGCGAACGCGCCATCGTTCTCGCGCGTGATTTGGGTCTGCGTCTCAATCCTCCCTACGCGGTGATCCTCGTCGGTCCCGATCTGCCTCCCGGGACGCTGCTGCCCCGCGCCGAGCAGATGGAGCAGAGCCAATTCGACACCAGTCTGCACCTCGCCATGCGCTATCTGCGCGCGCGGCGTCCCGATGCGGTCTTTTGGTACGAGGGCCCCCGCCTGGTGATTTTCTATCCCTTGCAGACGCACGAACTATCGGGAGCCAGGCACGCGCTCACTCTAGACTTGGGAGACATCTGCAAGCGGATCGCGCAAGAAAACGCGCCGTACACGGTCTCGATGGGAATCAGCAGCGCCGGTGATCAACTTGAAGACTTTCGCCAATCCTACGACTGCGCGCGGCAGAGTCTGCAGATTGGTCGCATCTTTCGACACGAACCGTGCGCGGTCGCCACCCACTATGAGGACCTCGGGATTTTTCGTATCGTTTCGCTCGCCGAATCGCCCGCCAGCATCGAGCGGTTCTGTCAGGATACGATTGGAACCGTCCTCGCCTACGATAAACAGAACGGCACGCAGTTGACTGAAACCCTCCGCGTCTTTCTCGAACAGAACCAGAATTTGGCGCAGGCGGCCAAAGTGCTGAATATCCACTACAACACCCTGCGCTATCGGCTCGACCGCATCCGCGAACTCCTCGGCGACGCGCTCGATCATCCCCACCAGCGGCTCACGGTCGAGGTTGCGCTGCATCTGCAATCTCTAATCTCCAATTCATAATCTCCATGCCGTTCGTCAACTCTCCACAAATCATCCTCCGAGAATTGGCAACGATTGCCATTCACAAAATGCGCGATCCGGCGTAGAGTGAGACTATGGCAAACTCTCCGCTGCTGACCCTGCGCGGCATTGTCAAGTCCTTCCCCGGCGTGATCGCGAACGATCAAGTCGCGCTCGATCTTTACGGCGGCGAGGTACACGCGCTCCTCGGCGAAAACGGCGCGGGTAAAAGCACACTGATGAAAATCCTGTATGGCTTTTACCATGCGGACGCCGGCGAGATCTGCATAGACGGTCAACCGGTCCAGATTCGCTCGCCCCATGCTGCGCGCCGCTTGCGTATCGGCATGGTCTTTCAGGAATTCACGCTCATCCCGGCGATGAACGTGGTCGAGAATGTCGCGCTCTTTCTCCCTGCTTTGGGTGTAACCCTCCAGCATCATCAGATCGCGCTCAAGATCCGCGAGATCGCCGAACGCTATCAATTTTCCATTGATCCCTGGGCCACGGTCGGCGAACTCGCCATCGGCGCGCAGCAAAAAGTCGAAGTGCTCAAGCTACTACTCGCGGATTCGCGCATCCTGATTCTCGACGAACCGACCAAGGTGCTGGCCGACCACGAAGCGCAAGGGCTGTTCCGAGTTTTCGAGAAACTGAAGCAAGACGGCTACGCCATCGTGTTTATCACGCACAAGTTGCGCGAGGTCCTCGCCTGCGCCGATCGGATCACGGTCATGCGCAAGGGAAAGGTGGCTGGCACTCTCGTTCGCGCGGACGCCAGCGAAGATCGTCTCGTTTCTCTGATGTTCGACACGGCCATCCCGGAGCAGGTGCGCGCTCGACAAACGACTAGCCGGCACGCTGGACCCGCCCGGCTGGAGCTGCGACAGCTAAAGACACGCGGCGAGGGCGCCGCCGTGAGTCTGAAAGAGATCAACTTGCGTGTCATGCCCGGCGAGATTGTCGGCATCGCGGGCGTTTCCGGTAATGGACAGAAAGAACTGGGCGACGTCGTCCTGGGTCTGGAATCGTGCGTCACAGGACAGAAATTCCTGGATGGGCACGAGGCGACGCACTGGTCGGTGAGCCAGGTTCGTGCGAGCGGGGTCGCGTTCATTCCGGAAAATCCGCTCGGCATGGCGACCGTGCCCTTTTTGCCGATTCGTGAAAACATGGCGCTCGGCAATCTACCTCGCTATATTCGGAAAGGCGGTTTCGCTCTTGATTGGCAGGCGGTGCAGCAAGACGTTGAGGACTCGTACAGAAAACTGGACGTGCCGGCGCCGGTCGTCTACATGCCCGTACGCGCCTTGTCGGGCGGCAATGTCCAGCGTTTCGTCCTCGCCCGCGAATTAGGGCTGAACCCCAAGTTGATCATCGCCCTCTATCCCACCCGCGGCCTTGATGTGCCCAGCACGAATGCCGCCGAACGCTTGCTCGTCGCCGCGCGAGAAGCCGGCGCTGGAGTTTTGTTGATCTCTGAGGACCTCGGTCAATTGTTTGCCTTGAGCGACCGGCTGATCGTATTGTATCGCGGCAAGATCGTCGGCGAATGTAGACCCCAGGAGACGAGCACATCCGAAATCGGCTACTGGATGACCGGCGCGGAGGTTGCGCATGGCGCAACGAACTGAACCACTGCGAGCTATCGGTATCTCGCTCCCCGCGTGGGTGCGCGGTCTAGCTCGACCGGTCGCCATGCTCGCGCTCGTGCTCCTGGCTTTCGGCGTAGTGCTCTTGATCGCGGGCAAAGATCCGTTGCGAGCATACGCCGACGTATTCGGCCAGACGCTCGGCACACCCTATGGCATCTCCGAAGTGCTCGTCCGCATGATTCCCCTCATCCTGACGGCAGTTGCCGTCGCGATCCCTGCGCGCCTTGGTCTGATCAACATCGGCGGCGAAGGACAATTCTACATGGGCGCGTGGCTCGCCACCTGGGGCGCGATCACGTTCGGCGATTTGCCCGCGTGGCTGCTCTTGCCGCTGATGTGCGTGCTTGGCATGATCGGGGGCGGAGTGTGGGCGGCGATGGCTGGGTTCTTGCGCGCCAAGGGCTGGGTGAATGAGACGATCAGCACGCTCCTGTTGAATTACGTCGCGCCACTCGTCACCAACTTTTTCATCTTCGGACCCTGGCGCTCACCCGACAGCGGCTTGTTTCCGGTGAGCAAGACGTTCGTCGCGGCGGCGCGCTTGCCAACTTTCGGCGGTACGCGTGTGACGCTGGGAATTGTGCTGGCGCTGTGCGCCGTCGTTTTGTTTTGGTTCGTGACGACGCGTACCCGTTGGGGTCTGGAGATGCGCGCGATTGGCGGCAACTCCGAAGCGGCGCGGCGGCTGGGCATTCCGTTACCCGCGTACATTTTGCTTGCTTTGTTCGCCGGCGGCGCGCTGGCGGGTCTGGCGGGCATGGCTGAAGTGTCCGGTATGCACGGGCGATTGATTCAAGTGATCTCGCCGGGCTATGGCTTTATGGGATTTCTCATTAGTTGGCTCGCCGGTGGAAACGCGCTCGGCATCATCGTAATGTCATTCCTGCTGGCGGTGATCGCATCGGGAGGGACAGTCCTTCAGTTGACTCAGGGTTTGCCCTATGCCATCGTGAATATCTTGATGGCGCTCATTCTCTTTATCGTGCTGGCGCGACCGATGGTGGGGAGAAAATAACGTGATCGAATCGTTACTCAAAGGGATTCTGACCAGTTCGATTGTTTCGGGAACATCGCTCTTGTACGCGACGTTGGGAGAGGTACTCACGCAAAGAGCCGGCATCGTCAACCTGGGTCTGGAGGGCGCGCTGCTGATCGGCGCGTCGGTTGGATTTGCGGCGACACTCGAAACGGGCAATCCGCTGTTAGGGATTCTCGCGGCGGCGCTCGCGGCAGCGTTGTTCAATCTCGCCTTTGGTTACCTCGTCATCACGCGCCGCGCGAATCAACCCGCGAGCGGTTTGACGATGATGTTTCTTGGGACCGGTTTGAGCGCCCTCATCGGCAAGGGATACGTCGGCAGACCGATTGTTGGACTGGGCAAGCTGCCTATCCCGGGACTCGCGCAACTTCCGTGGGTCGGGCCGGTATTCTTCAACCACGATCTCCTCGTTTACTTGGTCGTCCCTGCGGCGGTGCTGATCTGGTGGCTGCTCTTTCGCACGCGGTGGGGACTGGGAGTGCGCGCGGTCGGCGAAAGTCCAACCACGGCTTTTGCGGCGGGGCGGCAGCCGGGTTGGTTGCAGTATCAGGCGCTCTTTATCGCGGGCTTGCTTGCCGGTGTGGGCGGCGCGCACCTTTCTGTCGCCTACACGCTCAACTGGTCGGAAGGGATGACGGCGGGACGGGGTTTCATCGCGATTGCGCTGGTGATCTTTTCCAAATGGCATCCACTGTGGGCCATTGCCGGAGCGCTCTTGTTCGGCGGGCTGGTAGCATTTCAACTGCAATTGCAGGCGAGCGGCATGGACGTATCCCCGTTCCTGTTGAACATGGTTCCCTATGTGCTCACGATTCTTGTCTTGATGATCTGGGGAGGGCGTCGCAGACATGCTGCGCCCGCGGGCCTGGGCCAAGTCTATCGCGGAACCGAGTGAGTCCGCGAATCGCGGCAGCAAGTTTGGCATGAAGGGGGTGATCATCCGATCGTCACCATCTCGTCTCGTATCAATCGGGGAAATTAATGCGCTCAAAGAGGAGAAGAACAATGAAGCACAGTCGTTTTCTTTCTATCATTGCGCTCACAGCCGTTGTGCTCGCGCTCGCGAGTTGCGCCGCGCCGCCCACGCCGATCCCACCGACCGCGGCGCCGCCGACCAAAGCGCCCGCCGCGGTCGCGCCGACCGAGAGCGCGCCGTGCCTGGTCGTCGGCATGCTGGTGGGCGGCTCGGCGAATGACGCCGGCTATAATCAGGCGCAATATGACGGGTTGCAGCAACTGAAAAAGAACTTGCCCTGCATCAAGACCATCTTTGCGGAGAACGTGTCCGATGCGGACGCCGAGCGCACGATGGAAGGCATGATCCAGCAGGGCGCGAAACTCATCTTCCCGGCAGGTTCTCCCTATCAGGACCCGGCGCTCAAAGTCGCGGAAAAGTATCCAAACGTCTACTTTATGCATCCCGGCGGCTGGAAGCTCGCGCCGAACTTTGCCACCTACTTTGGAACGACGCAGTTCCATTGGTACGCGCTCGGCGTCGCCGCCGGCAAGATGTCCAAGACGGGCAAAATCGGCTTTGTCGGCGGCATGCCGCTCGGCTTTGCGCTCGGCAACATCAATGGATTCCATCTCGGCGCCCGGTCGGTGAATCCCAAGATCGAAACACGCGTCGTCTTTACGAACGCGTGGATGGATCGCGGCAAGGAGGCCGCGGCGACGAACGCGCTGGTGGACCAAGGCGTAGATGTAGTGGGCATGCACATTGATTCGCCCAGCACGGTCGTGCAGACCGCCGAATCACGCGGCGTGTACGTGGTCGGTTTTCAATCGAACGCGGTCCAGCAATTCGCCGCCAAGGGCTGGATCACTGGGCTGGGGTTCACCTGGGGCGGCATCATGTCCAACGCCGCCACGATGGTGCTAGAGGGCAAGTTCAAGAGCGTCCATTATCGCGGGGGCGTGTCCGACGGCTATATGGCGCTGGCCCCCTTTGGACCCTCGGTGCCGAAAGATGTCCAAGACCTCGTGACGAGCGCCGCGCAGGATATTGGCAGCGGCAAGGTGCAAGTGTTCAAGGGGCCCATCAAGGATCAGGATGGCAACCTCAAGATCAAGGAAGGCGAAGTCTGGGGCAACGACAAGATGTCGAGTTTCGATTGGTTCGTCGAAGGCATTGTCGGCAAACCCAAGTAAATGAGTAGACCTGACGGGTTTCCAAGACCCGTCAGGTCCCAGTTCCTTCAAGGAGACTCGGATGACGACAGACATCAAACAACGTATTGAAGCGGCGAACTTGGAAGCCGTCAAGCGCATGAACGCGGGCGACCCTGTTCTGGTAGACGTTGCGCCCGCGGGTCAGGTTATCCCTGGTCTCGAAGATAAAATGATTCTGCACTCGGGCCCACCGATCTCGTGGGAGCGGATGTGCGGCGCGCAGCGCGGCGCAATGACCGGGATCGCGTTGTATGAGGGGTGGGCGCAGACACCCTCGGAGGCGATTCACCTGCTCCAAAGCGGCGCAATTACCTTTGAGCCGAATCACGCTCACCAAACTGTGGGGCCGATGGCCGGCACGATCTCCGCCACGATGCCGGTCTGGGTCGTCGAGAATAGGGCCTTTGGAAATCGCGCCTTTTGCCGACAGGTCGAAGGACGGCAGCAATTTGGGGATTACAGCGACGGCGCGCTCAATGGGTTGCGGCTCTGGCGCGATGTGTGGGCGCCCGCGCTGCGCTGTGTTTTACAGCAAGGTGGAGAACTCCCGCTCAAGCCGATCATCGCCAAGGCGCTGCAGATGGGAGACGAACTGCACAACCGCTGCGTATCGGCTTCCAGTCTATTCGCCAACGCGATGGCGGTTCGCCTATCGCAAGCGAAAATTCCTCACGATGCGCTCGTCGGCACCCTGCAATACATCACAAATCACGAACTCGTATTCTTGGGGCTTTCGATGGCGGCGGGCAAATCCATCGCCGATCCGGCGCGCGGCATCGAATACAGCACAGTTGTCACCGCGATGGCGCGCAACGGGACGGATTTCGGAATTCGCGTCAGCGGACTGGGCGAGGAATGGTTCACCGCGCCGTCGCCGCGGGTTCAGGGGCTGTATCTCCCTGGCTTTAAAGAAGAGGATGCCGGGTTCGACATGGGCGATTCGGCGATCACCGAGACGGTGGGCTGGGGCGGCTTTGTTCTCGCCGGCGCGACCGGCATCCTGGGTTTTGTCGGCGGGACGCCGGAGCAGGCGTTTGCGTACAGTAAAGAGATGCGGCAAATTACGACGACGTCGAGCGCGAACTATCGTATGCCCGTGTTCGGTTTCGAGGGATCGCCGCTGGGCATTGATGTCCGTAAAGTGGTTCAGACGGGAATCCTTCCGATTATTGACACGGCAATGGCGCACAAGGAACCGGGTCATCCGATCATCGGCGCGGGTCTTGTCCGACCGCCGCTCGATTGTTTCAAAAAGGCGCTCGTGCGCTTTGGAGAGCAATACGCGTAATGGCAACGGGATGCAGCGTTCGCAAGAACGAGTTCTACGACTCGGTGTTCCTGATGCGCGTGGCGAAACGAATCGCGGAGCAGCCGGGCGTACAGCAAGCGGCCGCGCTGATGGGAACTGAGAAAAACAGGTCGCTGCTCGCGGATATTCAGGTCTCCAGTCCCGCGCTTGACACCGCCACTCCAAATGACCTGATGGTGGCTGTGGTCGCGGACACCGAACAGACCGTGCGCGACATTCTCGATCAGCTCGATCAATGGATGCGTCGAGATCGGGACAGTGGCAAAGAATCAGCCCCGCGCACGCTGGACGCCGCCCTCGCGCGCCAGCCCGATGCCAACCTGGCGGTCATCTCGGTGTCGGGACAATATGCCGCGCGTGAGGCGCGTCACGCGCTAGAGCGCGGACTGAACGTCTTTGTTTTCAGCAGCAACGTTTCGGTGGACGATGAGCTTGCGCTCAAAGAGTATGCGCGTGAGCGTGGCCTAGTCGTCATGGGGCCGGACTGTGGGACATCCATTATCGGCGGCCTTGGCATCGGATTTGCCAACGTGGTACGACGCGGCCCGGTTGGAGTGATCGGAGCATCGGGGACTGGCATCCAGGAATTTACGACGCTCGTACACCGCTGGGGTTCCGGCATCTCGCACGCGATCGGCACAGGGAGCCGCGATCTGTCCGATGCGATCGGCGGCCTCTCGGCGCTCTCGGCGCTCGATGCGCTGGAGCGAGACCGTGCAACGAAGGTCATCGCGATCGTTTCCAAACCGCCGGGGGCCAAGACACTGGCGGTTCTGATTGAGCGCATTTCGTCGTGCGATAAACCTGTGGTGACGTGCTTTCTCGGCGTCCGCGACGAGTTGCCCGGCGCGAATGTCCGCTTTCGAATAGCGCGCACCCTAGATGATGCGGCGCGAATCGCCGTACAGATCGCGACCGGCAAATCTCCAATCTCCAACTTCCAACTTCCAACTCCCAACTTCCAACCTCCAACTTCCAACCTCCAACTTCCAATCTCCAATCTCCAATCTCCAATCTCCAACCTGCATTTCGCGCCCGAGCGCAAATACATCCGCGGCATTTTTGCGGGCGGCACCTTTTGCTATCAGGCACAGCAGGTGTTGCAGGACCTTGGCATCCGTGTCTACTCGAATGCGCCGCTGCCGGGGAACATGCGCCTATCGGATCCGCGAAGGAGTATCGAGCATACCCTTGTAGACATGGGCGACGAGTTCTTCACCGATGGCCGCGCTCACCCGATGATTGACGCCTCTCTGCGCCGCGACCGCATCGTTTCCGAAGCGAACGATCCGCGCGTGGCCGTTCTCCTCCTCGATTTCATTCTCGGTTACAACGCGTCGGCGGACCCTGTGGGCGATTTGATCGAGGCGGTAACACTGGCTCAATCCAGGGCGCGCGCACGCGGAGGCACGCTCGCGATCATCGCATCGGTCTGCGGCACGGATGGGGATCCGCAGGGCTTGCAGCGACAGCAGAGGCAATTGCAAGACGCCGGCGTTATTGTGTTGCCGAGCAGTGCGGAGGCAGCCCGAGAATGCGGCAGACTGGTTTTGGCTCAGGGATGAGGAATATGGAAACCAAACTGGACGAATTGCTCAACCATCCCCCAATTATCATCAATATCGGGGTGCAGGACTTTGCCGCGGCTCTCGAGACTCAGGGCGCGCAGGTCATACACTTGGACTGGTCCCCGCCCGCCGGCGGTGACCAAGAGATGCTGAGTTTATTGGACAAACTGCTTTGAACGTCATTAGAAAAGCATTGATGCGTGTCCGAGGGTACCTTCGGACACGCATCAATATTTGATCCAAAAAAGTGGTTACTCTTCCAACTCATACAAGAGATTCGCTAGCTCTTCGGTCAAGCGTTCTTGGGCGTCGGCGTCTTGCTCCTGCACGACGTGCTCCAATTCTTCGACCACTTCCGCAACGCGATCCAAACCCTTGCCGCGTTCGGCCAACGCGCGCCGCGCGCGCGCCAGCAATGCCGCCGTCTGCTCTTCGACCTCTTGGTCCAATCCGGCGATCAACGCGCGCGCCGATTCTTTTTGCGCCGGACTGAGCGGGACGTGTTCCGCTTTGACGGTCACCCCCGCTTGGCGGTTGCTCCCGCGATCCACCGCCGACACGCGCAGAATGCCGTTCATATCCAGGTCGAATTGCACGGTCACGCGCGGCAACATGCCCGGCGCTTCGGGTTTCAATCCTTCGAACGTGAATTCGCCGAGCAGCGTGTTCTGCGACGCGATGGGCGTTTCGCCTTGATAGACTTTGATCTCGACGATGGTTTGATCGGGCGAGAGCGCGGAATAAACCTGCGCGCGCGTCGTCGGAATCGTCGTATTGCGATGCAGGATCACGTTGTAGCGATCGGGAATGAATTGCCCGAATCGAAACTCGGCGACCTCGATACCGAGCGAGTGTGCGGTCACGTCAACCAGGATCGCGTCGAGCGGCTGCCCGGCGATGATCGCCGCCTGCACGCCCGCGCCCAACGCCACCGCTTCGTCGGGATTGATTTCCGAATGCGGCTCCTTACCCACGTGATTGGCGACCAATTCCCACACACGCGGAATGCGCGTCGAGCCGCCCACGAAGAGCACCTTGTCGAGATCGCGCGCCTCCAGTTTCGCATCCTGCAGCGCTTGATCCACCGAGGCGAGCGTGCCTTCCAACAAGGGTTCGATCAGTTCTTCGAATTCGTTGCGCGCGACTTCGACGTCCAAGTGCAACGGTTTGCCCTCACGCTCCATCAAATATTCTTCGCGCACGCGCGCGAACGGTTGAGACGAGAGCGTGATCTTTGCCTGCTCCGCCGCGCGCGTCAGGCGCGCCAACGCTTTGCGCTCGTTGCGCGGATCCACGCCATGCTCATCTTTGAAACGCTCCGCGAGATGCTTCATCAACAGCTCGTCGAAATCGTCGCCGCCCAATTGCGTGTTGCCGTGACTGGCATGAACTTCGACCACGCCGCGATTCAGTTCCACGATGGACACGTCGAACGTGCCGCCGCCCAGATCGAAGACCGCCACCATTTGGCGTTCGTCCGTGCGATCCAAGCCATACGCCAGCGCCGCCGCGGTCGGCTCGTTGATGATGCGCTCGACGTGAAAGCCCGCGATCTCGCCCGCGTCTTTGGTTGCCTGGCGCGCCGCGTCGGAAAAATAGGCGGGGACGGTAATCACCGCGCGCGTGACCTCGCTCCGCAAATTTGCTTCGGCGATGCGTTTCATCTCACGCAGAATGATCGCGGAAATTTCCTGGGGTGAGTACGCGCGCCCGTTCAACGCGACCGTTTCATTCGTTCCCATCTTGCGCTTGATCGAGCGCACGGTCTGTTCGGGATAAAGCACGTATTGATTGCGCGCCGGAGTGCCGACGAGGAGCGCGCCTTGCGGCGAAAATCCAACCACCGAAGGGACAATGCGTTCCGCGCCACTCGGCAGAATCCGCGGCTTGCCCTCGCTCACAAAGCCCACCGCCGAAAATGTGGTGCCCAGGTCAATCCCGATAATCTGTTCGTTCATACGACGCCCCCTCAAACGTGTTGCGTGCCGCGTGTTGCGTATTGTGTGTTGCGTATTGCGTGACCATTCTACCAACCACCTAACCACCCAACCACCCAACTACCCAACTATTTAGCCACTACCACTTCCGACGCGCGCAAGACCCGCTCGCCCACTTGGTAGCCCCGCCGATATTCTTCCACGATGGTGCCTGGCGCGATGCCATCCGTCGCGGGCGTGGTCTCGACGGCGATGTGCCGATGCGGATCGAACATCTCGCCCAGCGCGTCAATCGGCTGAACATGTTCCGCCGACAAGATGTGGAGCAGCCGCGCGCGCACCAACGCGATGCCTTGCAGCCACGCGGCAACCGATTCGCGCCATTCGCCATCTCGACTGAGGACGACCTGGGGCAGTTCGCGGCGTCCCAGCACGAACTCGATGCGTTGGCGCAGCGTGAGCGCTGCGGTTGGGGTCGCTGGCTCGGACGCAGATTTTTCTTCGACCACGCGCGCGCCCGCCGCGAGCGCTTCATCCAAACCGTCCAGCGCGGGAAGCAATTGCTGGATCACGGTCAAACGTTGCGCGGAATGATCGGCGCGCAATTGGTCGCGCAGAATGGCGAGGTCGGCTTCGCGGCGCGCGCTCAGGTCGCGCAGTTGTTCCAGCGCAACTTGGGCCTGCCGCTGCTGCGCTTCTTCGAGCGTGTTCGCTTTGAACTGTTCGCGCCCCACGCGCCCCAGTTGTTTGTCGAGCGCGGCGACGCCGTCGCGCAGCGCGGCGGCGGTCTCGCGCAGCTCGTTCAATTCCTCGACAAAGGGCGGCGTTTGTTCTACTGCAACCGTTGGTTCTTGGATCGCTTCTTCGGTTTCGAGCGGCTCTTCAATTGTCTCGTCGAAAGTGACGGGCGCGGCGGCGCGGCGCGCGCGAATGAACCAGCCCGCGATAAATCCGACGAGTCCAAAAATAATACGAGGCATAGTCATTTCAGACTGCGGAGCGTCCCTTTGGGATTTCAGATTTCAGATTTCAGATTTCAGATTAATTGATTTTGATCGGTAGGCGCGCGCAGATCGGCAAGCTGAATCTTGCGAAAATCTTCGAGGAAATCGGTGCGTTCTAAATCGCTCATCGCGCGCGCCGCGCTCAGCAAATCCTCGGGATGTACGCTCAAGTCGGTCTTTGGAGCTTGCAACTGGGTGGGCAACGCGAGCGGCTGGCGCAACAAAAGCAAGTCCGTTTCGACGCGGCGCTCGGGCGCGCGCAGGCGATCGTACGCGGCGCGAACCGCTTTGAACGCTTCCGGGTCGCGTTCGGGTGGATGCTCGCGCACTAATTTGAAATACGCATCCTTGATCGCCTCGATCGTCGCATCGCGCGGGACGCCGAGCGCGGCGTACGGATCGCTGTACGGTTGCATCGGAGGATTAGCTTGATCGGTCATCGTCGTCTCTTTCTCCGGCGCGGCATGGGGAACAGATCGAGATCCTCATCGTCAAATTCGTCTTCGTAATCCATCCCGCCGAACAGATCGCCAATGGGCAGCCCCATCTTGAGCGCCATGGAGAGCATCGGATCGCTCAACGTGCGGCGCGCGTCTTCCGCCATTTGCTCCAGATCGCGTCGGCCTTGCTGGCGCGCGAGCCGCGCCGCTCGCTTAAAGGTGGCTTTGGCATTGTTCAAGTCCTGGGTTACGAATTGGAGCGTAGCCAGCACCAGCCAGGCTTCGGGATCGGTGGGCGTCAATCGAGTCAACCGTTCCGCGTAAGGCAAGCCAACGCGCAAATGCGCCTGAGCGAAATCCAACACCACATGGCGCAACAATTCGGGATCATTCGGATTGCGCGCCACGCCGCGATCCACAAGTTCGATGCCAAATTTCTCCCAGGTGTGCGCGTCACTGCTTGGCGGCGCGAAAGGACTCGCGTATGCTCCGCTCGTTTGGAGACAGTCCAAACCGGCGTGGACGTAAAAGAGCGGATCCGGGTTGCTGTCGCGCTCGGCGCGCGTAATCGCCTTTTTCACCTCGTCGAGATGACGCGCGATTGCCCAACAGCGGATGATCTGCTCGTGCGTGCGCATTTGCTTTGCGCCCTGATTATACGCCAATTCGAAATCTTGGCGCGCCTGATCGAATTGCTGCAAATCCAAATCTGCGCGTCCCAGGGCGATGTAGAGGTCGGCGTTGTGCGGCGCGTACTTGAGCGCCTGGGCCAACACATCCCGACCGGCGGCAACTCTGCCGTCGGCGTGAAGGGCGCGACCGCGCTCCGCCATCAAGACCGCGAGTTGCTTGCGCGCGGTTTCGTCTGCCGGATCTTGTTCCAACAAAAGGCGCATCTCTTCCTCGGCGGCGAACCATTCTTTGCGCGCCGCATGCCACTCGGCGAGTTTGAGGCGCGCGTCGCGATGGCGCGGCTCGATTTGCAAAATGCGCTGCAATTCGTTGCGCGCCGCGGTCTCTTGTTCGTTGGCGATGAGCGCATCAACCAATTCCATCCGCGCTCCAATATCGTTCGGCGTCGCTTTGATTTTTTGCTTCATCAGCGTGATGGCTTGGCTCAGTTGCCCCGCTTTTTGCAGATCCTGGGTCGCGCGTTGGCGGATCCAATTCCAGTGCGCGTCGGTAAATTCGTCTTTCTTTTTCCCGCGCGGTTTGAACCGGAGCAATTCGCGCCACGCCGTCGCCGCTTGCGCCCACTGTTCGCCCAGTTCGGACGCGATGGCGAGATTGTGCCAGATAGTGCGGGCTTTTGCGCCTTTGACGTGCTGGCTCGCTTCGTTCCAATGCGCGGCGGCTTGGAACCAGTTGCCCGTGTTCGCCGCGGCGTGCGCCAAGCGATCCAACGCAATCGCGGCGATCAGCACGGCATCGGCATTGGCGGCGTTTGCCTGCAATGCGGCGCGCGCTTGTTCGACGGCCGCGTGCCAGTTGTCCGATTGCAGCGCGGCGATGGCAGTGGGCAGATGAACTGCCGCGACGTTCTCGCGCAACCAGGGCGTCGCCAAGCCGCGTGCTTGCGCTTGCCGCCAACTGATCGTCGCCGTGCTCCAATCGCCGCGCCGCGCCGCGACCACGCCGAGGTAATAGTGCTTGAGCGCGTCGCCGTGCGGCGTGAGCCGATTCGCTCCGTTCAATGCGCTTTGCGCCGCGGCATCGTCATTTGCCAACAAAAAGCCCAAACCGCGCCACAGCGCGAGCGACGCATCGGCGCCGCTGAATTTGGCAACCAACGATTTCACCCAAGAGCTGGAATCACGCCGAGCCAGCATCGGATCGCCGCGCAAAAAGCGCGCCAGGAGGGCGATGACCTCGCGTTCGAGTTCGCTCGTGCCCGGAATCGCGCTAACATCGGCGTTCGGATCGGATTCGAGTTTGGCGAGCGCAAAAGTGAAGGGCAACCCTCGGGGTTGCGGCTGGGTGGAGGATGCAATTTCATACGCTGTCAGCGCCGTGGCCAGATCGCCGCGGCGATGGTGCGCCAGGCCGAGGTGATAATAGTAGCGCGCATCGCCGGGAACAAGCCCGGTGGCGCGCTGGAGATCGGCAAGTTGTTGTTCGGGAGAAGTGGTGGGCGCGAGCGCGCGGCGGAAATACGCTTCGGCCAGCGCGGCGACGACAGCGGGACGCGGAGCGGGCGCAGCCCGCTCCGCGCGTTCCCACAACTTGATCGCTTCGCCAAAACGCGCGGCGTTAAAAGCGTTCCAGCCGCGTTCGAGCGCGGCGTCGGGCGAGACAGTTTCTTTTGGGGTGTGCGGCGCAACGTGCGCCAGATGTTTCTGGGCGCGCGTCCGTTTACTCATAACGCGCGCAAATATAGCACGGATTACGCTGGCGCGCAATTGGGGAACATATCCGTCGAGATTCCAACCACCTGGGCTGCGCGTACGCCGTTAGGATACAGGATGCAGATGGATTGACGCCTTGACAGACCCCGCGGAATCGTTATAATCGTCCGCAATGAACGAATCGGCGATGAGGCTCGCCGGTAGGCGAGTATGCTCGCCGGATGGCGAGAACGCTCGCCGGAACTGCCAGTGAATGGCTGATGGCTTCTACCCCGCAACGGTAGGAGCCATTTTCTTTGGGTGGACTCCTTACGCGTGTGGGAGTCCATTTTATTTTTTCTGGGAGAGCAAATGGCAACAAACTTGACTGCTTTGATTCTCGCGTTGTTGGTTTTCGTCGCCAGCGTGATTTCCATCGAAGCCGGGCTTGCCGCCGCGATCATCGAAATCACCTTGGGCACGCTTGCCGGCAATTTCTTTGGAGTGCAGACCACCCCGTGGATTGATTTCCTCGCCGGCATGGGTGGGATCCTGCTCACTTTTCTGGCGGGTACCGAGGTCAATACCAAGATCATGCGCAAGAACTTGCGGGAAAGTCTCCTGATCGGTGGCGTGTCTTTTCTCGCGCCTTTCCTTGCCGCGTTTGCGTTTGCTTACTGGGCGGCGGGCTGGACGCTCCAAGCCGCCGAGATCGCGGGCACGGCGCTCTCAACCACCTCGCTTGCCGTCGTCTACGCCGTCCTGGTGGAAACGGGACTGTCCAACACCGACCTCGGCAAACGCATCATGGCGGCGACCTTTGTCACGGATATTTTGACCGCCCTGGCGCTTTCGATTCTGTTCATCCAGATCAACGTCTATACAATCCTCTTTGGCATCGTGTCCATCGTCCTCTTTGTCGCGCTACCGAAAATCTATCCGCTGATTACCAAGCGCTATGGGGCGAAAGTGGTTGAACCGGAGATCAAGTTTCTCTTCGTTGTGCTCTTTTTGTTCATGTGGCTGGGCGACGCGGGTAAGACGCACGCGGCCTTACCGGTCTTTGTCCTCGGCCTGCTCCTCTCACATCTCTTTGAGCACAACCTCGCGCTCCAAAAACGCTTGCGCGTTGTCGGGTTTGCGATCATCACGCCGTTTTTTTTCTTCAAGGGCGGCTTGAATGTTGGCTTGAGCGCAATTTACGCCAACCTCGGTCTCCTGCTCGCGTTTCTCGCCGTGAAATTGGTCAGCAAGTTTATCGCGGTCTTTCCGTTCGCGCGCTACTATCACGATCAGCACGGCACGTATACGACGTTGCTGATGAGCACGGGTCTAACGTTCGGCACAATTTCGTCGCTGTACGGCTTGCAAGCGGGAATCATTGACCAAGTGCAATTCTCGCTCCTCATCACGACCGTGATCCTGTCCGCGATTGTGCCGACGTTTGTCGCGCAGCGCTGGTTTGCGCCCTCTATCGGCGTCGAGGGCGAGCCAATCTGGGTGGAAAACGGGAACGGGTAATCCTTACAGAATCTTTACCGGTTGTTCATCGCAGCTACACATGTCTGTGGTATGGTGCGATTAAGCAAACTGGCTGGTCAAGGAGCAAGAGTCCGTGATGCAAATTCCCACACATCGCGATCGAGACACGCCGCGCCCAAGCCGCAGCAGGCCACCGCGGCTTCGCCAGAGTTGGGGGCGGTTCGCGCGCTGGATTGATTCGCGGATTGCGCAACCAATCGGGCCCCCCATGCCGTCTATCGCGAACGTGCTCATCGTCCAGGGGAACGAATGGAGCGATGACACACTCGCGCAACTTTTACGGTCGGCGGGTTGCTCCGTGCGAGTGGTAGAGGGCGGCGCGGTGCTGGAGACCATACAACGCGAGACCCCGCGCGTGATCCTCGTGGGCGGTGCGCTGGACCTAAAGCTCTATCGGGCGCTGCGAAGGGCTTCGAAGGCATTGATTCTAGCGCTGGTCCCTGACGCCGATCGCGACAGGATGCTCGAAGCATTTGACGCGGGCGTAGACGACTGCCAAGCCAGTCCCATCAGCAGCGCCGAAATCGTCGCGCGGGTACGCGCGATGTTACGCCACGCCAAATGGCTGCCGCGTCCGGCTGATTCCTCAGCGTGATCTGGCGGTTTCCTCGATATACCCTACACAAAATCCCCATTCAATCCTCATCAAATGCTTACAAGTCAGTGCTATGCTCGAATTGTTGCAAACCCACGCATGAATCCGTACAAGGAGAGTGACTATGGCTCGACCCAAGCGCAAATCCCGCCGCTATCTGTGGCTCGGTGCTTTGATCGTTGCGATGCTCGCCATCGCCGGTGGTGTCTATTACTACCAAGCGGTCGTTCCGCAAGCCACTGCCAAAATCGCGGCGAATACGCCCAAGACCACCAAGGTCAAGAAGGGCGATATCACGATCACGGCGACCGGCACGGCAAACTTGATTCCGGTCGCGCAAGTGGGTTTATCTTTTCGCTCCGGTGGACGCATCATCGAAATCAAAGTGACCGCGGGCGATACCGTGCAGGCGGGTCAAATCCTGGCGCGATTGGACGATACGGATGCCCGCGCGCAAATCGCCAAAGCGCAGCTTGACGTCGCTTTGGCAGAGACGAAGCTGACGGCATTGACCACGATCAATCCATTGGACATCGCCGCGGCGCTCGCCGACCTGCAAAAAGCCGCAGTGAATTTGAAGCACGCGCAGGAGGCCTACGACCCCGTCGCGTGGCGCGAGGATGTCGGCATGTTGCCCCAGTCGGTGGCGTTGGAACAAGCCAGTCTGGATTATCAAAAAGCGAAAACGGCCTACGATCTCAAGGTGCAGGGCGCGAAAGCGACCGATCTTCAGACGGCGCAGTTGCAAATTGACCAGGCGAAAGCGACGCTCGCGAGCGCGCAGACCACGTTGGACAATCTCACGCTCAAGGCGCCCAGGGTGGGCATGATCTCTGAGGTTAAAGCGGAGGTTGGCGAAGTGGTGGGTACGGCGCCGGTCGTGACGCTCATGGACGTGAGCAAGTCCTGGGCGCAAATCGCGATAGATGAAACCGACTTGAGCAAGGTGGCGCTCGGCTATCCCGTGGACGTGACGTTTGATGCGCTCCCCGAGCAGACGTTTCAAGGCGCAATCGTGCAAGTCAGCCCTTCGGTCGTCGTAGTTGGCGGCGTCTCGACTCTGTACGCCGTCGCCGAATTGAAGAACCCGTCGCCGCTATTGAAAGTCGGAATGAGCGGCAGCGCCAAAATCACGGCTGCCTCGGCAAAGCAAGTGCTCACCGTGCCGATTGAAGCGGTGCGTCCAATGGGCGCGGGTCAATACGCCGTGTTCGTCGTAGATGCCGCGCAGCAACTGGAGCTGCGCCCCGTCGAGATTGGGCTGAAGGGCACCTCACTCGTCGAGATCAAGAGTGGTCTGCAATTGGGCGAGACGGTGAGCACCGGCACGGTCGCCACTCAATAGTACCCATCAAATGAAATGTTTGCGCAAAGAGCAAAGAAAATTGGACGCGGATGAACGCGGATGAACGCGGACAAAAAATTTAGTAAATCCGCGCTCGTCCGCGTTTGTCCGCGTCCCATTTGGTTTCGGCACGTCGGAGTTAGGGAAAAGTAATGGAGCCAAACACCAAGGTGACCTCGGTCATTCAGGTCGAACAACTCGTCAAAGTTTACGATACGGGCGAAGTGCCGCTGCGCGCGCTGGACGGCGTGACTCTCGAAATTGCGCGCGGAGAATTCGTCGCGATCATGGGGCATTCGGGCTCGGGGAAATCCACGCTGATGAACGTCTTGGGCGCGCTCGACCACCCGACCGAGGGACACTATCTCCTCGAAGGTGAAAATGTCGGCGAAATGGATGTTGAAGAACTGGCCGATCTCCGCAATCGGCGCATCGGTTTCATCTTCCAGAGCTTCAATCTGCTCCCGCGTTTGACCGCGCTGCAAAACGTGATGCTGCCCATTCGCTATCGCGTCGAAAATCGCGTCACCGCGGACGAGCGCGAAGACGTTTCCATCGCCGCGCTGGAATCGGTCGGCTTGGGCGAGCGTCTCCACCATCGCCCCAATCAACTTTCGGGCGGGCAGCAACAACGGGTCGCGATCGCGCGTGCGTTGGTGAATCAACCCTCGCTGCTCTTAGCCGACGAACCGACCGGCAACCTGGATAGCAAATCGAGCGAGGAGATCATGGGCATCATACAGACACTCAACCGGCAAGGCGTCACCATCGTCATGGTCACGCACGAGTCGGATGTCGCAAATCACGCCAGGCGCATCATCCACATGAAAGACGGCAAGATCCTTTCGGATGGAAAAAACGGCAACCACCAGGAGCGTGCCGCATGACGTTCATCGAATCCATTGGCTTGGCGTGGGAAGGTCTCGTCCTCAACAAGTTGCGCTCGTTTCTGACGACGCTGGGCGTCATCATCGGCGTCGCCGCGGTTATCCTGATGATCGCCATCAGCGCCGGCGCCGAAGCGGTCATCGCCGACCAGATCAACGCGCTCGGCGCG
Source organism: Chloroflexota bacterium (assembly GCA_016208315.1). Taxonomy (GTDB): domain Bacteria; phylum Chloroflexota; class Anaerolineae; order UBA4142; family UBA4142; genus JACQYF01. The sequence continues at coordinate 24,436 of JACQYF010000044.1, read as the reverse complement.
AATCTCATCATCGTTACGGCGGCGCGCGGCGCGCCGGGCAAACCGCCCACGCTGGTGTACGACGATGCGTTGGCGATCGCACAGTCCGTCAAGGGCATCACGGGCGTCACGGCGGAACAAACGCTGGCCGACCAGTTGATCAAATGGGGCAACGTCAGTTTCACCACACCGGGGCTGGGCACGACACCCGATTTTCCGTTGGTGCGCGAAGCGCCATTGGGCGCGGGACGCTTTTTCACGCAAGCCGACCTGGATCGCAAGAACAAGGTGATCGTCCTCGGCTCCCAAGTCGCCCAAGACCTTTTTGGCGACACGAGTCCCGTGGATCAAGAAATCCTGTTCGGCACGACGCGCATGACGGTGATCGGCGTGATGGCGCCGAAAGGCAAGGTGGCGGACACGGACTATGACAACCGTGTCTACATTCCGCTGACGGTGCTGTATCAACGGTTTCTCGCGAACATTCAATTGAACGACCGCGTGCGGGCGATCTACGTAGCGGCAGCGAGCCGCGAGACGATGGATGGCGCGATCGGTCAAATCAAAGCGGTGTTGGCGCAGCAGCATGGCGTGACGCTCGCCAATCCCGATTTCGTCGTACAGACGCAGGACGACATTATCCAGACCCAGCAGGCGACGACCGAAACGTTTCGCACGCTGCTGGCGTGGGTGGCGGCGGTATCGCTGCTGGTCGGCGGGATTGGCATTATGAACATCATGCTCGTCTCGGTGACCGAGCGGACGCGCGAGATTGGCGTGCGGGTTTCCATCGGCGCGCGCCCCCACGACGTGCGGCGACAATTCCTGTTAGAGGCGTTGATCCTGTCGCTGTTCGGCGGGCTGGTGGGAGTGATCGCGGGCGTCGGCGGCGCGTGGTTGTTCGACGAGATGGGCGCGATGCGCACGGTTCTCGTGCCCTGGTCGCTCGGACTGGCGTTTGCGGCGGCGGCGGTCGTCGGCATCTTCTTCGGTTACTTTCCCGCGACCAAAGCGGCGAACCTGGATCCCATCGAGGCATTGAGACATGAATAATTCCCGGAGCGAATATGCCACGGCGCGCCTAGCCGGGCGAAAACGCAAAATGAACAACATCCAACCTCGGCAACTGGGTTCGGTCTTGGCGATTTTGGTCGCCGCGCTGCTTGCCCCAGCGGTCTTGGCCGGCGAGCCGACTGGCGCCACCCCGTTCGATCCCCGGCGCGTGACGGGCGCATGGCAGACGCTCGCGCCGAACGCCACTCTGTGGTTCTATTTCGATTACACCGGCGACAAGTCCAAGATTCAAGTGGCGGCGGACGAGTATGGCGCGGGCAAGATCCAAGTCGCCATCTTTACCCCGGAGCAAGCGACCGCGTGGCTGGCAGATCCGGCGACGGCGCCGATCGGACTCGCCACACCGCCCAATCCCAACTCCGCGTCCGCCATTCATGATCTGGTGTGGCTCGGCGCGTTCAACTTTCCCGGCCGATTCTTCGTCGTCGTAACGAACAACCAAGCGGCGACCGCGCCCTTCCGATTGCAAGTCAGTGGCGACAGTGTCGCGCTGGCGCCCACCCCCACGCCCACCCTTGCGCCGTGGTTGGCTTTGCCCAATCCCTTTGCCACGCCAATTCCCGTCGGCTCGCTTCAGGGTCAGCTGGTTTTCCAGGACGCCAGCGGGGGAAACATTTACACCGTGAACGGCGATGGCTCGAATCTCACGCGCGTCACCTACGGGTTGGATCCCGCGTGGTCGCCGGATGGAAAGCAAATCGCGTTTACGCGTTGGAACCCACCAGCCGGTGTTTTCATCGCTGACTCGGACGGATCGAACGAGCAAGCGATTATGGATGCGAGCCAAGCCCTATCGCCGCAATGGAGTCCCGCTGGAAACCAGATCGCCTTCACGTGGCAAAAGGGCGGCACGCCCGAGTCGGAGCGCTGTGTGCGCGGCGTCTGCACGACGATTCCCGCGAATCCGTATTGGAAGATCGGCGTAGTCGCCCTGGGCCAGGTCGGCGACGAGGTCGCCGGCAACCGGTTGAGCGAACCCGCCTGCACCAACCACTGCTTCTCGCCGACGTGGAGCGGCGACGGTCGTTATCTCGCCTTTGCGGATGCGGGGTTTGGGATCCTGCGGACCGATCTGCTCGCGCCGACGCGCGCGGATCCGGAAGGAGAGGTCCCGCCAAACTTTACCGCTACGCTGTTCAATCAGACGCCCCGCGTACAGTCAACGACCTGGAGCACGGACGGGAGCAAGATCGCGTTTCAGGCGGTGCAGCACGATCACTGGGAGATCTTTGGAATGAATGCAGACGGCAGCGGCGCGCAAGCCGTCACGCGGCCGGCGTCTTCTAGCTCGACCCGCGTTGCGAATAATGTGGCGCCGGTCTGGTCGCCGGATGGGAAAGAAATCTTGTTCCTGTCCGACCGCAATGGAAAATGGGAGTTTTTTGTCGTCGGGGCGGACGGATCGAATCTGCGGCAGGTACTCAAGTCGGTGACCGATGCCATCGTGATCCGGTACAATTTCTCGAATGAACGCGTCGCGGATTGGAATTGACAAATAAACCGAAAGGAACAAGCCATGAAGAACGTTCTATCGCTCGCTTTTTTCACCCTCATGTTGGCGCTCGCCGTGTTGCTCGCCGCATGCAGCGGCGCGCCTGCCGCCGCAACCAACCCCCTGGACAAGCCGGGGTCTAGACTCGACACCAGTTACGCGAACGCGCTGAATGCGCGCACTTTGCTCTTGCTGGGCGCCGTTCGGCTGGAGGAGGGCAGCGGTCCCGCCGTGACCAAGGAGCAAGCCGCGAAACTGATTCCGCTGTGGCAGGCGTCCAAGTCGCTCTCGGCAAGCGGTACCGCTTCGCAAGCGGAGATTGACGCCGTCACCAATCAAATCCTGGCGGCGATGACGCCCGAACAAATCCAAGCTATCAACGCGATGCGCCTCACGCAAACGGACATGCAGGCATTCAATCAGACGCTGGGCATCACCGCGCCGAGCAGCGTTCCAAGTGGCGCCGTACCAGGTCAAGGGCAAGTGCCTGGCAGCGTGCCGGGTCAGGGGCAATCCCTTAGCGCCGCCGAGCGCGCGACGCGCCAGGCGGAATTCGGCGGAACGGGCAGCAGCACGGCGAGCATTGATTACCTGATTGGAATCCTGCAGAGAAAAGCAGGCACGTAGGGGCGACCCTTGTGGTCGCCCAGGTTGGGCACGCACAACGGTGGGCACGCACAATGGTGGGCACGCATAACGGTGGGCACGCATAACGGTGGGCACGCACAACGGTGGGCACGCACAACGGTGGGCACGCACAAGGCGTGCCCCTACGAATACGCGCACAAAATCCCTATCGCTTCCACATCATTTCCTTACGCGCGGGTGATAGAGTGAAAGTGGATTCGGAGATAGAGAACCCACATCACACGTTCGGATGCGATCACCAAGTTGCTCGGCATGACGTGGCAGCAGATCTACGACGCGCGCGCCGCGGGCCAGTCGCTGTCTGACGTCGCCAAGTCGAAAGGCATCGGCGATCAGAAACTGATTGACGCGATGGTGGCGGGTCAGTTGCGCCGGCGCACACAGAATCCCCATCGTATCCTCATCAAATCTTTACAAGTTGGTGATATGCTTGGAATTGAACGAGTCACCATTGACTACTTTAGGAGGCATGAATGAATCGCAAAGTGATTGTCATCTCTGTTGTAGGCGCGCTGGTTCTCTTGCTCTGTGGAATCGGCTTTGGCATCTTGATGATGACGCAAGTGATGCCCGCGCTGGGCGCGAACGGTCCGGCCGTGAGTCAAGGATATGGACCCGGCTCCAATCCGGGTTATGGTCTTCCTGCGGGAGTTACGCCGCCCGCGCAGGGTTTTAGCCCCGGATTCGGGCCCGGGATGATGGGCGGCAGGGGGCCGATGATGAGTGGCACGCCAATCGTTCCAGAGGGCTACACGCCGCCAAGCGGCGGAGTCGGCGGACTCGTCGCGGTGAGCGCCGATGGTAAACCGATTCCCGCGCCGAGCGACGCGCCCAAGTTGCCGGAGAATACCGCAGCGCAAAAAATCGGCAACCTCAACGTGACTCTGGCAATCACGCCCTATCCACCGGCTAGTTTCCAAAACGGCACTTTCGACATCACGCTGACCGACGACAAAGGTCAAGCGGTCACCGATGCGACCATCAGTCTCGACTTGACGATGCCGGGCATGTGGATGCCGCCGAGCAAGCCCAGCGCGCAGTCGGTCGGCAACGGCAAATATCGCGCGCAAGCGTTTTGGACGATGCGCGGCTTGTGGCGCATCGAAATGATTATCCAACGCGGGGGCGCCAAGCAGTCCGCATTCTTCGACGTGTGGTTGTAGACCTATGCTTTTCAACACGCTAATCCTCGCGTTCGTGACCGGCGTCATCAGCAGTTTTGGGCACTGCCTCGGCATGTGCGGCGGGCTGGTCGCGATCTACTCGGCGCGTCAGCCCGCGCTGGCGACCATGGGCACTCAACGTCCGGGCCTTCTCACGCGCGTCAAGTTGCTCGTGCCGCTACACACCGGTCGGATTCTGACGTACACGTTCCTCGGCGCGCTGATCGGATTTGCCGGATCGCTCCTCGAACAAGTGGGTGGAATGGCGGGATGGCAGGGCGCGTTTTCAATCGGGGTTGGAATCGTGATGATCCTCCTCGCGCTCAGTTTGATGGGCGTGCTGCCCCCCATCGAAGTTGCGCTCGCCTCGCTCACGGGCGGCGCGTCGCCCATGAAACACATGCGCGGACGCTTTGGTCAACAGAGTATCTGGGCGACGTTGGTGCTGGGCGTTCTGTGGGGATTCCTACCGTGTGGTCTGGTGTTTGCGATGCTCGTGCTCGCCGCTAGCGCGCAAACGCTGTGGGGCGGCGCGCTCACGATGCTCATATTTGGGCTGGGCACCGTCCCGACCCTGCTGGGCTTTGGACTCGCCGCGAACCTGCTCAGTCCGCAACTGCGCGGGCGCTTGCAGTCCTTCGCCGGACTGCTGATTCTGGTGTTTGCGGCTCAAACGATTCTGCGCGGGCTGGCGGTGGCGAACATCGTGCCCTCGTTGATTATTGGACCGGTGATGCTATGGTAGAACCAATTAAATGCGAACACTGCGGCGCGGAGACGAAACATCCCGTCACCAAAGTGATAGATGGCAAGACGCTGCACTTTTGCTGCGGCGGATGTTTGCAAGTGTACGAGTTTTTGCGCGAGGAAGGGTTACTGGAACAGGTCAACGCGGAAGAGGAGGCGGCGAAGCGCTCGGCGCAGAATAAACGGTAAACCACTTTTGGTTCTGCGACGGAGTTGGGCTACAATACCGGCAAGTGAAAACAATGGCTTTACCGAACAAGAAGATTCTCGTCGTAGACGACGATCACAAGATCGTCGAACTTGCCAAGATGTATCTGGAGAAGGATGGCTATCGCGTCGTCACGGCGTACGATGGACGCGCCGCGCTTGAACGCGCGCGCCGCGACAAGCCGGCGCTCATCGTCCTGGATTTGCTCTTGCCTGAAATGGACGGACGCGACGTGTGCCGCGCGCTGCGCGCCGAGTCGTCCGTGCCGATCATCATGCTGACGGCGCGCGCCGAGGACGCGGATAAACTGGTGGGACTGGAACTCGGCGCGGACGACTATATCACCAAGCCGTGCAATTTTCGCGAACTGGTCGCCCGCGTGCGCGCGGTCTTGCGACGAACCTACGCGCGTGACAACGAACCTGCCGAGGCCATCTCGATTGGCGACCTGACGATTGATTTCACCGCGCACGAGGTGCGGCTGGGCGAGCGCGTGGTGGAGTTGACGCCTTCCGAATTTGAGATGCTCGCGTTCTTGGCGCATTCCCCCGGGCGCACTTGGACGCGGTCGCAAATCCTCGACCAAGTGTTTGGCGAAGCGTACGAGGGCTATGAGCGCTCGGTGGATATGCACATCAAGAATCTCCGCCGCAAGATCGAAGCCGACCCGCAGAACCCGGTCTATGTCCAAACGGTCTTCGGCGTCGGCTACAAGTTCAGGAGGCGCGACGATGCGAATTAGTTTGCAGTGGCGACTGTTGGCGGCGTTCGTCGTCGTCGTCCTCGTCGCGGTCGCCGTCGTCGCGGGGGTCGGCGCGCGGAGTACCGCGACGGAATTTGGCTCGTTCGTCACGCAAAGTGGGCGAATGCAGCATCGCCCGCTCGTCGGGCTGCTCACGCAATATTACGCGCAAAACCGAACGTGGGCGGGCGTGCAGGATTTGATCGCGACCAATGTGGGGTGGATGGGCGGGCACATCGTGGTGGTTGATGCGCAGAATGTCGCCGTCGCCGATTCGGGGAACGCGATCACGGGACAGAAATTTGCTCCGAGTTCCGCGGACACCGAGATGGACATCCAAGTCGCCGGTCAGGTCGTCGGGCGCGTGTACCTGAATCCGACGCCCGAAGGCGCGCAGCTGAACACGGACTTTATGCAAGCGACGACTCGTGGGATCGTTTGGGCGGGACTCGCCGCCAGTCTCGTCGCCGCGTTGCTGAGTTTCTTTATCGCGCACCGAATTACCGCGCCGGTGCGTGCGTTGACCACCGCCGCGGAGAAAATGACGCATGGCGATTTGAATCAACGCGTGCAGGTGACCTCATCGGATGAAATCGGCGAATTAGGGAGCGCGTTCAATACCATGGCGTCCAGTCTGGCGCGCACCGACCAATTACGACGCAACCTGGTCGCGGATGTCGCGCATGAACTGCGGACGCCGCTGACGAGTGTGCTCGGTTCACTTGAGGCAATGCGCGATGGCGTTGCCGAACCGACTCCAGAATTCCTCAACTCGGCTTACGACGAAGGGCTGTTGCTCAAACATCTGGTCAACGATCTCCAGGAACTCTCGCTGGCGGAGTCAGGACAGATCCAACTCGATTGCCAGCGGGTCACGCTCGCGGAGATCGTGGAAGGCGCGGTCCGTGCCGTGGCGGAGCAAGCCAAAGCCAAAGCAATCACGCTCTCTGCCGACGTCCCGCCCGACCTATCCGTGGAGGTGGACGCGGCGCGCGTGGGGCAGGTGCTGCGCAACCTGCTCGCCAACGCTCTGGCGTTCACCCCCGCGAGCGGTCGCGTTGAAATTTCCACGCTTCCTTTGGGCGAGCGAGTCACAGTCTCGGTGACGGATACCGGGGTGGGCATCGCCGCCGAGGATTTGCCGTTAGTGTTCGAACGCTTTTATCGCGCCGACAAGTCGCGGACGCGCGCGTCCTCCGGCTCTCGCTCAGGAGGCGGCGCGGGCTTGGGGCTGGCGATCGCGAAGCAATGGATTGAAGCGCACGGCGGCCAGATTCAAGTGACGAGTGAGCCAGGGCGCGGTACGACCTTTACGTTCACACTCCCGCGAGCGAGATAAGGGGGTCAACCAAAATACTGGTTAATTAGCCAGATAAACGCGCAAAAAAGTAGGGTGAGTGTACGCAAAAGGTGGGGCAAGACCCCATTGCCGGAATCCTGGGATGCTGTGATAATGGGACTGACCTCGGGGCGAACATGAAAATTGTGTCGCCGGCGTCAGTTGTGAGCAGCTGCCAGGTACGTTCCGAACCGATCGCCGAGGGGCTTTGTGTGTGCCAATATCCCAAAACGGATGTTGGCATTTTTTATGGGTTGAATATGAGCTTACCTTACCTCTTCACCGAACTACGTTATCGTCCCGTACGAACCTTGACGGGCATCCTCAGCATTGGCATCGGGGTCGCGCTGTTCATCAGTCTGCAAGCGTACTCGGATGCCTACCGCAGCGCAACCCGTGTGCCGCTTTCCGAGATTGGCAGCGACATCATCGCGCAGAAGCAAGGTCAGCGTCCGCTCGCCTTCGAAGGCATTGTCTTTCCGCATTCGACCAGCCCGGTGCATCAGGAAGAAATCCAAGCGATTCGCGAAATCCCGGGAGTGATCGCCATCGGTCAAACCATTTTCTTTTGGTCATTCGACGGCGACCGCTTTCTGGTGGGCTTGGGGCTTGATCCGGGCGAAACGGTTGGACCCGGGCGATTGGGCAGCGCGGTGCGGGCGGGTCGTTTCTTGCAGCCCGGCGAACGCGGCGTCGCGGTGGCCGATACCAATTACGCCTCGGAAAACCATCTTGAGGTTGGCGCGAGAATTACCGTCACCGGCAAGCCGTTCCAATTGGTTGGGCTAGTGGATACGACGCGGGCGGGTCAAGTGGCGAACGCCAACCTCTATGTGCCACTCGCCGACGCGCAAGAGCTGGCGAGCACGGCGCCGAATGTGCTCAACGTTCACGACTTTCGACCCACGGACGCGAACATCATCTTCATCCGCGCCGATCCAAGCCAAGCGCCGGTGATCGCCGACCGGATGTCAGACTTGCTCGGAAAAGATTCCATCGTGACGACGCCGCGTTCGTTCGACCGCGTGTTAGGCGCGACCTTCGCGCTGATTGATCGCTTTGGGTGGTTGGTGGGTGTGGCGGGACTCGTCGTGGCGGCGGCGGGCTTGCTGCGCACGACCGCGTCGGGATTGTGGGAAAGGCGACGAGACGTTGGGGTGATGCGCGCTGTCGGGTGGCGGCGTAAGGATGTGGTGGCCCAACTCACCGTGGAGACCCTTGCGCTGATTGGATTAGGTTGGCTGGCCGGTATGCTCTTGAGCGGTTTGGTCACCTGGACTTTTGGCTTTACCAGTGTCAGCGTGCCGATTCCCTGGGAACTCGCGCCCACGCCGATGATGTTGCCCGGCGGACCGCTCAAGCGCGGGGTGACGATGCCGCTCGCGGCGGGAATTGACGCGCAGATTGCGCTCGTTGCACTGGGACTGGCTTTACTGGGTGGCGGACTCGTCGGCTGGATGCTGGCGTACCGCGCCGCTAATATCAAACCCGCGGAGGTCTTGCGAAGTGAATAGGATACTCGAAATGGAAAAAACAGTCGAACCGAATTGGGTCGTTGACGATGATTTTGCCCGTGACGCGGATTTGATCCGAGTTGAGGGGCTGTCCAAATCCTATGGCGCGGTGGCTGCCGTGCGCGGCATTGATTTCTCCATCGGTCAGGGCGAGTTCCTCAGCATTGTCGGGCGCTCCGGATCGGGCAAGAGCACGCTGCTCTATCTGCTCGCCGGACTCGAAGCGCCCGATGCCGGGCACATCTACTGCTACGGTAAGGATTGCAGCGGTAGGGACATCGCGCAACTGACTGAGGAAGAACTAGCCATTTGGCGACGGAGGCAGGTGGGTCTGGTGTTTCAGTCGTTTCACCTGATCCCAACGCTTTCGGCGTTGGAAAACGTGGCTTTTCCGCTCTATCCCGAACACATGTCCGCGCGCGAGCGGCGTGCCAGCGCATTGGCGTGTCTCGAACACGTGGGCTTGGCGCACCGCGCGAGCCACCGTCCGACCCAGTTGAGCGGCGGTGAGCAACAGCGTGTCGCCCTTGCCAGAGCTTTGATCGGTCAACCCTCCTTCATTCTGGCGGACGAGCCGACCGGGAATTTGGATAGCCAGACCAGCCACGAGATTATTAACCTGTTCCAAAAACTCCACGCCGAGAGCGGGGTCGCTCTGGTCATTATCACGCATGATGATCGCGTGGCCGCGGCGGCGGAGCGTATCCTGCATATGGCAGACGGGAGGTTTATTCAATGAGACTCTGTAAAATGTTTCGATTGACCTTGATCGGGGTCGCTTTGCTCGCGGCGCTCTTGGTGACGGTGGGGTGCAGCCCAGCGGGACCGGTTGCGGTCGAAATCGCGTACCGCAATCATCCACCCGTGCGCGATGTCTTGGTGGATGTGGACAGTCTGCTCGCCAAGTACGACAAACAAGTCCAAGTCACGCGCTACGACGTGGATACACCGGAAGGCGATGCTTTCCTCAAGACCAAGCAGGTCACGGACCCATGCGTCCTAGCCATCTTCATCAAAGGTTCGATGGCCTATCAGCAGGTCAAGTTCTTCAGTTTCCCGGTGGGCAAGGGGACGGCGATGACCGCGGCGGGCAATTGGACGCCCGCGGACTTGGATGCGGCACTGGCTCTCGCGACGGGTTCCAAGAAATGATGACCTATATCTTGTCCCAGTTCCGCAGGCGACCGTGGCGTTCGTTCGCAGTGATCGCGGCAGTCGCGGTCGGGGCGATTCTCTTCGTCGCGCTTTCGGCGATGGGCAATGGATTTCGTGAGGCGGCGCGTGCGCCCTTGGCGAATGTCGCCGCCGACGTGGTGATCACGCATCCGACGGCTCAGGCGGAGGTCGCGCAAGCAACCCAAAAAGCGCGCGGTGCGCGTCTGCCGTTCGGCATGGCCGCTCTCGACGAAAGCCAAGTCGAAACCATTCGGCGCACCGAGGGAGTGCGCGCCGTAGCGGGCGCATTACAGATCTGGGATTTTGGCGGGACGAGTTACGTAACCGTGTTGGGCGTGGATGTGGACCACACTCTCCAAAAACAAACTGTCCCACCCGAAGCGACGGCATCGAATCGGGTGGGACCCGAAGCCACCCTTGCCGCCGGCTTGCTTTCAGGTAGGACGTTCCGCCCCGGCGACCGCGGCGTCGCGGTGGCCGACCTGCACTATGCGCGCTTTTTCAATTTACAGCCCGGCGCCCAGGTTACGGTAGATGGCGTGCCATTCGATCTGATCGGAATTATCGAGTTGCGGAACGGCAGTCAGGCGGCAGCCGCCAATCTGTACGTGCCGCTAGCCGACGCGCAGAGCTTGGTCGGTTTGGGTCCGAATCAGGTTGACCAGGTCTATGTCCAAGTTGCCAACGCGGGGGAAGTGGACACGGTCGTGGCGCAGTTGACTCAAGAGCTGGGCGACATCAGTGTGATGACCGAAGACAGTTTGCTGCAAGTCATGGGCGGCATCGGACAGGTCTCCGCGCGCTTTTCGCTGATCGCCGCGACGGTTGGATTACTGGGCGGGCTGGTGCTGGCCTGGGCGGCGCTGGGCGGCTTGGTCGCAGAGCGCCGGTTGGAAATCGGAGTCATGAAAGCATTGGGCTGGGGCCGCCGCGAGGTAGAGCGCGTTTTTCTGTTGGAAGCGCTGCTGCTCAGCGTGCTGGGCGGCTTGGTCGGATTCTTTCTCGGATGGGGCGTGGCTCTGCTACTGGGTCAACTGCCCTTGCCGGATGCGGCGACGCCGATGGCGCAGACCATTCAGAGCATGGCGCTCGTCCCGACAGAGACACAAGCCATCACGCTGCCTGTCCAGGTGGATGCGCTCACCCTGGCGTTGGCGGTGCTTGCCTCGGTCGGCGGCGGCACGCTTGCGGGTTGGACGAGCGCGCGCCAAGCCGCCGGGCTGAAACCGGCACAGATGCTCAGACAGCGGTAGAGTTGGATTTGACAAAAAGCCGCCAGCAGAGTACAATATTATTCGAAATGTTGAATAAGGTTCGTGATGCGGAACAGCAGGATTGGCTCCAAACTGGCGCGGCCGTAGCGCAGGCCCTGGCGCATCCCGTGCGTCTGCGGATTTTGGAATTGCTGCGAAACGAGGGCGCGTACGTGATGCATTTGACGACGGTGCTTGGGCGTCCACAAGCCAACATCTCACAGCACCTGGCGATTTTGCGGGACGCGGGCTTGGTCACAGACGAGCGCGAGGGGATGACGGTCGTTTATCGTGTGCGCGATCCGCAGGTGTTTGAATTGATGGACCAGATGAAAACGCTCGCGCGTCCAGCGATGGGTCGGCGCGAGTTCGGCGAGCCGGAAATGCGGTTCGCAACGCGAGCCGGGCGCGGCTGCAACTGTCACTGTCCCCGTTGCGCCAAAAAGTAGCAGCATTCTTTTTTTTACCCTGGCTTATTCGAGAGACCGCATAAGGTTGCGCGGTCGAATTCAAAGGCGAAAAGAGGTGAAAGACATGTGCGGACAAGGTCAACATCATCACGGACAACACGGCAAATGTGGCTGTCATGAAGGCAGACACGGAGCGCATCACGAAGGGTGCGAATGCGATTGTCATCAAGAGCGGGTGCGCAAATGCGGCTGCCATGAAGGCAGGCCCGCAGAAGGCCTCAAGGATTTGCAAACCGAAGCCAAAGGCGTCGAAGAACGGCTGCCCGCGGTGAAAGCAGTCAGCGCGTGAAAGCAGATGTGCGACGCATCGCCGAAAGGTGCGCCGCACATTTCATTCGGTGGATGCAACCTTTTGGCGCGGAATGAAAGCGGCAGTTTTCGCTGTCTGAATAATCCTGCTCGACGGAGTGAAACATGCTGTCTTTGACCCAACTGGCATTGACGTTTCTCAAGATCGGCGCGCTCGGTTTTGGCGGGCCGTTCTCGCTGCTGGCGATCATGCAGAAAGAAGTGGTTGAGCGTCGCCATTGGCTCACGCCGGACGAGTTTACGCAGAGTCTTGGGATCGGTACGATGACGCCCGGTCCCATTTTCTTTGCCGCGGCGATTTTCATCGGCTATCGGTTGCGCGGGATTCCCGGCGCCGTCGTCGCAGGGCTGGGCGTGCTGCTGCCCAGTTTCATTCTCGTCGTCGTCATCGCCGCCCTTTACGTTCAAGTGGAACAGAGTGCTTGGATTATTGCGGTTACACGCGGCCTCGCGGCTGGTGTGGTCGGTGTGTTTCTGAGCGTCGTGCTGAAGACGGGACGCGCCACGGCGAAGGATGCGCGCGGCATCGCGTTGGTCCTCATCGCTTTTGCGGCGGCGGCGTTTTTCAAGGTTGATCCGCTCTTGCTCATCGTCGTCGCGGGGTTGGGTGGCGCGTGGCTGCTGCGACCAATGCCGAAAATTCAGACCGCGGAGAAGTAGCCGATGCTGTGGGAATTCTTTCTCATCACACTAAAAGTTGGCGCGTTCGCCTACGGCGGCGGATACGCGATGATTACGCCCCTGCACTATGACCTGGTCACGCGCTTGGGCTGGCTGACCGAAACGGAATTCAGCAGCGCGGTTGCCGTCGGGCAGATCACGCCCGGTCCGCTGATGATCATGGTCGCGTTCATGGGCTATAAGATCGCGGGGTTGGCCGGCGCGACGTTGGGCACGCTTGGATTGTTCATGCCGACCGCGTTGATCGTTCTCGCCATTGCGGGTTCGTATCTGCGGTTCAAGGACGCGCCAATCGTTCAGGGAGCGATGCGCGTGGTGGGTCTCGCCGTGATCGGGCTGTTGGCGGCGGTGGTCGTCGAACTGGCGCGCGGTTCGCTGGCTACGCCTCTGGATGCTGTGATTGGTATCGCGGCTTTCGCAGCGGCAGGTCCGCTCAAACGCGATCCGATACACGTGCTACTGGGCGCGGGCGCGGCGGGCTTGCTGATCTATCTTCTGGCGGGCGGTTGAGAGCGTTCAGATTCGATGACCTCGTCGTTGCTAACCCTCTTGACATGGCAACCGCGCGCGCCTAGAATTTCATGTGAAAACTGACCATTTCTCCCGAGACCAATTTCTGCGCTGTGAGCAGCCATCATGCAAGTACACCTCGTCCGGTTCGGTGTGTTTATTGTTATGCTCTCGATGGTCGCCTGTACCGCCCCCGCGCCACTCACTAATCCCCAGGGCACGCCCCTTCCGCCGGTTCCGACGCTCGATGGAACGCAGGTCAATCGGGGGCGCCAAGTGTATCAGGCCAACTGCGGGTCATGCCACGGCGCAAAGGCCGAAGGCGCGCCGAATTGGAAAAAGCCGGACGCTCAAGGCAATTATCCCCCGCCGCCGCACGACGATAGCGGACACACCTGGCACCACTCCGACCGCGTGCTGTACGAAATCATGCGCGACGGATTCCGCGATCCGCTGCGTCCCGACGCGCCGCTGAACATGCCTGCGTTTGGAAGCAAGCTGAGCGATGCAGACCTCCGCGCCGTGATTGTCTATTTCAAGAGTTTGTGGTCGCGGGAGCATCGGGAGTTTCAATGGGAAAGAATCGTTGAGGATTTTTCACCCTGAGGCAGGCGTCACAGCCATTACGCAGAAACGTTGTAAAGTAGTGGCAGATCATTGGATTGAACCTTTGGATCCGACCGCGCTTCGGATTCAAGGGTCCTATAGGAGGATGACGATGGTGTTTGAATTACCCCCGCTTCCATATGCGTATAACGCGTTGGAACCCCACATTGACGAGCAAACGATGCGTCTTCATCACGACAAACATCACGCGGCCTACGTCAAGAACTTGAATGCAGCTCTGGAAAAGCATCCCGAGCTGAACCAGTGGAGTCTCGAGGACTTGATGACCAAGATCGCCAAAGTCCCGGAGGACATCCGCACGATGGTACGCAACCATGGCGGCGGGCACATCAACCACACGATGTTCTGGCAGATCATGGCGCCCCGCGCCGGCGGCGAGCCGACCGGTTCTCTGGCGAGCGAAATCCAAAAGACCTTTGGTCATTTTGCCGCGTTCCGGGACCAGTTGACCAAAGCCGCGATGGGACGCTTTGGCAGCGGCTGGGCGTGGTTGGTGTTCGACGCGGGCCGGCTGGCGATTGTCAGCACGGCGAATCAGGATAGCCCGCTGATGGAAGGCAAGTTACCTGTGATGGGCGTAGACGTGTGGGAACACGCCTATTACCTCAAATACCAGAATCGCCGCGACGAGTACCTTGCGGCGTGGTGGAATGTGGTAAACTGGGCAGAAGTGCAAAAGCGCTACGAAATGGCGCAGCAAGGCCAACGCGTTCCCGCATGAGCGGACGAGGGGTCAGTGTGTTGATCAACACACTGACCCCTCTACTTTACTCAACTTGCTCAATAGTTGCCCCAATTCGACGCGATCCGCAAGCTCTTGGCGCTGGCCGTGGGATCGTTGCTCTTGAGCGGAATTTCAAACAGGTGCTTGCCTTCCATTCCGGGATGCATCACAATGTCGGTATACACCATCGTGGACTCGCCCGGTTCCAAGGTCGTCTGACCGACGACAATGTCGCTCGGTCAACAACCTTCCAGCGCGTTGACGTATTTCGGTACGCCCAGATTGAGCGTATCGTCGCCGACGTTCTTGACGTTAAAGCCAGCGCGCACAGCCACATCCAGTTTGCGATTGCCCAAATTGAGTTGCTCGCGATCCACTTCCAGGCGCGGGCCAATGATACCCGGATTCGCGGGGTGCGGCTTGGCCGTGCGGGTGTAGACCGTGTACCCTACCCCCAAGACGGCAAGAATGCCAATGATCGCGAGCGGGATAATTTTGAGCAGATTCTGTTTCTGCTCGTGCTGCTTGCGGCGGCGCTCGCGTTCCGCGGCGCGCGCTTGCGTTTTACGCATCGGTTCGGGCATGGGTTCTCCTTTTGTTTTGTCTAACCAAACCAGTACAAGGCAATCTCGTTAATTCCCACCAAGATAAAGACGATTGCGGCGACGCGCGTCACCCAGACGTCGGCGGCGCGCAACTTTTTCACGATGGGCGTCACGCTCTGCGCGCCGAACGCCAGCAGCGCCACAAAGAGCATCAGGGGAAAGGTCGTCCCAATCGCGAATATGGCGGGGAACGTCAGCCCTTCTATGGAAGTTGCCACGGCGAGTGGGATCAGCGTACCGAAGAAGAGCACAAACAGCGTGGGGCACGCGGCGAACGAGAACGCGACGCCCAGCAGGAACGCGCCGCGCGGATCGCGCCGCTCGCTCAACCCGCGGCGCAGCCGCTCGGCCAGCCGCGCGAACAAGGGGATGGAGAGTTTGATCACCCCCAGCATCAACAGCCCCAGCAGAATGAGCACGGGGCCCAGCGCCTTGCGCGTAAAGACGACCACGGGGATCGAGACCTGGGCCAACTGCAAGCCCAGCACAATCGCTGCGCCGCCGACGAGACTGTAAACCGCGGCCTTGCCGAGCAAGTACGCGAGCGCGGCGCGCGTCACGCGTTTGGCCTCGCCCACATCGCGCGAGATAAACGCAAAGGCGGCCACGTTCGTCGAGAGTTGGCAGGGACTGAACGCGCCGAGAATGCCGAGGATAAACGCGGCGATGATGGGAATTTGAATGTCATAGCTCAAGTCGCTCAACGGCGTGCGAATCGGCGCGAGCAACTGGGTGAGGAAAAAGTAATATTCAGAAATGCCGGACACGAACACTCCTTTACATCGTGAAACGTAAAACGTGAAACGTAAAACGTAATTACGCCTTACGTTTCACGTTTTACGCACTACTTCCGCAGCACTTGTTCAATCTTCGCCGACAGCGTCGCCTGGTCAATCGGGCCAATGTGGTTGCCGTACAACTGTCCATCTTTGCCGACGAAATACGTTTCGGGGATGCCTTGAATGCGATAGGCGCGCGAGGTCTCGGTGCCGATGTCGGGGCCGTTCGGATAGGTCACGCCAAATTCCTCGATGAACGCCATCGCTTCCTTGTCGGTGTCCACGTAATCTACGCCGATAAAGACCACCCCCCGGTCTTTAAATTTGCGCCAGGTGCTCTCCAGGATCGGCGCTTCCTGACGACAGGGCACGCACCACGAGGCCCAAAAGTTCACGACGACCACTTTGCCGCGTTGTTCGGCGAGGGAAAAAGTTCCGCCGCTGAACAGCGGGATCGTAAACTGGGGCGCCAGCCCTTTCTCGACCGGCTTGGCGCTGCGGATCTGAATGCCGACGGCAAAGAGCGCGATGACGGCCAGCACGATACCAAAGGCAATGATCTGGCCAATCCCGAGTCCTCTCGATTTGACCTGTGGTTTATCTACGGTCGTTTCCATCCGTACCTCTTTCTTTTACTTCTCGTCCAGCAGCGGCAGGATTTTGGCTTCGATATACAAGATATTCATCGGGCCGCCCACGACTACATCGCGAATAATGCCCTGCCGATCTACGAAAACGGTCGTCGGCAATCCCTGCACGCGATAGCGCTGTCCGACCGCCGTATCGCGATCCAACAGCAGCGGGAACGAGACGCCGAGCTCGCGCGCATAGTTCACGACTTGCTCGCGGTCTTCGCCGTAATCCACGCCGAGCAAGACGAGTCCGTGTTCGCGATGCGCGTCGTAGATCTCTTGCAGCGCCGGCATTTCTTGGCGGCATGGTACGCACCACGTCGCCCAAAAGTTGACGATGAGCACCTGGCCCACGAATTGAGTCGTCGAGACGCTCTCGCCTGTCGTGGCCGGCAGTGTGAAATCCAGCATCCGGCTCCCGATGCGCGGCGCGGGCGAGAACGGCGTAACGAGCGGCATTTGCGTGAGCGCGACCCCCGCCAGAATCAGCAGAAGGACTGCCGCAATCCCGAAAGCGCGCCGGCGAACGCGTGGCTTGTCCATGCAACTCTACCATACCGCACGCAGCAAAACGATCACCGCCAATGCCAGAGCAATGAACATCAGGGCCGCGAGCATCAGGATGACGTATTTTGCCGCCGCCCAATACCTTTCCGAATGTTCAGGGCGCGTAGGCGGATGCGGGCGGGACGAGTTCTTGGGCATCGCGCGACCGGCTATTCCACGGCCCGCGCCATCGCCGCCGACGGCTGCGGCACGACGGCGGTCGCCTGCAAGAATCCGACGTACATTAGCAAGATGCCGGCGAATTCGCCCAGGTAAAGCCCCGGCAATCCAAAGCGATTCAACACCCCGCCGAACGCGGGCATCATCGCGCCCGCGGCGATCAAGATGTTGCCGATCATGCGCTGGGGCAAGACGCGCTTGCGCCAGAACAGCCCGGCCGAGTAGAGCGCGCCGCCGGCGAGCGTCACTGTTCCGTAGATGTTGAAGAACGGCGTCAGCATCCGCACCCAGGTTGTGGTGAACGCTTTGCCGGTCAGTTCCGCGCCCGCCTGATAGGTCGGGTCAACGCTCGCCAGCGCCACTGCGAACGCGGCGAAGACCGAGGCGATCACCAGAACAATCGTCGTGACCCGCACCCACCGGTCGCGCGCGAGGAGAAACACCGTGCCCGGTCCCAACCACGCCGCGACCAAAATCGCGCCGAACAGATACCAGATTTTCAAAACGACGGGGCTGAAGCCAAATGCGCCGGTCAGCGCCTCGCTCGCGCCGCCGATCCCGTAAAACACCGTGCCAATGCCCCACACGAAAAGGTGATGGTGTCCAGGCCGGCGCAAGTACCGGCCAAAAATCGCCGCCGCGAAAACAAAACTCAAGATGCTCGAGGCGAGCGGCAGCAGCACACTGACCGCAAACATGGCAAGCTCCCCTTATCTCTCTTCGGTTTCCAGCGCGCGGACTTGCGCCTGGGCATCCCGCGTTCGTTGCCAAACGTAGAGACCATAACCGCTCAACACCACCGCAATAGGCGCGTAAGCGACTATCAAATAGATCATTGTCCACCTTCCGCTCGGGCGCGCAGTACGTTCAAGCGATCTCGCACCTGCTCCAGTCGCAAACGCGCGACGAGCAAGAGCGCAAACAGCAGCGTGAACGACGCGAGCGCCACCATCAACGTCTGGCTCATTTGCGGCGCCAGCGCCCCCGGCTCGGTGGCGACATAGCCCGGGTGCATCGTACGCCACCACGAGACGGACAGATAGATGAGGGGCACGTCGAGAAAACCGACGATGCCCAACACGGCGGCAAAGCGCGCGCGCCGCTCACCTTCCGCGGACGAGCGCAGCATGAGATAGCCAACGTAGATGAGCCACAAAATGAGCGTCGTCGTCAGGCGCGCGTCCCAAACCCAATAGACGCCCCAGACCACCTTGCCCCACAAGGGGCCGGTCAAAAGCACGAGCGTCGTAAACACCACGCCGATCTCGGCGGCGGCGAGCGCCAGCGCGTCCCAGCGACGCTGACGCGTCCGTAGGAACATGAGACTGGCGACGAACACCACGAAGAACGCGAAAAAGCCGATCCAGGCGCTGGGGACGTGAAAGTAGAAAATGCGCTGGGCGTCGCCCATCATCATTTCGCGCGGCGCGTAGAACAGCGCCATCCATAACGCGAGGGCGAGCGCGCCGGCCGTCAACAACGCCAGCACCCGCATCAGTGCCGCGCTGTTGACGAATTGCCAATACGTGGCCGTTGAAAGCAGCCGCTCATTAGAGTGCCCCGGCGCAGCTCGCTCTCGGTCGTCAGCCACAGGTTTAGGAACAGCCATCATTCCCATTGGATTCTCCTGATCACTCACGCCGGTTGCAGCGCGGCGACCGGCGTACCGCAGCGACGGCAGAATTTGGCATCGGCGGCAACCGGCGCGCCGCACGATCCGCACGCCGCGCCGACGCCCGCCCCACAGCCACGGCAGAACTTGGCCCCGGCGACGACCGGCGTCCCGCATTGCGCGCAGGCGCCCTTGGACGCCGCGGCGCGCTGCGCGTGTTGGACACTCGCCTGCGCGGCGTCCAGTTTCTGCAAGATCGTCAGCGCCTTGCCCTCGTACTTGGCGCGCAAGGTGGCATAGTCCGTGTCGGAAAGTTTCCCCATAGCGTGATCGGTTTCCAAATCCTTGATCGCGCTGTAGGTGGCCTCGCGCGCGCTGAGCAAATTCTCAAGATCAGAATCTATCGTCGCCGGCGCACGCGCGGGTCGGCGTTGTACTTCAAAGAGCGGGTACAACGCAATGCTGATCGCCGCGACGGCGAGAATCGCAATCAAAATGGCGCTCATCAGAACTCCAAGTGTCAAGTTTCAAGTGTCTAAAGTGCGAAGTGAAATCCACTTCCCACTTTAGGCACTTCGAACTTCCAACTTCGCACTTTCACTCGTATGCTTGCAACTCGCGTGCCAATCGCGCGCGTAATTCGTCGGGCGAGCTCGCGGCGATAGGTACGGGAACCGGTTGCGGCGCGGTCGTGCGCGTGCGAATGACCCATTGGCGCACAATCAACGCGATGAGGCCCTCTCCCAGCAGGATCGCGGCAAACGGCGTGACGTACGCGCTGATGTTGAATCCTTGGGCGACCGGCGCGGCGAGCACTTTTTCGCCATACTTGCCGACGTAATAGTCGAGGATCTGCTGTTGCGATTTGCCCTGCCCCAACAGGTCGCGAATTTCGCCGCGCATCTGTTCGGCGGTGCCGCAATCGCAACTGGACAAGACCATCGTGCAGCCACACTGGCACATCAAGTTCGTGCCAATTTCGTCCACCGGCCCTTCGGCGAACGCGGGCATGGTAGTGAAGGCGAGCAAGAGTCTGAGGACGACGAGTATTTTCAAGTATCGCATAGTTGCCTCTTGAGGAGAAGGTGCACAGGTAGACAGGTACACACGTAAACAAGTCCCTGTCTACTTGTCTACCTGTCTACCTGTTTACGTGTTTACCCGTACCGCCGCCGTCAGCAGCTTTTCCCGCCCCTCAATTCGCGCGACTGCGTGGTCCTCGCGCGGGTCGGGCCACAGCGTGATCAGCGTGCCGCCCACCAGCACGATCCAGCCGATCCACAGCCAAATGATGAGCGGATTGATGATCACCTTGAGCGAGGCCGAGCCGTCGCTCTCCCAGCCCGCGAGAATCAGGTAGAGGTCTTCGGCGAGCGTGCTGCGGACCGCCATCTCGGTCGAGGGTTGCTCCTGGTTCGGATAGAACTGCTTTTCGGGGAAGAGCATCCCCGCCGGCTGGCCGTTTTCGGTCACCGTAATCGTAGCGATCACGGCGCTGTGGTTGGACCGTTGAATCTCTTTCAAGCCATCGTAGCGCACGGTGTAATTCCGCAGCGTGATCGTCTCGCCCTTTTTCACATTGGTTTGAACGTCGGTCTTGTAAAAGCTCGAGCCGGCAACGCCGATCACCATCAGCATCACGCCGATATGAACGATATAGCCGCCATAGCGCCGCCGGTTGTGTTCGATCAGGTTGAGCAAGGCCCACAGCGCATTTTCGCGATACTGCCGCAGGCGCGCTTTGGCGCCGCGGTAGAATTCCAGCGCGATCGTCGCCAGCACGAACGCCGACACGCCGAAGGCCACCAGTCCACCCGCATCGCGAACGCCCAGGACAAAGAGCACGACATCCGTCGCGATGGCAAAGCTGAAGGGTTTCAGGAAATTGCGGACCACGTTTTCCTTGGTCGCGCGCCGCCAACCGATCAGCGGACAGATGCCGACGAGGATCACCAGGGCCAGGAAGATCGGCCCGTTGACCGCATCGTAAAACGGCGGCCCGACCGTGATCTTTTTGCCCGTGACCGCTTCGCTAATCATCGGAAAGATCGTGCCCCACAGTGTCGCAAATGCCGCGCCGACGAGGATCAGGTTGTTCAAGAGGAACGAGGATTCGCGCGAGATGAGCGAATCGAGTTCGTTCTCTTCCTTCAAATCGTCGAGCCGGCTCATCAACAGCCACAAGAAGATGATGAGGGTCGCGCCCATAAAGACGAGAAAATACGGCCCCATCGAGCTAACGCCAAAGGCATGCACGGATTGGATGATGCCGCTGCGGGTGATGAACGTGCCGAGAATCGAGAGCAAGAAGGTGAGCAGGACGAGGACCAGGTTCCACACCTTGAGCATCCCGCGTTTCTCTTGAATCATCACGCTGTGCAGATACGCGGTTGCGGTCAGCCAGGGCATGAGCGACGCGTTCTCGACCGGGTCCCAACCCCAATAGCCGCCCCAGCCCAACTCGACGTACGCCCACTGCCCGCCAAACAAAATACCCAGCGAAAGCATCAACCACGCAAAGAGCGTCCAGCGCCGCGTCGTCCGAATCCACACATCGTTCAAGCGGCCGGTGAAGAGCGCGGCCATCGCAAAGGCGAAAGGAACAGTAAAGCCGACATAGCCCAAATATTGCGTGACGGGATGGAAGAACATCCCGATGTTTTGCAAGAGCGGATTCAGTCCCTGACCGTCTTCAGGCACAAAGTCAAGCATCTTGAAGGGACTTGTGACCACCGTCATTAGGACGAGAAAAAACGCTTCCGAGATCATCAAGCCGGCGATGACATACGGGATCAACTCCTGGTGCTTTTTCCGGTTTTGAGCCAGCACG
This sequence comes from Chloroflexota bacterium, assembly GCA_016208315.1. Lineage (GTDB taxonomy): Bacteria > Chloroflexota > Anaerolineae > UBA4142 > UBA4142 > JACQYF01. Next base: position 2,596 of record JACQYF010000044.1, on the reverse strand, counting down.
ATGACACCGAACATGGCGAGCACCCAGCCCCAGAAGAGGAGCGACCCTTCCTGTCCGCCCCACAGCGCCGAAAGGTTGTAGATCATATCTTGGGTGCGAGAGGCATAGTGGGCGACATACTCGACCTGGAATTGGCCGGTCAGCAGGAAATACTCCATGATCGCGACGGCGATGCTGAGTACGCCAAACACGACGAACACGCTGTTCTTCGCGCTGGCGACCAATCGTTCGCGCCTGCGCCGTGCTCCGACAAACGCCGCCACGGCCGCGTAGATCGAAAGCAACAGTGCCAACAACAGTGTTGCAGCGCCGACATCGGCGAGAATTGACGTCATTGTGAACTCCTTAGAAGTGACAAGTGGCACGGGACAAGTGACAAGGGATGTTGCACGTCACCTGTCACTCGTCACATGTCACCTGTCTCAGGTTCATACTTGGACGGGCATTTCACCAAAATCGTGGATGCGTTAAAGATGCCCTCAGGCGTGTATTTCCCTTCGACCACGACGCTCTCCCCATTCTCCATCGTGTCGGGTATGACGCCCACGTAGACGACCGGAAACATTTCGTCGGCTTCGTTGATGTGGAATTTTAGGGTCATGGTCTTGGCATTCCAATCAATACTCTCCTTGTGCAAAGGGCCGGAGACTCGCACCATCTTTTCGAAAAAGCCAGCGCCGTCCGCGTTGGCCTGTTGCTTGAGTTCGGGAACCGTCAGGTAATACATCGAATTCGCTTGAAAACTCGATACGGCCAGAAAGCCAATCGCCGCGACGATCACGAGTCCCGCGACCATGAACTTGACGTTCGACTTGCGCGGCTTGGACACAAACTTGGGTTCGACCATCACGTTTTCCATATTGACTCCCATACTCCCATATTCCCACACTCCCAAACTCTCGCACTCCCACACTCACAGCGCCGGCACATACTGATGCGGGCACTTGACGAGCAAGTTATACGCGGCGAACGTGCCGTCGCGGCTCAACTCGCCTTCGACGATGACCGTTGCGCCCTCGCGAAACGAATCGGGCGCAAAGCCGCGGTATGTCACGGTGAGGGGACGCGTTTCGCCCTCCAGTTGAAAGGTGAGCGTGCGCGCCCCGTTGTTCCAATCAATCGTGCCTGGCACGATCGGCGCGCCCACGCGCACGCGTCCACTGGCTGCGCCTTTGGCCAAGAGTTCGTCCACCGTCACATAGTAGTTGGTCAGCGGCGAACGCGAAATCGCAAAGAACAGGTGCGCGAGCACCGGCACGAGCAGCGCCACGATGATCACATATCGCCATCGAATTTTGAAACCTTGCCGCTCAACAGCAATCGTTGCCATATTTCGATACCCCCATACTCCCACACTCCCACACTCACTTCACCGCGCTCCACAGCGAATGCAGCGCGTCGGGCGCCTGCTCGGCATCCGCGGCGAGCCAGACGATCTTGTCATTAACGGCGTAAAAGAAATGCTGCTGTCCTTGACCGACGGCGCTGTACAGCGTGCGTCCGCTAATGTCGAGCGGCTGCAAGTCCTTGAACATCGCATTGTCGGGCCCGATCTTTTGCGCCATTTCGTCGAGCATCGTTTGCGCCGCGGCGTTGTCCTTCGCCTGCCCCACCCACAAGAGCGCTTGATCTTTGCCATAGTGCGCCATGTATCCGCCGAGGAGATCGAATCCCTTGCCGTGCAGTTGGGCGAATTCGGCGAGCGCGTCGGGGCCGGTCATCGTCTGGGTTAGCGAGAGGGTGCTGAGTTTGGCGGGGATGCCCGCGTTGTTTAGCGTCGCCGGAACGATGGTAATGTTCGCGCTCGGAGTGATCTTCGCCGCCGTGCTTTGCTGTGGTACATCACTGGCGACGGTGGGACGTGGAGTGATCCAGGTCGTCCACACGAGGTATGCGCCCATGAAGAGAATCGAAATGAGGAGCACCGTCAGCACGTAATTCTTTGACATCCTTGCACCTATTCGTTTATTCGTTCGCTATTCGTTGAGTAAAACCAAGCTCGGCAGCGATTCGCTCGACATCCTGCATGGCGAATTCGATGAAGGGGTAAACAAACCAGACCGTCGTCAGCCCGGTGAGCGCGCCCGTGACGAACCGCGCGAGATTATTGAACGAACCGAGGGCATCGCCGGCATAGAACTTGGCCGGGAAAATGTTGCCCGTCAGCGTTTGCAGCCACGCATTCGTGTCCCGAAAGCCCGTGCCGCTGATTCCCGCGATGGCATCGTTAATCATGTGCGTCACGCCATCCACGCCCATCGGCACGACGGCGAGCAAGAGCCATGCGAGGGGCGAGAGGCGAGGCAAGCGCTGCCGGAAGATCGCATAAACGATGCCGCCGACCCAGATCGAGCCGTACAGCGCGACCATGCGGTCGCTCCACGCCACTTTCCAACCCATTGCTTCATTCCCGATGAATTGACGCAGGGAAAAGAAATTGTCGTAACTGTAGGCGATGCCGATTTCGGCCAAACTGTAACTCGCCTTGTGCCCGAAGAGAAAGAAGGAGCGCTGCGGGAGTTGGTGGCAGAGGAAGCTGTAGAACAGGTAGATCGCCTCGGCGGGCCCGGTCAAGCCGACGGCCATGAAAGCCGGC
>JACQYF010000205.1 GCA_016208315.1 Chloroflexota bacterium | reverse complement strand
TCTCGGGCGCCGACGTGACGATTCGCCTCGATCTGGGAATGGGCCGCGCGAACGCCACCGTATGGACGTGCGATTTGTCGCATGATTACGTGACGATTAACGGAAAATACAGAACGTAAAACGTGAAACGTAAGGCGTAACAACCATAGGGTGCCCTTTACGTTTCACGCATTACGTTTTACGAGGTTTCTATGTGGGGCGGCAGATTCTCCAAGAGCATAGACGACGCGTTTGCGCGGCTGAACGCGTCGTTTGGTTTCGATTGGCGGCTGTACGATGCGGACATTCGCGGCAGCATCGCGTATGCGAAAGCGCTCGCGCGCGTGGGCATTGTCAGCGAGACGGAACGGGACACGCTGATGGACGGCTTGACGCGCGTCAAGGCCGAGTTTGACGCGCGTAAGTTTGAGACCAAGGCGACCGATGAAGATATTCATACGGCGGTTGAGAGAAGACTCGGGGAACTCGTCGGAACCGTCGCGGGCAAACTGCACACGGGACGGAGCCGGAACGACCAAGTTGCCACCGACACCCGCTTGTTCGTGCTGACCGCAATACGCAATACGCAATACGCAATACGCGCACTACAATCTGCAATTGTCCAAAAAGCCGAGCAGCACTCGGACGTCCTGATGCCCGGTTACACGCACATGCAACGCGCTCAGCTCGTGCTTTTCGCGCATTGGCTGATGTCGTTCTTCTGGATGCTGCAACGCGACTTGGAACGGTTTGGCGACGCGGCGGAACGCACGGCGGTTTTGCCGCTGGGCGCGGGCGCTATCGCCGGGAATACCATCGGGACTGACCGCGAGTTTCTGGCGCGCGAACTGGGATTCCGGACGATTAGCGCGAACAGCATTGACGCAGTAAGCGACCGTGATTTCATCGCCGAGTTTCTGTTCGACGCCGCGCTGCTGGGAGTCCATCTCTCGCGGCTGGGCGAGGACTTGGTTTTGTATTCATCCGCCGAGTTCGGTTTCGTGACGATGGACGACGCGTACGCAACCGGATCGAGTCTGATGCCGCAAAAGAAAAATCCCGACGCAATGGAATTGGCGCGCGGCAAAGCGGCGCGGCTGATCGGCGACCTCACTACCCTGCTCACTTTGCTCAAGGGTCTGCCGTCGTCCTACGACAAGGATTTGCAGGAGGACAAGGAGCCGCTGTTCGACGCGGTTGACACGCTCGACGCTTTGTTGCCCGTCGTCGCGGGTGTCGTTCGGACGATGCGCGTAAACAGAGACAAGATGCGCGACGCGCTCGATACGGCGATGCTCGCGACTGACTTGGCGGACTATCTCGTGCGGCGCGGGATGCCGTTTCGCGAGGCACATCGCAATGCGGGTGAGGCGGTGAAACTGGCCGAGACGCGCGGGGTGGAGTTATCGGAATTGTCGGCAGCGGATTACCAAAAAATCGCGCCCGAGTTCGGCGCGGACGTGAAGGACGTTTTCGATTTTGGGCAGTCGGTCGCGTCGCGTGAGATCGCGGGCGGAACGGGGCCAAACGCGGTGCGCGCGCAGATTGCCGCGGCCAAGCAAATCGCGAATGTGCTATAATGGCATCCGGCTACCGTCTCTGGCCCGAAAGGTTTCCGAGAAGACCTTCCGGGCCTTTTGCTTCGTAAAGGATCAAGGTGCTCGAACTAGTCCGTGACAAGTCGTTTACGACGACGCTGCTCCATCTCGCGATTCCCATCGCGCTGCAACAGTTGATTTTCTCGTCCCTGAATCTGGTTACTGTAACGATGGTCGGCCAGCTGGGCGAAACGTCGGTTGCCGCGGTGGGCCTCGCCAACCAGATTCTGTTCCTGTTCCAGCTGCTGCTGTTTGGCCTGACCAGCGGCTCGGCGATTTTCGTCGCGCAGTTTTGGGGTAAGCGCGATGTTGCGAATATTCGCCGCGTGCTCGGCACCTGTCTTGGGATGGGACTGCTGGCCGCGGTCGGATTTACGCTGGTCGCCGTCTTGGCGCCGGAGCAGGCGCTTGCCATTTACACGAACGATCAAGCCGTTATCGCGCTGGGCAGTGAGTATCTTCGCATCACCGGCTTGATCTACATCCCGCTTGCCATCACGACGAGTTACGCGGTGACGCTGCGAAGCACGGGCAATGTGCGAATGCCCGTAACCATCACCGTCTTTGCGCTCGGGCTGGGCGCGGCGCTGAACTATGCGCTCATCTTTGGGCAATTCGGCTTGCCCGCGCTCGGCGTGCAAGGCAGCGCGATCGGACTTGCCACGGCGCGCCTGGTCGAGTGCGCGGTCTTGTTGTTCCTCACGTACAGCACAGGCACGCCCGCCGCGGCGCGCCTGCGCGAGTTGATTTTCGCCGACCGAGCGTTTCTGCGCCAAGTGCTCACGACCAGCGTCCCCGTAATGGTCAACGAGATTCTCTGGTCAGTGGGAATTTCGGCTTACAGTCTGGTCTACGGCAGAATCGGCACGGAAGCGATCGCCGCGGTGAGCATCGCGATGACCATCGAGGGGCTGGCGTTTGTGCCCTTTATCGGCTTGGCGAATGCCGCGGCGATCATGATCGGCCATCGCATTGGCGCGGATGAAGAGCACAAAGCGTTCGGCTATGCCAAGGGGTTTTTGCTTTTGGTGATTGTCAGCGGCATGTTGATTGGAGGTATGGTTTTTCTCACCGCGGATTTTGCGCTGGGACTGTACAAGATCGGAGCTGGCTCGCATCAAATCGCGCGCAACGTCTTGACGATCATGGCGTTGGTGCTGTGGGTGAAAGTATCGAACATGATGCTCATCGTCGGCGTGCTGCGCGCCGGGGGAGACACGCGCGTCGGCTTTGTGATTGACGTGGGGCCGCTGTGGCTCGTCGGCCTGCCTTTGATGGTGACAGGCGCGTTTGTGTTGGGACTGCCCGCGTACTGGGTCTACGCGCTCGCGATGAGTGACGAGGTCGCCAAACTTGTCGTCGCTTTGCTGCGTGTTTTTTCGCGGCGGTGGATCAACAACCTTGCGCGGCAGCATGCGCCGGTGGGTGTAGGGGATTGAGATCACGGCCTCTCCCCATACGCCTTGAGCCACAAGGTATACTCGCTGTTGCCGCACTCGGCGCGACCGCGCAATTCGCTCGCGCGGACGTGCAGGGTACGGTCGGGGCCGTCGTTCCAAAACCAAAGCTCGGCATCCTTGCCGAAATAGTGATCGTTCAGCGCGATCAAGCGGCCATCGTCGTACAATTCGAGTTTCGGCTCGGTAGGATAATTCGACGGGGTAGTAGTGTTGATCTGATAGATCACGCCTGACCGGACGGGAAACTTGGCCCAGTCTTCATCACCCAATTGGCAAAAGTTGAATAACATCGGGCCGGTCAAAGGATGCGCGAGTAGCAGACAATCGTCCGGCTCGTAACTGTCCTCGCCGTTGGCGACCATTTCCGCGATTTCTTCTTCGGCGTAATCGTTCGCGCAGCGGCGGATAGGAGATGCCGCATCGGAGGAGGCAGGTGGCTGCACTGAACTTGCCGTCACTCCGCGGATAGGGAAGCTAGAGAACAGAATCGCGATCGCACCGAGCACGAGCCGCACGCGCAGTTTCATTGGGTTGCTCCACTATTCGTTTATTCGTTGCCGATTTGTTGAGTTGCGCTTACGGGATCGGTGGATTGATCGTGATATTCGCGTTATAGTCGGTGAAGAGGATCGTCGTCTTTTGAGTGGCAGTGGGCGCGCTCTCGACTTTGCGCGGCAAATTGTCGGTCGCGCCGACCCAAACTTTGGACGTGATCTTTTGCGCGGGCGGGCCTTTGATGTTGACCGTGTACTGGTAGATGATGGTCGGTGTGCCGTCGAGCGTTTCCACGCCGACTAACTTGACGTCGGTGGACGCGGCGATCTCGTCCGCGTATTTCTTCGGGTCGGCCAGACTGAGATCAATCCCCTGCGGCAGCGGCACTTTTTGCCACGTGTTGCCCAGCTTGAGATAGACGGTATTGCCGATCAGGACAATCTCCATCTGCTTGGAGGTCATGTGAAAGCGGTCCGGCGTGACCACTTCGAGATTCATCTCGGTCGTGCCGGTTGGCTGACCGATGATCGTCATCTTGGCGCGGAACGATTTGACGCTGGTCCAACTCTTGAAAACCTTGCTCAGCGCATCTACCGCATTGCCCGCCGTGGGCAAGACGGCCGGCGCGGTGGTCGGACGCGGCGCGGTGTTTGTAGCCGCGGGCGTGTTGGTTGGTGGCACACGGGTGGGGATGGCCGTCGGCACGGCGGTCGGCGTGGGAGGTACGAGGCCAGGCACCGCACTGCACGCGCTCGCGGCAAGCGCAACTAGAACGAGTCCTGTGATGACAAACGTCTTCATCTCTTCCTCCGGGGCGTTATTTTTTATTCGGTGGGTTTTGCGCTTGCGCGTAAACGCGTTGAAACTCGGCGGTAAATTGCTGGGCCAGCGACGCATCGTCCACGATCAGCAGATTCTCGTCGTTCTCGTTTTCCGCGTTCTGCGAGAAATTGAACGACCCCAACACGACCGTCTGGCCGTCTATGATGAACACTTTGTGATGCATCAAGTACGGGTTGCCGTCTTGGAGAACGTCTAGTCCGGCTTGCTTCATCTTGCCGTACTCGCTGAACTGCGTCGCCGACCCGGTGTTCTCGAACACGCCGCGCACCTTCACGCCCGCTTTGGCGCGATCCATCACCGCTTGGCCGATCCCGTCGTCGGTAAACGAAAAGGCCATGAAATCAATGGCGCTCTTGGCGCTCTTCAGCCGAGCGATGATCTTGTCGGTAACGCCATCTTCGGGCGAAAAATAGTTCTCGACCGTAATGCCGTTGATCGTGAGGCGCGCCGTGGTTCCACCGGGTTTGCGCGCCGGGCCGAATTTCTTGTCGAGAAACATCTTTTCAAAGGTCACGGTATAGTTCTTGGCGAGGTCGGTCGAGGGAATCTGGATTCCGTGGTTGCTGTAGCGATACGTATCGTTCGTCGTAAAATTCCACGAGCCGAGCCAGACCGCTTGCCGATCCACGATCACGAATTTGTCGTGCATGATCGCGTTCTTATTCCCCGCGACGACGGTGATGCCGGCCGCCTGTAATTGCTTGAACGACGGGTTTTCTTTCGGATCATCGAACACGTCCACGTCCGTCACGACGCGCACCGTCGCGCCGCGGCTTTTCGCAGCCAGCATCGCTTGCGTGACATTGGGCAGATCGAGTTGATAGATCGCCATGTCTACGGACGTGTTCGCCGTATTGATAAAGGCCGTCAGCTTGTCGTCAAGCCCGCCGAAATGGTCGGTATCCTTATCGGGAAACTTGGGCGTGGTAAAGTAAAGCTGATACCAACTACCGGTCGGAAGTTCAGCCGGCGGTGCAGGAGCGGGCGTGGGCGGCGCTGCGGGCACGCACCCAGCCAACCCTAGGACGAGGCAAAAGATCAATAGTATTTGCGCGGCGATGAATTTCGCCTTGATCGTGTTGTGCATCAACGTTCTCCAACGAATGTGCCGAGCGATGTAAATGATCCACACCCCTCGCCGTGCATTGACAGTTATTTGGCGCCGGTCCGCATTTCCAAGACCGCGTCTGCGATTACCGTGAGGAGTCCAAGAACCTCCTCGCGGGTGAGTGGTTTTCCGCACGTCATCGCCGGGATAACCTCCGCGATCACTTCGGGCAACGCAAGGTCGCCTGGCTTGTGCGCGACCGAATTGATGGTCACGACCAAATGGCGCATCCGGTCCAAGTCGCCAGGATTTACCATCTTGGGCGCGTTCGCGTCAGAGGTCGCGGGCCTGGCACGCGCTTCCATCAGTTTGACAGCCCAATCCAGAATCTGCTTGGCTTCCGTGTCTGTGAGGTTGGAGCGCAGCCGCTCGTCCTCCCACAAACTCTCCGCCGCGCTCTCGAGGGTTTTGCCTGACGGTTTCATGGAGAGTCTCCTTGTCGCATTCAAGCATATTGAGCGACCGGGACCCGCTCCGATCGCTTCGCAGTCGCTTTTCCCGATGCCACTTGTGCGACTCGGTGCAGCAGACTTGCGTGATAATACCGTGCGCCGCAATTGTCGCACACGCCAACAGGCACATTCTCCAAGATGACAAAACCGGACTTGTACTTGAAGGCCTCGCGTTTCACGAGCTTTTCCCGGACCGTGCCATCGCAGTATTCACACTTGTATCCGTACATGGTAGTCACTCCTCAGTCAGTTACTTCGTAAGCCGTGACAATCAGGAAAATCCCAGTCTCTTTAAAGCGCCCCGCTAGACCAACTAAGGTTTGCCCATCGGCAGCAGTCCCGACAATCGTATATCGCGTTCCACGCGGATCGTCAGTTTCCGTCTTTGTGATTTCGCCGTTCATGACTGCTGCCTCAACATCAAAGATATTCAAGCCATCCTCAGCGATCTCGTCTACAGCGTGAGCAGTTACATCGTACTCACCACGACTGACAGCATCCTGTATGTGCAGCAAGACCCGCCTGGGCATTTGCATCCTCGACGTAACACATTATACCGATTGTTTCAACTACAGTCTATTCTGGTTCTTCCGGCTTGTCAACACGCATAGCCGCCACAACATCCAACAAGTGTTGCTGCCACCGCTGATCGCTGCCGGGTCCCGCCAGCCACGCGCGGTCCTTGGCCGCTTTGACGCGGCCGTTGAACTGCGCGCCAAGCCGCGCGTTCAACGCAGCATCCGCGCGCCCCAGCTTGACCACGATTCGCCCCTCCTCAACCGCGATCGCAGCCAACTGCGCTTGCATCGCCGCGACCTTGAGCCGAAGTAGGTAGAGCAGGTTGCTAACCTGCTCTGGAGGCGGGCCAAAACGGTCTTGCAGTTCTTTGCCGATGTCGTCCACCTGCGCCGGAGTCGCAATATCGGCCAAACGGCGATAGAGCCGCAAGCGCAACCCCGATTCGGGAACGTAATCCTCCGGGATGTGGGCTTGCAGCGGCAAATCAATTACGGGCGCAAAGCCGAGACTGGGTGTTGCCTTTTCACTTTTAGCTCTAGACTTTGCGTTTTCCACCGCGTTCGCCAAAAGACGGCAATACAGATCGAATCCCACCGCGGTGATGTGTCCGTGCTGCCGCGCGCCGAGTAGTTCGCCCGCGCCGCGAATTTCCAGGTCGCGCATCGCCACCTGAAAGCCCGCGCCTAGTTCGCTCGCCTCGGCCAGTGATTGCAGGCGCGAGTGCGCTTCGGCGCTGAGCGGATGGTTCTTTTCGTGGAGAAAGTACGCGTACGCGCGCGCCGCGCTGCGGCCCACGCGCCCGCGCAGTTGATACAACTGCGCCAAGCCGAACTTGTCGGCGTGGTTGACGATGAGCGTGTTCGCGTTCGGAATATCAATCCCGCTCTCGATAATCGTCGTGCAAACTAGCACGTCGTAACGGCCCGCCGCGAACTCGAGCATGACCCGTTCCAGTTGCTCTTCCGCCATCTGCCCGTGACCGACGGCGATGTTCGCTTCGGGCACGAGCTTGCGAACTTGCTCGGCGACGATGTGAATGCCACGCACGCGGTTATGGACAAGAAAGACCTGCCCGCCGCGATCCAGTTCGCGCAGGATCGCGTCGCGAATCAGCCGCTCGTCATATTCGGCGACATACGTCCGAATCGGCAGCCGGTCTTCGGGCGGCGTTTCGATGGTGCTCATATCGCGCGCGCCGCTGAGCGAGAGATATAGCGTGCGCGGGATGGGCGTCGCGGTCAGCGTCAGCACGTCCACCTCTTGCCGCAATTGCTTCAACCGCTCCTTGTGGACGACGCCGAACCGCTGCTCTTCGTCCACGATGAGCAAGCCCAGGTCTTTGAACTTGACATCGTCGGAGAGCAACCGATGCGTGCCGATGACAATATCTATCAAGCCGGACTGGATTTTCTCGACAATGTCCGTTTGTTCTTTGTCCGAGCGAAAACGCGAAAGCATTTCGACGTTGATCGGGAAGGGCGCCAGCCGTTCCTTGAACGTATTATAGTGCTGCTGCGCGAGCACCGTCGTCGGCACGAGCAGCGCGGTCTGCTTGCCGTTACTCGCCGCCTTGAACGCCGCACGGAGCGCGACCTCGGTCTTGCCATAGCCGACGTCGCCGACGATGAGGCGGTCCATGGGGCGCGTGCTCTCCATATCGTTCTTGACTTGATCAATGGCCTGCAATTGGTCTTCGGTTTCGACGTAAGGGAACGCGGCTTCCAGTTCGTGCTGCCAGGTGGAGTCTGGCGGAAACGCGTGGCCCGAAACGATTTCGCGCGCGGCGTACAACTCGAGCAGGTCCTCGGCAATGTCTTCGACCGCTTTGCGCGTGCGCTCCTTCACCTGTGCCCATTCCGCCGTCCCCAAACGATGCAGCGCGGGCGCGTGCCCGCCGGGCGCGACGTAACGGCTGAGGCGATCAATCTGATGGACCGGCACGTACAAGCTATCGCCGTGCGCGTACTCGATCAGGATGAACTCGCGCTCGGGACCGTTGAGCGCGATCTTGACCAAGCCGCGAAAGACGCCAATGCCGTGATCAATGTGGACGACGAAATCGCCGATCGCGAGATCGGAGAAGAATGCTTCAGTCGTTCCGGTCCGCGGCGCCTTGGAAATACGTCGCGGCTTGGGCCGCGACCAACCGAACAGTTCAGCATCAGTCAACAGTAAACAATGAACAGTGTTCAGTAACTCACTGTTCACTGTTGACGGTTCACTGTTCACTGACAGCTTCCAGCCCTCCGACACCGCGCCTTGCACCAGTACGATATGTCCCGGCTGCGGTTCTTGGGTCATTTGCTTTATGGGTTTGACGAACAGATCGCGTTGGCGCAAGAGATCGGAGAGACGTTCGGCTTGGCGCGTGGCAACCACAATGCGCGATTGGTTTTCGCGTTCCTTGACGAGGTCGTCAATTACCTTGCGTAACTGTCCGCCATAGCGCGGGCCGGGCATGAAGGGCAGGCGAGTCGCATCGCCGGGAGCAGCATAATCCAGCAACAAGCGATGGCGCGTCTGGAGTTGTTCGCGCAGGCCATCCCAACTCAAGTAGGGCGCGGCGACACCCGGTGGCAATTCGCGTCGCGCCTGCAAATCGCCGCGGACCTCCTCCGCTTGAAACTCGAGTGTCTGAGCGGTGGCTTGTATCTCACTCCAGTTCTCGACGACGAGCCAGCCGTTTTCGGGCAAATGGTTGATGAGCGATGCCGGCTGCGGATAGAAGTACGGCAGATAGAATTCGATCCCGCGAAAGCGCCGCCCGGCTTCCAACGCGTCGCGGTCTTGACGGAACATGGCCGCGGCAACGGGATGGCAAGCGGTCAGATCCCACGGCGCGATGGCTTGGACCACCGCAGGGCCGCGGCCGGGCAGGGCTTCGCTCGCTGGACCGACCATGAGCTTGACGACTTCCGCGGCCGAGCGCTGTGTCGCCGGATCGAATTCGCGCAACGATTCGATCTCATCGCCGACAAATTCGATCCGCACCGGACGCGCATTGGCGGGCGGCCAGACATCCAGGATCCCGCCGCGGCGGCTGAACGCGCCCGGCGCGTCTACAATCGGCGCCGGCTCGTAACCCAGCGCGACCAACCCTTCCAACAGATCCACCAGCGCGATGCCCTCCGCGCCGCGGCGCAGAACGTGCATGCGCGCGATCAGGTCGTTCGCGGGAACCGTGCGCTGCATCAAGGCGCGCGTGGATGCGACTACAATCGGCGCCGATGCGCCTGACCGAACGCCGCGGCTCTGCCCCAGCGCCGTCAGCGCGCCGAGCCGCGCGGCAATCGTTTCGGCATTCCACGGCATGCGTTCGTAGAACAGCGGGTCGGGGTCGGGGAACGCGTAAGGAATACTGTCGCCGGCGATCCAGAGACCCAATTCGTCGGCAAGTTGCTTGGCGCGATCACTGCGCGCGGTCATCACCACTATCGGCGCTTGGAGCGCGCGCGAGAGCGCCGCCAGCATCGGCCCCCGCGCGGATTCGATCACATCGGCGGTGACGGTCGTCTGCCCGTGCAGCGCGGCGACAAGTTGTTTGAATTCAGGAATATTTTCGATTAGGGGTAGTACGCCAGATAGGTTCATAAACAAGATGGTAAAACGTGAAACGTAAAACGTAAATCCTGCCCTGAGCGAAGGGTTGCGTTTTACGTTTCACGCATTATGTCGGTTCATCGCTTTGTCAATGCCGTCCGCCAGCCACACGTCAATCGCTTGGGCGGCGCGGGCGAAAGTTTCGTTTATCACGTCTCGCTCTGCCGCTTCAAAGTTGCTCAGCACGTGGTCAATGTCCGCGTCCGGATTCGGGCGACCGATGCCGGCGCGAAGCCGCGGGAAATCGGACGTGCCGATGCGGGCGATGATGGATTCCATGCCGTGATGGCCGCCGGAGCTGCCGTTAGCGCGCAGGCGAATCTTGCCGAGCGGTAGATCGAGGTCGTCATAAATAATGAGCAAATCGTGCGGCGCGATCTTGTAGAACCCGAACAGCTTGCCCACCGCTTCGCCGCTCGAATTCATGAACGTCTGCGGCTTGGCGACCATCACCCGCTGCCCGCCCACCTTACCCTCGGCGATCAGCGCGTTGAACCGCTTGCGCGCGAAATCCAATTCGTGGACTCGCGCGAAGCGGTCCACGATCATAAAGCCCGCGTTGTGCCGACTGTGAGCATAGCGCGCGCCGGGATTGCCGAGACCGACGATCAGCTTGATGTCTTGCGCGTGTTCGAGCGCGCCGTGACGTTTCAACCAGCGGAAGGAAGGCATTTTGGAAGTTGGAAGTTGGAAGTTGGAAGTTAGAAACTAGAGATTTGCTGAGCATGAAAGGGAATTAAAGTCACCAAGTTTAGCATGGTTTCACGAATTTCGCAAACCAGGTTCGAGCGAAACCCAGATTGACACGCGCGCGCCTCGTGCTATAATGGCGGAGCATTTTCCTGGGAGGCAGCAACTCCGTGTCCGCTAAAGACTGGATGCAGAAACTATCTGAAGCCAGCGGCGTATCCGGCTACGAGCACAGCGTGCGCCATCTCGTAATCGAGGCGTTCCGCCCGTATGCCGACGAGATCTCGGTGACCGCGATGGGCAGCATTATCGCCCTCCAACGCGGCGTCCGTGCGCCGAGTCGTTCCGCGAATCAGACGCCCGTCCCCAAAGTCCTCGTCGAAGGGCATATGGACGAGATCGGGCTGATGGTCACGGAGATCGAGCGCGGGTTTATCCGGTTCACGCAGGTCGGCGGCTTCGACGTGCGCGTGCTGCCATCGCAACAAGTCGTCGTCCACGGGAAACGCGCCTTGCCGGGCATTATCGGTTCGCGCCCTCCCCACGTCCTCTCTCCCGAGGAGCGTCAGAAGGTCATTCCCATGAGCGACCTCTTTATAGACGTGGGCCTGTCCGAGCCGGTCGTGCGGGGGCTTGTCCAGCCGGGCGACCTCGTCACTATCGCCCGCCGGATGCAATCGCTCAAGAACAATCTCGTCGCCGGTAAGGCGTTCGACGACCGGTCGGCGGTGGTCTGCGTCATCGAAGCGCTGCGCCTGCTCTCGACGATGAAACACGCGTGCGATGTCTACGCAGTGGCGAACGTGCAGGAAGAGTTTGGCGTTTTTGCGGGCGCGGCGACATCCACTTTTGCCATCAACCCCGATATCGCGATCGCCGTAGATGTGAGTCACGCCGACCAGCCGGATACTAGCGAAGTGAACGCGGTGCCGCTTGACGAGGGCATGGGAATTGCGACCGGGCCCAACATCCACCCACTCGTCCACGCGCGCTTGGTCGAGATCGCGGAGGCGCGCGAGATTCCGTACCGCGTGACCGCGTACGCGGGCGCGACCGGCACAAACGCGTGGGCGATGCAAGTCGTCCGCGCCGGCATCCCCACCGGCTTGATTGATATTCCCCTGCGCTATATGCACACCTCGGTCGAAACACTTGCCCTCGGAGATTTGGAGCGCATTGGTCGCCTGCTGGCCGATTTTTGCGTGTCGCTGGACGACCAATTTCTCAGGGAACTCAAAGGCGAGCGCAATGGCGGAGTCGAAAAGCCGAAAGCAAGAGCCAAGACCAGAGCCGGGCGCGCACACACAGGCCGGGGAACGAGAAAGAAATGAGCGCAACCGCAATGCTGCTTGAGAAACTGTCAAACGCGCGCGGCGTGTCGGGCAATGAGTCAGAAGTACGCGAGCTGTTGATCGAAGCGATCCGAGATCGCGCGGACGAATACCGCGTGGATACGCTGGGCAATCTCATCGCCGTCAAGCGCGGCCCAAGAGGCCGTCAGAAATCCGCGCTCAAGGTGATGCTCGCCGCGCACATGGACGAGGTCGGCCTGTTGATCGTCCACATCGAGCCGAACGGCTATTTGCGCTTTCGCGCGGTCGGAGGCATTGATCCGCGCGTCCTGCTGAGCAAAGTCGTCCTCATCGGCAAGACCGCGGTTCCGGGCGTCCTCGGCGTCAAGCCCATTCACTTGCTCAAGGCAGAAGAGCGCGAGAAGGTGCTCGAGATCGAGGCGCTGACCATTGACATCGGCGCCAAAACCAAAGAGGAAGCGAACGCCGCGGTCAAGATCGGCGACTATGCCACGTTTGCCGTCGAGTTCGGCGCAATGGGCGATGGGCTGGTGAAAGGCAAGGCACTCGACGACCGGACCGGCTGCGCGGTGCTGGTCGAATTGCTGGAGAATGATTATCCGTTCGATCTGTACGGCGTCTTTACCGTTCAGGAGGAAATTGGCGGGCGCGGCGCGCGGGTCGCCGCGTACGCGCTCGAGCCGGACGTGGCGTTTGCGCTGGAAAGCACCGTGTGCGACGACTCGCCCAAGAAGAAGGATGAATCGCCGACCACGCGGCTGGGCGCGGGCGTCGCGATCACGGTGGCCGATAACTCACTCATCTCCGACCCGCGTCTGGTGCGATTGCTGATCGAGACGGCGCAAGAGCATCGCATCCCGTATCAAATCAAGCAGCCGATGAAAGGCGGCACCGACGCGGGGCGCATCCACATCGTAAAAGAAGGCGTGCCATCCGTCGCGGTCGCCGTTCCGACTCGTTATATTCATTCACCTGTCAGTTTGCTGAGCACCCGGGATTTCGAAAACACGGTCGCCCTGATGAGCAAGACCCTGCCCAAACTGGCGAACGGTTGGGAGAAATAAGGTGTATGCATGGTCACTGCGAAAAAGTCCGTCCATTTTCCGAGCTTCGATAACGAGGGTGACGTCCAGCGGCTGCACCCGCTCAAAGACCTCATCCGGCGTTTGAGCGAGACCTATGGCCCTTCCGGTCACGAGGACAAGATCCGCGAGCTGATCCGCGCGGAGATCAAGCCCCTGGTGGACGAAATGCGCGTGGACGCGCTGGGGAATCTGATCGCGCGCAAAAAGGGAACCGGGCCCGCGCCGCGCAAAAAGGTCATGCTCGCCGCGCACATGGACGAGATTGGCGTCATCGTCACTCACGTAGACGAAAAAGGTTACTTGCGTTTTGCGCCCCTCGGCGCGGTTTCGCCGCTGACGCTTTTCGGCCATCGCTGCATTTTTGCGAATGGGACCATCGGCGTTTTTGGCCGCGAGAAAAAAGAGGCCAAGGCGACCGAAGTCAAGCTGGATCAACTCTTTATTGACGTCGGCGCGACCGACGCGATTCCCGCGGTCCAGGTAGGCGACGCGGCCGGGTTCTGGCGCGCGTTCGGCGACCTGGGCAACCGCCTGATCGGCAAGGCGATGGACGACCGCATCGGCTGCGCGGTTTTAATCGAGACGCTGCGCGAGCTGCGCAAATCGCCGCACGATCTCTCTTTCGTTTTTACCGTGCAAGAGCAAGTGGGCGCGCGCGGCGCGGCCACCTCGGCCTACGGCGTGCAGCCCGATCTCGCGCTCGCGGTGGCCGTGACCGACACGGGCGATACGCCGGAATCGAATACGATGGCCGTCGCGCTTGGCAAGGGGCCGGCGATCAAAGTGAAGGACTCGGGGATGCTGGCGCATCCGGCCGTCAAGAATCTGCTCATCACCACGGCGCAAGAGGGCAAACTGCCGTACCAACTTGAAGTCTTTTCCGGCCATTCGACGGATGCGATCGCGATGCAAGTCACGCGCGAGGGTGTGCCGACCGGCGTGATCTCGATTCCACAGCGTTACGCGCGCACGTCATCGGAAATGGTGGATTTCAACGACGTGCAGAATGCGGTGAAATTGCTGGTCAGCTTTTTGGGCAAGCCGCTCAAGTTGGAATGATCGTAGGACAAGTTGGTAACTTGTCGGTAGGACAAGTTGCCAACTTGTCCTACACAGTACCGATGTCCCATTGAGGATTCCTGCGCCGGATGATAGAATGGTCGCAGAAAGGGCGGGGTGACCCCGCCCCTACTGCTCCGAAACGGCAAACCCGCCGAAAGGCGGCGACGCAAAGCTACGGGTCTAAGTAAAGTGACAAGGGCACGTGACAAGTGCCAAGAGTTCTCACAGGAATAACGAGTCGTTTTGTCGCCTGTCACACGTCACACGTCACTTTAGATGACCGCCGAGCCGCCGAAGACCAGCGCAAGCATTCATCGAGCCTGCTTCTTCGGTTAAGGAGCAGGCTCTAACTTTCGATAATCTCTCCTTCTCGGTGGACTCGTTCCTCCCCCCGGACGGTCCACAAATACGAGCCACCGTGCGGCCGGGCACGGTGGCTCGGTGTTTTTAGAGCCGCGTAACCACGCCCTTATTTCCATCCACTTGAATCATTTCGCCAGTTTCAATCTCATTGACGATATTCGCGATGCCCGCGACGGCTGGCACACGATATTCGCGGGCGACGACCGCGCTGTGCGATAGCACACCGCCGCGCGCGACGACCAGCCCGGCGATTTTGCTAAAGACCGGCGTCCACGCGGGGTCGGTCGAAGGCGCGATCAGAATTTCGCCGCGCTGCACGGCGCCCAACTCCGTGGCCGACTGGACAACGCGCGCCATTCCGCGCGCGATGCCGGGACTGATCGCGCGCGCGCGCCAGACCCGCTCCTTGGCCGTGACGGCGACCAAGAGCCGGTCGCCCCGCAGAAAGAGCGGGTATTCCGGTTCGCGCCGGTATGCATCCCATTCCGTTTGCCGCGCCGCGACCGATGCGGCCAGTGACGCTGGCGTCATCCGCGACTCGAAGAAATCCGCAAGTTCGGTGTGCGTCGCATAGAAAACATCCTCGCGCCGGGCGAGCGCGCCTGCCGCGACCAGCCGGCTGGCGAGCACCAAGTACAAATGGCGCGAGACCGCCAAACTCTTTTGCCAGTAATATCGCTGGTCCTCGCGCAGCGCGACGTACTTGACCGCCACTTGCCGAACCGCATTGAATATCCACCGTTGGATGATAGAACCTGGTTGTTCTTCTTTTCCGCGCATGTCCGCGCTCGGCGCCCTTTTTGAAAGGCGACGCGTCCCATCTATTCCCTGCACCAGACGAATCACTTGCATGGGATCGTCCGCAAACGTCGGCACGGCAATATCGAGCGAGAAAGAGCGATGCCCATGCTCGGCGAGGAACTCTTCCAGCTTGGGACCTGCGACCTGCGATTGGCACGCCAATTCTCGCAAGTCGGCATCCACCTCCATCGTCTTGTTCGGCACGCCCGACGCGGCGCGCGCGGCAATCTCGTCCCCGCGTTCTCGATCTACCCAGGCGCAGGACAATTTCCTGAGCGCCGTGAAGGTCAAATCCGCGTGCGTCAAGCTCCAGCGGTGAATCCGCAGAAAATCGCGATGAATGTTTTCGGCTTGCCGCAGCGCGGCGAAAATCTCGGACGGCGGCGCCTGTTCGAGCGCGGCGAACCGGGCGCGCAAGCCGGCCACGCGGCGATCGTGGTCGCGGATGTGCCGCGCCCATTTGCGGTAGTTGTGAAACGGGGAAAAGTTCTGCCAATCGGAAAGAAATGCGCGCCCAATCGAAAGGAGAAAACGTGGCGAGAAAAGCGAGCGCGGGTACGGAGCGCGCCTGCGTATGTGGAGGTCGCCGTCAGGGAAATAGCGATAGCAATCCGCCGGGAGAATGAAATCGGGAAAGACCTTGTAAAAGATTTGGAACGCCAAAACGTTGGTATACGGGTGCCCGCGCCACAATCGCGTAAGAGGGATCGTTGCGACCTGCGGGTAACCCAGGTAACGCAGCGGCTCGCGCAGCGCCGTCTCCTCGATCAGCGGCCCGAGCAGGGACCACGCGAGGGGCGAGACCGGCGCGGGGAAGCGTTCATTGAAAAAGCCCGCCGTCCAGAGAATCTCGTTTTCCGCCATAGGCGGGATTATAGCGCGGCGCGCAAGGTTTGACAAACGGGACGCAGAAAACTATAATGGGTTTGTCGGGCGAGTAGCTCAGTTGGTAGAGCGCTTCCTTTACACGGAAGAAGTCACGGGTTCGAGCCCTGTCTCGCCCACTGTGGACAAAATGACGAGCGAGGCCATAGACCCCGCTCGTTTTTCTTTTGTCACGAAAGCCCTCGCTGATGCCGATCGCATGAGTACGCGGCCGCGATCTAGTCACAGCCAATGACTTGAGCCAGCTCTCGCCGCGTAGCGCCCAGGGCAATGAGCGAACGCACGAGCAGATCCAGAGAGACGGTCGAATCGCCCGATTCGATCTTTGCCACCCGCGACTGACTTGAGCGGAGCAACCGGGCAAGGTCCGTCTGCGTAAGCCGCTTGCGCTCGCGGCGCTCCTTGATGCTCTCACTGAGCGCCAATTTCAATTCAATGTATGCTGATTCTTCCGGAGTGAGTGCGAGGAACTCTTGCACACTGCCGACTTTCCATCGCTTTCGTTCAAGGCGTTCTTTCTTGTTCTTGTCCATAGAAATTACTCCATCAATCCGAATCGTAGTCTCGCAATCTGCGTTGGCAGGTTTCAATGACCTGCGCGGGTGTCCCAGTCGTCTGTTTCTCAAACACCTCAAGGATGACGATGGCGTCCGCGTCGATGCGATAGATGACACGCCAGGTTTTACGCTTGTCCGTGACCCGCAACTCATGGCAGCGCGGGCCGATCGCAGGCATGGGGCGCGAATGCGGCAAGGCCAGTGACTCACCTCGCTGCAACTTGCGGAGCAGAAAGCCAGCTTCGAGCCGCGCCGCTTGCGAGAATGGCGGGGTCTTGATCTCCCCGTGCAACCATATCAGCGGCTTGTCCATTCAATACATCCATGAACAGTATATGCCAGAAATGACATATCGTCAAGTCAGTCCCCGCGAGGGCGACCGCGGTAGCATCATTCGTTTGTTTGGAATCATGGGAGAAGTGGGATATACTAACAGCTAACAAATCGTCAGGAGGTTACCGTTGACCGACTCAACTCCACCCATGCCCCTGCCGCCATCCAGTTCTGATCTGGAACTGACGATCGCTCAGGTTCAGGGCGTGTACGCGGCCCGCGTCGTGAGCGAAGATCGTGAGCTACGTGAAGTTCACATCGTCGCCTCCACGGCGCGCTCGCCCAAGCGCCTGGTGCGCGACGTCGAGACGCTTGTTTTCGTCAAGCACGGTGTCAGGATTGATTATCGCAAGATTAGTCTCGTGCAGTTAGAAGAGCAAGACCTGCTTCGACTACCTGTCGCGCGGCCTGAGATTCGTCGGGTTGCAGAAGAGAATTTGGGCGAGCAGCGGCGGGTCCGGGTCGAAATTCAAGGTGCCGGCAAGGTCGTGCGTGGAGAAGCGCTCGAGAGAGTAGACAATCCGAACACGCTGGCTACCGCCGCCCGCGCGACGATTTCCTGCATTGAACAATTGGTTGGGCGTCAGATGGACGTGCGATTGGAAAACGCGACGTGCCTTCGCTTGGATACGCGTGAGATTGCGCTTGTCGTGTTGGCCTGTTTGGTTCAAGACCGGGAGGAGACCTTTGTCGGCGCGAGCTTTGTCGGCCTGCGCCCAGCGGAGGCGGCCGCCCGGGCGACGTTGGACGCGCTGAACCGGCGCATCCTCACGCTGACGACGGGTGGCGCACGTCTTCGTCCGGAAAGCGATTGAGCACAATGCTCATACATTCGGCGGGCAAAGTGAGCCGAATTTCAAAGGGGCAAAAATTGCGTCTCGGCTTGGGATATGTTAGAATAGGGGTAGCCGGCGAGCTTGGGGCGAGCGAAGCGGAGAGGAACTCGATCGCAGTTGCGGATCAATTCCTTAAAGAAAGGAAGTGAATACTGGTGAAGTGGCGCACGCTGAAGGTGCTTTACGCCTTGGCGACCATCGCTAGTTTACTTCTGGCTATTGCGGCTGAAGAGAAGTGGCTTTAGTTTAGTCATTCCCAGGCTCGCGGCAACCTATCTCAACGGTGGCTGGCATACTTACACTACAGCGATAGCATCTGCTGCCTTGCAATTAGCGGACCCGCAACTATGTCAGAATTCTCCCGAGTACGGCTATACATTTTCGTTCTTGCCGCGCTTGCCTTTGGCGCGGTTTTGGTTTCCGCCGCTACGCTTGCCAATCAAGTGAATGAGTGGATTATTGTCCTCGTCCTTGCGCTAGTAATCGCCGTTTTCGATGCATTTCCCAGCGCGCTCTTTGAAAGAATCGAGATCACGATTTCCGAAATCGCGAAATTCGCAAGCATGATGCTTGTTCCAGTTCCAGTCTTGATCCTGGCAATCGCACTTGGAACCTTATTGGGCGAGGTGCGATCCAAACGGAGATGGTACAAACAATTTTTCAATATCTCGGCCATTATCGTGACCTGGCTAGTAGCAGCATCGGTTTACCATACGCTTCACCAGCCCCATATAGACTATTTCGGTTCAGTGCAAAACGTCCTTGCCTGGGTTGCGGCGGGCTTGAGTGAATTCGTAATCAATTCCGCCCTTGTCTCGCTTGTCATCGCACTCGCATCACGGGCAACGTTCGTAACTTTCTGGTTAAGAAACATTGGCCAGGTCGTTTGGCCGAGTCTGAGTATGATCTCGCTTGGTGTTTTTGGCGCGATCCTTTGGAACTATAATCCGTTGAGTATTCCATTGCTTGCATTGCCGGTCATAGGTCTGCGTTATTCTTACCAACTAGCGCATCAACTGGAGCGACAGACAAAGGAGGCGCTGGTCGCGCTCATGCGAGTGATTGACGAGCGCGACGAGCATACGTCCGATCATTCCCGACGCGTGTCGGATTATGCGCGCGCGATTGCCGGCAAGTTCGATTTATCCGAAGACGAAGTCGAAATAATTGCCACAGCCGCATTGCTCCACGATCTGGGCAAGGTTGGAATGGCGGACGGAATTCTATTCGGCGCCAAGTTGCTCAGTCCAGAGGAGCGTAAGAGCGCCGAGCGTCATGCTGAAATCGGGGCAACGCTTTTATCGAAATTCCCCCTATTTCAAAAAGGCACCCTGTTGGTGCGCCACCATCACGAACGCTTTGACGGCAAGGGCTACCCGGATGGCTTGAAAGGTGAAGCGATCCCAGTAGGCGCACGGATCATTTCGGTCTGCGATGCGTATCAAGCGATGACGGAAAGACGACCGTATCGCGCGGCCTTGTCGCAGGAGACAGCGATCGAACAGATTAGACTAGGCAGTGGGTCCCAATTTGACCCCGCGGTCGTCCAAGCATTCATTGGAATCCTCACGCCAGAAGCGGCAAAGGAAATAGCCACGCCCGCCGCGAATCCAAGCATTGCCGAATAACCGGAGAGAGTGTCCCATGATGCTTCTCGTCGTTTTACTCGCTTCGATTCTGCTTGCGCTGTTACGCGGAGGGAAGCTCGGCAATTTCGCTCAACTCAAAATTCGTTGGTCGTGGCTGATTCTGATTGGTTTCCTGATTCAGCTCATCGTGTTCCAGCCGTTCTGGCAGGACAGGAGTGAGACGCAGGCCCTGACCCAAGTCGCCTACATGGTCTCGCTGATTCTACTTTTATTTGCGCTGCTCGCGAACCTCCGTGTGCCGGGCGTCGCGCTCCTTGCGCTGGGCTTTGCCCTCAACTTTATCGCGATCGCGCTGAATGGCGGCTACATGCCGGCTTCTCCCGAAGCCGTCGCGCTCGCCGGACGATCCCCGCGAGCGCCGGGACAGGTAATCAATAACTCGATTGGCGC
>JACQYF010000203.1 GCA_016208315.1 Chloroflexota bacterium | reverse complement strand
TCGGCCTGTTCTTCTTGCCGCGGCTGCGCGGGACGATTCTCGCGCGAGCGGAGATTGCTCCCTGGGCGCTCGCGTGTTTTGTCGCCGGCATCACGCTACACGCGTTGTCACAACTGCTCCTGGCGATTCTCGCGGCTCAGAACGCCGTAGAGTCGCTCTGGGGCCTTCTGGGACGTTCTGCGCTGGCGCTCGCCAGCTTTGCACTGGCGACGATCCTCAACGCTGCCCTGGCGATTGATACCGCGCTGCGCGGCTCCTATCTTTACCTTGCCGTTTGGAACGATGCGCTCACACACTTGATGATCATGGGATTCATTATCCCGATCGCGCTCGCGCTTTCCATTCGCAATTTGCCGCTCTTCGTGCGCCTGGCTTTTCCGCCGAATCGTGGGCTTTCACCGATCCTCGCGTCTTATGTAGCCGGTCTTGTCCTGCGACTGACAGAACAACTGTTCGGTTTTCGGCTCGGCGGGTTTGGCGCGATCCTTGAAGGCGGCGCGCTCCTCGCTTTCAGCCGTGATCAACGGCGCGTTTCAATTGGCTGCCGGCACTGCCCTCTTCAACCCGGATATCGAGCGGCACGCGATCACGGCCGGTTTTATCGCGCTGTTGATCTTCGGAATGGCGGCGCGGATGCTGCCCGGGTTCAGCGGCAAGACGCGCGTCGCCAGCCCTCGGCTCGTGCTCGCCACGTTCTGGCTCGGCAACACCGCTGCCCTCTTCCGCGTCGCGCCCCGTTTCGCGCCCGAGCTGATCGGCGCGAGAATCGCGCTTGCTAGCTCAGGCGTGGTCGCTTGGCTCGCGGTCGCATGCCTCGCAATCAATTTGTGGCTGACACTTCGGCAAGGAGCGAGATGAAAAAAACGGACGCGTATCGCGCAAAACTAAAGACGCTTGAAAATTGGGATACATTCCTCTCGCAGGAATCGGGCCTTCCCGGCCCGCGCGGCAATCTCGAACTGGCCCAGGCCGTCGCCGACGAAGGTACCGCGGAACTGTTCGAGCGCTACATCAAATCGCCGGACGAATACTTGGCCGTGTGCGGCGCCATCGGGTTGGGCCGCCTCGTCGCCGAAGGCCAGCGAAAATACCTCAGGCCGCTGCGCGCGCTGGCATCCGATTCGCGCTGGCGAGTGCGCGAAGGCGTGGCGATGGCGTTGCAGCGCGTCGGCGACCAAGACATGGATTCGCTGTTGCGCGAGATGAAAACCTGGAGCCAGGGCAACCCGCTTGAACAACGCGCTGCCGCGGCGGCTTTGTGCGAGCCGCGCTTGCTGAGTGAGCCGCAACATGTCCAACGCGTCGTAACCATACTCGACGACATTACCGCGTCCATCGCAAATGTCGAGGATCGTAAAAGCCCGGAGTTCATCGCGCTCCGCAAGGGCTTGGGGTATTGCTGGAGTGTCGCCGTTGCCGCGCTCCCGGCCGAAGGTAAGCGACGGTTGGAGAAATGGTTCTCCAGCCGTGACGCCGACGTGCTCTGGATCATGCGCGAAAATCTGAAAGAGGATCGGCTTGCGCGCATGGATGCCGCGTGGGTGGCGAGGTGGCAAAAACGCCTGGCGCGCTGAGCTAGCGGCGATACGGTTCGAACCGCTCGACCAGCCGCGCCGCGATTTTGCCGACGATGTACGTTCCTTTCTCCGAGAACTCTTCGGCGTCCACGATCCCGCGCTGGTGAAACAACGCGACGAGTTCGTTGGCGTTGTACGGAATTCGCACCCTCAACGCGACCAAATTCTCGCCAAGCACCTCTTCCACGCGTTCGAGCAGTTCAGGCAACCCCGTGCCGTTGATTGCCGAGATACGTGCCGCGTTCGGCCCCGCCCCCACTCTGTCTTGGGTAACTACCCACCTGTTTGCTTGTTTGCCTGTCTCCCGGTCTACCTTGTTCAGCGCAATCACCGCGGGCTTGTCGCCCGCGCCAATCTCCCGCAGCGTCTGTTCGACCGAAGTCATCTGCTCGCGCGCGTTCGGATGCGTCACGTCAACCACGTGCAGCAACACGTCCGCCTCTGCGATCTCCTCGAGGGTTGCTCTGAACGCTGCGACCAGTTCCGTGGGAAGTTTCTGAATAAAGCCGACGGTATCGGTGAACAGCACTTCTGCGCCGCTGGGCAGCTTGACCCGCCGTGTCGTCGGATCGAGCGTGGCAAAGAGCTTGTCTTCTGCCAGCACATCCGAGCCGCTGAGCGCGTTGAGCAGCGTGGACTTGCCCGCGTTGGTGTAACCGACAATCGCGATGACTGGAATGCCCTCTTTCCTGCGTTTGCGGCGATACTCGCGCCGGTGCGTCCGCACGTCTTCGATCTCACGCTTGAGGTGCGCGATGTGCGTCCGAATCTCGCGGCGGTCAATTTCCAACTGGCGCTCGCCCGGGCCGCGGAGGCCGACGCCGCCGGTGCCGCCCCGCCCCGCCGCGCCGCCCGCCTGCCGTGCGAGGTGCGTCCACATGCGCGTCAGCCGCGGCAGGCGATACTCGTACTGCGCGAGTTCGACTTGGAGCGCGCCTTCTCTAGTGCGCGCGTGCTGCGCGAAAATGTCGAGAATGAGCGCGGTGCGGTCGAGGACTTTGATGTCGTTGCCGCCAAACGCCTCTTCGATCTCGCGCTGCTGGTTGGGGTGCAGTTCCTCGTCAAAGATCAAGAGGTCGTATAGGATTTCCTCGCGCAGCGCGACGATCTCCCCCAGCTTGCCCTTGCCGATCAGAGTGGCCGGGTTGACCCGTTCGATCTTTTGAGTCGTCTGCCCGACGACGCTGACGCCAGCCGTGCGCGCCAACTGCGCGAGTTCGTCCATCGAATCCGAGGTCGAGAATCCGTCCTGCTTGCGCTTCATCTCGACGCCGACGAGGTACGCGCGCTCGATGGGTGGTTTGGTGGGGATGGTGTTTTCTTTGGGAATGGTTAGCTCCTTGGTTTCGACTTCGCTCTTGTCCGTTGTAATCTCTCCATACGCGCATATTGTACCACGCTCTCGCTCCGCACGCACACTGAGTTTTCCCCCCATCCAGCCACCCAGCTCCCATACCCCCATAACCCCACACTCTTGCCCCCCCACACTCTTGCCCCCCCACACTCACCGTCCCTCCAACCACACCTCCAGCGTCCTCCCCACCCGTTCCAAACTTGCCGGGGAGTTCTTATCGGTCGTGTCTTCGATGGTGTGCCAGTACGGGTAATCAAAGTCAATGATGTCCACCGCGCGGATGCCCTTTTTTAGAAACGGCGTGTGGTCGTCGTCCATGGACCATTTGTATTCGGCGATGAACTGTTTGGAGTATCCCAGCCGCGCGGCAATGCCCCAAATCTGCTCCTGCAACTGCTTGTCCGAGTTCTGCTCGTAATAGATATTCTGGTCCGCATCGCCGATCATGTCTACAATGATGACCGCGTCCGGCTTGATAGTCAGATGCTCTGCCACATAGGTTGCCCCCACCGACCACGGCCAGGCCTTGTTGTTATCGCATGGATTCGGCCAGACGATGCAGCCGGGCAGTTCGCCGTTATCCTCCGCATCGAAAAACGCCAGCCACACTTCGTTACGCAGTTTCGAAACGTCGAGCGTCCGCGCGAGTTCGAGCAGCACGGCCACGCCGCTCGCCGCGTCATTCGCGCCCGGGACCGGTTGGTCGGGCCGCTGCTTGTCCTGGTCGGCGCGCACGCGCGTATCATAGTGCGCGCCGAGGATGATGACCGGCCCTCTGCCCTCTGCGGCTTTGGCGATGATGTTTCGAATCGGCACGTTGCGGTAAACAAACTCTTGTGTAACCGTGGCCCATTTCGATTCTTTCAACTGCGCGAGAATATAATCGCCCGTCGCGCGCAGTTCCTTGCTGCCCGATGGGCGCGCGCCAAAATCCATCTGCGCTGTCAAGTACGTGAACGCGCGTGCGCCGTCGAAAACTTGCGATGCCGGAGTCGGACTAGCAACTGCCCTGGAAAAATCCGGCGCCGGTTCCGAACCGCACGCGGAAAGCAAAAGGAAGGATGAAAAAATCACTGCCACGATGCAAGTTCGCATAGCGTTTTTCCTTTTCCCAAAACTTGGGGATCTGGCTGGCTATATCGTGTTGCCTACGCGAAAGCCGCGCCGCGCAAGACTATATCACCACTCAACTTCCAACGCAAGGCGCTTCAACTTCCAACTTTTAATTTCCAACTTCCAACTTTTTTACTTGACGCTTTCTCCAACTGCGCTTATAATCCGGCCAATGGTCCTGACATCCTTCCGCACCCGGATGGGCTGGATTGCCATCCTGGCTAACACTCATGCCTTGATCGGGATGACTCTACCGCGCGCCTCCCGCCGCGCGGCGCTCGACGAATTGCGAGCTGAATTCCACTGCGATCCCCCGCTGGACGAAAACGCGATCACGCGACGAACGCGCCAAAAACTCGATCGCTACTTTGACGGCCAGCCAACTCGTTTCGACGACCTCACTTGCGACGATTCCCGCGCTACCGATTTTCAACGCCGCGTCTGGCAACTTACGCGCGCAATTCCTTACGGTGCGACGCGTACCTATCAAGACATTGCCCGTGCCGCAGGCCGACCGAACGCGGCACGCGCCATCGGGCAATGCATGGCGAAGAACCCCTTGCCGATCATTATTCCGTGTCACCGCGTAGTCGGCAGCGCGGGCGATCTGCGCGGTTTTGGCGGCGGGTTGCCGATGAAGCGCGCGCTCCTCAAAATGGAAGGAGCGCTCTAGTGCGCATCGGCATTGACGCGCGTCTCGTCTTTTATCACCAAGCCGGCATCGGCCAATATATCTTGCGACTCACGCAGGCGCTCGCGCGGATTGACCGGGAAGACCAATTCATTCTGTTCAAGAGCCGCAAAGACAAGACTCTCATCGTCGAGCAGCCCAATTTCAAGATTCAAAAACTCTGGACGCCGAGCCATCATCGTTTCGAGCGATTGGCGATGGCGGTCGAATTAGCGCCCTTTGCGCTCGACGTTTTGCACAGCCCCGATTTTATTCCGCCCGCCGGCGCGCGCTGCCCGACCGTCATCACCGTCCACGACCTGGCCTTTTTGCTCTATCCGCGCTTTTTGACCCGCGACAGTGCGCGCTATTACGGCCAGGTGGACGAAGCCGCGCGCACGGCCGATCATATCATCGCCGTTTCCGATAGCACCAAGCGCGATACCGTGCGCCTCCTCGGCGTGCCCGAGGAAAAGATCACGGTCATTCACGAAGCCGCCCACCCGCTGTTTACTCCGATCACGAACGAAGAAGCGCTCGCCCGCGTCCGCGCGCGCTACAACCTGCCCGCCAACTCTATCCTCTTCGTCAGCACGATCGAGCCGCGCAAGAATCTCCCGGGGCTCTTGCGCTCTTTTCGCCGCCTGCGCGACAACTACAAGTCACAGGCCGTGCTCGCGATTGCCGGCAACCGCGGTTGGCTCGTCGAAGAAGTGGACGCGGTGATCGAGGAACTGAATCTGGGTGATGCGGTCCGGTGCTTGGGCGGCGTCCCCAACGAGGAATTGGTTTATCTTTATAACGCCGCCAAGCTCTTTGTTCTGCCGTCTTTTTACGAGGGCTTTGGCCTGCCGCCGCTCGAAGCGATGGCCTGCGGCACACCCGTGATCGTCTCGAATACTTCCTCGCTGCCCGAAGTTGTCGGCGATGCGGGCTGGTTAGTCAACCCCGAAGATGTCGAGGGGCTGACGGTAGCGATGTATCGCATTCTGACCGACGAGGGTTTGCGGCGCGAGCTGCGCGCCAAAGGACTCAAGCGCGCCGCAACCTTCTCCTGGGACCGCGCTGCCCGCGAAACCATCCAGGTCTACCAAAAAGTGGCGGCACTCTAGCCCCAAGTCACAAGTCTCAGGCCTCAAGTTGTGGCCTGCGACCAGTGCCTTGTGACCTGAGACCTGAGACATGCGACTACTCCTCCTCACCCCCCAACTCCCCTACCCTCTTCATCAAGGGACCACGATCCGCAATTTCAATATCATCAAGCACCTCGCGCCGCGTCACGAAATCACGCTGCTTTCGTTCGGCACGCCCGAAGAGCTGGCAAGCGCTGAGCCACTCCGCGCGCTCTGCCGCCGCATCGAGATCGCGCCCTACCCGACCAGGTCAATGCTGCGGCGAGCATTGACTACGATCACCTCACCGCTGCCCGATATGGCGCTCCGCCTCGACTCCGTCGCAATGCACGCAAGATTCGACGCCCTCATGCAGCATGACACATTTGACCTCTTGCAGATTGAGGGGATCGAGATGGCTCCGTACATTCTCAAATCGAAAATCGAAAATCGAAAATCGAAAGTGGTTTTTGACGATCATAACGCCGAGTACGTTTTGCAACGCACAGCATTCGAATCAGATGCGCGCAATCCCAAACGCTGGCACGCGGCGCTCTACTCCTGGATCCAATGGCAGAAACTGGCGCGCTACGAACGCAACATCTGCCGCCGCGCCCACCACATCATCGCCGCATCTGCCACCGACGCCCGCGCCATTCAACAATTAACAACTAACAATTACCAATTACCAGTTACCGTGATTCCAAACGGCGTGGACACGCATCATTTCGTTCCCTCTGATAAGGTGTGCGCCAAGCCGCTGGCCGACGTGGCAATGGTCTACGCCGGCAAAATGGACTTTCGGCCCAACGTGGACGCGATACTTTGGTTTTGCGACGAAATCTTGCCGCGCATCCGCACCGCGATTCCGCTCGCGCACCTTGTCATCGTCGGACAAAAGCCCGCGCCACGCATCCGCGCGCTTGGCGCGCAAAAAGGCGTTGAGGTGACCGGCTGGGTTCCTGATACACGGCCTTTCATCGCCGATGCTGCCGTTTACGTTGTGCCGCTTCGCATGGGTAGCGGCACGCGTCTCAAAGTGCTCGAAGCCATGGCGATGGGCAAAGCCATTGTCTCGACCACGCGCGGCGCGGAAGGGCTTGACCTCGTGCCAGGACGCGAAGCCCTGATCGCCGACACGCCGGACGAATTCGCCCGCACCGCCATATCGCTCCTCCGCGACCCCGACCGCCGCCGCGCGCTCGGCCGCGCCGCGCGCCTCCTCGTCGAATCGATATACGACTGGCGGGCGATCGTGCCTAGGTTTGAACAAGTCTACAAGACAGTGGACAGTGAACAGTGAACAGTCAAAAGTCAACAGTCAACAGTTAACAGTATTCAGCTCATTCACTGCTCACTGTTCACTGTTCACTGTTCACTGATTTGCGCGTCCCCCCAATCCGGCTATAATGCTCTCGTGCGTGTCCTCATGGTCAGCAAGGCCTGCATTGTCGGGCAATACCAGACGAAACTACAAGCGCTCGCGCGCCATCCCGATCTCGAACTGACGGTAGTCGTGCCGCCCTTCTGGCAGGACGAGCGCGGGGTCGTGCCTCTCGAACGCGGGCACACGGACGGATACCGTCTGCAGGTCGAGCCGCTGACACTTAACGGGCATTTCCACCTTCACTTCTACCCGACCCTTCCAAACCTTATGCGGCGATTGCGTCCCCACATCGTCCATATTGACGAAGAGCCGTATAATTTCGCGACGTATCACGCGGCGCGCGCGGCACAAAGTGTACAGGCCAAAACGATCTTTTTCACTTGGCAGAATATCAAGCGGCATTATCCCCCGCCTTTCGCCTGGTTCCAAGCATATGTTTTCCGACGTGCCGCCTACGCGATCGCGGGCAACCGCGAAGCCGCCGAGGTGCTGCGCGCGAAAAACTACCACGGCCCCATGCGCGTGATTCCTCAGTTCGGCCTTGATCCCGACCAATTCACGCCGAATCACACCGCGCGGTCCGCCAACGCCCCATTTCGCATCGGCTATATCGGCCGCTTTGTCGAGGAAAAAGGACTTGAGGTTTTGGTGCGCGCGGTCGCCGGATTGCAGGGCGACTGGGAGCTGCAACTGCTGGGCGGCGGTCCGCTCAAATCCAAGCTCAAGACGTGGGCGCAGGATTTGCAAATTGCCGACCGCGTGCGAATTGACAAGTGGCTCCCGTCGGCCGAGATGCCCGCCTACTATCGCCAACTCGACCTGCTGGTGCTGCCGTCACTCACGTGCCGAAACTGGAAGGAGCAATTTGGACGCATCTTGACCGAAGCGATGGCGTGCGAGGTGCCGGTCATCGGCTCGGACTGCGGCGAGATTCCGAACGTCGTCGGCGACGCCGGGCTTTTGGTTCCCGAAGGTGATGCGTCCGCGCTCCGCGCGCAAATCGAATCATTGTGCTCGAACCCCGAGCGGCGCGCGACATTGGGCGCACGCGGCCGCGCGCGCGTCTTGAAACACTTTACGCAAGAGCAGGTCGCGGCCGAGACGTACGAGGTATACCGCCACATTCTAGTCGAGGAGACACGGTGACAAGGAGACCAGAACCTTCTGACTGTCACCGTGTCACCGTGTCTCCTTGTCTCCTTGTGATATAATGCAACCAGACACTCGCCTCCGAGCACGGCGCATCGGTCTCAACGCTCACCTGCTCAACCTCTCGGGGAACTATCGCAGCGCGGGCATCAATTGGTATATTTTCCATTTGCTCCAAAACCTCGATCCTGCCAAATTCGATTTCACCGTGTTCCTGAGCGATCCACGCGCGCGCGAGCATTTTTGCCGCCTGCGTCTCGTCCAATCGCGATGGCCGACGCACCGGCCCGTGGCGCGCATCTGTTGGGAGCAGTTCGTCTTGCCGCTCGCCCTGCGCCAGGCGCGAATCGAGCTTGCGCACGCGCTGGCCTTCGCCGGCCCGCTAGTCAATTCGATTCCCTGGATTGTCACGATATACGATTTGAGCTTTGTCCGCTATCCGGAATCTTTCAACGCCGCGAATCGAATTTATCTCAATTGGGCCGTGCGCCATTCCGTCCGGCGCGCCGACCGCGTGATTGCTATTTCGGAGAGCACCAAGCGCGATCTGGTCGCCCAGTTTGGCGCGTCGCCGGACAAAGTGGCAGTCGTCTACTGCGGAAGCGATCCGACTTTCACGCCATCCCAAGATCAAAGAGAAGTTGAAATGCTGCGCGCGCGCCGTCACCTGCCCGAAAAAATGATCCTTCACGTCGGAACGATTGAACCGCGCAAGAACATCGTGCGCTTGCTCCGCGCCTTTGCCCGCGCCAAACGCGAGGCGCGCCTGCCGCACCGGCTCGCGCTGATCGGCGCGCGCGGCTGGAAGTATGCCGAGGTGGATGCCGTGATCGCGGCGGAAGGGATTGCCAGCGACGTGATCTTTGCCGGATACGTACCGCAAGACGAGCTGCCGTTGTGGTATCGCGCCGCCGACTTGTTCGTTTATCCGTCGCTGTACGAGGGCTTTGGTTTGCCGCCGCTCGAAGCGATGGCCTCGGGGACGCCGGTCGTCACCTCCAACGCGGCCTCGCTGCCCGAAGTGGTGGGCGATGCTGCGCTCGTCGTCTCGCCGGAAGATGAAGCCGCGCTCGCGGCGGCTATCGTCCGAGCCTTAGAAGATGACGGGTTGCGCCAAGAATTGCGCGCGCGGGGCCTTGTTCAATCGGCCAAGTTCTCCTGGGCGCGCGCGGCGCGCGAAACGATGGACTTGTACGACGCCGTTCTGCGAGGAGCGAACTATGCGGCGGCATAGTCGCTGGCCCATCGCCGGACAATTACTCCTCGACGCGGCGCTCATTAATATCGCCATCGCGCTCGCGTGGTATATCCGCTACGAACTGCTCCTCACCGTTCCGCTCGGCGAGGGTTTTTTCCCGCAGCCCTATTCCGCCTATATCCCCCTCGCCATTGTGCTGACGATTTTCTGCATCGCGATTTTCCGCATCGAGGGCCTGTACTTTCCCGCGCGTGGGCGCACCTTCTTGGACGAGGTCTACGCGCTAATCAATGGGACCACTACGGCGACGCTCTTGATCATGGCGGTGACATTCTTTGTGCGACCGCTCGTCTATTCGCGCGCGGTCTATGTCTACGCCGCGCTCCTCATCGTCATTCTGCTTGCCGCCGCGCGCGCAATCGAGCGCCTGATCCGGCCGCGGTTGCGTAAACGCGGCATCGGCGTGGACCGCGTGCTCATCGTCGGCACGGGCGAGGTCGGGCGTGCGCTGATGCGGAATATCGTCGCGCAGCCCGATCTGGCCTATCACATCGTCGGTTTTGTGGACGACAATTACGAACGCGGGCATACCGACATCGGACGCTTGAAAGCATTGGGCGGCACGGAAAACCTCCGCGATCTCTTGCGCGATTGCTTGGTGGACGAGGTGATCGTCACGCTGCCGTGGACCGCGCGTGAAAAGATCATTACGATAATGGAATTGTGCCAACGGATGGGCGTGGCCGCGCAAGTCGTCCCCGACCTCTTTCAACTTTCTTTGGGGCGCGTGGCCATGGACGACGTCGGCGGCATCCCGCTCATCAGCGTCCGCGAGACCAAGATCGGGACGTGGAATTCGGCGATCAAGCGGTTGATTGATTTACTCGGCAGCACGGCTTTGATTGTCCTGTTCGCGCCGCTGATGGCGCTCATCGCTATCCTGATTCGCACCGACTCTGCCGGCCCGATCATTTTCCGGCAAAAGCGCATCGGGCGCGGCGGGCGACCGTTCATCGCGTACAAGTTCCGCTCGATGCGCTTGGGCGCAGAAGAGGAAATGGCCCATCTAACCAACTTGAACGAAGCCGATGGGCCGCTCTTCAAAATCCGTAACGACCCGCGGCACACGCGCATCGGGCGCTGGCTCCGGCGCATGAGCTTGGACGAACTGCCGCAACTGTTCAACGTCCTGCGCGGCGAAATGAGTCTCGTCGGTCCGCGCCCGCCGCTGCTCGCCGAAGTAGAGCGTTATCAGGACTGGCACAAACAGCGACTGCAAGTATCGCCAGGCATGACCGGCTTGTGGCAAGTGAGCGGGCGCAGCGAGCTGCCGTTCGACGAGCAATGCATGCTCGACATTTACTATATTGAGAACTGGTCGCCGTGGCTGGACATGTGGATCATGTTGCGCACGATACCCACGGTGCTGTTGGCGCGGGGAGCGTATTGATGGCCGCCAAGAACTATCGCAAGGTGCGTGTCTTTGTCGCATCGCCCGGCGATGTGGCCGATGAACGCGCGCGCCTTGGCTACGTGATCGCGGAGCTGAATCGCTGGTGGGGCGACATTTATCGCACGACGTTCGAACTACTCGAATGGCGCACGCATGTCGCGCCGGCGATGGGACGCGCTCAGCAAATCATCTTGGACCAAATCCCGGTCGAAACGTGGGACGTGTTTATCGGCATTCTATGGCTGCGCTACGGGACGCCGACCGGTGGGATTGATCCGGCGACCGGCAAGCCCTTTGACTCGGGCACGCGCGAAGAGTTTGCCGCCGCGCATAACTTGTGGCAGCAGACCGGCCGGCCGCGCATGATGATCTATCGGAGTTTGCGCCCGCCCGAGACGATGGAGCGAGTTCGGCCGGACGATTGGCAGCGCATCGCCGAATTCTTTGACAACTTTGATGCGTCGGGCCAGCATCCGGGTTTCTATGTGAGCTATCAGACCCCCGACCAGTTTGAACGCCTCGTGCGCGAGCACCTGAGCAGCTATCTCTTCGAAATCAGCGGCAAGGCGGTACGCAGACGCGGGCGGATCCCGCAGCCCAAGCCAGCGCCCGAGGTATCGCATGGCGCTAGTCCGGCGGAAATCGTGAGCCAGCCGGCGGAGACCGATCCAACGGAAAAGCGGCGACCGCTGGACATTCTCACGAAAAAGCGTGACGGATTCGCGCTGACGCGCGGCGAAATTGATTCTTTCATCCAAGCATTTGTTCAGGGCGAGGTCCCGGACTATCAGGCCGCGGCGTGGGCCATGGCGGTTTACTTGCGCGGAATGAATGAGGCGGAAACGACCGCGCTCACGCTTGCGATGGCGCATTCGGGCCAGGTTCTCGATCTTTCTAACGTAGCCCCGCGCGTGCTCGACAAACACTCGACCGGCGGCGTCGGCGACAAGACGACCCTGGTCGTCGGGCCGCTGATTGCCGCGCTCGATCTGCCCTTCGGCAAAATGTCCGGCCGCGGGCTGGGATTCTCCGGCGGCACGCTCGACAAGCTGGAAGCCATTCCCGGCTTTCGCTCCGATTTGAGCACGGATGAGTTTATCGCGCAGTTAAAGCGTATCGGCATCGTCGTCAGCGGGCAGACTCACGCGCTCGCGCCCGCCGACGGCAAACTCTACGCGCTGCGCGATGTCACGGGGACCGTCAGCTCGCTGCCCCTCATCGCCAGTTCGATCATGAGCAAGAAAATCGCCGCGGGCGCGCACATCATCGTGCTCGACGTCAAGGTGGGACGCGGCGCGTTCATGAAGAACGAGGCCGACGCGACGGCGCTGGCCGAACTGATGGTGAAAATCGGCGCGGGCGTCGGGCGCAAGGTGGGCGCAGTCCTCAGCGACATGAATCAGCCGCTCGGCCGCGCGGTCGGCAACGCGCTCGAAGTAGTCGAGGCAATTGAAACGCTCAAGGGACGCGGCCCGGCAGATTTCGTCGAGCATTGCCTGGCCGTCGCCGAGCAATTGCTTTTGGTCTCCGGTGTGGCTAAAGACGAGACGGAGGCGCGCGCCAAGTTGCAGGGCGCGCTGTCCGGCGGTCGCGCTCTGGAGAAATTCGGCGATTGGATCGAGGCGCAGGGCGGCACGCGGCGCGTGGTTGACGACTATTCGGTCGTGCCGCAGGCCAAAATCGTACAAGAGATCGCCGCGCCGCGCGATGGCTATATCGCGGGGATTGACGCGCAAGAGGTCGGTCTGACGGTCGTGGATTTGGGCGGTGGCCGCTTTAGAAAGGGCGATGTGATTGACCACGCGGTCGGCGTGGTTTTTCAGTACAAAGTCGGCGACCGCGTCACGGTCGGCGAGCCGTTGTTCACGATTTACGCGGACGACCGCATGCGATTCGAGGTCGCCAAGGCGCGATTGCTGGCCGCCTATACGTTTGCCGATTCGGAACCTGTTGCCCTCCCGTTAATTCACAAGATCATAAAGTAACCCTATGTCTGTTATTATCGGACCTTACCGGCTGTCAGACGAATTCTTTCAAAAGCGCAAACTGCGCAATCGCTGCGACGGCGGACGATGTAATGGCGACTGTTGTGCCGAAGGCGTCTTTCTTACTCGGTACGACGCGCGGCGGATTGTCGCGGTCGGCGATGCGCTCCAGCCCTATTTGGCTGAGCCATACGATTTCGCGCAATGGGATTTTACGCGGTCATCGTTCATGGAGACGCCGGTGCTGCATCGCAATACATCCCACGAGCAGTGCTGGTTCCTCATGCGGAATCGGCACTGCGCGGTCCACAAGTACGCGCTCGATCGTGGGATTCCAGTTCAAGACCTCAAGCCCTATTTTTGTCGTTTGTTTCCGCTTTCTCTGGTGGATATCGAAATTAACGTGATGGAGCTGACGATAGACCCCAAGGCCTTTGATACGTGCTTGGTCGAAGCGGATGAAGAAACCTGGGTTTACGAATTATTGGAGAGCGATTTACGCGCCGCAATCGGCGACGAGTGGTACGAAGACTTGAAGCGACGAACTACGGACAGTCCGGCTCGCGGGCAATGGAAAAGCTCGTCGAGGTGAGCCACTCCATGAGCACGGTTTCACTGCAATTCGTGCTGCCTACCGGGCATGCTTGAACCAAGTGCTTGCCCGGCGCAACTTGGAACGTCGCTTTGCCCTGCTCGGGCAGAGCGATCACGACCAATTGTCCATCCACGTACAGGTCCTCGTCTCCGCAGTGCTCGTTTATTACCGTGATCGTTAGAGGACATGCGCCGCGCGCGATGGCGGCCGTCGCGTCGGTTATCCAGTCTACCTGGAGCGGTTCGCCACAAACCGTCGTCCCGGTTTGACATGCCTGCACGGAATGCGCGCCGCGGCCCGACTCAAAAGTGGTCGTCGCTCCCGCGGCCAACGCGGACACTACGCGCACGCCATCGACGCGATAGTCCAACTCCTCGCAGAAATCGTTGATCAGCGTGATCGTGACCGAACCGGGTGTGGGCGTCGGCATGGGCCGCGTCGTTGGAATGGGCGTGCTTGCCGCGAAGACAAGCGGCGGCGGAAGCGAAACGAGGGTTGGCTGCTGCAGGGTCGGAAACGGACGTGACTGTGATCTGGCAATCGGTTTGGATTCGTTGATGAGAACCACCGCCAAGACCGCGCCGACGACGACAAAGAGAAACAACGCAAGCTTGAAAATGGCAGAAAAGGATTCGGCTTTCATCATGGTTTCAACACGTGCGGAACGCCAACAGGCGATCGAGCGTCAGGCCCAGCGGCTTGCCCGGCGCACTGTTCCCTTGCAGACGCTGAGCAATCGCGTTTCCTGGGTTCGGGTCGGCATCTTTATTGGCGGGACGGCGAGCGCATTTGCCGTCGGTACTCAGATTGACGAGCCGGTCGGATGGGCGTTGTTCGTAGCCACCGGGGTCGTCTTTGCCGTCGTGGTCGCTTTTCACCGTCACCTCGAACATTGGATCGAGACGTTCAGAATTGCGCGCGAACTCAAACTGGACCAACTCGCGCGGCTGGGTCTCGAATGGGAAAAACTTGCGCCCGCGCAACTCGCCGAGCGAGTGCGGGAATCTCTTGCCCTTGATCTTGACCTCACCGGGCCGCGCTCGCTGCACCATCTGCTCGACACGACCGTTGCGCGCCGAGCAAGCGAATTGCTGGCCGATTGGCTCATGCAAACTCACCCCGAGCTGGAGCCAACTCAGACGCGGCAGCGTATGGTGCGCGAGTTAGTGCCCCTCGCGCGTTTTCGCGACCGCTTCCGGCTTACATTTCGTCTGGTCTTGCAAGAGCAATTGGAAGGCGAAAACCTGGTGTACTGGCTGGGCGTCGAATTTCCGACGCGCCGGCTGCGATGGGCCTTACCGGTGGCCGCGGCGCTCGTCGCGGTGAATCTGATGCTGTTCGCTCTGAACATCCTTGCCGGCATGCCGCCTTACTGGGCGATTTCGCTGCTGGCTTACGTAGCTTTCTATTTTTTCAACCAACCCGCGCTTAACACGGTCTTTGCTGCGATCGTGCGCCTGGACAGCGAACTCGACCGGTTCAGCGCGATCTTGCGCTATCTCGAAAAAACGTCCTATACCCGCTGCGAACATCTCGGCGAATTGTGCGCGCCGTTCCGCGATCCGCATCATTCGCCGTCCGCGCACATTCGCAGAATCAAGATCGCGACCGCGGGCATTGGGCTGCGCTCGAATCCTGTTTTGGGGCTGGCGCTCAACTTGGCGCTGCCGTGGGATTTTTTCTTTGCGTACTTGGCAAGCCGCTACCGCGCTCAAGTAGCGCAATTATTCCCGCGGTGGGCCGATGTCTGCTACAACGTGGACGCGCTCATCGCGCTCGCGAATTTCGGATACCTCAATCCCGAATACACCTTTCCAGAAATAACGCTGGCCCCACGCCCGATCCTCAGCGCCGAACGTTTGGGGCATCCGCTCATCCCCGACCTGCGCCGAGTTCACAACGATTTCGTCGTGGACGCTCCCGGCGAACTGGCGATCATTACCGGGTCGAACATGGCGGGCAAGAGCACGTTTATCAAGACCGTCGGGATCAACCTGTGTCTGGCGTACGCGGGCGGGCCGGTCACCGCGTCGCGATTCGACACGGCCCTGTTCCGGCTGCACACTTGCATCCACATCAGCGACTCCATCGCCGACGGCTTTTCGTACTTTTACGCCGAGGTCAAGTGTCTCAAGCGCTTGCTCGACGAATTGAAAACCGCGGACTCTCGTCCCTTACTCTATCTGATTGACGAGATTTTCCGCGGCACCAATAACCGCGAGCGACTACTGGGCAGCCGCGCTTATATCCGTGCCCTGCTCGGCGCGAATGGGATCGGGCTTTTGGCGACGCACGACTTGGAACTTGCCGCGCTCGCCAACCAGAACTATCATTTCCGCGATCAGGTCGTGGATGGCAAACTGGTTTTCGATTATCGCATCCATCCGGGCCCGAGTCCCACCACGAATGCGCTCAAGATCATGGCGATGGAGGGACTGCCCGTCGAGTCTCAATGAGATTCGGCCAGCGCCATGCCAGCCAACAGCCCGGCGAGCATGTCCCGCCCCGACGTGCTGCCGATTCGAACCAATTGCCCAACGTGCAGCATCAATTGATCCAGCCCTTCGGCTTTCAACAACGCGGCGATCAGATCGTGCAGCGGCTCGACGCTTTGGCCCTGGGCG
This sequence comes from Chloroflexota bacterium, assembly GCA_016208315.1. Classification (GTDB taxonomy): domain Bacteria; phylum Chloroflexota; class Anaerolineae; order UBA4142; family UBA4142; genus JACQYF01. The sequence goes on along the minus strand of JACQYF010000203.1, from coordinate 19,747 downwards.
TGATCGCTCAGGATTGCGTGACTGATCGCGTTCGTCCGCGGCCGCGCCCATTCGAGAAACTCGTCCATCGCCCGCTGGTTCCACTCGAATTCACCCGGATAAACGCGCTGCAAATGATACACCGCAAAGAACATCCCGCCAAGAAAATCATCGCCCGAAGGCGTCAGCCCCGCCCCCAAGCCGACCAGTGCGCGCACACTCTCCGAGACCCGAAGGGTTTTTGGAAACCCTTCGGGTCTAACGACGTCGCGCAACGCCCTGACCTGCTCGATCACCAAGTCCCTCGGCGCGACATCTTTTGCCGACATCGCCGTTGGCTGCCACACTGCCACATCCCTCAACTCAAGCGCCTCTCGTTCGACCAACTTCCCAGAGCGCATGGCACTGAAATCGAATTCACCCCGAATCGCGCGTCTGTGCATCGGCAACCGCAATTGCGCGAGCCAAATGATCTCGCCGCCAACCTCCAAGTAAGCCGCATTTGAAACAACCGCGAGGACGCGGGGTTCGTAGTCAGGCACGCAACGGAGTGGAGTGCCGTCCTGAGGAACGCGACTCCGCTTCGCTGCGTCGCTAACTACAAACAACTCACGCGCCTTCGCGCCGATCAAGTCTGCTCTGCCGATACTCGCGACCATCCTAACCATCCTTCGACTTCGCTCAGGACAGGACCAACCACCCAGCCACCTAACCACCCAACCACCCAACCACCCAACCACCCAACCACCTAACCACCTCTCTGCATTGCCAGGAATATTCTCTCAGCGGTGAGCGGCGGACTGGGCAAACGCACGCCGACGGCATTATACACCGCGTTCGCGATCGCCGGCGCGGTCGGCACCATTGCGTGTTCGCCGATGCCGCGCGCGCCCCACGGCCCATCGTCCTGCGCAACCTCGACGATGATGGGAATGATCTCGCGCGGCATGTCCGTTGTCGTCGCGATGCGATAGTCCACAAACGATGGATTGAGCACTACGCCATCCTTCAACTGCAACTGCTCCAAGATCGCCGACGAGATGCCCTGCACCACGCCGCCTTCGATTTGCGCGCGCACCTGATCGGGATTGATCGCCTTGCCCACGTCGAACGCCGCGGCGACGCGCAGAATCTCGATTTGTCCGGTTTCGGTGTCTACTTCGAGATCCACGGCTTGGCAGCCCACTGTGTAATGCACGACCGAGCGCGGTCCCTGTCCGGTTTCGGGATCGAGACCTGTGACGTAGGTCGGCATGAAACTGCCCCGCCCAAGCACCGGGCCGCCGCGCCAGCCGCCATCGCCGGTCTTGGGTAACCCATAGACGACCATATTTTTCAGCGACAGCGTCTCTTCCGATTTGTACGAAATCACCGTGCCGTCTTTGATATCGAGGTCCTCTACGTTTTCGTTCCAATGTTCGGCGACGAGTTCGAGGATTTGTTGGCGCGCATGCCTGGCCGCGGCGACAACCGCGTTCCCCATGCTCCATGTGAGCCGCGACGCGACCGTCTGCCATTCGTACGGGCTGTACTGCGTGTCCACCGGCGTCGCAATGCGAACCCAATCCACCGGCACGCCCAGCGAGGCGGCGGCCATCTGCGCCATCACCGTGAACGTCCCCTGCCCTATCTCTTGCCCGCCAATGCCCACCGTAACCGTCGCATCTTCATTCAAGCGGACGTATGCCGACGACCCCGCGTTGGGCGGCATGGCCGGCGCTTTCCACATGATCGCCATTCCCTTGCCGCGTTTTCTATGCGGCGCGGAAGCCGGCTCTTCCCTGCCCCACTCAATCGCCGCGCTCGCCTTTTCGATGCACTCGCTCAAACCGGTGGGGTGCATCGTCCATCCCGTGACGACTTCGCTGCCCGTCTTGACGCAATTCTTGAATCTCAAATCTCTACCGTCCATGCCCAATCTGTCGGCCAGCAAATCAATCGTCTGTTCGATGCCCCAGTGGATTTCCGGCATCCCAAAGCCGCGCATCGGTCCGCCGACCGGGTGATTGGTGTAGCAGCAGTATGAATCGGTCCAGACGTTTGGGATTGCGTACGGGCCGGTGGACGAGTAGCCGGAAGCGCGGGTGATGTTGACGCCGTATTCGGTATACGCGCCCGCGTCCCAGTAGTACGCGGTCTTGATCGCCAAAATCCGGCCGTCTTTCGTCCCGCCCATTTTGATATGCGCGATCAACCCTTGGCGCACGAACGCGCAAAAGAATTCCTCTTCGCGCGTCAGCCGCAGTTTGACCGATCGCCCGGGAACGCTTTGCGCCATTACGACCGCGCACGCTTCCATCGAGACGCCCGCTTTGCTCCCAAACCCGCCGCCGATGTATGGCGCGACGACGCGCAAATCGCCCTGACTGATGCCGAGTGACTTGGCGATCAGGTCGCGCTGCGCGAACGGCGATTGGCTACTGGCCCAAAGCGTGATCTTACCCGACTGCTCTGCTTGCGCGACCGCGATATGCGGCTCGATGGGCACGTGCTGAATTTGCGGCACGCGGTACGTCTCCTCGATAATCACGTCGCACTGCGCCCACGCCGCGTCCACATTGCCTTTGCGAATCTTGAAATGGTTCGAGATGTTCGTGCCCGCTTTGGGAAAGATGAAATTGGCGACCTTGTATTGCGCGAGTTCGGGGTGCAAAATCGGCGCGCCGGGTTTCGTCGCCTCTTCAGGGTCGAACACCGCGGGCAGCGGTTCGTACTCGACGGCGACTAATTTGCACGCTTGCTCCGCGATTTCCTCGCTCGTCGCGACGACGCCCGCGACCGGATCGCCGACATAGCGCACGCGGTCCGTCGCGAAAATGTGGCGGTCTTGCAAGTACAAACCGATGTAGCCGGGCGTATCCTCGCCGGTGACCACGGCTTTAACGCCGGGCAGCGCGAGCGCAGTGGTTGCGTCAACGTTGATAATGCGCGCGTGCGCGTGCGGGCTGCGGACCAGTCGCCCGTAGAGCAAGCCCGGGCCAAATTGCAAGTCATCCGCGAACTTGGCCGCACCCGTCACCTTTTCCGCCGCGTCCACGCGCGGAACGCTTGAGCCGATTATTTCTGACATTGGGGTTCTCCCATCATCGTAAAACGTAATGCGTAAAACGTAAGAATGGGTTTTTACGTTTTACGTTTCACGTTTTTACGTCGCCCTCTCCACCGCCTCCACAATCCGCGTGTACCCCGTGCAGCGGCAGAGGTTGCCGCGCAGCGCGTCTTGGATTTCGTCCTGGCTCGGATGCGGGTTGCGGTTGAGGAGCGCCCGCGCGCTGATCAACATTCCGGGCGTGCAAAAGCCGCACTGTACACCGGTCAGGTCTACGAACGCTTGCTGGAGCGCGTCTAACCCCCTCCCGGCCTCCCCCGTAGTAACAGGGGCGGAGCGCCCCCTCCCGGCCTCCCCCGTAGTAACAGGGGCGGAGCGTCCCCTGCCCGCTTCCCCCGTAGTGACAGAGGCGGTGTGCGCCAGTCCTTCCACCGTGACAATCTCCGCGCCGTTAGCTTCAACCGCGAGCACCATGCACGCGTTCACCGGCTCGCCGTCCATCAGCACGGTACACGCGCCGCACTCGCCCGCCGTGCAGCCATTCTTGGTGCCGGTCAGGACTAGCACCTCGCGCAACATCGTCAGCAGCGTCACGTTGGATGGGACAGTTGCCCGTTCGCGGGAGCCGTTCACTTGCAGCATGATTTCATGCCGGGACATATTCAACTCCGTATTGACAAGCGCGCTTACTGGTCGTATATTACAAACGGTAAGGATGAAAAACAACGCGCTGCTCGAATTCCAACTAGATTATCCATCGCAAGCCATCGGGCGCTCCCTGATTGTTCACGCCGATTGCTTTGAATGGCTGCCGCGCATACCCGAAAACAGGTTACACGCCATCGTGACCGATCCGCCTTACGGCGTCAAAGAGTACGAATTGGAACAGATCGAAAAGCGAGCGAATGGACAGGGTGGCGTCTGGCGCATTCCCCCCGTCCTTCGACGGTCACACGCGTCAACCGTTGCCCAGATTCACCGCCCTGAATCAGAAAGAGCGCGACACGCTTGAACGGTTCTTCCGCGATTGGAGCCGGCTCGTCATTCGCGCCCTCCGCCCCGGTGGCCACGTGTTTATCGCCAGCAACGCGTTTCTCTCCCAGCTCACGTTTTCTGCATTGGTCGAAGGCGGCCTCGAATTCCGCGGCCAAATCATCCGGCTCGTGCGTACCTTTCGCGGCGGCGACCGGCCCAAGAATGCCGAAGACGAATTCGCCGACGTTTGTTCGATGCCACGAAGTCACTACGAGCCGTGGGGATTGTTCCGCAAGCCGCTGCCGAGTGGGATGACGGTCGGCGATTGTTTGCGGCAGTTTGGAACGGGCGGACTCCGCCGGATCAGTCCACAGCAACCCTTTAGCGACGTCATCCTCAGCGAACGCACCCCACAGCGGGAAAAGGAGATAGCCGATCATCCCAGTCTCAAACCGCAATCTTTTCTGCGCCGAATCGTATATGCCGCGTTGCCGTTAGGCACGGGAACGATTGTGGATACGTTTATGGGTTCCGGCTCAACGGTTGCTGCCGCCGAGGCGCTGGGACTGCACGCTATCGGCGTAGAGCGTCATGCAGATTACTATATCATGAGCAAGACGGCAATTCCCAAGTTGGCTGCGCTCCCGACTGAGCAGGCGCTGGTTCAACCGATGTTCGTTGACCTCCAACTTCCTCTCGATCCAAGTCCACATTAGTTCATCTCGCGTTCAATAGCAGCAACAAAAACACCGGCGTGCCCACTGCTTGCAGAGACCTGTCAGGTTTTCGGAAACCTGACAGGTCTACCAACTCGGCTTGACTAAACAGTATTGCCTCTCACCGTACCTTTAGTAACAGCAACAAAAACACCGGCGTACCCACCGCTTGCAGGAGCACAAAGCGTACCAACACTTGCGTGTTCGACCAGCCGAGGCATTGGCGAACGTGATCGTGCAGGGGATAGCGAATCGTTCTAAAGATGCCGATTTTGAAGAATCGCAGCAGCGCAACTTTGAGCAGGCCCGTCGCCCCGTTGACGAGGACGACGCCCGCGACGACAAAGATCAAAAACGGATTCCCGCTCGCGAGCACTAGCACGCCCAGCAAGAACCCGATCGGCCGCGAGCCGGAATCGCCCATGAGGACGGCGCTGGGCAGCGCGTTGTGCCACAGGTAACCGGCCAGACAGCCGACCATTAAAAAGCCCATCATCGCCCAGATCGCGCCGTCGGGATAATGCGGCACCAACAGATAGGCCGATATGCCTTCGTGTCCGACGATGCCGTAGAGAATGCCGCCCAAAAACACAAAGGCCAGCCCCGACAAGCTCCCCGAAAGCCCATCCACGCCATCCGTGCAATTCGTCGCATTGATCGTGAGCCAGATTAAGCCCGTCGCAAGTGGAATAAAGAGCCACGGCGGAACGGCCACCGCATTCTTAATGAGCGGCAGCCATAACTGGACGGTTTCTAATTGCGAGATGGCGACCGCGCCCAATAGCGAAATGCCAAAATCAATCGCTCCCAGCCGGTATTCGCTCCATCCCGTCCGGCTCCGGTCGTCCAGGAATCCCTCCAGCATCGCCAGCAGCACGCCGACAGCAATCAGAAAGAACCGCAGTTCCATCGGAACGATCAACATGCCAATGAGCAAAAAGATGGGGACGAAAATAATCCCCGCGCTCACCGGCTTGCCCACGCTTTGTTGAGCGCCCACGGCGTGTAATCGCCCGCGATCGGTCGGCAGGCGATGCCACAAGCGCGGCAGCAAGTACCATGTAGCGACCGCGGTAATGATCGTTCCCATGCCGATCAGAAACAAATGTGAGGTCAGCAGTCGGAACGGGCCGTATACTTGAATGAGTTGTTCGCCTAACCAGGGAAGCAAGCTATCTTCCTCCTAAAGAATTCGCCACCGCCGCGATGGCGCGCCGCGTGAACACCTTGACCATCGCTTTGCGATACGCCGCGCTCGACCGCACGTCGTCAATCGGCTGGGCCGTTTCCATCGCGGCGCTAGCGGCGGATTCGATCACGTCGGGCGCGAGCGGCGAAGCGGCGAGAAGCGCTTCTGCTTTCGGCGCGCGGATCGGCGTCGGCGCGACGGATGCCAGCGCGATACGGAACGCGCAGCCGGATTTCGCTTTCCGGTCAGAATAGCCCAAGACCGCCACGCCGACAATCGCGAGATCGCCGCGCGCATTGCGCCCCAGCTTCAGGTAGCGGCCAAGCGCGCCCTTCGGCATCGGTGGAATTTCGATCCGCAGCAAGAACTCGCCAGGTTTCATCGCCGTCTTGCCGGGACCGAGAAAGAATTCGCCGATGGGCACACAGCGCTCGCCGCGCCGACCGCGCAAGACCATCTTCGCGTCCAAGACCAACGCGGCCGGCGCGGTGTCCGCCGCGGGCGAGGCGTTGCACAGATTGCCGCCCATCGTCGCGCGCGTGCGGAGTTGGTATGAGGCGACGCTGGTGATGGCTTCGACCAATAACGGATAATGCTCGACCACCGCCGGGTGGCGTGCCAACGCGTTCATGCTCGCCGCCGCGCCGATGCGCAACCCGGTTCGCTTCGTGAACTTGATTTCGGTCATGCCAGGCAGATGCTTCAGGTCAATCAACATCTCGGGCGCGATCAACCCATCGCGCATTCGGACGAACACGTCGGTGCCGCCCATAAACAATCGGGCCTGCCCATCGCGCTTGTGCAAAAGTTTTGTCACGTGCTCGACTGACGTTGGACGAACGTAATCGAAAGCGGGCAAACCTGGACTAGGAAGCATGCAACCTCTCTGAGAAGTGAACAGTCAACAGTAAACAGTAAACAGACTGTTGACTGTTCACCGTTCACGTCCGCTCTACTGAGCGGCGTTTACTGATTGATGTTCTCGCGTTCGACGACACCGAATCTGCTGGGCGGCAGAATCAGGAACAACAGATTCAACAGAATGCCTACGATCGCCGCAAAGACAATCGCCGGAATGCCATCGGGAAAGATCACGGGAATCGCGAACGGATAGTAACCATTCGGCAGAGCCAAGTTTCCGCCGATGCCCGTAATCAAGATAATCGCGCCGACGGCCAGTTGCCGCGGGTCGAACAAGTTCACCCTTTCGGACTGGATCAGCGCGATACCTTGCATCCCGATCACGCCAAAGAGGTAGATGGCGAGGCCACCCGTCACCGCGACCGGAATGGTATTCACCAGCGCCGCGAGCTTGCCGATAAAGCCAAGCCCAATCGCGATCACGCCGGCCACCATCAGCACCGGCACGGAATAGTTTCGAGTGATAGCCATGAGACTGTTGTTCTCGCCATAGTTGGTGCCCGCGCAGCCACCCAAGACTCCGACTACCAAGTCATCGCTGCCATCGGCCACCAGATTCAATCCGATCAGGTTCTTGATCGAGGTGGGCGCGCGCTGCAGCTCTTTCGCCAACTGATCAATATATAAACTCATCTGGTACAAGTGCGCGGTAGATTCGGGAATGGTCGCAATCGCGATCAGCGCGATCCCGGCGACCGAAGCCCACGCGCGTGGATCGCCAAACGCGGGAAGGGTGAAAGGAGGCACTTGGACCCAATTCGCCGCGCCGACGCGTGTCCAGTCCACGAGTGGCACATACCCGACGGTGCCGGCCCCCATCAAATCCACCAGGAGCGCGACGATATACCCGGCGATCGCGCCGAGCAGGATGGGCAACATGCCGAGCAAACCTTTGCCTTGGAGATAGACGGAAAAAGCAACCGTGAAGAACAAGGTGACAAAGGCCACGCCCCATTGCGCCCCTGCCATGCCGAGCGCGGCGCCCGCCAACGCGACGCCGATGACGATCGCGACGCTGCCCGTGATGACCGGCGGCAGCACGTTATCGAGCGCGGCCTTGCCGATTCGCACGATCAACAGCCCGACGAGAATCTCGACAATGCCCGTGCCAATAATACCCACCTGTACGATCTGGACGCCTTGGGCGCAATAGACCGTGTCCTTGGCGCCAAAGCAGACCGGGTCGTACAACTTCATGGCGGCTATGACGACGGCGATGTAGCTGAAACTCGAACCATAATACAGCGGAATTCGACGGGCGGCGACAAGGAGCGCGATGATCGTACCGATACCGCTGGCGACCAGCGTGACGCCAACATCGAATTTGGTGAGGATGGCGACGAGTACGGTCGCGGGGAACATCGTGAGCACTTGTTGGAATCCGAGGGAGAGCATCGCGCCCCAGGGCGGTGCATCCTCCGGCATGTAGCCAAACACCTTTGCGGCGGGTGCTTGCGTTGCCATTTAGAGTCTCCTGTGTGACATGCTGAGTGCAGTTTGCGATCAACGATGATGCGCTCGCCAGGCGCGCCGCGGCGTTACTCCTGTCTCAGGTCTCAAGTCCCAAGTCGCAAGTCACAAGTCTCAAGTCTCAGGTCTCACGCTTCACCTTGCGACCTGCGTCCTGCGACCTGCGACCTCCGACCTGCGACCTGCGACTAGATTTGCCTACACGTTGCGACCACATCGCCGAACTTGGTCCTTTGCAACGCGGCTTTCTTCTCCATGAGCTTGGCGTACTGGTCGTCAGCGATGAACGCGACGATGCGCGAGATGCAGGACTCGCCGTCCACAAAACGCCACGGAAAGCAGCCAATCGTCACGCGTTCGTCGAGCAACAAGTCAATATCGCCGCCGATGCATTCCGCGTGGATAATGTGGTCGGGAAACATTTCGATGTGCATGAGTTGGTACTTGTCCGGCGTGAACATCTCCGCCATGGTCTTGCCGTATTTTGCGCGAAAATGCGCGTCGGCTTCTTCGGCTTGCCTCGGCATCCAGGTGCGAATGATCGTGTTCATCGGGTGGTCGGCGCTGCCACAGTCCACCCCAATCCACTTTATCTTTTTGCCCTTGGCCCATTCGGCGAACTCGCGGTCGGGACCGGGATGCTTGACCATATAGCGCACCTCGTCGGCGAGCGGCTGGTCCCAGCCGTAGCGGTGGTAGCCCGTGTGGATGATGAGGATGTCGCCTTCGCGCACCTCCACGCGCTCCTCAACCATCTTCGAAGTGTAAATGTCGTAATCGCCCGCGCAATCCGAGAGGTCCACGATTACGCCGGGGCCGACGAGAAAATCGTTCAGGTCGAGCGAGGCAATGTCCTTGCCGGGAGTGAAAAAGTGGATCTCGCCGTCGAGATGCGTGCCGAGGTGGTTCGAGTGCGTAACGAGTTGGCCGTTCGCGCCATTCGGGGCAAGTCGCTTGAAATACTTGACCTGCAGCGGCTCGTAGGTGGGCCAAGGCGGAGTCTGAATACCGAGTGGGATGGTGAGGTCAATGAGTTTCATGTTCATGCTCCTGAAGGGGGTTCTATTCACATTATAGTACGCCCTGCCACTGTGTCAATTTTTGGCGCAAGCCAAGTTGGTTTCGAGCACGAAAGCGTAAACGCAAGAATTGTGTTACAATGACTTAACACTGAGGCGATGCTTGCGCGGCGGTGAATTCGAGATGCAGAGGTTTTGATGGCAGTGGCAAAGAACGGCGACAATGTGCAAGTGCATTACACCGGTCGTCTGGACGACGGAACGATTTTCGATAGTTCTGAAGGCGGCGACCCGCTCGCATTTCAGCTCGGCGCGCGGGCAGTCATTCCCGGTTTTGAGGCCGCGATCGTCGGCATGCAAGAGGGCCACACCAAGACCACGCACATTCCCGCGGCGGCAGCGTACGGCCCTTACCTCGATGAAATGGTGCTGGCCGTTTCGCGTGACCAATTCCCGCCCGACCTGGAGCCGCAAGTGGGTCAGCCGTTGCAAATCGAACAAGAGGACGGTCAGACTTTTGTCGCGCACATCGCCGAGATTTCCGAAGCGGCCATCACCCTCGACGCAAACCATCCACTCGCCGGCCAAGATCTCACGTTCGATATTCAGCTCGTGAAAATTGGCTAGTCAAGCGGCTCGCCTTGAAAACTCTGAGACTCCACGGCCCACACGATCTACGCCTGCACGACGAACCGGTCCCGGCGCCGCAGACGAATGAAGCGCTCGTCCGCGTGACAGCCGTCGGCGTTTGCGGCTCCGACTTGCATTGGTATTCAACCGGCGGCATCGGAGACGCGCAGGTCACGCGGCCGCTCGTGCTCGGTCACGAGTTTGCGGGAGTTGTCGAAAGCGGCGCGCTGCGCGGGCAACGCGTGGCGGTTGATCCTTCGATTCCGTGCGACCATTGTGAGTTGTGTCGCGCGGGCAACCCGAATCTCTGTGAGGAACAGCGATTTGCGGGGCATGGTTTAGAGGATGGCGCGTTCCGCGAATATTTCGCCTGGGATTCGCGCTGCTTGTTTCCGCTGCCCGACGAACTGACGGACGAGGACGGCGCGATGCTCGAGCCCCTGGGGGTCGCCATTCATTCGGTTGATCTTGCGCACCTGCGACCGGGGATGACGGTCGGCGTGTTCGGCTGCGGACCCATCGGCTTGTTGATCGCCCAAGTCGCGTTCGTTGCCGGCGCGGCGCGCGTGATGGCGACGGAGGCGCTGGCTCATCGCCTCGACGCGGCGCAGGCAATAGGCGCAGAAGGTTTTCGGGCCGAGAGCGGCGAAGAAGCCCAGCAAGTTTTGTCGGCGACCGATGGCCGCGGCGTGGACATTGCCTTCGAGGTGGCGGGAGATCAAACGGCCGTAGACGTGGCGATGACGACGACCAAACCCGGCGGCTATGTGATCTTGGTGGGAGTCCCAAGCGACGATCGCACGGCGTTCACGGCCTCGGTCGCGCGGCGCAAAGGGCTAACGATCAAGCTCGTGCGGCGCATGAAGCACACTTTTCCGCGCGCGATTGATTTGGTCACGCGGGGGCTGGTGGATGTCCGGTCGCTCGTCACACATCGCTTTCCGTTGGCGCAAGCCGGCGAGGCGTTTGCTATCGCGGAGCGGCGCGAGGGTATCAAAGTAATCGTCCGACCCTGAGAGGGGATAGACACGGAGAAACGACGCGCATATAATGCGCTCGGCATGGTGATGGTAGCCATGCCGAGTTTTTATTCCGCGGCCTTGCTACAGGATAACGTTATGAAACCTGCGCCATTCCGGTATTTTGCTCCGAGCACATTGCAAGAGGCCCTCGACCTGCTCGCCGAGCATGGCGATGCGGCCAAAGTGCTGGCCGGCGGGCAGAGTCTCACGCCGATGATGAACTTTCGCCTCGTGACTCCGGCAATCCTCATTGACCTCAATCCAATCTCGGAGTTATCGTTCATTCGCGAACAGGACGGGCATCTCGTCATCGGCGCGATGGCGCGCCAACGCCATCTCGAGCGCGACCCGCGGGTTGCCGCGTACGCGCCGTTGATCGCCGAGACGATGCCCTTTGTCGCGCATCCGCAAATTCGCAACCGCGGCACAGTCGGCGGCAGTCTCGCCCACGCCGACCCCGCCGCCGAATTGCCCGCGGTGATGATCGCGCTTGACGCCGAGTTCAAACTGAGCAGCCAAAAGGGCGAGCGGCAAGTCCGCGCGGCCGATTTCTTCATCGGCCTATTTACGACCGCGCTCGATCCAACCGAACTGCTGACCGAAATAACGCTGCCCACGCGAATGCCGCGGACCGGCCATGCCTTCCAAGAAGTGAGCCGGCGTCACGGCGATTTCGCGCTCGCCGGCGTCGCGACGACCGTCGCGCTCGACGAACAGGGCGCGTGCCGCGACGCTCGCATTGTTTACTTGGGTTTGGGCATGCGGCCAATCGCCGCGGACGCCGCAGCCAAGCAGATGATCGGCGCAATGCCAACCGCCGAAGCGATTCAACATGTCGCAAACGCGGTAGATGCCGAGATCGAACCGAGTACCGACATTCACGCGTCGGCGGAATTTCGCCGCCACCTCGCGCGCGTGCTCACGCGGCGAGCGTTGGAGAGTGCGATCGCGCGGGCGCGCGTAGGGGCGGGGTCACCCCGCCCTGGGCTGGGCGGGACGACCCCGCCCCTACGCGAATTGAAGGACCTATGACTGATACGCACACCATTCACGTCACCGTCAACGGCAGGCAACACCAACGTTCCGTCGAGCCGCGGCTGCTCTTGAGCGATTTTCTGCGTCACGAGCTTGGGCTGACCGGCACGCATGTCGGCTGCGAACACGGCGTATGCGGCGCGTGTACGATCCTCTTCGACGGCGAGCCGATGCGCTCGTGCTTGCTCTTCGCCGTGCAAGCCAATAATCACTCGATTACAACGGTTGAAGCATTAGCGTCCGACGAAGCGCACTTGCATCCGCTTCAACAAGCGTTTCGCGACGCGCACGGCTTGCAGTGCGGCTTTTGCACTCCTGGATTTCTGATGACGCTCGTTCCGTTCTTGGATGAAAACCCCAATCCCGATGAAGAGCAGATTCGCCAAGCGATCTCCGGCAACCTCTGCCGCTGCACGGGGTATCAGAATATTGTGGAAGCAGTGAAAATCGCCAGTCAACAGTGAACGGTCAACAGTTAACAGAATTCCGACTTCTGGCTGTTCACTGTTGACTGTTCACTTCCTTTCTGGAGTGAAGGATGACCACTCGATACTTGGGCGAGCGCATTACGCGCAACGAAGACCCGCGCTTGCTTACCGGGCATGCGCTGTTTGTTGACGATGTTGATCTGCCGGGCATGTTGCATGTCGCGTTTCTCCGCAGCATTCACGCGCACGCGCGCATTCGCGCGATTGACGTTTCGGTCGCGCGGGAGCGTCCGGGCGTCGTCGCCGTCTACACCGCGCACGACCTGGGCGATTACTGGCAACCGGGTCCGCTACTCGTTCCGCCGCCGCCCGTCAAAAAGCTCTTGGCGTTTCACGAGCGCTGTCAAGTGCCGCTCGCCAAAGACAAGGTGCGGCACGTAGGCGAACCGGTCGTGATGGTCGTCGCTGAGAGTCGCTACATTGCCGAAGATGCGCTCGACGATATTGTGATAGATTACGAACCGCTGTCCGTCGCCGCAGATATGGAAATGGCCCTGGCGCCTGCTGCGCCGCTCGTCCACGACGACGTCGGCTCGAACATCGCCGCGCATGTGGTTCAGGAAAAGGGCGACGTGGACGCGGTCTGGCGCGATGCAGCGGTCGTCGTGCAGCGCCGCTTTCGGTACGATCACGGCTCGGCCGCGCCGATGGAAACGCGCGGCATCGTCGCGGAGTGGGACGCGCGCGCTCAGCATCTTCAAGTTTGGGATTCGACCCAAGCGCCGATTCCGATTCGGAATGGCTTGGCCCGAATGCTGGGGCTATCCGAAAATCAAGTGCGCGTCGTCGCGCCCTTTATCGGCGGCGGCTTTGGCCCCAAGATCATGATGTTCTATCCCGAAGAAGTCCTCGTCCCGTGGGCCGCGATGCAAATCGGCAAGCCGGTCAAGTGGCTGGAGGATCGCCGCGAGAATTTGCTCGTGATGAATCAAGAGCGCGAGCAGATTCACGACGCGGCGATGGCGTTGACCAAGAGCGGCAAAATCCTCGCGATCCGCGACACATTTCTGTACGACACCGGCGCGTACATTCCATACGGTCTGACCGTGCCGCTCAATGCGCAGTGTACGCTGCTTGGCTTGTACAAGGTGCCCAACTATTACTCGGAATTCAAAGCAGTCTTTACGAACAAGACGATCGTGAGTCCGTACCGCGGCGCGGGCCGCCAGCACGGCGTCTTTGTCATGGAGCGCTTGCTCGATCTCGCCGCGCGAGAGTTGGGGCTGGATCGAACCGAGATTCGCCGCCGCAATTTCATCCAACCCTACGAGTTTCCCTACAACAACGAAATCATCTACCAGGATTTCACCGCGCTGACCTACGACAGCGGCAACTATCCTGCGCTGCTCGACAAGGCCAAAGAAATGATCGGCTACGATCAGTTCATCGCCGAAGAACAGCCGCGCTTGCGCGCCGAGGGCAAGCATGTCGGCCTCGGCTTGGTGTGTTACGTCGAAGGCACGGGGATCGGGCCGTATGAAGGCGCGCGGGTCCACGTCGAGCAGAATGGCAAGGTGACGGTCGCGACCGGCGTGGGTACGCAGGGGCAAGGACATTTCACGTCATTTGCCCAAATCGTCGCCGAACAATTAGGCGTGGACGTGCGCGACGTGCGCGTCATCACGGGCGATACCGCCGAGTTCAACTGGGGCACGGGCACGTTCGCGAGCCGCGGCGCGGTCGTCGCCGGCAACGCGGTCAACGAGGCCGCGAAGGCGGTGCGCGAGAAAGCGATTGAGCTTACGTCGGAACTATTGGATGTTTTCGAAGGCGATTTAGAGATCGCGAACGGTCGCGTGCAAGTCAAGGATTTGCCGGAGAAAGGCATCGCGTTGGGCGAGTTGGCCGGCAAAGCCAACCCGCTGCGCGGCGCGGTCAAGCCGAATTCCGAACCGGGACTCGAGGCCACGCGCTATTTCGGCCCGGCGAGCGGAGTGACATCGGCGGGCGCGCACGCGATGATCGTTGAAGTGGACCCGGAGACGATGGCGATTCGAATTATCAAGTACGTGGTGGTTCACGATTGCGGCAAGGTCATCAATCCATTGATCCTCGAGGGCCAGGTTCACGGGGGCGTCGCGCAAGGCGTCGGCAACGCGTTCTACGAGAAACTAGTGTACGACGAGAACGCCCAACTCTTGACCGGCTCGTTCATGGATTATTTGCTGCCGACCGCGATGGAGGTCCCGCGCATAGACGTCGGTCACGTCGAAACGCCGTCGCCGTGGAACCCGCTCGGCGTCAAAGGCGCAGGGGAAGCCGGCGCGATTCCGGTCGGGGCGTTGTTCGCCCAAGCGCTGGAGGATGCGCTGAGAGAATGGGGAACAGAGATTCTAGAGATTCCGGTTTCGCCAAACCGGCTGTTTGAGTTGGTCCACGACGCGGACAACAGTATCGGCGAATAGCGCGAATTGCGCGAATAGTTGTCATTGCGAGCGGTTTGTGCGTCAGAAACTCGCGGGTGCGCGTTCGTAGTGCGGCACGCAGCGGGTTTTGCGGAGTGCCGTTCCAGGCGCGCGGACGCGACTCCGCAAAGGACGCTACGTCGCGTACTACGAACCTGCGCGCGTTTCTGTTCCCGTGCACGCCCCAGAGGCATGGGCTTCTCGCAATGACAACTAGCGAAGCGTGATTCGCGGATAAGACAATGCCCCCGAGGTTATCGGGGGCATTCGATTTATTGCGCCGCGCCGCACTCGGTACAGAATTTCGCTCCCGCCGGGACCGGTTTACCACAGTTCTTACACGCCACACTCGGCGGCTCTTGGCTCTTGACTTCTGCGGGCTTGACCTCTTGGCTCTTGACTTCCGCGGGCTTAACCTCTTCGCTAAAGCTCTGGGTGGCTTCCTTGGTCGCCGTCCGAAATTCGCGCATCATCGAACCGACCGAACGTCCAAGCTCCGGCAGACGCGACGGGCCAAAGATCAACAGCGCGACGATCAGTATGATGAGCAAATCCTGGGGCTGCAATCCAAACGGCATCGCGACACTCCTTTCATCCTCGCAACACAAATACAGGGACTCGGTTCGAATCCGCCTGAATTATAGCGTATGATTCCCCGTCACGCAACTGCGACGCCACTCCCCCAAATTTGGGACAAACCGGAAAGAGAACGGGACAAATATCCCTATGCCCCACCCGCCGCTCGTCTTACACTATTCCAAATTAGTCCGCGCTGATCCTGTGACGACGCAGGATCCATCCCATGCCGCCACATGATTCTGACGAGGGAATCGTGTGGCCGTGTTTTTTGAAAGGGGGGATGGTTCAGTTCGTCGAGTTCGATCATTTCAAAGGAGAGGATGATCCGTGCTAACAAAGAATTCCCTCGTCATTGCCCTAGTCCTGGGCATCGTGCTCTTGATCGGCGGCCTGGTTGCCACCGGCGTGAGCGCACAGGGACCCACACCCGCTCCAACCCAAACCAAGTTCGGAGCGGAGTACATCGGCAGCGCCACGTGCGCCGCGTGCCACAAAGCGATCGCCGACGCGTACGCCAAATCGGGCCATGCCTTCAAACTGAACAAGGTTGTGGACGGGAAAGCGCCCACCACGCCATTTACCACCATTGACAAGTTGCCCGAGGGCTACACCTGGAACGACATCTCGTACGTCATCGGCGGGTACAACTGGAAGTACCGCTTTATGGACAAGCAGGGCTATATCATCACCGACAAGCCCGGCGCGACCATCAGCGACACCAACTACTTGAACCAGTGGAACTTTGCCAATGCCGCGGCTGGGAAGGATGCGAACTGGTCCAAGTACAGCTCAGGCGTCAAGAATCTAAAGTACAACTGCGGGCCCTGCCACACGACCGGCTACAAGCCGACCGGCAACCAGGGCAATCTGCCCGGCATCGTCGGGACGTGGAGCGAAGAAGGCATCAAGTGCGAACGGTGCCACGGCCCCGGCGGCTTACACGCCGCCAATCCCTACGGTGTCGCCATGCAAGTGGAACGCGATGCCGAGCTATGCGGTGAATGCCATCGCCGCAGCGACGTCACCAAGATTGACGCCAAGCCCGGGTTCATTGATCACCACGAGCAGTACGAAGAGCTATACCAAAGCAAGCACCTCTCGCTCAAGTGCGTGGACTGCCACAACCCGCACGTCGGCGTGGTCCAACTGCGCCAGGCGAAACAGCAAACCACGCGCACGCTCTGCGAGAACTGCCACTTTAAGGAAGCGCGCAATCAATCGGCGGCGCACTTGGCCGTCAAGGCGGAATGCGTGGACTGCCACATGCCGCGCCTGATTGCGTCCTCCTCGTCGGTGGATGCGAGCAAGTTCACCGGCGACGTCCGCGTCCACATGTTCGCGATTGACCCCGACGCGACGGCGCAATTCACGGCGGATGGCAAGTTCGCGATCTCGCAGATCTCGCTCGACTATGCCTGCAAGTCGTGTCACGGCGCGGGCAAGGCAACCCCCAAGACCAACGACGAACTCAAGGCGAGAGCCAAGGGTTACCACACGGCCAAGTAAGCAATCCGATAAGACGATCAACGGGCTGAGATTCCTCAGCCCGTTCTCTTTCCGGGAACCCGATTGAAGATGTCGTGCTCCATCGCAAATAGCGCCAGTTCGATCCGGTTGTTCAGACCCAATTTCTCACGAATGCTGCTCACATAGTTTCGCACCGTCTTTTCGCTCAGCGAGAGGGTCGCGGCAATTTCATCATTCGTCTTGCCGTGCGCGATTTGGGCGAGGAGTTCGAGTTCGCGATCCGACAGCGCGCGAAAGGGATCGCCTTCGGCGCGGCGCTCTTTGTCCCGGACGCGCGCCAACAGCCGCGCCGTCATCGCCGGATCGAGCAGCGCCTCGCCGCGCGTGACCGCGCCGATGGCGCGCACCAGTTCCGCGTTGCCCACTTGCTTGAGCACATAGCCCGCCGCTCCGGCGCGAATCGCGCGCAGCAGCAGTTCGTCGTCGGCGAAAGAGGTCAGCATGAGCACCTGGGTCTGCGGAAATTGTTGGGTGATCTGACGGGTCGCCGTAATGCCATCCTCGCCCGGCATACGAATGTCCATCAACACAATGTCGGGTTGGAGCCGTTCCACCGCGCGCAGGGCCTCGGCCGCGCTGCCCGCCTCCCCGACCACTTGCATGCCCGGTTGATCGTCGAGCAGCGTCATCAGCCCCAGTCGCACGACCTCGTGATCGTCTACCAGCAGGATGCGGGTGCGCGTCATGGTTCGTCTCTCCACGGAACGTCCAAGCGGACGACGGTTCCCTTCACGCGTGCGTCCGCGATCTCGACCTGGCCTCCCAGGAGATGGGCGCGGTCGCGAATGTTGCGGAGACCGTAGCCGGTCGTGAGCGGCCGCGGCAGTCCGATCCCGTCGTCTTGCACGACCAGTTTGAAGCGGTCCGCTTCGCGGCGCGCTTGGATTTCGACGCGCCGCGCCCGCGCGTGGCGCACGACGTTGGACAGCGCCTCGTGAACGATCGCGACGATCTGGTCCACGCGCGACGCGGGCAGCGCGTCATCGGCCGGCAAATCGAGATCCAACGAAATCTCGACCAGCGGTTGAAAGCGTGGGTCGCGGGCGAGCCGGTGGAGTGTTTCCGCGAGTGACGAATCCGATTTTTCAACTCGCAGCACGCCGAGGTTGTGCCGCAAGTCGACCATCGCATCGTTCAGCGCCGCGGCCGCGCGTTCCAAGCGGACGCCGACCGTGTCCTGCGACGCGCAATGTTGGCGCGCCGAGTCAATCAACAGCCCAGCCGTGTAGACCTTTTGAATCACCCCATCGTGCAAGTCGCGCGCGATCCGATCGCGTTCGGCCTTCAAAATCTGCTGCTGCTCGATCTGCTCGATAAACCGCTGGGTCTCCAAATCAAAAATGTCCAACGCGCGAATCATGGCTATCGCCAAGGTCAGACCGATCAGCGAACGAAAAACCGAAGGCGGCACACCCAGAGTCGCCTGGAATGTCTGCGCGTTGAGAATGTTGCCGGGGAAAAACGCGACCGGCGGCACGACCAGGCCCGCGAAGATCGCATAGAATGCCAGCGCCACACCCGCCACGCGGAGCATTCGAAGGACGTGAGGCACATTCAGCGGCGCGATGCGTTGCAGCGCTTGGCGCCGCAACCCCCAGGCAGCCAGCAGCGCGCCCGGCAAGCCGATCATGTACCGCGAGAGCGCATCCGCCTCGCGCCACACCATGGGCATAGTCGGCGCGGCGGGCAGGAAAAACGCGAGAGAAACGGCGAGCCACACGGCCATCAGTCCCAGCGCGCCGCCGTGCAGGAGCCGCGCCAGTCCGGTAGGTCGCAAGAGAAGCACCCCAAACTCAAAGAGAAAGGCAAATGATAATGCCAGCAGAAAGCACTGGATCGTATAGAGGACCACGCTGGCCGATTCGCCCAAGTACGCAGTTTGAAGCGGAATGAAAAGGTCGCCCCATTCGTTCAGCGCGTGCGCGAATCCAAACGCGGCCAGCCATGGCAAACTGCGCGCGAGGTCGAGGCGCGAGTATTGGCGCGTCTGAAGCGCAATCGCCAGCCCGAGGACGAAAAAGGAGAGGCCGTAGACAAAGAGAATCAACTGGCGATTGACGAGAAAGAAGGTGTGAATGGAATCCATTGGGAAAGCCACTCACGATTATATTCGCGGCGGTTCGATATGGCAAAAACGGCCCATGCACGGGCGCATTTCAGTGTGGGGGCAAGTTGTGATCGTGAGGAGAAGGCGCTCTCTAGCGCCGTTCACCGTCGGCGCTAGAGAGCGCCTTTCTCCTCATTGAATTTGACGATTCCCAGAGCTGGAATATACTAGCGGCATGGACTGGGACCTCATCACACGACAAAGCACGACGCTGCTCCAAGACCTACTGCGTTTCGATACGACCAATCCGCCCGGCAACGAGACGCCGTGTGTCGAGTACATCGCGGCCGCGCTCAAGCGCGAAGGGATCGAGCCGACCGTCCTCGAATCGGCGCCGGGACGCGGCAACGTGGTCGCGCGCCTGAGCGGCGATGGTTCATGCGCGCCGCTCTTGTTGATGGGCCACGTGGATGTCGTGCCCGCCGAAGCGGACAAGTGGCAGCGCCCGCCTTTCTCCGGCGACTTGGACGATGGCACCATCTGGGGACGCGGCGCAACCGACATGAAGCAGATGGTCGCCATGGAACTGATGACGATGCTCTTGGTCAAGCGCGCCGGCATCACGCTCAAACGCGATCTGATTTTCATGGCGACGGCGGACGAAGAAACCGGCGGACGCATGGGCGCGGGTTGGCT
>JACQYF010000202.1 GCA_016208315.1 Chloroflexota bacterium | reverse complement strand
GCGAAGCAATCTTCCTCTTTGCATCGGCGCTCCACGACATTGAGGAAGATTGCTTCGCAAAAAACGCTCGCAATGACAACCAGCCGCGAGTTTCCCAAACCCCTATCGGATGCAGACGAGCGCGGACTTTTTACTCTTATCCGCGCTCGTCCGCGCTCGGCGCCTTCTTTGGAAGGCGCCGCGTCCTATTTCCCGTCACGCGGCAGCGTAAAGTGGAAACGGCTGCCCACGCCGGCCGCGCTGGATACGCCAAGCTGACCGCCGTGCGCCTCGACGATGGCTTTCGAAATCGTTAGTCCCAGGCCCGCCCCGCTCCCGTCGCGCGGGCGCGATTTTTCGCCGCGATAGAACGGCTCAAAGACGTGCGCCAGATCGTCGGGCGCGATCCCTTCGCCGGTATCGGCGATCTCGATTTGCACGCGGCGTCCCGCATCGCACGGTCGCGCCGAGATCGAGACACTCCCGCCCGCGGGCGTATGCCGGATCGCGTTTTGCAGGAGGTTGTAGAGCACGCGCTGAATCTTGAGCGAGTTCATCACTACCGGATCAACGCTCGGCTCGACCGAGCCGGACAATTCGACGCCTTTTGCGTTGGCCTGCGCCTGCATGCTTTCGAATGTATCGGAAATCAAATCGCGTAACGAGCCGGGTTCCTTGCTCCACGTCGGCGCGCCCGCGTCGAGTTGGGTCAATTCGAAAAGATCGTCTACGAGATGCGAGAGGTTTTGGATCTCGACTTGGGCCAGCGCGAGATAGCGGCGGACGGATTCCTCATCTGTGACTACGCCGTCGTTGACCGCTTCGATCATCGCGCGCAAGGACGTGAGGGGCGTGCGTAAATCGTGCGAGACGGACGCGACGAGCGTGCGCCGCGCCTGCTCCCACTCCTTTTCGCGCCGCTGCATCTCGTCCAGGCGTTCGACCATGCCGTTAAACGTCACGGCGAGTTTTTCCACTTCGTCGCCCGAGCGGATGTCGGCGCGCGTCTCGCGGTCGCCCGCGGCGATCTTGTCCGCGGTTTGCGCCAGGCGCTCCAGGTTGCCGGTGATCGAGCGCGCCATCAAGTGCCCAAAACCCAACGCCACGAGGGTCGCGAAAAAGAGCAAAACGAAAAGAAGCGCGCTATCGTGGGCCGAGAGGAACATCGGAATCGAGACAAACAGAATGCTGAGCAACGTTACACCGAGGCCGAGCGCAAAAGTCAGCACGATTTTCAGTTGCACGGTGGCAAGGCGCAGCCGCGCGCTCAAGCGATACGCGGCCCAACCGCAGCCGAGCGAAATCACTTCCGCGGCGAGGAGGATCTGCGCGAGGACTTGCAAATCGCCGGCGGGCGCGCGCAGCCAGAACGCGGCCAACGCGAGCGCGCTCAGTGGCGCCATGACCCATAACACCAGAAACAACATTACGCGACCTTTTCGAATTTATAGCCGACGCCCCACAGCGTAGCCAGATATTGCGGCTCGGCGGGATTGGTTTCGATCTTTTCGCGCAGGCGGCGCACGTGGACTGTCACGGTGCTTGCATCGCCAAAGAATTCATAGCCCCACACGCGATCGAGCAACTGGGCGCGCGTAAACACTTGGCCGGGATGCTGCGCCAGAAAATACAACAGATCGAACTCCTTACCGGTCAGCTCCACGCGGCGGTCGCCCACGTGTACCAACCGCGTGCGCGGATCAATTCGCATTTCGCCGTTGACAATCGGCTTGTCGGCCCCATCTTCGGCGGAGGTTGACGCCGCGCGGCGCAGCACATTCTTGACGCGCGCTACGACCTCGCGCGGGCTGAACGGCTTGACGATGTAATCGTCCGCGCCCAGTTCCAGCCCCAGCACGCGATCCAGTTCATCGCCCTTGGCCGTCAACATGATGATGGGGAGCGCGCGTTTCGCGCGCAGGCGCCGGAAAACTTCTAGCCCGTCCACCTTGGGCAGCATCAGATCAAGCACCACCAAGTCGGGCGCGTGCGCTTCGAACGCGTCCAGCGCCGCTTGCCCGTCGACCGCAGTATGGACGCGATAACCCTCACGGCTGAGATACAGCTTGAGGACTTCGACCACTTGCGGTTCGTCGTCTACGACGAGGACATGTTGGCTGTTCATGATCACATTCTACCTTGCAAACCTTGCGACGGAGTGACGGAATTCTTAAGAAACACTTAATTTCTGGGTAACGGCTTTGTAATGACAAAAAGGTACCATGTGGGCAGAAGTATAGTCAACGATTCCAAATGCGTCAAGACCTGTGAGGTTCTGTAGGGGCGGGCTCACCCCGCCCTGGCCTCGCACATTGGGCAACCAAACAGGGCGGGGCGACCCCGCCCCTACAGAACCTCACAGGTCACATTGAAAGGAGACACTCTATGAAACAAACGATACTCGCCATCGCCGCGCTGCTCACGGTCCTGCTCGTCGCGTGCGCGCCCGCCGCGACCCCAACGCCCGAGGCGATGAAACCGCAAGCCGCGCCGACAGTGGAAGCTATGATGGACAAGCCAACGCCGACCGCAGAGGCGATGATGCCGAAGGAAACCGCAACGCCAGAGGCAATGATGCCTAAAGAGACAACCTCGCCCGAGGCCATGATGCCTAAAGAGACAACCTCGCCCGAGGCCATGATGGGCAAACTGCCCGATCAAATCACAGCGGCCCACTTTGTGGATTCCGCGCCCAAGCATGGCGACAAGTTCGCGCAAGCGCCAACCCAAATCCTCATCAACTTTAACTTTACCCTGCACGAAGATTCCGCGATCACGGTCACGCGCGATGGCGCGGCTGTGGATGTCGGCAAGCCCACGCTTGGCGAAAAGAAGCTCTCTCTTTCGGCCACGCTGCCCAGCAACGCGGGCGATGGTCTCTACGTTGTAAAATACAAGGCGTGCTGGCCTGACCGCTCGTGCCACGACGGCGTGTTCGCCTTCACGGTGGACTCGAAAATGAAGGGCACGTATCTCGATCTCACCGGCAAGAGCGAAGTGACGGTCCGTCTCAAAGGGATACAATTCAGTCCGCAACTGATCATGGTCAGTCGCGGCACGAAGGTGACGTGGGTCAATGACGACCCCGTCGTTCATTTCGTGAATAGCGATCCGCATCCGAGCCACAACGTCGTCGCGACACTCAACTCGCTAGAGATACAAAACGGGGAAAGCTTTAGTTACACTTTCGACCAAGCCGGAGAGTGGGCGATTCATTGCAGCGCGCATGTCCCCCAAAATATGCTGGCGCGCGTGATTGTGGACTCGTAGGGGGCAGTGCCTTGTGCCTGCCCTGCCTCGTGCCTGCCCGTCCGGCAAATTCGTAGGGGCAGTGCCTTGTGCCTGCCCTCCCTGTGCCTGCCCGTCTGGGGCAACCACAAGGGATTGCCCCTACCGAATGTCAAAGGGAGTTGCCAGTGAAGCAGAAAATCGTCAAGTCCAACGAAGAGTGGCGCAAACAGCTTTCGCCCCAGCAATATCGCGTCACACGCGAAAAAGGCACCGAGCGCGCCTTTACCGGCGAATACTGGAACACGCACGATCGCGGCGTATTTCGCTGCGTGTGCTGCGGAAACGAACTATTTGATTCCGAGACCAAGTTCGACTCGGGGACCGGCTGGCCCAGTTTTTGGGCGCCGGTCGCGGCGGAGAATGTCGAGACCGCCGAGGATGACAGTCTGTGGATGCGCCGAACCGAGGTGGAGTGCAGCCGGTGCGGCGCGCACTTGGGCCACGTATTTGACGACGGCCCCCAGCCAACCAACTTGCGTTACTGCATCAACTCCGCGTCGCTCAAATTCGAGCCGGCCGAATGAAAAATGCGTAACCGTCCAGCCGTTCGTAGTCAGGCACGTAGAGAAGCGGAGTGCCGTCGCTTGCCGCTAAACGCCACTCCGCTAACTGCGCTACGTGGCTGACTACAAACTGAACGCGAAACTATTCCAATTCTCAACGCGTGAGAACCGCCTCTTTGTCGTCCGATTCCGCGGACGGGATCGTCCGCGCGGGCGCGACCTCCAAGCGCGGGAACACTTGCCGCAGGAGCACGGGCGTGACGAGCGTCGTCGCGAGCACCATCAGGATCATCGTCGCGTAAACATCCGGCTCGATCCACGCTTGAGTCAGGCCGATGCTCGCGATAATCAGCCCGACTTCGCCGCGCGAGATCATGCCCACGCCCACGCGCAGGGCTTGCGGCGGCGTGAATCCGCCGGCCAGCGCGCCCAGTCCGCACCCGATGATCTTGGCGACCACGGCGACCGCGATAATCATCCCCGCGAATAGCAGCCCCTCGCTCCCTAACACGCGGGCGTCGGCGCGCAACCCGACACTGATCAGGAAAACCGGCACAAAAAAGGCATACGTAAGCGTGTGCATCCCCTCGGCGATGACGTGCCGCAGCGCCGTGCGGCCAAACATCGCGCCGGCGACGAATGCGCCGGTGATCGCCGCAACTTCACCCACCACTTCCGCCGACCAGGCGAACAGCAGGGTCACGATCACGACCCACGCCATGACGCCCTCGCTGATCGGCAAGCGATCCACCCAATGCGTAAGCCGGGGCAGCAGCGCGATCCCAAACGCAATCGTCACCGCGAAATAGAGCGCGATACGCAACAGGACCATTAGCACGTCGCCCGCGCCCGCCTCGCCGCCGTGAGCCAGCGCGATAAAAATCGAGAGGAGCAGGATGCCCAAAACATCGTCCACCACGGCCGCGCCCAGCAGGGCCAGCCCTTCCTTACTCTGCAAGACTCCCATTTCCAAAAGGGTCTGAGCCGAGATACTGACGCTCGTCGCGGTGAGGATCAAGCCGACAAAAATGCTGCCCAACAGTGGGACTTGAAACGCGAGCGCCGTCAGTGTCCCGAGAAGCAAAGGGGCGATCACGCCCATGATTCCGGTGAGAACGGCGACGCGTCCCGATTTCAACATCTGCTCCAAATCTACTTCCAAGCCCGCGATGAACATCAGAAAAATGACGCCGAGTTCTCCGAGGTCGAGAACGACCGCCGACATCTCTGCGGAGAAAAGCGGCTGTTGGAGCAAGGCCAAGCCGGTCGGCCCGAGGATCAACCCGGCCGTCAATTGTCCCAGAACGGCCGGCTGCCTGAAACGCGTGCTGATCAAGCCCCCGGCTTTTGCGGCGAAAATAAAGATGCTCAAGACCAGTAAGAGTTGCAGTGTGCTGCTCAACGATCACCCCCTTTTTGACAACCGAAGGCATTATACCATTTTCTCGCGCGCAATCAACACGGACCGGCAGCACTGATTCCAATCGGGCCCGGACAAATTTGGAACTTGTACAGTGCCATGCTATAATTTCGGCGATGGCAGAGTCGCTCTCGCAATTACCCCGCCCTGGTCTTGCGCGTCAAAGGGGGCGCGAAGAGGTGGGGCCGCTTCCGCACCTTCCCGCCGCGTATTCGTTTGCCGCCAAGGCCACGCGTGGCGCGATGGCCGGCGATTTGCCCCGCGTCGTCTTTGTCGAGGTGACCAACCGCTGCAACCTCTCGTGCGCAACCTGCCCGCGCACGTTTGTCGCCTACGAAGCGCCGGCGACTCTGTCCCGGGACAATTTCCTACGCATTGTCCGGCAGTTCCCTGATATGCAGCGCGCGGTTTTGCACGGCATCGGCGAACCGCTGCTCAATCCGGATTTGCCGCGCATGATCGCCGACCTCAAACGGCGCGGAATCACTGTGCTGTTCAATACGAATGCCACGCTGCTAACCGACCAATGGGCGCGGGCGCTCGTCGCCAGCGGACTAGACGAAATTCGCTGCTCGCTCGATGCGGCCGAACCGGCGACCTTTGAGAAAATTCGCGGCCGTCCCCTCCTGCCCATCGCCATTCGCAACCTCCAACGCCTGACCGAAACTCAGCGCGAACTGGAGGCGACGAATCCGAGAATTTCGATTTGGATGACGGGCCTGCGCGAAAACATCGGCCAGTTGCCGGACTTGGTCAGACTGGCCGCGCGGGTTGGGGTTCGAGAAGTTCATCTCCAGCGCATGGTGTACTATCTCGATCATCCCGAATCTCCGGGGTTGCTCGGCAGTGGTCACGCGCTCTTGGAGGATCACGCGGCGCGGGCCGAGTCGAGCATCGCCGAGGCGGAAGATATGGCGCGCGAACTCGGCGTGACTCTGACCGCATCGGGCGCAAGCGCGCCGCGGCAAATGCTCGAGAGCACGCGCCAGCGAGAGCCGCGGCCGTGGGCCGCGTGCCTGCGCCCCTGGTCCACGGCATACGTCACCGCGAACGGTAATTGCTTGCCGTGCTGCATGGGACCGTTTGCCACGCGCGATTATGCCGCGCTGCGGATGGGCAATCTTTTCGAGCAAGATTTTTCCGCGATCTGGAACAATGAAAAATACCGCGCGTGGCGTCACGCGCTGTTGAGCGATCATCCTCCCCGCGCCTGCCAGGGCTGCGGGACACACTGGAGTCTGTAAGTGTCTCTCCTTTCCAAATTGTGGATTTACACGAACTATGATTGTAATCTGCGCTGCGCCTATTGCGTGGCCCGTTCCAGCCCACGCGCGCCGCGCCGCGCGATCGGCCTGGACAAAGTTCGCCGCTTGGTAGACGATGCGGTGGCGCTGGGCTTTGAGCACATCTTTTTTACGGGCGGCGAACCCTTTCTGCTCGACGAGATTTACGCGATGCTCGCCCATTCGTCCGCACGCGTCCCGACGACGGTCCTGACGAATGCAATGCTCCTCCGCGGCGCGCGTCTCGACCGGCTGGTCGCGGTGGCGAATGCGAACTTGACGCTGCAAGTGAGTCTGGACGGCGGGCGTCCGCAAGAACACGACGCTTGGCGCGGTCAAGGTACGTGGCAGAAAACGGTCGAGGGGATTGAAGCGCTGCAAGCCAACGGCGTGCGCGTCCGGCTCAGCACAACGGTAACGCCCGCGAACCAAGATCATCTCGAACAACTCTGCGAGTTTCACCGCGCGCTCGGTATCGCCGAAGAGGACCACACCACGCGCGCTTTAGCCAAGCGCGGTTTTTCGGAAGAGGGGCTGGAACTCGACCGCGCCAATCTCGCGCCAGAAATCACGGTAAGCGCCGACGGCGTGTTTTGGCATCCGCTCTCCACCGATCAAGATATGCAAGTGAGCCAAGCGGTCTTTCCGCTCTGCGCCGCGCTCGCGGCCGTGCAAACGCAACTGGAAGCCATCTCGCCCGCGGACGCGACCCCGCGCAAAAAGTTTACCTGAGCGTGATTCGCGACTCCCGTTGGGAGCTGAATTGATCCGCATGACCACTCGCGTCTCGCGTCAAACGATGCTGCTTGCGCTGGGGCTGCTCTCGCTGATTCCCTATGCAGTTGCGCTCCAACTTCAAGACCTGCGGGCGCACACCGTTGCATTTCAAGTCGTGTTCTTCGCGGCGTTCGCGCTGTACCTTGCCTCACCCCCTACCCCCGCCCTTCGGGCACCCCCTCCCCCCTCTCCTGGAACGAAGTTCAGTTCCAGGAGAGGGGGGAGGGGGTTGGGGGAGGGGGGTGAGGTTGTCCTCATCTTCGCCTTTGCAATTCTCTTTCGCGCGATCCTCATCTTCACGCTGCCCACGCTCTCCGACGATATGTATCGTTACGTTTGGGATGGCCGCGTGCAGGCCAACGGCATCAACCCTTACGCTTATCCTCCGAATGCCGATCAGGTGAGCCGCTTGCGCGACGACGCGATTTGGCCCAAGATCAATCGCGTGGACGCCGTGACTGTGTATCCTGCCGGCGCCGAATTGGCTTTCGCCGCGATTTGGCGTATCTGGCCCGATAACGTGCGCGCGTTTCAAGTCGCGATGGCGGCGGGCGATCTGCTCGCGGGGGCGCTCTTGCTGTTGCTGCTGCGCGCGCTGCAACGTCCGATTTGGCTGATGTTGATCTACTTGTGGAATCCCCTGGTCATTTTCGAAACGGCGCACGCGGCGCACGTGGATGGATTGGTGCTGCCGCTCTTGGTGGCCGCGTGGCTGGCGCGCGTCAAGGGACGCGATGCGTGGGTCGGACTGGCGCTTGGCGCGGCGACCGCGCTGAAGATATATCCCATCATCCTCTTTCCGATCTTGTGGCGTCGCCGAGGCAGCGGCGCGTGGGCGATGCCGGTCGCGTTCGCTGCGGCGCTTGCGCTCGCCTATCTGTCGTTTGTTTCGCAAGGCGCCGGCGCGCTGGGCTACCTGCCCAATTATTTCCGCGAGACGTTTAACATGGGCGCGGCCGGCCTCATCGCGCGCGGGCTGGAAGTATGGCAAGGATCGAGTGAGGGCACGGCGCACATTGCGAACGGTCTGTTGCTGATCGTGCTCGCCGTGATCAGCGCGATCGCCTTCATTCGCCCGGCAAAGAACGGAGAGGACGCCATTCGCCGCTGCATTTGGCCGATGGCGGCATTCACCCTGCTCACGCCGAACCTGTTTCCGTGGTACGTGCTTTGGCTTGTCCCACTCGTCGCGTTATTCGTGCGACCGGGCCGCTGGGGATTTCGGCTGGACGCGTGGACCGGTTGGTTCTTGTTCACCGGACTCGTCGCGCTGGCTTATACGTTCTTCATCAGTTGGGAACCCATCCTATGGGTGCCGTGGGCCGAATTCGGGCCGCTGTACGCGCTATTGACCCTGCCCTATCTTTGGAATACGTTCAGACGCGCGACCCCCGAAAAGAAACGCGCCCTGCTAGTCATCGCCAAACGTCCGACGCCGGGCCAGACCAAAACGCGCCTCTGCCCTACCCTCTCACCGGAACAAGCCGCCGCGCTTTACGAGTGCTTTCTGCGCGATACGCTCGATCTCGCGCGCCGCGTCCCGAACGTCGCGCGCTTTGTCCTCTACTTGCCTCAAAACGAAACCCACTATTTCGAGCAGCTTGCGCCTGATTTTCGATTGCTCCGCCAAACCGGCAACGACCTCGGCGAACGGCTCGACAACGCCACGACGCACTGCCTGAATCTAGGGTTCCAACAGGTGATCGTCTTGAACAGCGACAGCCCCACGTTGCCGGCGGTCCACGTCGCGTGCGCGTTCGATTGCCTGGATCATGCAGATGTGGTGTTTGGGCCGTGTGAGGATGGCGGCTATTATCTCATCGGCTTGACGCGCCCTCAGCCGCGCCTGTTGCGCGACGTGCAGATGTCAACGCCCACCGTCCTGCGCGATACGTTAGAGTTGGCGCGCCAAGAGAAACTGTCGGTGGAGCTGCTGCCGACGTGGTATGACGTAGATATGACCGAGAACCTGCGGCAGTTGCAAGAGGAATTGCGCGGCACGCCGCGAGCGCAGGCCCGCTACACCCGCGGATTTTTCCTGTCGAAATGAAGACAAGCGTCATTATCCCCGCGCTGAATGAAGAGAACTGCATCGGGGACTTGGTAACCGAGTGCTTGCGCCTGCCGGTCGCGCAAGTGATCGTCGTGGATAACGGTTCGAGGGACAACACGGCGGACGCGGCACTAGACGCCGGGGCCGAAGTGGTGCATGAGCCGCGCCGGGGTTATGGGTTTGCGTGCGCGGCCGGCGTCGCCGCGGCGCACAAGGCGGACGTGCTTGTTTTCCTTGATGGCGATTTCAGTTTCCTGCCGAGCGAGATGCCGGCGCTCCTCGCCGCGCTGCAAGACGCCGACCTGGTCCTCGGCTCGCGGCCGCGTGGGCATATCGCGCGCGGTGCGATGCCGGCTCACCAGCGATTCGGGAACTGGCTCGTCGCGCGCCTGGCGCAACTTTTCTACGGGGTGCGCTTGACCGACGTGGGGCCCTATCGCGCGATTCGCCGGCATTGGATCGAACGCCTGGACCTCCGCGAGCGAACCTATGGCTGGCCCATCGAGATGATCGTCAAGGCGGCCAAGCGCGGGGCGCGCATCGTCGAGGTGCCGGTGAGCTACCACCCGCGACGAGGAGGCCGCTCAAAAGTGAGCGGCACGTGGCGCGGCACGTTCCTGGCGAGCTATCACATCCTGCGCGTGACGATTCGCAATCTGTTTTAGATACTCACTTCCACTCAGAATGACACGGTGATGGCGTGATACCCCGTCGCGCCGTCAGGATACGTGTCCTGCACGACGGGCGTTTGCAGTGCGCCCGTGCCTTCGGTCGCGCGGACGCGGAACACGTGTCGGCCCGGAACGACGGGCCAATCGTAACGCCACTGCACCCACGTCATCGGTCCGAGCGGCGGAGTCCGCAGCATCGCCTCGGCCCACGGCCCGTTGTCTACTTGGATTTCAACTTTTCGGATGCCTCGGTCGCCGGCCCACGCAATGCCGCCAATCGGTACGCGGCCATTTTCGATGCGGTCCTTGGCAACAGTGTCAATGACCGCCATGATTTGCGGATACGCCGTCGCGCTCCAGCCGCGATCTACCCAATAACCCCGGCCCTCGCGGTTGATCGCCTCAAGCGCCGTAATCCACTTGGGCTGCTTCATCCCGTAATGATTGGGAATAAAGATCCGCAGCGGGAATCCATGATCCACCGTCAGCGTCTCGCCATTCATGCCGTAGACGAGGAGCGTGCGCGGGTCCATCAATTCTTCCAGCGGAACCCATTCGTAAAAACCATCCACCGCCGTGATCGCGAGCGCTCGCGCTTCGGGACGTAGGCCCAGGTCTTTGAGCACATCGCGCAAGCGCGTGCCCGTGTAATTCACCGTGCCGATCAAGTCACCGGCAATCGGATTGGAGATACAGCCCTGCGTGATGGGCTGGGTCACCGATGGATACGCGATCAGATCCGAGAGCGTGAGCGCGCGCGGTCGCTCGAAAAGACCCGAGACCTGGAGTTTCCACGACGCGCCGTCAACGACGGGCGGCAGAGTATCAATATCAATGCGGTAGAAATCTTTGGTCGCCGTCAGTTCCGGTCGCGTTCCCGGCGCGGGGAGCAACCGGTCGCGCAACGTAGCTTGCTCGGTCAAACTGGCGAATGGCGTTGGTTCTACGCCGAGCGCGGGCGCGCCGCTGACCGGTGGAGTGGGAGTCGCCAACGTCGCCAGCGACCGCCCCGCGCCGCTCGCCTGCTGCTGCAATTCAAGCCACCGGCCAATCCCTACAGCGGCGACCGCAACGCCGATAGATCCTCCCACCAACCTTGTCAAGAACGCGCGACGCTCCGCGCGATAATCGCCTGTTGTCGCCGGCATCGGTCCCGGCGCCTCGGCCCGCGTCAGCCAGGCACCCAACAGCCGCGCCCAACCAAAGATCATGATCGCCAGCCAAAGCAACGCAACGGGCATACTGCCAATATTCGCGCTGTTTAGGTTCAGCTCGATTGCGGCGACAGCCAAGAAGGCCAGCGCGCCGAGCACGCCGCCGATTGGCGCGCCCGACCAGCGCGTGCGCCGCATCCCCACGACGATACCAGCGCCGATCAGCGCGCCGCCGGCGATCACCATCACGACGCCCGTCGCCTGCTCGATGGTTTTGGCGACCGCGCTGATCGGCCCTAGACCGAGAAGCTGAATGGCGGTGACCATCGTGTCAATGCCCCGCGTGATCACATTGCCCGGTAAGACGCGCGCGAGCCAATCGAAAAGATCGAAAGGCACGAACGGCAGCGCGGCCAATTGCGCGCCCAGATAAAACAGCGCGATCAAGGGCAGCGTCGTCACCGCGCCCAACGCCGCGCCTAGAAAAAGAGTCGGCGCGCGTCTAATGCCGGACTGCATTTCATGCTCCATGGTCAGACCTCTATTCCCTCAACAACTCTACAATCGCGCCTTCCGATTCCGCGTACGCGCCTTCGCCGACGTGCGTAAAGCGGATGGCGCCTTGCTTGTCGAGGATGAACCATGTCGGCCAGGCATAGACGCGGTAGGCGTTCCATATCTTGAAATCATTGTCGAGCGTCACGGGATATTCGATCCGCTGGTCCTGTATCGCCTGCTTGACGTTCGCGAGATCGTGCTCGTAGGTAAACTCGGGCGTGTGTACGCCGATAATGACCAAGCCCTGATCGCTATACTTGTCGTGCCAACTCCGCAATGCGGGAATGACGTTGCGGCAGTTGATGCAGCCGAACGTCCAAAACTCGACGAGCACGACCTTGCCGCGCAAATCGGCCGCGGACAACCGCGCGGAGTTGAGCCACGTATCGGTGGCGATGTCCGGCGCGATGGGGCCGACCGGCAGCGATGATGTTGTCTTTGCCGAAGACATGGGCGCGTCTTGCGCCAGCGTGCGATTTGACGTTTCCCGCGACCGCAGCCAAAATGAAAACGCCGCGAGCAATAAAACGGCGAGCAGCACAATTATCGAGATGGCTTTCATCGTGTCCTCCTTGCGCTGCTCATCGTAGCACCTGCTCCTTACGCTCCCGTTACCCAATTGTTAATAGTCTATTACGGATTCCAGCCCTCGCAATGACAGGTGCGCCCTCATCCTTCATCCCTCATCCCTCATCCCCTCGCCTGCTGCTGTATCAGCTTCGCCACCAACCCCGTCCAGCCGGTCTGATGGCTCGCGCCGATTCCCGCGCCGTTGTCGCCGTGAAAGTATTCGTGGAATGAGAGATAATCGCACCAGAGCGGATCGCGCTGAAAGGTCTCTTGTCCGCCATAGACTGGCCGCTGACCGTTTGCATCGCGCGTGAAAATACGGATGAGACGGCGCGATAGATCGTCGGCGATCTCTTTCAAGGTCAAGAATTGACCCGAGCCGGTCGGACACTCGACCTTGAAATCGTCGCCGTAATAGTGATGAAATTGTTGGAGCGACTCGACGATGAGGTAATTGACCGGAAACCAGATCGGGCCGCGCCAATTGGAATTGCCCCCAAACAATCCGCTGTTCGATTCCGCGGGCTGATACTCGACGGTGTAGCGCGTGCCGCCCACGTCGAGCGTATACGGATGTTCGGCGTGATAGCGCGAGAGCGCGCGCACGCCATAGGGCGAAAGAAACTCGCTTTCGTCTAACATGCGTTTCAATACGCGCTTCATGCGATGCCCGCGCAAGATCGCCAGCAGACGCCGCTCGCCCATGCCCGGTTCCATCCAGCGCGAGACCAACGCGGCCAACTGCGGACGGTGTTTGAGAAACCATTCCATCCGCCGCTTGAACTCTGGCAATTTCTCCAACTCGGCCGGCTCGATGGTCGTCACGGCAAACAGCGGCATCAGCCCGACGATCGAGCGCACCTTGAGGCGGAAACTATTATCCGGGCCGACGCGCAAGACATCGTAAAAGAACTCGTCATCTTCATCCCACAAGCCGATGCCCGCGCCGATGCGGTTGTTCATCGCGTCGGCGATGTAGAGAAAGTGTTCGAAAAATTTGGTCGCGATGTCCTCATAGACGTGATCGTGTCCGGCCAGTTCCAGCGCGATTCTCAGCATGTTCAGGCAGAACATGCCCATCCACGCCGTGCCGTCGCTCTGCTCGATATGGCCGCCGGTCGGCAGCACGGCGCTCCGATCAAACACGCCGATGTTGTCCAGCCCCAGAAACCCACCCTCAAAAACGTTATTGTCTTCCGAGTCTTTGCGGTTCACCCACCACGTAAAGTTGAGCAGCAGTTTGTGAAACACGCGCTCCAAAAAGCCGAGGTCGCCCTTGCCCCGCATCCTCTGCTCGATCTTGTAGACGCGCCACGCCGCCCACGCCAAAACCGGCGGATTCACGTCGCCAAAATTCCATTCGTATGCCGGGATTTGGCCGTTCGGATGCTGGTACCATTCGCGACCGAGCAGAATGAGCTGCCCTTTTGCCAAGCCCGAATCCACTAACGCCAACGGAATGCAGTGAAACGCGAGGTCCCACGCGGCGAACCACGGGTATTCCCACTTGTCGGGCATCGAAATAATGTCGGCGTTGTTTAGGTGAGTCCACGCGTGGTTGCGCCCGTTCAAACGTTCGGCCGGCGGTGGCGGCTGAGTGGGATCGCCGCGCAGCCAAAAGCCCACGTCGTAATTGTAAAACTGCTTGGACCACAAAATGCCTGCAAAGGCCTGCCGCTGAATATTGCGCGGGTCGGCGTCGAGACCCGCGGGCTGGAGCGCGGCATAGAACTCGTCGGCCTCGGATTGGCGCTGGGACATTGTCGTGTCGAAATCTGAAAAGGCGGATTGGTAATTGGTAATTGGTAATTGGAGATTGGAGAGGCGGAGGCGCAGCGTCGTCGTTTCGCCCGCAGCGATTGTCAGGCGATAATGCGCGGCGGCTTTGGTGCCGGTCGCTTCGGGATTGACCGCATCCGTGCAGCCGCCGACAATCGCGTCGTTGATGCCGTCTTTCACATAGCGCGCGAGGTTCGGCGTGTTGAACAAGCGACGATAGTTCGTTTCGTTTTCGGTGAAGAGCAGATTCGGTGAGCCGTCGCAAACCAGAACGTATCGCCCGAGTTTAGCATGCTCAGCAAGAATGGTCACGCCATCACGGCGCAGAATCGGACGCTCGGCATACAGCGCGCTGCCCCAACTCCACATGTTGCGAAACCACAAGGTCGGCAAGACATGCAGTTCGGCGGAGTCGGGGCCGCGGTTGGCCGCGGTGATGCGAATGAGAATGTCGTCCGGACTGGCTTTGGCGTACTCGACGAAAACATCGAAATAGCGATTGTCGGCAAAGACGCCCGTATCCATCAATTCGTATTCCGGCTCGAGCTTGCCGCGCCGCCGGTTCGTCTCGACCAGATCGTTGTACGGGAATTCGCGCTGCGGGTATTTGTAGAGCATCTTCATGTAGGAATGCGTCGGCGTCGAGTCGAGGTAGAAATAGTATTCCTTGACGTCCTCGCCGTGATTCCCTTCGGGTCCGGTCAGACCGAACAACCGCTCTTTGAGGATCGGGTCGCGCCCATTCCACAGGGCCAGCGCGAAACACAAGCGCTGCTGACTGTCGCAGATTCCCGCCAGCCCATCCTCGTTCCAGCGATAGACGCGCGAGCGCGCGTGATCGTGCGGAAAGTAATCCCAGGCCGTGCCATTTGCGGAATAATCTTCGCGCACCGTGCCCCACGCGCGTTCGGCGAGGTACGGTCCCCAGCGTTTCCAACCGGCGGCCGTATGTTTGAGGCGATCTTGCTCAATTGTGGTCATCATGAACCTCTGACGTAAATCGTAAAACGTGAAACGTAAAACGTAAAGCTTGTGCTTGCGACTTACGTTTTACGCTTTACGTTTTACTCATCCCGCATCCCGTCCCAGTTCCACGTACACCTTTATCGCGCTTTTTTCCTCGGTCAGCAAGCGAATCATCTCCGCATAGTTTTCCAGGCCGCGCACCGGATGTGTGAGCAAGCGCGCGAGCCAGCCGGGATACAATGATTCGGCGAGCGCCATGTCCTGAACCCCCCGCTCAAAGTAGGTTCGATTGGCGTTGACCGAACCAACCGCAACCTTGTTTCCGAGCACAAAGCCCATGAGGATTTGATCGCCCGGCACCTCGGCGGTGCGCTTGCCGCCGCTGATGCCAGTGAGCACTAAGACGCCGTTATGGCCCAGCGCTTGCATACCTTCAAACACGACGCTGCTCGCGCCCGTCGCTTCAAAGATAATGTCGAACGGCCCGTATGCTTGGGCCGCTTGCGCGAGCGGCAATTGGCGCGTGCTGACGTAACGCGCCCCTAGCGCTTGGACCAATTCGCTGTTTAGCGTGGGCGGCTCGGTGCGTGCGAGAGTCGCCACTTGCAAGCCGCGCAGCCGCAGCGCGAGCGTCGCCAGCAAGCCAAGCGGTCCCGCGCCGACGACGGCCGCGCGTTGTGGCCGCCACACCTTGAGTCGTCGCTGGATTTCGTAGGCCTGCTCGATACCCTTTTCTACGACGCTGGTCGGTTCGAGCAACACGCCAACGCCTTGCAATGTCGCCGGGACCTTGACGATGAATTCCGCGTCGTCCACGTAATACTCGGTCAGGTAACCGTGCAGCAGACTGATGCCGCGTTCGTAGTACGTCGTGTCGGTCGTCATGTCGGACGTGCCGATAAGATCGTAGATGCTGTGCCCAGGGCGGCGAACGGTCGCCACGACGTAATCGCCCGGAGCAAGATCGCGCACGTTCGGGCCGACCTCGACGACGCGCCCGAACGACTCGTGGCCGAGCGTCAGAAAATCATATCCGGGCGGCGCTGCGCCATATTCGGCCGCGTTGATTTCCTTGTCCGTGCCGTCCACGCCAACGCGCAGCACCTTGACGAGCACGCCGCGGCCGTTGGGAATTTCGTCCACGCGCGGCATCGGCAAATCCGCGAGGTGAATGCTGTTGGGTTTGCCGGGATAAACTGCGATGGCTTTCAATTGATTCTCCTCATTATATAGTCTCGCCAGATGCGGATTTGTTACACGACCCGATTGACAGCCCCTTCGAGTTCAAGTATAGTTCGCGTCGTTCGTCCACTGAGATTCCCCGCGGTTCGCGATCCACGATGGCTTGCCAAGCACGGGGCTAGAGAGCGCAAGTGTATGAGCATTTCCGAGCAGCCAACCCACCCTTACGCACACACTCTATCGCGATCAGAAGATGTCTCGATCATTCGCGCGCTGCGCGCCGGCGACGAGCGGGCCTTTGCATCGCTGGTCACACGCTATCACCCCACGATGGTGCGCCTCGCCATGATCTACGTTGGAAATCACGAGACGGCCAAAGACGTCGTACAGGAAGTATGGCTGGGCGTGTTACGGGGGCTTGACCGCTTTGAGGGACGCTCCTCACTCAAGACGTGGATCTTTAGCATTCTCATCCTTCACGCCAAAACGCGCGGCCAGCGCGAAAGTCGCACCATTCCGTTCTCCGCCTGGTTCGATGCAGACGGCGAAGAGGCGGAACCGACTGTTGACCCTGAACGCTTTCTTCCGGCCGATCACTCAGAGTGGGCGCGCCATTGGTCAACCTTTCCACGAAATTGGGGCGCGATCCCCGAAGAACAATTGCTATCCGCGGAGACCGTTCAAGTGATTCGGCAGGCAATTGAACGGCTTGAACCGGGTCAGCGCGCGGTCATTACGCTGCGCGACATCGAGGGCTGGTCGTCCGCGGAGGTGTGTAACATTTTGCAGATCACAGAGACTAATCAGAGAGTGTTGCTCCACCGCGCGCGCGCAAAGGTGCGCCGCGCGCTGGAGCAGTATTTCGACGAACAGGGTATGAGCCGGCCGACAAGATGAATAACGACGAATTGACGTGCCAAGAATTGGTTGAACTGATCAGCGACTATCTCGAAAGCGCGCTCGCCCCAACCGAGCGCGTGCGCTTTGAACAGCATCTCACGACTTGCGCGGGCTGCCGCGCCTATCTCGAACAGATGCGCCGGATGATTCGGACGCTCGGCGCAATTACCGAGAAGGAGATTTCCGAAGATACGCTGGAGCAACTGCTCCAAACGTTTCGGGATTGGAAGCATGAGAAGGGAGGAGAGCATGGCAGATAAGTTCATTTCGCGCGGATTTGTCGGCAAGCGCCGCGAGCCGGAAGCCGCCAAGGCGAATCGTATTCCACCGGGGCAATACCTAACAACCGATTTCCCCGTTCTATCCGCGGGCCCAACTCCCCGCGTGTCTCTGGCGAATTGGTCGTTCGCTATCGAAGGATTGGTCAAACAGCCGGTCAAGTGGACGTGGGACGAGTTCCTCAAACTCCCCGCGCAAACCTTTGTCGTAGACATTAGTTGTGTAACCAAGTGGACCAAGCTCGATACCAAATGGAAAGGTGTCAGTGTAGATACGCTCTTTGAACACGTCGAACTAGACCCCAAGGCAATGTTTGTCACGGCCTTCGCCGAGCAAGGTTACACGACGAATATTCCCCTGCCCGACCTCATCAATGGCCGCGCATTCGTCGCGTACGAATACGACGACAAGCCCCTCGCGCCCGAACACGGCGGCCCGGCGCGTCTCGTCGTCCCGGGCCTCTATTTCTGGAAGAGCGCCAAATGGGTGCGCGGGCTGCGCCTAATGGAAAAAGACAAGTCGGGCTTTTGGGAATCCGCGGGGTATAACAATCACGGGGATCCGTGGAAGGAAGAACGATATTCGTAGCGACCGGCTGTGCCAACCCATCGAATGTCAATCGAAACCATGAGTCGAGTAGCTGTTCTTACATGCGACGGGCAGAAAATGGTGGTATAATTCGGACAAAGGAGGTTTACATGGATAGAACGCCATTGTCCTCATCACTTCCGGTCACCATAGATCCGAATATAGTGAGTGGCACACCGGTGTTTCGCGGCACACGCGTTCCGGTGCAAACGCTTTTTGACTATATCGCGGATGGAACCACGTTGGACGAGTTCCTGGACAACTTTCCCACGGTCCAGCGTGCGGACGCATTACAGGTCTTGGAGAACATCGGGCCGTTAGTACGCGCCGGGGTATCCAGTTGAAAATCCTCATTACCAATGCTACAGCACGGCGAGATTTTGGAATTGGATTGAGTTCCTCGGCTTCTATTCCAAGCGCGCGCTAAATGCCGACAGTGCTTCTAGAAAGTCAACCGCTGAAATTGACCCATTAGCGCGGGTTGGTGATCCGTGGAAAGAGGAGAGATACGCGGAGGGGTGACCGCGCCAGGACAGGCGACCTTTAGTTACGTGGAATCTCGAATCGCTAGACAACGCCAGTTTGGTCCGTCTCCAACTCTCGCGTCTTTTGAGCGGAGGATAGAGTGTCCTGGCCTTGGGGCGATAATTCTAGATTATTGTTGCTATCCATGGCTGGCATCAGTTTGAGCCTTACAAGAAGTCGTTCTAGCCAGGTCCTGTTCTCGCTGACAGGTTGCCGATGTACCCATTCGAAATAGGCGCGGATCTGAAATTGCGCATAGAAATAACCCAGGCCAAGGGCAACGATCACCAACAGAATATTTAGCTCCGATGGAACCGTGATCGAGCGATATTGCATAAACACAACTAGGCTTTGCCCACCGTACATGAAGGCCGCGATTGCCGTACCAAAATCAGTGGCGACTACAGAAAGAGCGAGGAGGAAAGATACGCTCTCGACCCGACCTTGGGTTGAGAGTTTCTTATCTCTTTTGAACCACACCAAATCATGCTCAACTTGGGGATCGGTCGAGTGATCAATATAGTACTTGACTACCCGATTCATCGCGTCGGCGCCATCTCTCCACGCGATCCTTAGACGCGCGAGTTGGAGTACCGTGAAATAACCGATGAGACTTAGGAGGGCGAATAAGAGCATAAAGCCCAAGTAAATCCAAGCTGAACCATTCTGCAAGTTTGCGCCAAGAATCGCGGCGACGACCGCGGCCGCCGTCACAAAATAGTAACTTGATACGCGCGCACGATCCTCATTTGCCTGAAAAACATTACTCGCGATGTAGTTGAACTCGGCAATAAGCAAGTCTTTCGGATCGAGTTTCTTATCGTCAGTTAGGGGTATTGGGTGTTTGGGTTCGACTTGGCTCATCTTTTCTCCAACTCCTTCGCCTTTTGCTCCGCGGGTACGATCACCTTGTCGCCGAGTGAGGCGAGCAAATCTGCAATGTCGGTGTACTCATGTGTGGCGAGCACCCAATGGTATTTCTTGCGAAGATCTACGAACATACTGAATTCTTGTTGACCGCTGAGCAACAATGGTTGAACAGGTACGGCGAGGTCTGGGACGACGGCTTGTAGTTCCAGCGGAATACTACTGGGTTCTGAAATATCAGCGATGATAAAGCGCGAAAGGTGCGCAAGTGTACGCATCGTCTCTGTGATGTCGCGGGTAGCGGGTTTGTCAAAATCAAACAGGACAGGCAGATAGTCACGCTTGCGGAGTTCCTCGCGGATGGCATCAAGCACGGCTTTACGTTCTGGCGTAAAGCGACCAAGGATGAGGACGACTTTTCCAACAACCGTGTCGATAAAACGGCCAATTCGAACGTTGTTCAAGAATGAATAAAGTATTTGGCCAGCTCCGAGGTCGTCGACTGTTATCGTAGGTTCAGTAGGGCTGGTAATGATCAAATTGCTTTGCTTTGTATCTTGTAGATTTACATTCCAAACAGACGCCCCAGCTATGCGACATGCAAGTAGATTTGCGTTTGCCAGATTCGCATCCACCAGATTTGCGTTGGTCAGATCAGTTCCTGCAAGCTCTGCATGACGAAGATCAGCGCCGATTAATATTGTCCCTTCGAAGTGCGCGAGTGTTAGATTTGTGTTTCTCAAATCGGCCTTTCGTAGGCAAGCCCATGAGAGCCACGCATCAAACAGATCCGCACCATTTAGATTCACACCACTGAGACAAACTTCGAACAAGTGCGCGTTGCGCAAGTCTGGCTGGATTCCAGGATTGTTTTTTCGCCATTCATTCCAGATGTATGCTCCTCGCTGGAGCATTGCCTCATGATCTCGATTTGCCATACGCCTATCCTTCCCCGCTAAACGCCCGGTGCAACAACGTTTGAAACAAATGCTCTGCCTGCCGTTCCGCTTCCCGTTGTTGCGCGCGCAGACGTTCAAACCGCCGGACGATGCGCGCGAATTTTTGTTGGAGCGCGAGCGGTGGCAACGGAATCGCGAGTTCTTTTAATCGCACGCCAGTCAAATGAGCAAAGGTTACTTCTGAAACTGATGTAACCAAACCGCCAGAATTTGCAAGCGCCCACATCAATTGAACGACAAACTCTGGTCGCGCTTTGTCTGGATTAGGCCGCGCCCGATGCAATGCCTTTTGAAAATAACATTCGGGCAATTCGTCTTCCCAAATTGCCGCGCGTCCAACTTCGCCACCTTCGCAAATCAATACGTCACCGGCCTTGAGTCTGAATTCTTCGCGGTCTGCTTCATCAAAATCCATTTCTTGGACATCGGCTAAATCAATCTTGCTCCATTTGACATTTTCATTTCGCAAGTAAGGACGCAAGTGTTTTCCCGTCTGTTGTTTTGAATCAAGCATTTTCCCCAAACGGGTTTCGCACACATCGCCAAAGTATTCAACATCCCATGCCATCGGATTTGTCCGCGCATCCCCAAACAACCGCACGAACACGGCTTGCAAAAACGTGTCGCTGAGTTGCGCGGCGTAGCGGCGTGTGCGGCGCAGGTGGTCTGCCTTGTCCAACAGCGCGGCGATGCGGCGTTGTTCGGGGAGCTGTGGAAGTGGTAGCAATAATTCTTCAACGGCATCATTTGGTACACGTTTCTGTCCAGCAGAACCGCGCATCTTTCGTTCAAGTTTTTTCCTCACGGATACTTGCCGAACGAAATAATAAATCCATTTAGGTATCACCAATTCGCCGGCGCGCATCACGTGAAATTCCGTTGAACCAAAGCCAATCCCATTCACTAAATTTCTTGCAATCGCGCATTTGCCGTTTTCCATACAAGGTGTGATTTTAGCAAGAATCACATCGCCATTCTTGAAAGGCGTGTATCCTTTTTGAACTTCGGTGACTGGGCGCGTCTCGGTTCGAGCAATTTCGGCAAACGTATCATCAACAAATTCCATCGAAACAAAAGAACATTGTTCCTCTGGATTTCGCCCATTATCAAACCTGGGATTTATTTCGCAAATATCTCTGAGTGCTTCAGTTCTCACTAGAGTTGACTCGCAATTTCTTCTAGTTCTCTTTCGGCAACTGCGCCAAGTTGTTTGAGTCGCTCCAACGTCACTTGCGGCTCTTCGTAAAATTCTTCGTCCTGTTCAATCTGGCGGTAGCGGCTCGCGGACAAATCGTACTTGTTCGCCGCCACCTGTTCCTTCGACACCCAGAACTGGCGCGTCAGTTGGTTGATCTCCGCTTGCAGTGGCGCAATCTCGTCGTGCAGTGTGTCCAATTGCTGTTGCATCGTCGTTAGCGCATCCTGAGCGGAGCGCAGCGGAGTCGAAGGATTGCTCGCATCGCGATCGCCATTCGCAATCGCGTGCTCAAACGTCAGCCGATTGATCTCTTTCTCCAAACGCAACCGTTCTTGCTTGAGCGGTTCCGCCATTTGCTTCAATTCCCGCAAACGCTCTTCGCGCTGGGCATTGAACCCCGCATCCGACCGATTCTCCCAACATTGCAACACATCGGGAATATCGTTCGCGTCCGTTGGCTGGCGCTTGTCGTCGAGCGAAAAACCATCGTGCTCCATATCGTAAAACCAAATGCGCTCCGTCGTCGCGCCGCGCGTGAACAACAGCACCGCCGTCGAAACGCCCGCGTACGGTTTGAACACGCCGCTCGGCATCGAGACCACGCCATCGAGCCGATTCTCTTGTATGATTTTGCGCCGCAGTTCGACGTGCGCGCGGCTCGAACCGAACAGCACGCCATCGGGCACGATGACCGCGCAGCGACCGCCGCTATCGAGCACACGCAGAATCAGATGCACGAACAGCAATTCCGATTTCGTCGTGTTCGATGGCAAGCCCTCGCCAATGTCGCTCGCGTCCACCTTGCCCTTGAACGGCGGATTCATCAACGCCACGTCGTACTTTTTCGTTTCGGCGTATGCTTTCGACAGCGTGTCCATATAGAAAAAGCGCGGCGACGTGATGCCGTGCAACATCAAATTCATCGAACCGATGCGGAGCATCGTCATGCCCGAATCGTTATCGTAACCCGTGAGCGCGTTCGTTTGCAAAAACTTGTTCTCGTCCGCCGTCAGTTTATCGCCGATGAGATTATGCGCGATGCCTTCCGCGTCGCGCGTCAAAATCTTGGGCGAGGTGTGCGACTCCAAAATGTATTGATACGACTCGACCAAAAAGCCCGCCGTGCCGCCCGCCATATCGCCGATGCGCTCCCTGGGTTTCGGCTTGACCATCCGCACCATCATGCGGATGATGTGACGCGGCGTGCGAAATTGTCCGTTGCGTCCCGCCGTGTTCAGATGGCTCAACAGATACTCGAACAAATCGCCCTGCACATCCTGGTTCTGCTGACTGATTTCCATCTGGTCAATCAG
This sequence comes from Chloroflexota bacterium, assembly GCA_016208315.1. Taxonomy (GTDB): domain Bacteria; phylum Chloroflexota; class Anaerolineae; order UBA4142; family UBA4142; genus JACQYF01. The sequence goes on along the minus strand of JACQYF010000202.1, from coordinate 4,871 downwards.
GTTGCACGCTTCGATGAGGAGCGCGGGTTTGTTGAGTTTGAACTCGGCGTTCTGCATATACTGCTCGAACGAACTGTCTTTGCCGCCCAGGTCTTTGAGCGCGGGGAACACCTTGTCCTTGACGTGCTTGAGCGCGTCGTCCGCTTTCAACTGCGTCCAATAACGCCAGCGCAAATCTTTTTTGAGGCGCGGCGTGTACGTAGGGGCGGCGTCTCGCCGCCCTGTTGTTGGGCGGGATAACCCCGCATCAGGGCGGGACGACCCCGCCCCTACCATTTTCGCGCGTTTCTCGCGGCGGTCTTCTTCCTCGTCTAGCCGCTTCATAAACAGCAAATACGAAAACTGCTCGATGGCGTCGAGCGGATTTGACAACCCGCCCGTCCAGAGTTTATCCCACAAAGCATCTACCTGCGATTTCAGTTTCGGGTCGGTGAGCATTTAATTTCCTGTGTAGGGGCGACGTCTTGTCGCCCAATTTCAATTATGTAGGGACGGGGTCATCCCGCCCTGTTTTCCGATTGCGGCGCGAATAGGCGGCAAGACGCCGCCCCTACAAAATCACGTTACAGTCCCGCGTCGCGCCAATATTCATCCGATGTTTTTGGCGGCGGACGTTTCGGAAAATTCGATGGGTTGTCCAAATCCGCGCGCCAGTTTGCGGGATTGTTGTAAATGTATTCCGCGATGGCATTCCATTCGCGTTCGTTGCGGATGATGTGTTCGAAGTAATCACGTTGCAAGACCTTGGCGTATCCCGCATCACGAACCTGGTTAATCTCTTTCGTGATCTGAAATTTGATATATCCAATCAATTGACCCAATGTCCGTTTTTCCGTAGGGGCGGCGTCGTGCCGCCCTGTAATTGGGCGGGATGACCCCGCCCCTACGCCTGTAATCACGATGATTCCGTGCAAATGATTTGGCATCACGACAAATTCATCCAATGCGACGGGCGGATAATAATTTGGCAATTCGTTCCACCATTTCAAAACGATTTCGCCAAATTGATTGGGACACATTTCGCCATCAACAATTTCACCAAAAATACATTCACGATTCACTTCGCAAATGGTGACGAAGTACGCGCCCGCCTGCGAATAATCGTATCCGCGCAGACGAATCGAGCGGCGACGATGTTTGAATGAGTCGTATGGCATGTTTGCCTCCCGCAGGGGGCGGCGTCTTGTCGCCTACCAACCAGGGCGGGATGACCCCGCCCCTACGCCGCCAACTTTTCCGCAAACTCCAACACTTCATCCAACTCACGCGGTGTGAACCAACGATCCACGGCATCATTGCCAAAGTTGGAAAATGGCGATTCGTACAGGTCGGCGTGTCCTAGGTGACGCTTTTGCAGAAAAACGCTTTCCACTACGCGCATAAAGTTGATTTGATTCGCGTTGTAGTTGTGCTGCTGGATAAACGCCTCAAACTGCCGTTGCACGACCTCGTCGTAATCGGGCAGCACTTCTAGCCCCAGCACCGCACGCAAGAACGCGAGCAGACTGCCTACCTTCAGACCATACGCTTTGCGAATCAGCGTTTCGTTCACTTCCGCGTCGCCACTCCCGAGTTCCTGCCGTAGTGTCCGCTCCAAATCAATCAACTGCCAATCGTCCGGAATCTCGCCGCGCTGAATCGCTTGAATCGCGGGATGATTCGCCACCAGTTCGTTGATGCGTTTCTCTACGCGCTCGCGGTACTCTTTGACGTAAACGGGTTCAGTGCCTGGACGCAAGAGAATGTAACCGCGCAAATCAATCGAGTCGGGCAAGTCGAGCAATAGGAACGTGTTCGCTTGCGCGCGGCGATGCCTCATCTGCGGCGCAAGAGCATCCATCACGCGCACGAGTTCGTCGGGCTTGGCTTCCGCGAGTCGTGTCGGTGTCGCGGCAAGTTCGACCAACGGCTTGAGCGCGGGATCGTTGACGACGAAATCAGGCAAGCGGGTCACATCCTCGGCGATAGATTCCGTTGTCGCGGTCGTGTCCTTGCCCGCGCGCTGTTGCAATTTCAATCGCTCGACTTTGCTCGTGAACGTCGCTGCTTCCACGTCCACCGCCGAAGCATAACGCAAGAGCGGTCCGACCTTCAACTTCAAAAACTCCATCTTGCGCGAATTGAGGCGCAGCCAAAACGCGTCTGTCCACGCTTCTTCAATGTCGGGCAACGCGCGCTGGACGAGAAACGAATCGGTCGGAATTTGCGTGACCTGTGTTCGCAACGCGGCAATCGTGCGCTGAAAGTCAGGAGTGTCTTGCGCGCCGAGGTCAAGTTCGAGTTGCTTGAGCCGCGTGTTGAAAATCGTTACGAGCACGGGTGTAGATTGCGCCGCCGATTCGTCCGCCTGCTTGTCGAAATCGTTCTCCCAGAAATCAATGATCAGAAAATGGTCTTTGTGTCCGTTCGGCAAGAGGTTGAACATTTTGCACGCGTCGTGGCTGCGCGTGCCGCGCCCAAGCATCTGATGGAGTTTGATTTGCGACTGCACAGGTTTCATGAACACGAGGTTTACTGCCTCAGGCACGTCAATTCCCGTGTCGAGCATATCCACCGAAATTGCAATGCGCGGCTGGTCTTGCTTTTTGAAATGCTCGATCAATTGCCCGCGATAATCCGATTTGTACGTGATAACGCGGCACAGATTGGGATGATTCGGAAACATTTCGTCGAACACATCTTGCAGGCGCAGCGCGTGCTCTTGCGTCATCGCAAAGATAATCGTCTTGCCTGGCAGTTGTCCCGATTCGTCTTTGAGACACACGTCCCAGATTTCTTCCCACTGTTTGCGCAGCGTGTCCTTGTCGCTGACCTTGACCTCGATGTCGGTCCCTTCAAAGTTGATGTCGTCAGGGTCAATGCCTTGCTCGATGAGTTGATTCCGTTCTTCCTCGGACAGGTCTACGCCTTTGATGCCCTTGCGCTGGAATTTGGTGCGCGCGCCGTAGAGATCGAACGGGACGAGGTGCTTGTCGTGAATCGCTTGCTCGTACGTGTAGAGGAAGGTCGGCTTGCCGTCGTTGCAGTCGAAGACGCGAAACGTGTTGCGGTCAATGAATTGCGCGGGCGTCGCGGTCAGCCCGATCATCCGCCCATCGAAATACTGAAACACCTCGTCATACTTGTTGAAGATTGAGCGATGCACTTCGTCAAAAATGAGGAGGTCGAAAAAAGCGGGCGTGAATTTCTCAAAGATGTTGCTCAGGGTTTGGAGGGTGACGGCGTAGAGGCGCTTGGTTGTGTCGAGGTTGAACGAGTGCATACGCCCGCGCGGTTCGTTCGGGAGAAACGCTTTGAAACCATCGGTGAGCGCTTGCTCAACCAGCGCATCGCGGTCGGCGACGAATAACACCTTTTGGGCTTGATTCGTCCGCAGGAACAAATCCGCGAGCGAGACGACGGTGCGGGTCTTGCCGGTTCCGGTCGCCATCACGAGCAACGCGCGGCGTTTACCGGCATCAAACGCTTCCGAGATCCGGCGAATCGCTTCATGCTGATACGCGCGGTCGGTGATCTCATTATTGATGGGTGCTTGACCCAGCGGGGTCTTGTTTTGGCGAATAAAGAGGAAACGTTCGAGGTCATCTGGCGAGAAAAAACCGCTGACCAATCGCTTGGCCGCGTTGCCCACATCGAGGAAATAAATGTCCACACCGTTCGCGAGGAAAACAAACGGCGTAAAATCTTGGTGCTTGGCGATCTCGGTGGCGTAATGTTCCGCTTGTTGCTGGGCCAGTCGCGGATCGTGCGTCATTCGCTTGGCTTCGACAACGGCCACGATCTCGCCGTTTGGACGGTAGAGGCAATAGTCCGTTACGCCGTTCCAGGGCTCGGCGTTCTCGCCGTCCACTGGGATTTCGAACCGAACTTGGGAGCGGTTCCCTAGATTCCAACCGGCTTTCGCCAGGGCTGGGTCAATCTTGTTTTCGCGAGTCTGGGCTTCGTTCAGGATATGCAAGTTGATAGCTCCTGCTCGAAAAACAAAGACATCGAAACAAATTCATGCTGTTACTTTGATTATATCAAGGTTCGCTGAATGTGACAACAAGTCTGCATTGCGAAATGTAACATTTGGGCCATTGCCGAGACTAAATAGCATAAAAACAAGGTCCTCGAACTTGGCTGCATTCACCGTACATCCTCGCAAGGAGTTTACATGAAAGGTCCACTCGAGTGGCAGATCGCCACCGTGAAAAAGATAAAACCAGAAACACCCAAAGTGAAATCCTTTACGCTGGCGCTGCCGGCCTGGTCGCCGCATAAAGCGGGCCAGCATTACGATATTCGCCTCACCGCGCCCGATGGCTATCAGGCGCAGCGCAGCTATTCGATTGCCTCGGAGCCGGAGCGCGCGGGCGAAGTTGATTTAACTATCGAGAAAATCGAGGATGGCGAAGTATCGCCCTATATGCACGATGTGCTCAGGGTCGGAGATCAAATCGAAGTGCGTGGGCCGATTGGGGGCTATTTCGTTTGGGAGGCCAAGATGAATGGGCCGCTCATGCTGATCGCCGGCGGATCGGGCGTCGTACCGTTGATGGCGATGGTCCGGCATCGCGCGGCGGCCCAGTCCCACGTGCCGACCCGGTTGCTGTTCAGCTCGCGCACGCCGGACGATGCCATCTACTTTGCGGAATTGGAACAACTGCGCGGCAGCATGGATGGACTGGAGGTCTTTCATACCTTTACGCGCGTCCAGCCGCCCGGATGGAAGGGTTACGCCCGCCGCATTGACAAGGAGATGCTGAGCGAGGGCGCAAAACCGTTGGGCAAAACGCCGCAGATTTTCATCTGCGGCCCCACGCCGTTGGTTGAAGCCGCCGCGAACACGCTCGTGCAAATCGGCATTCCCGCGGGCGCGATCAAGACGG